>JADLKI010000006.1 GCA_015657395.1 Spirochaetales bacterium | reverse complement strand
GCGAGGGTTTCGCCTTCATACACGTCGAAATTGACATCCTGCACCGCGCGCACGACATAGGTGGTGCGCCCGAAGAGCGTCTTGTCCGCGGTGAAGTGCGTCGTCAGGTTCCGCACCTGCAGGAGGGGCTCCTGTGTGTAGTCCGCGGTGTCGATGGTTTTTTCCTCCGGAGGGCGTCGCCGGCCTTTCGGTTGAGCTCCTTGGACATTTCGAGCACCGGCAGGGTCGCGGAAAGATTCGTCCCGTCATAGAGCCGAGTTTCGGCACGGCTTCAGCAGAGCACGAGTATACGGGTGCGAAGGCGCCGAGAATATCGCGTTCACGCCGTTTTCTTCGACGACTTCGCCTTTGTACATGACCACGAGCGCGGTCCGCGATCTCGGCGACGACTCCCATGTCGTGCGTGATAAAGACGACCGAGATGTGGAGTCTGTCCTGGAGCGACTTTATCAGCGCGAGTATCTGGGCCTGAATCGTCACGTCCAGCGCCGTCGTGGGCTCGTCCGCGATCAGGATTTGCGGGTTGCTGGCGAGGGCCATCGCGATCATGACGCGCTGGCGCATGCCTCCCGAAAGCTGGAATGGATAGTCGTTTACGCGTCGGTCCTTGTCGGGAATCCGCACCAGCTCCAGAAGCTCCATGACCTTGTCCATGGCCTGCGCCCTCGGGATGCGCCGGTGCACCAGAATCGCCTCGAGCAGCTGATTGCCGATGGTGAATACGGGGTTGAGCGAAGTCATGGGTTCCTGAAAGATCATGGAGAGATCGGAACCCCTGATCGCGGTCGCGTCTTTGTGGCTGATGTTCGTGATGTCGAGTATCTGGTTGTCGCGCTTTCTGAGCAGGATTTGGCCGGAGTCGGTGCGCACGTTTCCGAGCAGTTGCATAACGCGGCGCATCGTGACAGTCTTTCCCGAGCCGGATTCCCCGACAATCGCGAGAGTTTCACCCCTCTTCACCGAAAAGGATATATTGTGAAGTACCTGAGTGTACCCGCCGTATCCGGGAAAGCTGAGCGACAAGTCTTTTATCGCGAGGAGTTCGTCATCGCGCATAAAAAGGTCCGTCGTCCTCATGCCTCAAAATATCCTTTTTTGACGGCTTCTCTGTTCTTAACCACAACTGCGCCGCGTGCGACGACATCGCGGATCGTGAACGAGGATGGATCGATTACAACAAGATCGGCGTCCATACCAACGCGCAGAGCTCCTTTCCTTGTTTCGAGACCATAAATGCGCGCGGGCGTCGTCGTCAAGGGCTGCAGTGCCTGTTCCATGGGAATGTTCTTGCTGTTGACCAAGAGCTTGAGCTCGAACATCAGCGAGGAAGGCATGCCCACGCCCATNCCGACAATGCGGCTGCGGTCCTGATTCCATATCGGCATTGAGCCGCCGGAGTCCGAACTGAAGGACACATGATCGAAGAGCCCGTTATCNCGGGCGAGGCAGGCAAAGTCGGCGGCGGTCAGGCGGGGNGAGTCCGGTTCGGGCAGTTCCTGGTGGCAGGTGGCATCGACTACGGCTCCTTTTGCGGCGAGCTCGAGCGCCTGATCGCTGAGTTTGCCGCCTTTCCGGTTGATGTGGGTGGGGACAAAGATGCTTGGCCGTATCTCGAATTTTTCGACGATTTCGAGGATGAGGTCGAGGGCCTGCGCCCTGATGCCGGTGTGGACGGTGATGATGCCCGGCTTGTTGGCCACGAGCGCGGCGACCTGCACATCGGACGCGAGGGAGGCCAGGTCCTTTGCATCGATGTGGGGCCCGCGCGAATCGGCGAGAGCCAGCTTTACCCCTATGACCGGCTGAAGGAAGACCAGGTCNCGGGCGACCGAGCCCGTGACTGTGGGCGATGGATACCAGTAGGCGCCGGTGAGCATGAAAGCGGTCATGCCTTCGGCATTGAAAGCCTGGGTCTTCGCGTAGAGGCTCTCGACCGAGCGGGTGAGAGAGTCGGTGCCGAGCAGCCCGACAGCCGTAGTGACGCCGTTGCAGAAATTCATCGATACCGTGAGCTCCGGGACACGAGTCTGAAAACCGCCTTCTCCGCCTCCTCCCGTAAAGTGCTGGTGGCCATCGATAAAACCAGGAGCGATCAGCATGCCCGATGCGTCGAGCTCGTCGACATCCCCGGGNATGGAGGCTGGATCGATATGAGGTTCCATTGCGAGAATTTTCTCGCCGCCGACGAGAATGTCCCTCTTCCCAAGNGGCGATGGTGCGAATATTTCAGCGTTTTTGACTACAAGCATTTTCTATTTCCTTTCTTGATGAAGTCTTTATTGTGTTTCTTCTTTTTTGCCGATCATGGTATACCCCAGCTTTTGCATTTCGAGCCCCCTGCGGATAGTGTCTCCGCCGTTTTCGCTGGAGAGGAGCAGCATGTGGACAAAGACCTGGATCGTGGAGACGAGGCCGACGAAGGAATTCGACATGAGCAGCGAATTGGTCGAGCATTTTNNTATCGCCGTATCCGCCTGGGAATATACCGGACAGCTGGCGGAATCGGTGAAGAGACAGAGATATCCTCCACATCCCTTTGCCACACTCGCGACGTGCATGATCTCGGCGGAATATGGCGGGAATGTCATGAGAAACATGATGTCTTCGGGGCCGAAGCTTTTCAGCAGAGGGGAATAGTCGGAGACGGATCCGGTGATCACGAACACATCTTTTTCCTGACTTGCGAGGCAGGCCGTCTGCAGAATCCGGGCGAAATAGCGCGTAATGCCAAAACCTGCTATGAAAATTCTGCGGGCATTTTTTACGGCCTGAATCATCGTCTCCAAATCTTTCAGCTTTAAGCCGCTCAAGGTAGCGCACAAATTGTTATATTCATTTTGGACAAGTCTCTGAAGCTGTTTCTCTTCCGGAAGAGTACCAAGTTTCGACAGGCTAACTTTTTCATAGGGTTGAAGGCGGTGCTGAATCTCTTCCTGAAGCTCTTTCTTGAAGCTTTGGTAGCCGGAATACCCAAGGCTCTTGGAAAATCTGACAAGAGTAGCTGTGCTCATACCGAGCGCCTCAGAAAGGGCATAGATGGAGCTAAAGGCTACCTTGTTGTCATGATCGAGTATAAAGGAGCCGATCTTCTGGAAGTTGGAGTTCATGTAGGGGAGGTTCTCTTTGATTTTAGTTGAAACCAGTGCCATGGAAACATCCTCTTCAATAGACTGTACTTTGATATAACAGTACAAAATGAATGATAGTGAAATATTTGTTTCGATATTATTATGTAGAAAAACTTTAGTGTCAAGCATAAAAATAAGAATTTTATAAAATATTTATTCAGTACAGAGAGAGCAAGCATGGTCTGATAGTATCAGAAACAGCTTTTATTCAGGGGCGGGGCAACAATGCTCCGCGGCCATATTGCGCGGGCGATTGGGCGGGGCGCCAGAGTGTGCGCTTAACTCAGCCCGGGCCGCATCGCCACAAAGGCCACATCGAGCAGCGCTTCGGTGTCGAAATGCACGCCGCGCCGCGTCATCCGCACGAGCGTCTGCGCACCCAGGGGGCCTACCGGTGCGACGAGCCTCCCCCCGTCGGCGAGCTGGTGCAGAATCGCGTCCGGAATGTCGAATGGGGCGGCGCTCAGGATAATGGCATCGAAGGGAGCCATTTCGGCCCAGCCGAAAAAACCGTCGCCCAGCCGCACCTGCACATTGTCGACCCCCAGAGACTTGAGCACTGCGCGTGCTCCTTCCAGGAGAGCGGCAATCCGTTCCATGCTGAAAATTTCTCTGGCGAGCATGGAGAGCAGCGCCGTCTGGTAGCCCGAACCTGTGCCGATCTCGAGCACTCTCTCGTTTCCTTTGAGTCTGAGCGCTTCCGCCATGAACGCGACAATGTAGGGCTGGGAAATCGTCTGCCCGGACCCTATGGGCAGGGGATAATCATCGTAGGCTTCGGCGCTGTAGGGCCTTGGCACAAAGAGATGCCGCGGCACTCCGCGCATGGCCTCAAGCACACGCCTGTCCCTGACGCCGCGCGCGGCAATCTGCGAACGAACCATAAAATCGCGCTCATCCTTGCGCTCATCGCAGGCCATCATATTCTTTTTAATGCTGATTATACCATACATGAAAGTTTTTTGTTCAATCCCGATATTGCCGGTTTTTGCAACAGCACGAAATAAAATTTGTCTTTTTGGTGGAATCCGTGCTACATTTTATATAAAACCGGTGGAGGTGGTATGATACTGCAGATAATCATGAAGAGAAATTTTGATCCAATCATCGCAGCTGAAAACGCAGTAGGTTATGCGCGCATGACAGGAATTTATAATGGAGCTGGTTTTANNAAATCTTATTTTTCATATGCAAAGGAAATAGATGATGTTTCCTCTGTTGTTTCTGAAAATAAACCTGATCTGGTCCTCTGCGGCATCGATCATCTGCCGGATAAAATAGGAAATGTCATTATATCACATAACGTTCATAAGTGGTTTGAATCACATAACGTTAATTATGTCGGCTCTGACCCGGAGACGATAGAACTCGCGCTTTCCAAGGTCGCCCTCAAGCGCAGATGGGAAGAAGACGGGGTCCGAACACCGCCTTTTGTATTCGTGGATGGCAGCGTTCGGGATTACGGCCCCGCTCTCGAAAAGCTCGTATCGCTCAACGCCTTTCCCTATATCGTAAAGCCCGAGAATCTCGGCAACTCGAAAGGCATCGATGAGAACAACATCGTGTGGAATCCGGACAAACTTGAGCCCACACTCAGGGGGATGCACTCCCAGTATGGGNGCGACATCCTGGTCGAGCACTATCTCGGCGCATACCCCGATGTCGCCGAGATAACCTGCGCCATGATACAGGGGGCTGAATCCATGCAGTGCATGCCGACCCGGATCGGTCTTGCACAGCCAAAGCGCTTTCACCTCATCACCACAGGCGACAAAGAAGGCCACCGTACATGTCTGAGCCCGCTGGGGCAGGAGATGGCTGCCTCTTTTGTGCCTTTTGCGCAGAAGGCATTTGAATCTGCGGGTGTGCGCGACTATGCCCGGGGCGATTTTTTCTTCGCCGACGGAAAACTGTGGGCGATTGAAATCAATGGTCAGCCTATGATTCCGGACCGCTGGTTTGAAGGAGCGGTGCAATTCGCTGGTTTGTCTGAAGCGCAGTATCTTGTGGGCATTGTCGCCGCGGGATACCGCCGGCTCCGGTCGGAAAATCGCATCGCGGAACCCTTCCCGGAGGGAGCGCAAGCTCTGCTCAGAGGGGCGATACTGGGTGATTTCTGAATACATCCTTACCATCATTCAGGGACCCCGCGATGCACCTTCAAAGGAGAGATGTAAATGTATAAGGTCCGTCCAAATGATGTGATTGGTCTTGTAAAGCCCGCAATAGATGCACATACACTCGGTATTCTCTCATTTGCCCAGATTCTGCGGGACTGTGGAATTCACGTGGAGATTGCCGACGAGGCTGTAGGCAAAGAGATCGATGCGATGGCGGAACGCGCATCGATCGACACTCTGACTCAGTGGATACGCGCAAAAAACATCGATGTGCTCAGTTTTTCGTATCGGCTCGACCCTGAGCGCGGGGCAGAGGTCTTTGCGCGTCTTGTCGGGCTGCTGCAGCGCGCAAAGCTGCTCGCGAGGGACGGAGGTCCGCTCAAGGCGCTCTGGTTTGCCGGACTGCCGCCTGCCTGTGAACGTGTCGTGCAGAGGCTGCCCTTCGTGGATGCCGTGTTTCGGGGCGGTGAGACGTATCAGGAGATTCTGGGCAGCCTCGGTCTGCCTCCGCATCTCATGCCCGAGCAGGCGAGCGCCGAGCTCGCCTACGACAAGGCGCGCCTCGAATTCGGCACCGAAATCGTCCGGAACCGCGCCTACCTCGACGTCGCTCCCGTCGACCGGTCCGGCTCGCCCGGCTTCGGCACCCGCGGCGAGCGGGTGGCCGACCGGGTGCACCACGGAGTGGCCCACAGATTGCCTCCCCTCATGCGCGCCCATGTCGGCCCCTATGCCGAAGACCGCGCCCAGGCGGTATCCCTGTTTCTCGACTGGACTGCGCGCCTCGCGAAGGGCGGGCTCCTCGATGTGCTCTCTGTCGGCTCATCGCAGCTGACCCAGAGCAATTTCGGCGAGGACTGGTCGGGCCTGCCCAATGGGGGAGGAGTGCCGATCAACAGCGCGGCGGAGTACCAGAGAGTGTGGCAGGCCGCGCGGCCCATGCTGGTGCGCACCTACGCGGGGACAAAGCATGTGCCGTACATGGCGAAGATGCATGAGGAAGCGCTCGACATATGCTGGCACGCCCTCTCTTTCTGGTGGTTCTCGAAGCTCGACGGGCGGGGCGAAAACACCGTCCTGCAGAACCTCGAGGAGCATTTTGACACGCTGCGGTACATCGCTTCGACCGGCAAACCCATGGAGCCGAATGTGCCGCACCACTTTGCATTCCGCGGCAGCGACGATGTCGGCTACATCGTTTCGGGCTACGTCGCGGCGAAGGCGGCAAAGGCGCAGGGCATCCGTACGCTCATTCTGCAGACCATGCTCAATACTCCGAAGTACACCTGGGGCATACAGGACCTTGCCAAGGCGAGAGCCCTGCGCATGCTGGTGCGCGAACTGGAAGGGCCCGACTTCGCGGTGATTCTGCAGCCACGCGGCGGGCTCGATTATTTTTCGCCCGACATGGAGAAAGCCCGGGCCCAGCTCGCTGCGGTGACGATGCTGATGGACGATATCGAGCCGGACAATGCCGCAAGCCCGCAGATCATCCACGTGGTGAGCTATTCGGAGNGGGTGCGGCTCGCGGACCCCGATGTGGTCGAGGAGTCGGTGCGGATCACGAGATATGCGCTGTCGGAGTATCGCCGGCTCAAGAAAAAGGGCGACATGCCGGAGTACGGAAAGCTTCCCATTGTGGAGGCCAGAACGCAGAACCTCTATGACGAGGCGCGCCGCATGATCAATTTTATCGAGGCGGCAATACCGAACACCTATAGTCCCCGCGGACTCTACGCAATGATGAGAGGAGGCGTATTTCCGCTTCCCTGGCTCAGCGCATGCAAGGAAGAATTCGAAGCGGCGGTGAATCAGCCCGTCCTGTTCATGCATGGCGGGGTGCAGGCCGTGGACCGCGAAGGGAAGCCGCTTTCGGTGAGCCAGCGTCTGTTCGGGATCGCAAAAAATCTCGGGCAGATGGGTTCTGTACCTCTGCAGCATGCCCACGAAGGGCAAAAGGAGATACATGGTGAAAAAGACTGACTGGAGCGTCGTCGTCGAATACCTTGACCGCGTCGCTGCCAAAGGCAAAGAGATAGGCTGGTGCGTCGCGGGTGCCGGAAATGGCGGCATAGCGATGGCGGGGCATCTCGGGATACTGGGATTCCCCGTCCAGATGTATAACCGCACCGACGAGCATCTGAACGCGGTCCGCTGGTATAAGGGAATCGATATCGAAGGGACTGTGCAGGGTTTCGGGCCCGTACTCCTCGCGAGCTCTCACATTGAAGAGGCGATCAGCGGTGCGGACGTCATCATGATCGTGACTCCTTCGACGGCGCACTATGGGTTGGCCACGCTTATGGCCCCATTTCTCAAGGATGGGCAGATTGTGGTGCTCAATCCGGGGAGGACGGGGGGAGCGCTCGAGTTTCGCGCGGCGCTCGAACGGCAGAATTGCAGCGCCAAAGTCGTGATTGTCGAGGCACAGACCTTCATCTATGCCTCGCGCATGGTCAATCGCCACAGGGCCCATATCTACAGAGTCAAGAATGGAGTGCCCGTAAGCGCCCTGCCTTCGTTTCTCACGCCTACTGTGCTCAAGGTCCTCGATGTCGCCTTTCCCCAATTTATTGCGGGGAGCAATGTGCTCGCGACGAGCCTCGAGAATATCGGGGCAGTGTTTCATCCGCGCTCACCCTCATGAATGCCGCCTGGATCGAATCCACCGGCGGGGATTTTGAGTATTATCTTCAGGGTATTTCGCCTTCTGTGGCGAAGGTGCTCCAGGCGATCGATGACGAGCGGCTTGCCCTCGCCCGTGCCCTGGGCATCAGGACGGTCTCCGCGCGGGAGTGGCTCTATCTGACCTACGATGCCTCGGGGGCGGACCTCTGCAGCGCGATCCGTGCGACCACGGGTTATGCGGGCATAAAGGCGCCGCGCACGATCGATCACCGCTATATCTGGGAAGATATTCCCATGAGCCTTGTGCCGATGGCGAGCATGGCACAGATGTACGGCGTCGAGACTCCTGCCATCGATCTGACCATCGATCTGGCAAATCTCATGCATTGCTGTGATTACCGCGCCACCGGGCGGACAGTCCGCACATTGGGCATTGAGGGCTGTCGGTGGAAGATCTCCACCGGCTCGTCACCGAAGGCTGAACTCAGGAGGAAACAGATGAACGAAATTATAGACAGCGTATGGAATTGGATAGGAGAATTGCCGTCAGCGATCGGGNCGGTGCTTATTTTGCTCGTGGGATGGGGCATAGCCAAGCTTCTCAAAATAATTGTGCCCAAATTGCTGGTATGGCTCAAATTCGATGTCCTGNGGGGGAAGATCGGGGTCAATGAATTTTTGCGCAAGGGCCATGTCCAGTATGCGCCGTCGAAGCTCGTCGGCGTGTTTCTCTATTGGGTCGTGATGCTGGTTTCGCTTGCCGAGGCCGCATCGATGCTGGACAAGAGCGCAGCGGCATCGATCCGGTCGTGGCTGTTTGGCGGCATACCGACGATTCTCGCCGCAGTGATCACCGCCGTGATCGGAGTCCTCATCGTCCAGTTTCTTTCGAATTTCGTGCTGACCATCATGAACAATTCCGGGGTCGGTTCCGGCTCGCTGGTGCAGAAGCTTATCCGGGGAGTGGGCTATATCATCGTGGTGGTGATGGTCATGAACCAGCTCGGCCTGGGAGAATCGATCGTGAGCATTCTCCTTTTGCTCCTGATTGGTTCGGTGGCGCTGGGAGTCGCGATTGCGATAGGTCTCGGCTGCAAGGACATGGCCCGTCAATATATCGAGGGCCTTATCACCGCGATCCGGGAGCGCGAGCGCGCCTCCCACGGCACGGACCTGGAAGGGTAGTCCTACGGGACGAGCGGACTCTAGCGCAGGTCCCAGGCGAGCACGATGCTGTAGTGCACATTGTCTTCGGATACACCGAGCTTGATGACGCTCGTCGCCGGCACCCTAAAATCGATGGAGAAGGTGCCGTCGTCGCCACGCTTCAGCGGTACAAAGGTAGTATCATATATTATCGATACATATTTCGATTTTGAGTGATACACAAAATGTGCGGTGCTGCCCCTGGCGAGCGAACCGGCGAGAGGGCTCTCCAGGAGCTCGCCCGCGGGCTCATGGTATCGTCCGTAGATTTTCGGGAAGGGCGGAGCCGTAAGCTTGGAGGCGACGCCTGCCTTGCCCCCGGCGCTGTTCGTCTCGAGTTCGAATTGCAGCACACTGGCGAGCATCTTCGAAGCTGCATTGTCCTTGCCCGGGCTGTCCGGGCCGGCGAAGATATGGACCTTGCCCCTCCCCGCCGGTGGAGGTGCGAGGACAAGCCGCCAGACGGTCGGACCTATATGGCTTGCGAAGCTGTATTGCTCCAGTTCCCTGCCTTTCGCGTCGAAGAGCGAGGCGTCGACGAGCATCTGCTCCGGCGCCCCGATATCGAGGCTGAAAAAGCCGCTCGTCTTCTGCAGATACACAAACGACAAAAGACTGGCTGGGGCGTTCGACATCTGCCGCAGTGTCAGGCCGCTGTCGAAAAATTCCGGCAACACGAGCGCCTGGTCTCTGAAACCCTCTCTGTCCACGGGTGTGGCGCTGAGCTGGTAGAGCGCATTGTCGGGGAAATGGGTGAATCGCAGCTGAAACGGCGGAGGGAAAAGGTAATCGGTGCTGTAGCGCTTGCGGTACTGCGCACTGCCGCCATCGAAGGCGCCGGCATCGAAGGTCGTGTCGACGAAATACCACAGGTCCCCGATGCGCACCATGTTCCATGCATGGCTGTTGCGAAAATTGAAGGCAAAGTCGCCACCGAGCCCCTTTGTGTAGCCGTTCACTGTTCTCACCTCGAATCCTGCAAGCCCGGCCATCGTCTCGAAGAGCCTCGCGTAGCCCGAACAGACCGCGCGGCGCGAACTGAGTACGCTGGGGAGGTCCTGCCCCGTAACGCTCGTCTTCGAGAGCATCGAAACATCGTAGGTCACCGTGTCGGCGATCCAGTCGTGGATCAGCTTGATGCGCAGAAATGGGTCGCTCTCGCCACTTAGAAGTGTGGTGACGATAGCCTTGAGATTGCGGTCGGGGTCGCGGGCGGCGTTGGCAAGCTGTGCCTTGGTGACGCGGGAGGTCCGGGGNTCGATAATGCCGCCGCGATACTTGGATGCAGGGCCCTCGGCTGCGGCATAGCGGGCGAGCACCGAATCGAGCTTCGCGCGCTCCGAAGAAGTGAAATGCCGCGCTTCCTGCCTTGCCAGAAGCGCGGCGAGGCCGGGCAGATCGGGGGCGAGCGCTGCCCGGGACGCCGGCACCAGGAGTATCTCCTGCCGCAGCGCCTCATAGCGCCGCGCCGCCTTTTCCCGGTCGACACTGCTCAAGCCCGAACCGAGGCTCCCTTTGTCTTTCGAGCTGTAGGATGCCAGCAGGTCGAGATTGCGGCCTGCGAGGGCGTGCTCGAAATCCGCGCGATCGAATGCGGATGCCGGGCTTGGAGAACTCGTACTGCAGGCATGCGGGACCAGCACAATGCCTACTGCGAAAAACAGAAGACAAAGAGAGAGGCCTTTGACTGTGCGGCGCTCCGTTTGGCCTGAAGCAGGTCCGGCATCGGGTGTTGTACGTCGCGGTGATATCTTCATATTTCAGCGTAGTATAAAAGGAGTGCCCGAAAAACGAAAGAGCTGCCCGGGAGATCTTCCTGGACAGCTTCTTCCCGAAGTCATTTTGGAGAATAATTATTATGAATCCAGATTGAATGCCGCCCTGAACTCTGCGATGCTCGCATAGCTGTTGCTGAACATGAGCTGATTGTTATCGTCATATACTTTGACGATGATGGTAATTTGAGGCATAAGCAGGACGGCCAGCTCGTCCGGATTGTCAGCGGATGCTTCTACTGTCGAATACGCTATGCTGCCGGAAAAGCTGGCGTCTTCTTTTACGACAATCTTGCCTCCTTTCCCATTCGCGTTGACGGCAAGGCCAAAGCCAAGGCTTTCCCTGTAATCCAGTGTGATTTTGTCAGGTGTATAGGTCCCGTCAGAGTTTTTCTTCATCGATAGGCTGCCTGATCCCCCCTCATTGAGCTTCAACCGGATATCCTTAATTGCGGAGGAAGCGTCCGCCAGTTCATCGGTAGCATTGATTTCTATCTGCAGGGCCGTTTCTCCAGAGAGGGATTTCAGGTTACTGAAGTCCTCCGCAATGGGATTGTTGTCGCCCGTCGTCGCGGTTGCAGACAGGCTGCCCTCTCCCTTTGTGAGGACCAGATAGCGGCCCATGGTTTCACCTGACAGGTTTATTGTCGCATCGATCTGCTTTGTGGTCGGGAAATCTTCGATGTCGCCTTGGATTTCCGCGATCTGACTTGCAAAACTGCTGCCCAGAGATTTTGCATATTTCAGTGCTCTCTGTGAAAAGAGACTCTTTGCGTCATTGCTGTTGAAGATATCTTTGAGCAATGGATCAGTGTCCGTGTCTATCGAAGCAAAGACCTGGACAACCTCTCCCTCATTCGATGGGACCTCACTCGCACCGCTGTCTCCTATGTCCTTTGCCCTGAATTCTTCGACCTCCTGGATACTTGAAGGTTTTGGTGCAAAGAGAGAACAGCCTGAAATAGCGAGTACAACAATCATGATTAAGAAAAAGTATTTTTTCATTTTTGCTCTCCTCTGATGACAACATCTGGCAACAAAGTCATCAGTAATAATTATATCCCGGAGAACCGCAGATGACGGACATTCTGTGAAAGCGTTATTTGGCTGAGTGGAATATATTGTTATTAAAGGTTATGTAATTATTCTCGCGGCGGCCTGTGCGCTGTCTCTTCTTGAGGCCGGGTGTCTTTTCTCGTAGCAAGACCTCTTCTCCGCAATGATACCGTGGACTATCGCATCGATCTCTTTTTTTTCCGCCCTTCCAAGATTTGTGGTCTCTATGGGATCGCAGATCTCGGCTATGACCCGCTTGTACGGATTGATGTGAAAGCTCCCCGGACGGATGACTTTGTCTGTACCATTGAGACAGATCGGGACAATAGGCGTTCCCGTGAGCACTGCGGAAAAAATCCCGCCGCGGTTGAACGTATCGATGCCCTTCCCCTGGTGCATATGTCCTTCCGGAAAAAGAATCAGGCTGCGCCCTCTCCTGAGGCGGCGCGCCATGGATTTGAAGGCGGCCAGCGCCGATTTCGGGTTGCTCTGATCGATGAACACAGAGCCGCTCGCGCGCATCCAGTATGCAATTGCGGGGATCTTCTGGAATATGGCGTTTGCAACAAAGGCCGCCTGCCGGGGTATTGTGGCGAAGAGCACGGGAATATCCGCCGGCGAACGGTGATTCGAGACAAAANNAAGGTAGGTCTGGTCCGGCTTTAAGTGTTCGGCGCCCCGGACATCGAGCTTCATTTTGGTTATTTTCAGAACGGACTTGGACCACTGAGCAATGGTTTGAAATACGTAACGCTCCAGTTCGTCTTCGTCTTTAATGAAAAACGTATGGGGAATGCGCCGCATTGTCTTGAGGGTCCGGATGAGAATCCGGGGCAGGAGGAAGAGCGAATCCTCTTTCATCGATACGTTCAAAAAGCGTAAGAGCGGAATTTTGCTCTCTATGGCTATTTTTGCGTAGCGGTTGGCGTCTATCTCGTGTTCGGCCTCGTACTCTTCAATTGGAGAAAGCGCCGCAGATGGGCTTTCGGGACTTCCGGGCGGGTCATCGGATTCAGGTTTTCCTTCCGGCCGACTTTTTTTGAGATCATCTTCCTTATCGGGTATTGTCAACGCTGTTTCCTCTTTTGGTTCTATATTTCCAGAATCGCATGGGGAAAGTCAAGAGCGGAATGCATTAGACTGGACTAAGAATCCTGCTAACCGCGTTTGGAAAGCACCTTCTTCTCGTAGTCCTTTACATCTTCGATCCAGGCCGGGCCATAGGGAACGTCCTGGGTTTCGCAATAGTAGCGCCAGACCGAGGCAAAAGGCAGTGAACGCGCCTCTTCGATAAGGCCAAGACGGGCGCCGAAGTCTCCCCGTTCCTCTTCGGAGCGCATCGCTTCCACAGGTTCGAGGAAGGCATAGAGAAGGGCCCGCTGCGTGCTGCGCGAACCGATGATCCACGCTGAGATGCGGTTTACGCTGGCATCGAAGTAATCGAGGGCGAGATAGACCCTGTCCCAGACACGCATGCGCACAATTTCCCTGCAGATGTCGGTGAGCGCGTCGTTCCAGATGATGATGTGGTCGGAATCCCAATGGATGCCGCGGCTGGCATGGACGACCAGGTATGGCACATAGAGGAGCGTGGCGGAAATCTTGTCTGCGATGCTCTCCGTCGGATGGAAGTGCCCCATGTCGTAGCAGATGCCTATGGCTTTCTGCATCGCATAGCCGAGATAGAATTCGTGGGAGCCGGCGACATAGGATTCCGAGCCGATGCCGAACAGTTTCGATTCGACGCAGTCGAGCACGCGGTCATTGGGCAGTTTTTCGGCATAGATGGTATCGAGGGATTCTTTGAGCCTGAGGCGTGGACCGAGCCGGTCGGCGGGCATGTCCTTGGAGCCGTCCGGGACCCAGAGGTTGTTGACGACGAAGTCTTTCAGCGTGTCGGCGATGGCCTGCGCGATGCGCCTGCTCGCCTTCCCGTGTTCGATCCAGAAGGAACGGATATGACTGTCGGGATGGGCGAGTGTCCAGCCGCTCTCCGCGAGGGGATGTGACATGAATGTCGGATTGAAATCGAGGCCTATTTTTTGCTCTTTGGCCCAGGCGATCCAGTTGTCGAAGTGGCGAGGTTCAATCGAAGAGCGCTCGACTTTTGCCCCGCCCGTCTCTGCGTACATGGCATGGAGGTTGAAGCGCTTCTTTCCGGGAATCTGGGTGAAGGCGAAGGCGGCATCCGCGCGCAGCTCTTCGGCATTGCGTGCGCGGCCGGGGTAATTGCCGGTAGCGAGGATGCCGCCGCTCAGGGAAGTGGCGCCGTCGAAGCCGATGACATCGTCCCCCTGCCAGCAGTGGACCGAAACGGGTATCGACGAGAGGGTTTTCAGCACCTGATCTGTGTCGATTCCGAGTTCAGCATATGTTTCGCGCGCTGCCTTGTATTCCTGCTCTGTTCTGGACATAAACTTCATTCTCCCTTTCTCGCCCGCAATTATTGTTTTGACGCGGCGACGCTGTTCTTCGATGCTATGGACGATCGGTATTTTTCTACTTCCCAGTTGCGGATAAATTCGATGTCGGCACTCTCCATGGGATGGGCACCCCCAAACGCCTCTGCATACCACGCGATCTTGGCGGCATCGGTGAAGAGGAGGCAGGCGCGCTCGGCGGCTGCGCTGTCCCTGCCGAGGCCGAAGATGCCCACGCCCTGGACAGCGAGGACTTTGGGAAGTTCGCCATGATGAGTATGGTAGGCATCGATCTGTTCCTGCAGGGAAGTCGGATCTTGCGCCTGGCTTTGGCTGACAAAGAGAGGCCATGCTCCCGCGTAGACGATATGGTCGGGGGTGAATGGCGCGCTGAGGGGCAGGAAGGCTTCGGGGCTCGCAAGGAAATGGCCCACCACGGAATTTAACGTAAAGAAAAATCTTACGTCAAATTTTGGGGTGGCCGCTTCAACCGCCGCGCGAACCCTTCCCTTTATGGCGCTCTCCGGGGCAGATACCTCTCTTCCCTCATTCTCCTCCGGAGGCAGGGGCCTTACCCTGGCCTTCAGCGTGGCGAATATGTGGTCATACAGCACCTTGACCTCTTCGGCGGTATCCGCAGAGACGAATACGCCGTGGTTCTGCAAAAACAATATTTTATACGGGCGCTGGCCNGACAGTGTTCGTGTTTCAAAGACTGTGCGGACTGCATCCGCAAGTGTGTAGCCGGGAGTGATGTACGGGAGCACCGCAGCCCGGTTCTCAAACAGGGTCTGCGCGGCGCTCAGCGCTTCCCGTGAACAGAGCATCCCATTTATCAGTGCCGGATGCAGATGCACGACAAACCTGAAAGGGAATAATGCGTGCAGGAGCGTCTCCACGCTCGGGCGCCTGGTCTGCCCCGGCAATCGAGCCGCGAGCATTCCTTCGAGCACAATCTTCTCGCGCTCATCGGAATTCGAAGGTAATTCGATATTTAATAAGGTATTAAGTCTGGAGAGCGACAGTTGCACAAAGCCGGCAGCGTCGATAGTCCCGAGTTGGACTCCCGAAGCTTTTATGGCGATGGTGTCGCCTTCCTTTTGTGAGGTGTTTCCACCTCCCGCCAGTACATAGTCCGGGTTGCCGCCCAGACTGCGCGAAAGCCGAACAATGGGATCGAGGTCCATAGCTCAGTCCATATGGAACATTTCGGGAAGAGGCCACACTTTGGGCGAATTGTCGGGATTCGTCTCCATGAGGTCTTTCATGGAGTCCCACCACCTGCGCACGATGGGGCTCTGCGGCAGAAGATCGTTCGTCTCGTCATCCGCGAGTCTCTGAATCGCGAAGAGACGCAAGGTCTGCGGATCGAGATAGATCGAGTAATCCGATACTCCCGCCTTCCGGAGCTCGGCCTTGAGTTCCTGCCAGATTTCATCGTGGCGGCGCCTGTACTCGGCCTCGTTTCCCGGCTTCAGCTGCATCGCAAATGCATTTCGCTTCATCCTCTGTGCTCCTTTGTCCGAATGCGCGAGCCGGCAGAAACCTGCCGGCCCGCACACCGCTTCCAATCAGTAGACTGCCTTCCACTCTTCGATGTTGCTCTTGTCGAATTTGAACGGAGGCCCGAGCAGGACTTCGGTGCCGCCATCGGGTGCTTTGGTGATAGTGTAGTTGCCGAGGCGTCCCGCGCTGAACTTGTCGCCGACCTTGCCGGTGATTTTGCCGTTCACGAGTGCAGTGCCGACATATGACCCAAGGTATCCGACGTCAATCGGGTTCCACAGGAACATGTAGGGGCACACGCCGTTGTTGATGTACTCCGCCATCTCGGAGGGCAGGCCGAGGCCGGTCAGGAACACTTTGCCCTTGAGCCCCTTGTCGGTCAGGACCTTGCCAGCCGCCGCGATGCCGACAGTGGTCGGCGCGATGATGACTTTCAGGTTCGGATAGGAGCGGAGAAGGCCCTCGGTCTCGGAGACCGACTTGTCGCGCAGGTCGTCGCCATAGGCGATCTTGACCAGCTTGAGGTCCTTGTATTCGGGCTTTGCAAGCTCTTTTTTCATGAAGTCGATCCAGATGTTCTGGTTGGATGCCTGGCTGGTCGCCGAAAGAATGGCGATCTCGCCCTTGCCGCCGGCCATGTCGGAGGCCGCCTTGATGAGCGTCTGGCCGATCTTCTCGGAGTCGGCCTGGTTGACGTGGGTCAGGCGCGCCTGCGGATTGACCGAGGAATCGAGGGAGAACACCTTGATGCCCGCCGCACTCGCCTTTTTCAGGACGGGCGTAAGGGCATCGTAGTCATTTCCGACGATGCAGATCGAGGCGACTTTCTGGGCGATCAGCTGTTCGATGATCTGAATCTGCGCCTCGGCGGTGGGGAGATCGGGCGACCGGAGAATGGCCTCGAAGCCCTGCTCCTCGATTCCAACCTTGAATCCTTCCAGCTGTTTTTCGCCGTAGGGGTTACCCGTGTTCTTGAACACAATGGCAAATTTCGGCTTCTCTGCGGCAAATACCGAGGAAGGAATGATGAGCGTCAGTGCGAGAAGCACCAGCGCTGCCACGGTGATTGTTTTTTTCATGTCAGCCTCCTTGAGCTGAATTTTCATGAATATCTGATCCGTCTCCCGCATCGGACCGATGCGTTGGAGCGGATGCTTTCTTAGGTGATATCGGTGTCTGCCTGTCGGTAAAATTCTGGACGAGCACCGACAGAATCAGCAGAATCCCGAGTATGATGAGAATCACCTGCGCGGAGACATTGCGCAGGCCCAGTCCATAGTTCAGAAAACCGATGAGGAAGATCGAGATGAGCGGCCCGGTTATCCGTCCCTTGCCGCCATTGGTGCTTATGCCGCCGAGCACCGTCATGGCGATGGCGTCGAGCTCGTAGTTGAGCGCGACATTCGGCCGCGTGCTGCCCATGCGCGAGGTCAAAAAGAGCGAGGTGAAGCCGGCCATGAATCCTGCGAGCATGCTCACGCCGAGGATGATGCGCTCCGTGCGGATGCCGGAATATTCGCAGGCTGTCCTGTTGCTGCCTACCGCGTAGATCATGCGGCCGAAGCGGGTGGTGTGCAGGAGCACGGCGAACACGATCGCCATCAGTACAAACACGATCAGGATAAAAGGTATTTTCCCGATATAGCCCCATGCCAGAAAGCTGAACCAGGAGGGGAACTTCCCGGCCGACCGGTCTTCGAGGATCACATACGCGATGCCGCGGAAGACCGTCATGGTGCTGAGCGTGATGATCGTCGCGGAGAGCTCCCTGAATTTGATCTGCAGAAAACCATTGATAAACCCGCAGGTCGTGCTGACAAGGAGAGCGAGCACCATCGCGAGCGGCATGGGCAGGCCGGCGTTGTACGACACCGCCATAAGCACCGAGGTGAGTGCCACAATCGAGCCCACGGACACATCGATGTTCCCGAGAATGATGATCATCGTCATCGGCAGGACAAGGAAGGCCTTGTCGAGGAAGTTCATCGGCGTGCTCACGAACGTGTCGAGGGTGAGGTAGTAAGGGCTCAGGAACGAATTGACGACGTTCACCGTCAGAAAGAGCACGACGAGGAAGATCTCCCACTGATACTGATGCAGCCCGCGCGGTTTGTTGATATTGATCGCTGTCTTTTCCATGTTCTCTTCCCTCTCAAATCGCGCGCTTTTTAAGCGCAAGCTTGTCGTTCCGGCGCTGCAAGAGCACATTCGAGATGATGGCCGCCAGAATCACGAGGCCCTGAATGAACTGCTGCCAGAACGGCGAGATATTGATGAGCGGCAGGGCGTTCGCCAGAATCCCGAACAGGATCGAGCCCAGGAGAATGCCCGAGACCTTGCCCCGTCCGCCCGCGACGCTCACTCCGCCCAGCACCACGGCCGCGATGACGTTCATCTCGTAGCCGACCGCGGTGTCGCCCTGGGCCGAGGCGTATTTGCTCACCCACAGCACGCCGGCCAGCCCCGCGAGCAGCCCCATGAGCGCGTAGACGAGGAGAACGATGCGCTTTCGCTTGATGCCGATGAGCTCGGCCGTCTCGGGACTTGAGCCGACCGCGTAGATATAGCGGCCGGTCTTCGTCTGGTTTATGAAATAGGCGTAAAGAATATAAATTATTACTGCAAAGAGAATTAAATTGCTGATCCCGAGCGTGGTGCCGGTGCTCAGGTTTTTGAATCCCGCCGACATCTGGTAGGCGCTGACCCACTTGCCTTTGCTGATGAGGTAGGTCATGCCCCTCAGGATGTTCATGAGGCCGAGCGTTGCGATGATGGGCAAGATTTTGAAATATGCGACGAGCACCCCGATCACGAGCCCTGCAACGAGCCCGATCGCCATCCCCTGCACCAGCGAGAGAAAAGGCGAAATGCCGGGGTTCGCGCTCACCGTCAGCGATGTGATCATGCCCGAGAGCGCCATCGTGGAGCCGATCGAGAGATCGATGCCGCGCGTGATGATGACCATCATCATGCCGACGGCAAGAATACTCAGGATTGCGGTGTTTGCGAGCAAATCCTTGATGTTCGAGATGCTCAGGAATTTCGGGTTCCTGATCTGGAAAATGGCCGCAAGTACGACTATGAAGATGAGAAGACCGAGTTCCCGGAATGCTTCGGAATTCCGGGACAGCTTTCCGATAAGGCCGACAGAGCGGCCGCCCGGTTGGTTCCCGGAACTTTGCAGACGGCCGTTCGCGCCGCCGCCCGTTGCACTGTCTGCGTTCATTCTAACCTGCAATTGCATGTAATTCTCTCCCATGGGCGGTCATTGAGGCTTCGAGAATGGCCTCCTGCGTCGCGTTCGATGTCTCGAATTCGGCAGATTTGCGACCTTCGCGGATGACCACAATGCGGTCGCTCATGCCCATGACCTCGGGCATTTCGCTCGAAATCATGATGATGCCGTAGCCCTCTTCGGCGAGCCGGTTCATGATGCGGTAGATTTCGGTCTTTGCGCCGACATCGACGCCCTTGGTGGGCTCGTCGAGGATGATCAGTTTGAGCTTGGACGTGAGAAGTTTTGCGACGATGAGTTTCTGCTGGTTCCCTCCGGAGAGAGTGGAAGCCTTGGCGTAGATGTGGGTCGTCTTGACCTTGAGGTTGTCGGTCAGACGCAGTGCGATGTCCTTTTCCTGAGACGGCTGCATAAACCCCTTGCGGCTGAAATTCTTGAGCGATGCGAGGGTGATGTTCCGGATCAGGTCCCAGTCGAGCACGAGGCCCTGCTTCATGCGGTCTTCGGGCAGGTATCCGATGCCATACGCGAGGGCATCCGCGGGTGCATGAATCGCGATTTCCCTGCCTTCGAGGAAGAACCTGCCCGCGTTGCGCGGAGAGATGCCATAGAGACTCTCGCAGATTTCGGTTCTTCCCGCTCCCACAAGGCCGGTCAGCGCAACGATCTCGCCGCGCCGCACGGAAAAGGAGATGTCCTTGAAGAAGCCCGTCCGCGACAGACCTTCGACCCTGAAAATCTCCTCGCCGATAGCCACACGCCGCGAAGGGAAATACTGCGTGATTTCGCGCCCTACCATACCCTGCACAAGCCGCGCCTGCTCGAGTCCGGGGACGTCCCACGTGGCGATGTAGTGGCCGTCGCGGAGCACGGTGACGCGTTCGGCGAGCCGGTACATGTCCTCGATCCGGTGCGAGATGAAGATGATGGAGACGCCCTTGTCGCGCAGGCCCTCCGTAATGCGGTAGAGGTCTTCGCACTCGCGGCGGGAGAGCGGCGCGGTGGGCTCGTCCATGATGAGGATTTTTGCGTCCACGGAGAGTGCCTTGGCTATCTCGACGATCTGCTGCTGGGCGATCGAGAGGCTTCCCATCGTGGCCGAGGGGCTGAAGTCGGCGTCGAGACTCTGAAGCAGGGCCTCGGCCTTCTTCCGCAATTCGCGCCAGTGGATCTTTCGGGTGACGGAATCGAAGCTCTCATGTCCAAGAAAGATATTTTCGAGCACCGAGAGATCGGGGAAGCAGGCGACATGCTGATACACGGCCGCTATGCCGAGCCTCTGCGCATCGAGCGGGCTTCTGAAGTGGATGGGCTGCCCATTGAAGAGAATTTCGCCCTCGTCGGGGTGGTAGACACCGGTGACGATTTTGATGAGCGTGGATTTTCCGGCGCCGTTTTCGCCCATGATCGCGTGGATCTCCGAGGGTTTGAGCTGGAAATGCACATCCTTCAGCGCCTGCACGCCGGGGAAAAATTTTGAGATGTGCCGCAGCTCCAGAATATAATCCGCCATTGCACCTTCCTTTATCAGCAAATTTGATGGCACTCTATGCCCAGCAGCGCCGCTGTCTTCTCAATCTCTGGCGCGACATGGCCCACCCCGATCGCACAATGGTGCGCAGGTCCTTCTTTGGACCAGGCTTCCGAGAATTCCCTCGCGGAGAGCGGGAAGCGGTAGCGGCTGTTGGTGTTGCCTATCTGGAGCGTCGGGCCGGGGACCGATTCCCCTTCGGCCGTCAGCAGAAAGACTTTTCCGCCCGCACCCTCGACCACCGAGAGCAGCGTTACCGGCCCGTGCCGCACGCTCATCTGTATGGAGAGGCCCTTGCCCGGTTTGCCGTGGTAGAGCGGCAGAGGCACGAGCTTCACCTTTCCTTCGGCGATCGCGGAGTGCGCCGGGCCGTCGTGCCCCCACAGGACGACATCGTCTTCATAGTCGATAAGGTAGAATTCCGAAAANGAGCCGCCCACGCCCAGGAGGTCCAGAATCTTCATCGCGATGGCGTTTTTCACTTCGCATTCGCCCGAAACCGGCACGTGGTGCGCGGTGTGCAGGGTGTTCCCTGCAATGACGGAGGTGACGATGTCCTGGTGCTCATTGCCTGCGGTCCCTTCGTAGTAATATGCCAGAGCTCCCAGCTTTTTTTCGTTCACCAGAGCGTCGAGGGCACAGGAAGTGCGCGCCGCGCGCGCAAGCTCAGCCTCTTCGCACTCGGGCATTACCTCGAATTCCTCGCGGAACTGCGCGATCTTCGCCTCGATCTGTGCCGGGCTGACGTTGTTGTGGAGCCGGGCGAGATAATCCATCTCGATGAGGTTGAATTGGCTGCCGAAGACCCCGGCCATGCGCGTCACATCGGTGTACACATCGAGCATGCCNTCGTAATAGTGGCCGAGGATGCCGATATTCGTGCGCCGCAGAGATTCGGCGACGCGCGCTGCGCGCACCCAGCCNTGAAGCTCGCGCACGACAGAGGCNTCGCCGCGGAATCCCGTGNNGATCATATGGNNGTAGGGAATGCCGTTCCTGTTGAACACATTCGCGATTTCGGGGACGCAGCATGACTGGCAATGCGCGAGCCACTCGCCGGTCATGAGGGCCCGGTCGCCGAGGCCGTTGAACCATTCGTAGTCTATCTTTTTTGCAGGCTGAACATTGATGATGATGACCGGAACCCCGGCTNNTTCGCGGGCGACCGGCAGGACCGTCTGCGACAGCGCATAGGTCGTGATGTGCAGAAAACACCGCCGATACTCTTTTTCGCGGAAAAGAGCCCCCGCGGCACGAGCCTTTTCGACGGTGTCGACGAGCCCNGCATCGACCACACGGGCGCCGGCTCCTTCGAGAATTGTCCTGGTTTCTGCCTGGTATCCCTTGAGTCTCTCTTCGAGACCGGGAAATTGCGCCCAATACGTGTCGAGGCCAATCCCGAATAACCCTACCGTCGGCTCCATAAAAAGAAGTATAAGGCAGCTTTGGCAGAGCGCAATGGATATTATTGTTCTTGTGATAGACAATTCTTGCCTCCACATATTTTGCAGCCCCGCTTGCCTGCGCGGGGAAATCTATGTATAACATAGAAAAAGAGAGCATGGACAATAGTGGAGAGCGTACATTTNTTCACTACCTCCCCTACTCGGACGAGGATGAACGGTGGGAGATGGTCTGCACCGATGCGGGCTACACCGAAGTTCCGCCCTACACCATCTATCCTCCGAACAAGGAAGGCCACCCCCGCATGTTCCAGCGCGTCGCGGTCGGCAGGACACTCAATGAATACCAGATAATCTACGTCACAAAGGGCGAAGGCGTTTTTGGAACCATGGGCAGGCGCTACGAGGTCAAGCCCGGATCCGTCATCACGGTATTCNCCGGAATCCAACACTTCTACAAACCGGTCTATGAAATCGGCTGGATGGAGTACTGGGTGGGCTTCAAGGGTGAACACTTCGAGCTTCTGCGCGAGCGCGGATTTTTGAATCCGCAGCAGCCCTTTGTCGAAATCGGGCTACAGAACGACATTCTCGATCTGTACAGCGAGATCATCGAGGAAGTGCGCGACCAGAAACCGCTCTACCAGATCGTCGCGTCCGCAAAAATTCTCTCGCTCATCGCCGAGATCAACGCGTGCGCGCGCAGGCGGGCGCAGACCTCCCACGCCGCGCAGATCGTCGAGTCCGCGAAATTCATCATGGCGGAAAAGATCTATGGCGATATCGATATTTCGAGCATCGCGAGCCAGCTCGGCATCAGCGTCTCGAGGCTCAACGACATTTTCAAGACCTATACCTCGATGACGCCCTACCAGTACTACATCCACATCAAGATTCACGCGGCGAAAAACCTGCTCGAGCAGGGCGATCTCTCGGTCAAGGAAGTGGCCTACCGGCTCGGCTTCGAGGATCAGTATCACTTCTCGCGACTTTTTAAGCAGAAGACCGGCATCGCGCCGTCCCAGTGGCGCGCCTTTATGTACGAGTGAAGCAGGTTGAGAGTATTATCATGAATATGAGCGCTGATCTGAATCCGCGGCCGGTTTCCGCCTCGTTCGTCGAAATGGACGAAATAGTCCAGCCTTCGGATCTGAATATCCATGGGTCGATCTTCGGCGGCTATCTGATGTCGCTCATGGACAAGGCGGGCGGTATTTCAGCCTTCAAGCACTGCGGCGTCAATGTCGTCACGGTGTCGGTCGATCAGCTCGTGTTCAAGAATCCGGCCCCCGCCGGCACGGTCCTGTCCGTCAAAGCCTCGGTCAATCGGGCGTTCCACACATCGATGGAAGTCGGCATTCTCGTCACTGGTCTCAAGCCCGGTGAGCCCAAAGAAACCACGCTCTGTTCCGCATACATCACGTATGTGGCCATCGGGGCGGACGGCAGGCCCGTTCCGGTGCCTCCTTCGCTTCCGGAAACACCCGAGCAGATTCGACGATTCTGCGAAGCCGAGGTGCGGCGCAGCGTCCGACTCGCCCTCGCTGAACGACTCGCAGGCGGCAGTGAAGCGCGTCAGTGCTAGACGGCCGTGCCCGGCGGCATATGCCTGAGCCGCGCGAGTTCTTCGTTGACCCGCTTCTCCAGAAAATAGAGTTCGCGGTCGGAGAGACCCAGCCCCAGAGTGACTGTCCCCGGGCCCGCTTCGATGGCGAGCTCCTTGAGATAGCGATTGTTGATTCGCATCGATGAGCGGCGCACGCGCGCGCTTCCAAGGTCGGGAATGCGGAACTGCTGCGCCGAATTCGAGAAAAAGCTCGTGCTCTTTTTCAGAAGCCCCTCGGGCGTTATGAACAGTTCGGTATCCGTGATCGCAGGCTTGAGAAAGGCTTTTGCCATCGTGATGCCCACGATCCAGAAAGGTATGCTGAAGAGAGGGAAAAATATCGGCGCGTGCATGCGCATCGTCATAGTGGTCCAGAAGAAGACGAAGCCGAGAAACACGATGGGAAAGACCGCGAATCCCCCNGAAGCCCCGTGGCGTCGCCTCGGTATTTTGACATAGAGGCCCGGATCGAGTATCTGGATTTCGAGCATGCTGTCGGAGGGCAGCTCCGAAGGATATTCCTGAGTCCCGCCCTGTGGCGCGCCCGGGGCCGCAGGCGGCGCCGATTCCCCTCTCAGGATTGAGGCCGATTGGGCCGCGGACAGAGAGCGTCGGTCCGGGTCGGGGTCGAGCCAGTTGTTCAGCACGTATGAGAGGCGCGGCGACATGTACAGGAGCCCGGAGAGGTCGATCTTCAGGTTGCGCATCGGCAGTTCGGCCGGATTTCGGCCCGTGAGCATAAAGACTGCGGTGGCGGCGGCGCCGTAGAGGTCCGAACGGTGAGTCGCCCGTCCCGAGACCTGCTCCACGGGGATGTAGCCCGCCGTGCCCACGAGCGTGGCGCCCGGATAGAGTGCGGTGCGGATCGCATCCTGCACGCCCGAAAAGTCGACGAGGGCGATGTGCCCGTCAGGCTGCACGATGAGATTTCTGGGGTTGATGTCGCGGTGCACGATCGGCGGGCGCAGGCTGCCTATGTATGAGAGGATATCCGCCAGTTCCGCGAGTATCTGCTCGATATGCTCTTCCGTGAATTTCTTGCCCGAGGCGATATATGCCTCGACAGTCTCGCCCTGGATGTATTCCATGACGAGCACGAAGAGAAAGTCGCCCTCCAGTGTGGCATCGAAGCTCTCGATGTATTTGGGNATCCTCGGATGGCTGAGAGTGCGCAGGATATCCGCTTCGCGCCTGAACTGGTCGAGCGGCTTCCAGGAGTCGGCTTCGGCGATGTCGAAGATTTTCAGGACAAGGAGAGGTGCAGGGCCGGGGGCCGTGGGTCCTCCGGGCTCTTGTGCCTCTGCCCGCCGCGCGAGCCAGGTCGATGCCGTGATGCCCTTACCCAGGCGCCGCTCGAGGACATAGGGGCCGATGGTGTCGCCCGTCTTCACTCGTCTTCCTCGCCGTCAAATTTTTCGCCGCTTCTGAGTCTTGCCCTGCGGAGCTGTGCGAGCGCATGCGAGCGCGCCTCGGCCATGCCGAGTTCCTCATAGGTGTCCGCCAGATTGAACCAGGCCTCGCTGAAGTCGGCATCCAGAGCTACGGCCTTTTCAAAGAAAGTGCGCGCACTGTCGTAGTGCTGTGAGCGAAACTCGACGACGCCGAGGTCGTTCCAGGCGGGGGCGAATGCGGGATCCCTGTCGAGCGCTTTTCTGTAGAATTCCGTCGCCAGGGGAAAATCATCCTGCTCATACGCGAGCAGCCCCAGGCCGTGCAGCACTTCGGGAGAGTCGGGGGTCATCTGCAGTTCCGAAAGGAGGTCTTTGCGCGCTGCTTCGATATTGCCGGAGAGGCGGTGCGCCTCAGCCCGATTGAAGAGGATACCTGTCCGCGACGGATCGAGCGAGAGAGCCTTTGTCAGCAGATCTATCGCTTCCTGGTATCGTCCGGCATCGATGAGCGAGGCGGCACGGTGTTGAGCTCAGAGACGATTTTGTTTTTTTCGGAATTTGCCATTGCAAACGCCTCCACATGAAAGATAATTGAAATAGGGACTTTCGTCATCTGCATCGGGGCTGCGGGCGTGAAATTTGCGGTTTGTTCAGTGCTTCCTTGCACAGGGGTACTTGAGCTTTTTTTATCGAAATGGTAACATACTTTCGCTATTTATTTATCGATAATACTATATTTAATTTATTGAATATTTGAGGAGGGGCTGCAGGATGGTCGCAGGCGATATCGAATTTTCGGGCGAACTACAGTCGTACATCGATGAGTGGAGCAAAAAGGAAGGCGGACTCGTGATGATGCTTCACCGCATCCAGAATGAATTTGGTTATGTGCCGAGGGCCGCGGCGGAAAAACTCTCGCTCATCTCGGGCATTCCGCTCGCAAAGATCTACGGCGTCATCACTTTCTACCACTTCTTCAAAACGACGAAGCCCGGCAAGCACAGAATTGCCATCTGCCTGGGCACGGCATGCTATCTCAAAGGCGGACAGGAACTGCTCGAAGAGACGCGCTCGATTCTTTCGATCGAGCCCAATGAGGTGACCGACGACGGGCTCTTCAGCGTCGACGAAGTCCGCTGCCTCGGCTGCTGTGGTCTGGCCCCTGTCATCATGATCGACGATGAAGTGTACGGGAAACTCACAAAAGAACAACTGCCAGACATTATCGCGAAATATCGATCACTCTGAGTGCGATGCATTTTACCATCGGTGATTTTGTGCTCGATGTGGTGCAGAACTCTGTGGAAGCAGGTTCGCACATCATCGAGGTCGAGATCGACGAGGCGCAGGATGGTGTGCATGCGCGCATTGCGGATGACGGATGCGGCATGGGCTCCGAGTNNGAGCGCGAACGGGCGCTCGATCCCTTGAGAAACAGCGGTGCGAAGCACCCGGGGAGAAAGGTGGGGCTTGGCCTTCCGTTCATACGGCAGGCGGTGGAGCAGGCGGAGGGCTCCTTCAGCCTGAAATCGGAANAAGGGAAGGGCACGGAAGTGCGCTTCTTTTTTCCCGCTTCGAATATAGACAGTCCGCCAGTCGGCGATGTGGTGTCGCTTTTTGTGGCGCTGCTCAGCATGGCCGGCACACGTGAGATGAAGTTGCGGAGGACGAGGGCGCGTGACGGGCTCTCGTACGAAGTGAAAAAAAGCGAGCTTGTCGAGGCGGCCGGAGATCTGTCCTCTGCCTCGTCGCTGTCGCTCGTGCGGCAATTTCTCGCATCTCAGGAGGAGGGATAGAGAGTATGGCGAAAATGACCCTCGATCAGCTTCGTGCGCTGCGGGCGCAGAAGCAGGAGGAGCTCGAAAAACGGAATGTGGAAGGGAAGGACATCCAGGTGATCGTCGGCATGGGAACCTGCGGTATTGCGGCCGGGCGAAACAGACTTTCGATGCGATTGTCGCGGCGCTCGAAAAACACAAACATGGCAGGGAAAGTTGTCATCGTCAGACGGGCTGCATGGGCCTGTGCTATGTCGAGCCGACCGTGGAAGTCGTGATGCCCGATATGCCGCCGGTGATATATGGCAAGATGACGAGCGATGTCGCGGAAGAGCTCGTGGTTAAGCACCTGGTCGAACATAGCCTGCTCGACAGCCATATTTTCGACAGGCCGGCCATCGACATAGTGAAGCACTGAGACGGGAGGATGGTATGGCGTACAAGAACTTTATTTTGGTCTGCGGCGGCACCGGCTGCGAGTCTTCCNGGAGCGAGGAAATCTACAAGAACCTGATCAGGGAAGCTGAGACCCTGGGCGTGAGTCGCGATGTGCAGGTTGTCAAGACCGGCTGCTTCGGATTCTGCGAAAAAGGCNCCATCGTCAAGGTCCTCCCCAGCGAATCGTTCTACGTGGAAGTGAAGCCCGAGGATGCGCACGAGATCATCGCGGAGCAGGTGATAAAGGGGCGCGAAGTCACCCGGCTTCTCTATCGCAAGGACAAGAAGGCCGAAACCGCAAAGCTCGAGGACATCGAGTTCTACCAGAAGCAGTTCCGCATCGTCCTGCGCAACTGCGGTGTCATAAATCCCGAAAGCATAGATGAATATATTGCGCGCGATGGCTATAGGGCACTCGAAAAAGTGCTCTTCGAGATGACGCCCGAGGAGGTCATCGCCGAAGTCAAGGCTTCGGGGCTCCGCGGGCGCGGCGGCGCGGGCTTTCCGACCGGCATGAAGTGGGAAGCCGCGCGCAAGGCTCCGGGCGATATAAAGTACATCGTGTGCAACGCCGACGAGGGCGACCCCGGCGCCTATATGGACCGCTCCACGATCGAGNGCGATCCGCACAGTATCCTCGAGGCGATGGTCATCGCCGGGCGCGCGGTGGGCGCGAATTTCGGCTACATCTACATCCGCGCCGAATACCCCCTCGCGATTGAGCGGCTCAGGATCGCCATTCAGCAGGCGAAGGCCTATGGTCTTCTGGGCAAGGACATTCTGAGTTCGGGTTTCGATTTCGATATCGAGATAAGGCTCGGCGCAGGCGCCTTCGTCTGCGGCGAGGAGACGGCGCTTTNNTTGCAGTCCATCGAGGGCAAGCGCGGCATGCCGAGGCCGAAGCCTCCCTTCCCCGCCATCAAAGGCCTGTGGGGCAAGCCTACGGTGATCANNAACAACGTCGAGACGCTGGCGAACGTGCCGGTCGTCCTGACCCGCGGCGCGAAGTGGTTCTCTGCAATCGGCACGGACAAATCCAAGGGCACGAAGGTGTTCGCGCTCACCGGCAAGATCAACAACTCCGGCCTCATCGAAGTGCCGATGGGCACCACGCTGCGCGAGATCATCTTCGACATCGGCGGCGGCATCAGAAACGGCAAGAAGTTCAAGGGCGTGCAGACCGGCGGACCTTCCGGCGGCATCATCGTGGAGAAAGACCTCGACACGCCGATCTCCTACGAATCGCTCGTTGCACTCGGCTCGATGATGGGCTCGGGCGGCATGATCGTCATGGACGAAGACGACTGTGCCGTTGACATCTCGAAATTCTACATGGCCTTCTGCGTCGACGAGTCCTGCGGAAAATGCGCGCCCTGCCGCATCGGCACCAAACAGATGCACGGTCTTCTGGACAAGATTTCGAAGGGGCAGGGGGAAGAGGCCGACCTCGTCAAGCTCGAACAGATTGGCAAGGCCATGACCAAGGCCTCACTCTGCATGCTGGGCGGTTCGGCGGCGAATCCTACTCTTGCGACGCTCCGGCATTTCCGCGATGAATACCTCGAACACATACGCGATAAAAAATGCCGCGCCGGCAAGTGCAAAGACCTCGTGGTCTACGAGATCGATCCGACGAAGTGCATAGGCTGCGGATTGTGCGCGCGCCGCTGTCCCGTTCCGTGCATTACGGGCGAAAAGAAAAAACCGCATGTGATCGACGGCTCGAAGTGCATCAAGTGCGGCGAATGCTTCGCCGCCTGCAGGTTCGGCGCGGTCGTCAAGCGCTAAAGGCAGGGAGAGAATACTATGGTAAACGTAAAGGTCAATGGAATACCCGTTCAGGTTGCCGAGGGCTCGACCATGCTCGAAGCCGCGAAGAAGGCACATGTCAGGATACCGACACTCTGCTATAACCCCGATCTTTCGCCGTGGNCGGCATGCGGCATCTGTGTGGTGAAAATCGAAGGCTCGAATAAGATGCTGCGCTCGTGCTGCACGCCGGTGGCCGAAGGAATGAGCATCATCACGAATGATCCGGACCTCGTCCAGACGCGCAAGACGGTGATTGAACTCATCCTCTCGACTCATCCGAACGATTGTCTCTGCTGCCCCCGCAACCAGGCATGTGAATTGCAGACGCTCGCTCAGGAATTCGGCATCCGCGAGCAGCCCTACAAGAAGATGGTGCGCGACTTCCCCCTGGATACTTCGACGAATTCGCTCATCCTCAACCCCTCGAAGTGCATACGCTGCGGGCGCTGCGTCGAAGTCTGCCAGCAGATGCAGGGTGTGTGGGCGGTGGAATTCCTCGGGCGCGGCGAATCCATCCGCATCGCGCCCGCCGCCGACGTCAAGCTCGGCGACAGCCCTTGCATCAAGTGCGGCCAGTGCTCCGCGCACTGCCCGGTCGGCGCCATCTACGAAAATGACCAGACCAGCCTCGTCTGGGACGCCCTCATGAAAGACGGCCCCGACGCCAAGACCTGCGCCGTCCAGATTGCGCCGGCAGTCCGCGTCGCACTCGCCGAATCCTTCGGCTTGCCCNCGGGGACGGACCTCACAGGGAAAATTTACACGGCACTCCGCCGTCTCGGTTTCGATGCCGTATTCGACACGAACTTTTCGGCCGACCTCACCATCATGGAAGAGGGCACCGAATTCCTGCACAGGCTCACCGAGGCGCTCAAGAATGGCATGCAGCAGGCGACTGTCGACCGCAGCATGCCGCTCATCACGTCCTGCTGCCCGGCCTGGGTCGATTACATGGAGAAATACTATCCCGACATGATTCCGAATTTTTCCACGGCGAAGAGCCCCCAGCAGATGATGGGCGCCATGATCAAGACCTATTGGGCCGCAAAAGCGAAGATTGATCCGGCAAAGATCTATTCAGTCTCCATCATGCCCTGCACTGCGAAGAAATTCGAGAATGACCGCGACAAGACCATGTATTCCTCGGGGTATAAAGATGTCGATGTCACGCTCACCACGAGAGAGCTCGCGCGCATGATAAAGCAGGCGGGCATCGATTTCCTCGACCTCCCGGATTCCCAGCCGGACAGCCCTCTGGGCCCGTACTCCGGCGCCGGCGTCATCTTCGGCGCGACGGGCGGTGTCATGGAGGCCGCGCTCAGGACGGCGTATTTCCTTGTGACAAAGGAAGAACTCGAGGACGTGAACTTTACGGCCGTGCGCGGGCTTTCGGGTATCAAGGAAGCCACGGTGCACATCAACGGCATTGAGCTGCGCGTGGCTGCAGCGCACCAGATGGGCAATATCGCCACAGTGCTCAACGAGGTGCGCAAAGCCCGGGCTGAAGGCAGGGAGACGCCCTGGCACTTCATCGAAGTGATGGCTTGCCGCGGCGGCTGCATCGGCGGAGGCGGTCAGCCTTACGGGGCCACCGACGAAGTGCGGAAGCTCCGCATACGCGGCATCTACGATCACGACGAGAAGAGCGAATACCGCTGCTCGCACGACAACCCCTACATCAAGCAGGTGTATGCGGAGTTCCTCGAGAAACCGGGCAGCCACAAGGCGCACGAGCTTCTGCACACGCACTATGTGGAGAAGCCACTGTATCTGAAATAGGGCGAGGGTAGGGCGTTTTTAAGCTGGGGCGTCGCCATGCGTGCGCGCTCCGCTACACCCGCAGCGCGTGCATCACAATGCGCATGTGTGTTTCGCGCACAAGGCCCAGATGATTTTCGCTGCGCGTCTCCAGCCCGTCGGCCTCAATCAGGTCGCCGCGCGCAAGCCGGAAGAAACCGAGCGAACGCGCGGCTGCATCGTCTTGAGGCGTCGAAATCGTCCTGAGCAGGCCTCCNCCGGTACAGACAATGTACCGGATGCGGCCCGCTTTGTTGCGCATGGGCTCCGAGACGATGCGGCCGCGGATACTGCCCGGGCCTGCGGGGGTGCGCGGCATGGTGTGCTTTTCTTCGGGCGGGGCCTTTCTGAGCGCTACCCACGCGGCCTTGAGCGATGTACGGTCGAGGCCTGCGGAGTTCGCCAGTTCGGTGACGAGCGGCGGGGCTTCCCAGGGCCATTCGGAAAAACATGGCCGCCCTTCGAGGGCGAGCATTGGACAGGATTCCGAGTGGGGGCAGGGGCCGACGCACGCAAGCGTCGTTTCCTGAGTTTGCGTTGAAAGCAGGGCATCGCGCAGCGCCAGCAGGGGAATGCTCGTATAGTGCGCCGACGGCTCCACGATGAGCAGGAGCCCTCCGGTCCGCAGGGCCGGCAGAAGCTGCAGCACAAAATCGCGCCGCCTCTCGAGCCAATCGGGCGCGCCCTGCCACAGCTCATTCAGACTGTGCGAGGCGACGATGAGGTCGAAGGTCTCGCCTGCGGGCACGCGGAAATCTTCAAGTTCGGCGCGTCGCGCTGTTATTTCGAAATCCGCATTTTCGCGCCCTGCCGCTGATGCCGAGATCTTGAAAGCGGCGGCGAGCGCCTTTTCACTTTTGTCGACCAGGAAAGCCTTTCTGGCTCCGAAGACATTCGCCGCAAATGAGGCGGGCCCCGGTCCGCTGCCGACATCCAGCACTGCATGGATATCCGGGAGCTGGTCCCTCGCGCCGAGCTCCGCAAGAATCATCATCGCCTCAAAAAATGAGACGGCCCAATAATACAGCAGATATGCCTGCAGTGAACTCTGCCCGTCCATGTAGCCGGATGCTATCCGTGCCCTGTCTCCCGTGAGCCCGCGCTGGAGAGTGCGCAGATTCCCGGCGATGGTCCGCACATCTGCATGTTTATCGATTGCAAACCCCTGATTCACACTGATGTCATACCAAAAACGGGCTTTCTGAGCTAAGATATTGTCCGATTGTAATTTTTGTCCCATTTCCCCATCCGTATTGTTCAAATTCTTTTCCTTATATTATACTATGTCCACAAAATGAAAATCGACGCTTCGACCATAAAGGCGCTCTTTGTCGACTCTTCTCTTTCGGAGTTCTTTTCGGAGACCGATCTTTTTTATGTCGATTTTCCGTCTAAGACTGCCCGTTCGTGCTATACGCTCCGTTTCTTCGGTTATGACGATGATGATCTGTTGAATATCGCCTCCGGCTCTCTGTCCGTCCAAGAGACAGATAAAGAGAGGGCGGATATGCTCATTCACCGCCTCATGGCGAACGAGGCGGACAGTGCCATAGACGCATTCCGGCTCGTTTCGAAGGACGGCTCGAGCTATCGTTGGGTTCGTTTTTCGGCCAAAGTCGTCTCCCGCGATGAAGAAGGCAAGCCGGAGGCCGTAATCGGCCATGTGCTCGATGTGGATGATCTGATCAGCTCCCAGGAAGAGATACGCAACCGCCTCGTCGAGATCGATGCCATGCGGGAGCTTATCACTGCCATCAACAAGAGTCTCGATTTTGAGGAGACTTTTGGGCGCATCATCGAGCAGCTGCACCGCATCATTCCTTTTGAGAGAGCCAGCGCCCAGTCCCTCCAGAATGACCGGCTCACCATTATTGCCGGATTCGGCTATTCGGAGAAAGAGGTGGAGGGCCTCACCTTTCCTTCACACGGCGTCGAGAATCCGGCTGTCCGGGCGATTCGTGAGCACAAGATCGTCATCTGCAACAATGTCCCGGAGNAATTCCCCGGATTCGTCAGCGCCGATCGCGACTTTGTCCCACTTTCGTGGCTTGGAATTCCTCTTATCTACGAAGACAAAGTCATCGGGCTTCTGGCGCTGGACAACAAGGCTCCGAATGCATACAACGATCAGCATGTGCGGGTGCTCAGTTCGCTGGCCGACTATATTGCGATCGCGCTGGAGCATGCCCACAAACATCAGCTTGTGACCCATCAGGCCATGACCGACAAACTCACCGGCCTCGCCAACCGCTATGGTCTCGAGACGCACGGTATGGAGATCTTCCAGAAGGCGATCGAACAGGATCAGTCGATCGGCGTGCTGATGATCGATATCGATCATTTCAAACAGGTCAACGATGCCTACGGCCACGCCTATGGCGACACCGTGCTCAGGTCGATTGCACAGGCCATCCGTGCGCAGATCCGAAACAGAGACTATGCAGTCCGCTATGGAGGAGAGGAATTCGTCGTGATCCTGCCGGGATTGGGGTCCCGCGAAGCGCTCATCGTCGCGGAGCGGCTGCGCATCAAGATTTCTCAGACGGCGATTGAAAAAGAACGAAAGCTTCCGACAGTGAGCATCGGCATCTACGCTGCCGTGCCCGGATCCCTCGATATTCTGCACGAATTCATTCGCAGGGCCGACTTGGCGCTCTACACCGCCAAAGAGGCGGGCAGAAACCGTTCGCGCGTGTGGTCGACAAGCCCCGAATTCTATGTGAACGAATGAGCCGCCGCCCGCCTACTCGGCCCTCTTGCGCCTGTCTTCGGCCTTGCGCGAAATGCGGTTCCACACCGCGCTCATTCCCATCGCCTTTTTGGCCATAGAGAGGGTGGTGCGCGCCTCTTCGCGCATGCGCATGGTGCCTTCGTAGATGATTTCCTCGACGAGGCCCTTCTGTGACTCGTAGTATGCCCGGCGCTCGCGGAAGGGGGCGAGGAAGGCGTTTATCACGCTGACAAGTTTTTCCTTCACCTCGACGTCGCCGACCGTGCCGGCCCTGTAGCGCGCCTTGAGATCGTCGACTTCGGCTTTGTTCGGGTTGAAGGCATCGTGGTAGATGAAGACGGGGTTGCCTTCGACGGTGCCCGGGATGTCGGCGCGCACGCGCCTGGGGTCGGTGTACATGGACATGACGCGCTTCTGCACGGCTTTTTCGTCGTCGGAGAGGAAGATGGCGTTGCCCAGGCTCTTCGACATCTTGGCGTTGCCGTCCGTCCCCACGAGCGAACCGTATTCCGACACCATGACCTCCGGAACCGGAAAGGTCTCGCCATACAGGAAATTGAAACGGCGCGCGATTTCCCGCGTCACTTCGACGTGGGCTTCATTGTCCTTGCCGACGGGCACAAGGTGGGCGCGCGGCAGAAGAATGTCGGCCGCCTGAAGCACGGGGTATCCNAAAAGCCCGAAGGGCATCTCTTCGATGTGTGCGCTTTGGGCCATTTCCTTGAGGCTCGGCACGCGGGAGAGCCGCGGCACGGTGATGAGGTTCTCAAAGAAGAGAGAAAGCTCAGTCACTTCGGGCACGGCGGACTGCAGGTAAATCACCGATTTTTCAGGATCGATCCCGACCGACAGATAGTCGAGCACCGCAGAGTGAACATTCCCGGAGAGGTGCTCTATGTTTTCCTTCTCCGGCTTTGTGGTGAGAGTGTGAAGATCGGCGATGATGAAAAAGCATTCATATTCATCCTGAAGTCGCACGCGATTCGCAAGCGAGCCGACATAGTGACCGAGATGCAGTTTGCCGGTGGGCCTGTCACCGGTAAGGATGCGCTTTTTCTCCATGATTATGCTCCAGAGGATGAAATGTGCAGCTAGTGTAGCGAATCACAGGAAAAAGGGCAATGAGCAGCGCGAGACACGGCGTACTGCGGAAGCGGGGCGACCCTTCAGCGTACCTGCGGCCCCCGCGCACACCGCGCCCCGGTCGCGGCTATTTGAACAGCGAAAGCAGGGCGCCGTAGCCCTCAAGTTCCAAGTCCTCTTTCGGAATGAAGCGGAGGCTCACCGAATTGATGCAGTAGCGCAGGCCGGTCGGATTGGGGCCGTCGTCGAACACATGGCCGAGGTGCCCGCCCGATTTTTGGGCCCTCACTTCGATGCGGTGCATGCCGAGAGAATCATCGTCGACCAGGACGAGCGCCTTTTGGTCGATGGGCTGCCAGAAGCTCGGCCAGCCCGTGCCGGAGTCGAATTTTGTCGTCGAGGAGAAGAGCGGCGTGCCGTCGATTTTGTCGACATAGATTCCTTCGCGATGGTTATTCCAATACGTGTTTTCAAAGGGAGGTTCGGTCGCGGCCTCGACGAGCACGGCATATTCTTCCGGGCTCAGCTTCGCCTTGAGTTCTTCTGTTGGCTGAATATAGCAGACGGTATTGGCATCTTTTTCCGAATAGACCATGAGGGAGCCTCCTTGCGGCATTTCGATGGCCTTGGGCACAGGCGTGACGGGCTCCGTTCCGGACGAAGCCGAAGAAGGCCGGGCGCAGGCAAGCAAGAAGGCGCTTACAGCCAGCGCTGTCGTGACCAGGGTGACGGCCAGGATGCGCGGTACGCGCCTGCCGGACATATAGTTGATCATAACTGTAATAAATATACCCATGGCGCCCTGCGGCGGCAATATTTCAAAAGCGCCGTCAAATGCGCTAGAATAATCACATGTGGCTGATAATCACTCTCTACGCCGCTTTAGTCATCGTGCTGGGTTGTGTAAGTTATATCCTCATGTTTCGGCCGAGGTACAGAACTCTTGAATTTACGAAGCAATATTCACTCGAGCAGGGGGAGATCGACGAGGCCTTTCTCGGGCTCGACTGGAAGCAGTGGACCTTCAGCTCGCCTTATGGCTATGCCCTGAAGGGCCAGTACCTGCGGGGGAAAGAGGGTGCGCCGGCGGCGCTCTTTGTGCATGGCATCACCTGGACACGCTATGGCATGGCCAAATACATGCGGCCTTTTATCGAGATGGGCTGGAATGTGGCGGCCTTCGATCTGGCGGGCCATGGCGAGAGCTCGGCGCCGAGGCGCTTTTACCCTTCGTTTGGATTTTATGAAAAACTCGATGTCAGAGAGGGAGTGAGGTCTCTCCGTTCGCTTTTCCCCGGAGCCCCCTGCTATGGGCTCTTCGGGGAGTCCCTGGGGGCGGCTTCGGTGCTGGAGTATGCCCCCCTTGCAGGCAAGGGCGCTTCCAGAGAGATCGATTTTATCGTGGCCGATTGTCCGTTTTCCTCGGCATGGGATGAGCTGATGGAACAGTACAGATTGATTCATGCGCCCAATTGCTTTGCCTGGCCGGCTGCCCACATTCTGCGTTGGCTCGTCCGCCTTCTGCACGGCTTCGACATCAGGGCGGCCGCGCCGATAAAGGCTGTCATGCAGACCGACATGCCGATACTTTTCGCGCACGGCATGGAGGACCGGTATGTGCCGACCATCATGAGTGTGCGCATGGCCAGCGCGCGGATGGCGAACAATGTGGGGGTGACCGAGCTTGTGCTCATTCCTGGCGCCGTACATGCGAGAGGCATTCTGACGGACAGGGCGCGCTGGCTCGCCGGCGTGACGGCGTTCATCGACCGCGTCTGCAGCGAAAAGAGTGCGGCCCACACCAGTGGGCAGAGAGGAGTCTAATCATGGAACTCAATGTCGGGCTTGTCGCGGAAAAAGAAATTGTCGTTGAAGATAAACATGTCGCTTCGCATTTGGGTTCTGGAGGCGTGCCCGTCTACGCGACACCGATGATGGTGCTGCATATGGAGGAGACTTCCCGTCAGGCGGTCGACCATCTCCTGGGACCGGACGGCGCAACGGTCGGGGCCTACATGGCGGTGAAGCATTTGGCGCCCACGCCGAAGGGCATGAAGGTGCGCATACGCTCAGAGCTGGTGAAGATCGACGGACGCATGCTCACCTTCAGGGTTGAGGCCTGGGACGAGGTCGAAAAAGTCGGCGAGGCGGAGCATGTGCGCGCGATCATCAGCATGGCAAAGTTTGCCGAGCGGATCGAGAAGAAGAAAAGGGCCGCCGCGCAGAAGTGAGCGCGACAGATGCACCCCAGTGCGGCGGAGATCCGCTTCGCCTACATGCTCTTCCAGAACTTGTAGAACCTGCGCTCAACCGTGTCGAGATCGAGGTAAGGATAGAATTTGCCTGGCTTCCCATGCTCCGCAAACATGAACCCTTCCTTGAGGTATTTATACGAGATGCGGTCGATGGGGCAGTCGAGCGAGATGCCTTTCACCACCTTTCCGGGCGTGNNGGTGCGCACTTCTTCGATGGCCGAGGCCAGCCGCGCGGGNTGTATGCCCGGGACGTAGGAGTGGATCAGTGGGTTTTCCTCGTACTCTTTCAAAAATTCCTGGGTGTCCATCTCGAGGATCGTGAAGGCCATTTTGGGAGCGCCCTTTGAATTGCGCGGATCGGTGATGAATTGTCCGAAATCGTAGCAGTTGAGCTTGGTGAGCACGATAAAACGCAGAGGGCTGACCTCGAGCATTATCCGGAACTCGTCGATGTCGATCGAAGGTTCGTAGGGTTTTGACTCGAGCTCGATGTAATCGCCGACAGAGTCGCTGATGTAGAGTTTGCCGAACGCGCTGTAGTCCATGTGCTCCAGTACGCGGTAGCTCTTGATGAATTTGGTGGCCTTGGGCCTGCCGTCTTCGTGGGGCTTGAGTTCGGCATAGGCGGTGTCGATGTCGAAATAGGGATGTCTGAATTCGGGATCGATTTCGACGAAGACTAGTCTGCCTTCGAAATACCGGGTGGAACCCTGGACATAGTGCTTTATGAAATGCTCGGGCTCGAGCTGTGATGCGATGAGGGAATGATTCGGATGAACGATCATGTAGAGGTATTTTTCGTTTGCCATAAAGCAAACCTCCTTAAGCTCGCTTAATTAACTTAGTAATGTATACGTTCTCGAGAAGATTTTTCAATGAGGTTCTTTCAAAAGTCGGACGAGTTTTGAAAGAGCAACCTTTTATTGTAGCATTTGCGTACGGTTTCAACGAAACCGGAGCAAATGCAAAGCCAATTTCAAAAGGAACCGACTTTTGAAATTGGCTCTACTTGTTCGCGATAACAGAATTTCATAATTATGCGTTCCAAACCTTGACAAAAGCGACGATTTGTATTTTTATTGAGGCACTTTGTTTTTGGGAGGGGCATATATGGAATGCTCACTTCTCATATCTATCGCCTCACAATCCTTGGGAACTCTGCGGAGAACCCTTCGTACCTTCCATTCCCGCCGTACTCTTCTTCTCTTCCGTCGTCGTTGACGTCCTCTGCACCACGCGCGTGCATTTCACCTTTTTCCCCATTACACTTGTAATTGAAAGGAGATGCCCATGATTCATGTGGGTGTTTTGGGAGCCACCGGCTATGCGGGGCTCGAATTGACGAGAATTCTGCTTCAGCATCCCGAGGTGGGCAGACTGAGTGCCTCGTCCGTCAGTTTTGAAGGGAAATCGCTCGAGGATGTCTATCCTTCGATGGTGAACCTGCAGAATGACACGGCGCTTCCCGCGCTCGAAAAGGCTGAAGACGTCATAGCGGCGGCCGATGTCGTCTTCTCGTGCCTGCCCCACGGCCATGCCGAAGAGGCGGGCCATCAGTGTGTGTCGGCCGCCAAGCCGTTCATCGATATCTCCGCCGATTTCAGGTTCGGTGCGCACGAGGAGACCTTCAAAAAGTGGTATGGCGCCGCCTACAAATATCCCGAACTGCACGCTCAGGCGGTGTACGGGCTCCCCGAGCTGCACCGCGAGGCGATTCAATCTGCGGCGCTCATCGCGAATCCCGGCTGCTATCCGACTTCCGCCGAGCTCGGCCTCATGCCGGCGCTCCAGGAGGGCATCGCCGAGCTTGCGAGCATCGTGGTCACCTCGATGTCCGGAGTTACGGGCGCAGGCAGGGAGCCGAACCAGACAACGCACTATCCCGAGGCCGCGGATGCCGCCTCGCCGTATAAGGTGGGTTCGCACCGGCACCAGCCGGAGATCGACCTTCTGCTGTCGGAGATGGCGGGCGCGCCCGTGCGGAGCGTCTTTACCCCGGTTCTGGCGCCCATGAACCGCGGCATCGTCAGCACAATCTGTTTCAGGCTCGCGCGCCCGCTGTCTGCGGCCGACCTGCATTCGCTCTATAGGGGGCGCTATGCGGGCGAACCCTTTGTGCGCGTTCTGCCTCTCGGGAGCACGGCTTCGAGCCGTTTCGTCAAATTTTCGAACTACTGCGATATTTCGGTGCATCTGTCGGCGGACGGAGAGCGGGCCGTCGTCATCTCGACAATAGACAACATGGTGAAAGGCGCGGCCGGTCAGGCCGTGCAGAATATGAATATTCTCCTGGGCTTCGAGGAAACAGAGGGGCTCAGGTTCATTCCACCTGCATTCTAGGAGCAAGGGAGGGTGTGATGAAACAAACCAGGGGCGGCATCACCGCCGCAAAGGGGTTTTTGGCTTCCGGCATTCATGTCGGGATTCGCAAAAATAGAGAAAAAAAGGACCTGGCCCTGATCTGGTCCGAAGTGCCCTGCGCCGCGGCCGCCGTCTACACGACGAACAGAGTGAAAGGCCAGCCCATCGTCGTCACGCAGGAGCACCTCGCCGACGGCCGCGCCCAGGCGATTATCGTCAACTCGGGCAACGCGAACACCTGCACGGGCGAGGAGGGCATAGAGGCCGCCCGCCGCATGACAGAGCTTGTCGCGCAGCACATGCCGGTCAAGGCTGAGGATGTAATCGTGGCTTCCACAGGCGTCATAGGCCAGCAGCTCGATGTCTCCGTCATCGAAGCGGGCATGCCCGAGCTGGTGAAAGGGCTCTCCAAGGGCGGCTCGATCGACGCGCGCGAGGCCATCATGACCACCGATACGATGAAGAAAGAGATTGCGGTGGTGGAGGAGATCGGCGGTGTGCCGGTGACCATCGGCGCCATCGCGAAGGGCTCGGGCATGATCCACCCCAACATGGCCACCATGCTCGGCTTCATCACGACCGACTGCGCCATCACTCCGCCGATGCTCGACAAGGCCCTCAGGGCTGTAGTGCGCGTGAGTTTCAACCGCGTCAGCGTCGATGGGGATACCTCCACGAACGACATGGTCTCCGTGATGGCCAATGGGATGGCGGGCAATCCCCTTATCGAGGCGGAAGACACCAATTACAGTGAATTTCGCGATGCGCTGGAATTCGTCTGCGTCGAGCTCTCCAAGATGATCGCGCGCGATGGCGAGGGCGCGACGCGGCTCATCGAATGCACGGTGAGCGGCGCGGTTTCCGAGGATCAGGCCGAATCGTTGGCGAAAGGCATCATCACGTCCAACCTCGTCAAGACGGCGATGTTCGGCGCCGACGCGAACTGGGGCCGTATTCTCTGCGCCATGGGCTATACGAGGGAGGATTTCGATCCGGACAAGGTCGATGTCTCTTTCGAGAGCCCCCGGGGCTACATCGAAGTGTGCAAGGCCGGTTCCCCCCTTCCGTTCAACGAGGAAAGGGCGAAGAAAATCCTCAACAATCAGGAAGTGGAGATCATCGTGGACCTGCATGCGGGCGACGCGGAGGTCACGGCGTGGGGCTGCGACCTCTCATACGAGTATGTGCGAATCAATGGCGATTACCGGACATAGGAGGCGTGAATTATGGATGAACAGTTCAATGCGGACGTACTGATAGAAGCCCTGCCATACCTGCGCAGATTCAGCGGCAAGATCATCGTCATCAAATACGGCGGCGCGGCCATGATCAACGAAGGCGTGCGCCAGTCTGTCATTCAGGACCTCATACTCATGGAGCAGGTGGGTATGAAGCCGGTGCTCGTGCACGGCGGAGGGCCGGAAATCGACCGCATGCTCAAGAAGCTCAACAAGGAGGCGGTGTTTGTCGAAGGTCTGCGCTACACCGACGACGAGACGATGGAGATCGTGCAGATGGTGCTCGCCGGCAAGGTGAACAAAGACCTCGTCGAACTCTTTTCGAGGGCCGGCGGGAAGGCCGTCGGAGTCTGCGGCAGCGACGGCGGGCTTTTCATGGGAAAGCGCCTGCGCAGGAACGGGCAGGACCTCGGTCTCGTCGGCGATATCCAGACTGTCAACTCCGAAGTGATCCGTACGCTCCTGGACAACGGCATCATCCCGTGGTCGCGAGCATTGCGCTCAAGGGAGACGAAGAAGGCGGATTCTACAACGTGAACGCCGATACCGCGGCAGGGGCGCTCGCGATCGCGCTCAAGGCCGAAAAGCTCATCCTGCTGACGGATGTGCCCGGTGTCATGGAGGACAAGACTGACCTCGGAACGCTCATCCGCGAGATGGACGTGCAGATGGCCAAGACGCTCATGAAGAAGGGAGTCATAAAGGCGGGCATGATTCCCAAGGTCGAAGGATGCCTGCAGGCCCTTGCGCAGGGCGTGAGCGCGGCGCACATCGTCGACGGGCGTTCTCCGCATTCTCTTTTGGTGGAATTATTTACCGATACCGGAATGGGGACGATGATACGATGAAAGAACGATTCATGAACACTTATGCGCGGACCGGCCTCGTGCTGGACCATGGGGCGGGCGCGCGGCTTTTTGCGGTGGACGGGACTGAATATATCGATTTTACGGCTGGCATCGGCGTGAATTCGCTGGGGCACGGGCATCCGAAGCTTGTGGCGGCGATTGCGGCGCAGGCGGCGAAGATCATGCACGTGTCCAACTACTTCATGACGGAGCCTTCGGTGGAGCTTGCGGACAGGCTGACGGAGGTGACCGGATTCGACACCGTGTTCTTCTGCAATTCCGGCGCCGAGGCGAACGAGGGCATGTTCAAGCTGGCGCGCAAGTACGGTTCGTCGAAAAACCCGGACAAGAACGTCATCGTGACGCTGAAACAGTCGTTCCACGGCAGGACGATCACCACGGTTACGGCGACGGGCCAGGACAAGTTCCACAGGTTCTTCGGGCCCTTTACGCCGGGCTTTGTCTACGCCGAGTCTGACGATATCGGCGCGCTCGACGCGCTGCTCGGGCCGAATGTGTGCGCGTTTGCGTTCGAGCCGATACAGGGCGAGGGCGGCGTGCGGATGATTTCGCGCGAGTACCTTCAGGCAGCGGAGAAGCTGTGCCGCGAGCGGGACATTCTCTTCTGCGCGGATGAGGTGCAGACGGGGATCGGCCGGACCGGCGCGATCCTGGCCTGCGAGCGGCTGGGGCTGCGGCCGGACGTGGTGGCCGTGGCGAAAGGGCTCGCGGGCGGCGTGCCCGTCGGCGCAGTGCTCGCCCGGGGAAAGGCGGCGGACGTGTTCCGGCCGGGGGACCACGGGACAACCTTCGGGGGCGGCCCTCTGGCCGCCGCTGCGGCGCTGGTGGTGCTCTCCGAGCTCGGTTCGCCGGGCTTCCTCGACGAGGTCGACAGGAAAGGCCGTCATCTCATGTCGCTTGTGGAAAGCTTCGGGCATCCCCTCGTGAAGGATGTGCGCGGCATGGGGCTCATGGTCGGCATCGGCGTCCAAGTCGATCCGCACGAGGTGGTCGACGCGGCGCGGGCGCACAAGCTGCTGGTGCTGACTGCGGGCGACGACACCGTCCGGCTCCTTCCTCCGCTCGTCATCACCATGGCGGACATCGACGAGGGGGTCGCGGCGCTCAAGCTCGCGCTCGACGATGTGGAGAAGGCTCACAGATAATCGCTATTGCGTGGTGCGGCCCTCTTTGGTGCGCCACAGAAGTCTGCAATAAAAATCTACACAAGAGCGGGGCACAAGACCCCGCTCTTTTTGTGCCCGGCTGTTTCCGGCTGCATCGGATAAGCGGGCCCGGCAGCCGGACCGGAAGCGAGGATGTGTGCGGCATTTTTTCATGGTACTATGAATGTGCAAATGTGCGGGCCTCGGAGAAATCAGGGCCAGAATGACATCCTCACGTGAGGCCTTAAAAACTGAGGCTCTTTCAAAAGTAACCGACTTTTGAAATTGGCTCAACTATTTGCCATTTTGTTTAAAAACGGTGAAGCGTATTTAAGAATTGTTGAATATATAGTTATGAAGAGTGGTTGTGAGACATGCATAGTTCGAATACAAGCTAAATAGAAGGAATCAGGTATGGCGAATGAACTGACCCCTATGCCTCCGGAAGGGCAGCTTCTCATTTATCAGGATGAGGACCTTAGGGTACAGGTGCGCATCGACGGCCACACGGCGGCGGAACTCATCCACAGACGCGCTGATGCGACAAAACCTAAAGGAGGTGAACAGAATGCATTTCGACCAATTGAAGGCTATTGTCACCAGTGGTGAGTCCGAGACGCTGGAATTCAAGAAGTCCTCTTCTGAGAAACGGGAGGCAGCGCATACATTATGCGCGATGCTCAATCATCGAGGTGGTAGGGTCCTGATTGGTGTCGAAAAAAACGGGAAGATAACAGGACAACCAGTATCGGATCACACCATAGAAGAAGTTGTCCAGGAGATCCAGCAGATCGAACCAACCATATTCCCTCAGATTGACCGTGTGGATATGGATTCTGGCTTTCAGGTCATTGCGGTGCAGGTTCCGGCTGGAGCAAACAGACCTTACAGTTACAAGGGACAATCCTACAGGCGTGTGGGCAATACAAATCAGAAGATGAGCCGTGACGAGTATAACCGAATGCTTGTGGAGAGAGTGCACGGAGAACGGCGATGGGAAACGGAGCCGGTTAAGAATTGGGGAATCGCTGATTTGGAGATATCCGAGATTACCAGGACGGTGGACGAGGCAATTCGGAGGGGTCGCCTTGAAGACCCTGGCACACGCGATCCTAAGGAATTGTTGAGGGGTTTTGGGCTGGTAAGAGATGATTCTCTCTCACGAGCCGCAGTTGTGCTGTTTGGCAAACAGAAACGTCTGGAAGAACAATTCCCGCAGTGTCTGTTGCGGGTAGCCAAGTTTCAGGGGACTGACAAGAGCGAGTTTCTGGACAACCGGCAATTTTATGGCAATGCCTTTGAATTATTGTTGAAAGCGGAACAATTTTTGAAGGAGAATCTTCCCATTGCAGGGCGTATTGTACCTGGTCTGTTTGAGCGAATCGATGAGCCAATTTATCCTCCGGTTGCGCTGCGTGAAGCTCTGGCAAATGCATTCTGTCACCGCGATTACAGTATTGGTGGGGGATCGGTAGCAGTTGCCATCTATCAGGACCGATTGGAAATCACGTCTGCTGGCAGTTTGCATTTTGGCCTGACACCCGAGAAATTGTTTCTGCCCCATGAATCTCAGCCATGGAACCCACTGATTGCCCGGGTATTTCATCGGCGCGGAATTATTGAATCGTGGGGGCGGGGTATTATTAAGATGGCTGAACTGACTGAGAAAGCTGGCTTGCCACATCCTGAAATAGAAGAAAATATGAATTTCGTGGTGGTACGATTCCGTCCGAGCAGATATATCCCACCCCGACAAGTAAAACAGAATCTGACAGAACGACAGCAATCGATTCTCCAGTTGCTTTCAGAGCAGTNNCCAGGTATAGGCAGAAAGGAGATACAATTGATTTTGAATCTTGATTTAAATGAACTGAAAAGTGATCTTCAACGGCTTCGGAGCTTTGGTTTGATACGTCAGGAAGGGAAAGGACGGAGTACAGTGCTGTTTCTTAGCGAAAGCTGAAAAATTGCCCATCAATTCGGCAGTGAATCGGCAGTGAATCGGCAGTGAATCGGCAGTGAATCGGCAGTATAGAGGATTTTTATACAAAAACGGCCTATCGAATCCGTCCCGAACAGGCCGTCCCCGGTTGGCTCTCTGGCCCCGATATCGCGCCCGATATGTCCGGATCAGAGCTGCCATGGCCAGATGTTTGCGTGCCCATCGCTGTCCGGCCCTGTCTCCTGGCTTTTTCCTCTGGACAAGCTCTCGGTGCCCGCGCGATAATTCTCTGTTCACTTCGATTCAGATTCACAAGGAGCATGCATGAATACTACGAAATACTCGCGCAGACGCACGGCGCTTGCGGCGGAGCTTGGGCGGCGAGGGCTCGCCGCAGTCATGATTTCAGATTTTGAGCACGGACGCGATTCTTCGCTCCGGTACCTCTGCGGGCAGCCTTCGGATGCGATGCTGGTGGTGGATACGAGCGGTGTCTCAGTGCTCATCGCCTGGGATATCAACATGGCGAAGCTGCTGGGCGATGCGGATCACATTCTTCCCTACACCGATTNNTTCGGGCGCCAGGCGAGCGACGCGCTCCGCGCTGCGCTGGAACTTCTGGGCGTCCCACGGGGCGCAAAGGTCGCAATACCGGCCTCCACTTCCTATCCTGACTATATCGATCTGATACAGTCGCTCGAAGCGTTCGACCTCGTCTGCGAGAGGAGCGGCGTCGACTCATTCATCAGGGAGATGCGTGCCAGGAAGGATGCCGATGAGATCGAGCTGTACAGGCGCATTGCATCGTACACCGACCAGCTCATGGATATGGTTGAAAAAGAAGTATCCGCGGGGATGCTCCCGACCGAGCTCGATGTGGCGCTTTTCCTGGAGCGCGAGGCCCGGAAAATGGGCGCCGAGGGAATGGGCTTCGAGACGCTCGCCGCAGGGTCTGCGCGATCCTTCGGAATCCACGCCTTTCCGTCGTTTACAAGTGGGCCTTTTGCGAACGGAGAGCTCTCGATTCTGGATTTCGGTGCGCGCTTTGAGGGGTACACGAGCGATGTCACGATGAGTTTTGTGGGCGTTTCGCTCTCTCAGGAACAGAAGACGATGATCGATCTCGTCGAGGAAGCACACCGCATCGCGGCTGAAGCCTGCGGGCCGGGGGTGCCTCTCCTGAAAGTGGCGACACTCGTCGACGAGCTATTTAAAAAGGCTGGCTGGTCTATGCCGCATTCGCTCGGGCACGGTATTGGACTCGACGCGCACGAAGCGCCGATGCTCAGCATGCGTACGTCTCCGGATGCACTGCTGGAGCCCGGGCATATCGTGACAGTCGAACCGGGGCTCTATCATCCCGAATTGGGCGGAGTGCGTCTCGAAGACGATGTTCTCATTACGGAGACGGGGGCCGAGATCCTCACGCATTCGAGGATCGTGCGGCTCTGAGCAGAGAGCGGGGCGCGCCATAGCAGGTGCGCCCGCCGGCCGGGAATGAGCATCCTTCCTGGGCCACCACTCAGAGCGGCAAATCTGCGGCGCTTAGTCTCGAGCCACGCGCCATTCGAGCATCTGCCCCGCGCACATGGGCACCATTCCAGCGATAAGTTTCGGCACTTCCCAGGGACTGCGCTCCAGCGTGACCGTGCGCGAGACGCGCGGCAGGCCGTAGAATGCCGCCCCGTGCTCCGTCATGAAAGGGATGAGCGCGTCGAGGCTCCCAAGCGAATCGAAGAGACCTGCAAGCGCAGGCAGGGCGCTCGGTGACGAGTAGACGCCCGATGCCGAGGCACCGCACTCTTTTTTCTCGCGCGGGTGCGGCGCAGAGTCGCTGCCGAAAAAGAATTTTTTCGAGCCCGACAGCACTGCGGCGCGCAGCGCATCCCTGTCGCGGGCGAACTTGAGTACGGGCTTGCAGTACAGGTGCGGATTCATCGAATTGCCGATCATGTCGTCGATGGTGAACAGAAGGTGGTGCGCCGTGATGGTGGCGGCAAGGCTTTCGGGGCCATTTTCGACAAAATGTACGCTCCGGGCGTCGGAGAGGTGCTCCAGCACTATGCGCAGCCGCGAATGTCTCGCGAGCAACCTCTCCACGCCGGGCAAAAAGGCGCGCCTCCGCTCGAGAACCGGAGCCTCGGGGTCTTCGCCGTGGATGCAGAGCACGAGGCCCTGCGCCTCCATGGCGCTCAGGACTTCTTCGACCTCGTCGAATGAGCGGGGACCGTCGGCGGCATTGGTCGTCGCGCCCGAAGGATAGTACTTGCCGGCCACGGTGCCTGCCCTGGCCAAAGCCTCTACCTCCGTCCCNCTCATCCCCGGAAGGATCTTGAAGGTGAAGAGCGGCTCGAAGCGTTCGTCGTCGGGNAGTGCCCCGAGAGCCCGCTCGACCTCGGCCCGGTAGGCTTTAAGCCGCGGGACGCCGGAGACGGGCGGCAGAATGTTGGGCATGAGGAGCACGCGGCCGAACTGGCCTGCATGGCCCCGCACATACGCCGAAAGTCCCTCGCCCTGGCGGAGATGGGCGTGGAAATCGTCGGGCATGGGCATGGTAAATCGGTCCTTCGTCTGGAACATTTGAAGCCCCCTGAATTGGTCTTGCTTGACCCACTTTGCAGCACCGCATACAGTACAGCTATGGATAAATATATCATCGAAGGCGGCTATCCCATCAAGGGAAGTCTCGTGCTTTCCGGCAACAAAAACGCCGCGCTTCCCTGTATCGCCGCGTCAGTGCTGACCGAAGAGCCGGTCACGCTCCGGAATATTCCCGCGATCGAAGATGTCCTCGTGATGTTCGACGTGCTGCGGAATCTAGGCGGGGTCGTGGAGCAGATCGACGCGCACACCTGGCGCATCGATTCGCGGAACATCTCGAATTACGAGGTGCCCGAGGAGCTTGCGAGAAAGGTGCGCGCCTCGATCCTTTTTGCCGGGCCCCTGACCGCGCGCTTCGGCAAGGCGATTCTTCCTCCTCCCGGAGGCGATACCATAGGCCGCCGGCGCATCGATACCCATATCCTTGCGCTCCAGGAATTGGGCGCGCGCATTTCCCTTGAGAGCGCGCTTGCATTTTCGGCGGCAAAACTCGTCGGCGTGCCGATATTCCTGGACGAAGCCTCGGTCACCGGCACTGAAAACGCGGTGATGGCCGCGGTGCTCGCCGAGGGCACGACGGTGCTCATGAATGCCGCATGCGAGCCGCACGTGCAGGACCTGTGCAGAATGCTCATCCAGATGGGCGCCGATATCGAGGGCGTGGGCTCGAACCGCCTCACCATTCACGGCGGGAAATCGCTGCGGGGGACCGATTTTGCCATTAGCGCGGACTACATGGAGCTCGGCTCTTTCATCGGGCTTGCGGCGGTCACCGGTGGGGATCTGCGGATCGAGGGCGTGCGTCCAGACGACCTGCCGCCGCTCAAGGTGGGTTTTTCGAAGCTCGGTGTCACATGGAAGCTCGAGGATACGGCCCTGAGGCCGAACACGATGGGCAAGCTCTATGTCGTGCCGGATATCGGCGGACAGATTCCCAAGATCGACGACGCGCCCTGGCCGGGGTTCCCCGCTGATCTGACCTCGATCATGACCGTCGTTGCGACGCAGGCCGAAGGTGTCGCCCTCATCCACGAAAAAATGTTCGAGTCGCGCATGTTCTTTGTGGACAAGCTGATTTCGATGGGCGCGCGGATCGTGCTCTGCGATCCGCACCGGGCGATCGTATACGGGCCGTCGAAACTTGTCGGANACCTGCTTGTGTCGCCGGATGTGCGCGCCGGCATGGCCATGGTGATAGCGGCGCTCTGTGCCGAAGGGACGAGCACCATTCACAACGTCTATCAAATCGAGCGCGGGTACGAGAACCTGGTCGAAAGACTCTCGGCGGTCGGCGCCCACATCAGGCGCGTGGAGGATTAGTATTGTTATGATAAAGGCCCGGTCTGAACGACCCGGGGCCTTTTGCTGAAAAGATTTACAGCCTAAAAACTGCGCTCTTTTACTGTTGATTGCCGGCCCGGCCCGCATCTTCGGTGAGCATCTTCTTTTTCAGCTCTTCGAGCAAGGCGTCCGCAGCCTGGGGAGACGACTCGAGCTGCGCGAATTGCTTCTCGAGAGTGGCTCCGCTCGACGCTTCGTCGAGTTCCTTCATCGCTTCGGCGCTCGCTTCGATTTCGTCGACCTTGCGCTCCATCCGCTCGAATGTCTCGAAGGCGCTCTTGTTGCCGGACAGAGTCGACATGGTCTCGTTGATGCGCTGCTGGGCCTCGGCCCGCTTTGCGCGCGCGATGAGAATGTTCTTCTTGCGGTTTGCCTCTTCTATCTTCGTCTGCAGCTGGCGCAGGGCCTCTTTGAGCTTTTCGACCGATTGCTTCTGGGCCTCCCACTGCTGTGAGAGCTGCGCGGCATATCCTTCGAATTCCTGTTTGCGCAGGAGTGCTTCCTTGGCGAGATCATCGCGTCCGGCGCGCACGGCGAGCATGGCCTTCTTTTCCCATTCGTCGGCCTTGGTCTTGTTCTCAATCATGTCGCGCTCGAGTTTCTTCTCGTCCGCAATTGCCATCGCCACTGCCTTCTTGGATTCGATGAGTTGCTCATTCATGTCGATGATCATCTGATTGAGCATCTTCTCAGGCTCTTCCGCTTTTGATATGAGGGCATTGATATTTGAAGAAATCACAGTTTTAAGGCGCTCGAACATACCCATGATTTACTCCTCCGCTTTGTGAATATAGCCAGCGAGCTTTTTGTAATGCTCCAGCAACGCGAACGATATCGATTCAATAGAAGCCAGAAATTCATCTTTGTCAAGCGTGGCCTGCTCGAGCGTATCGATGACGATGATGTCGTTGCCGCTGATTGCATATGCGCCGTGCAGAAGGTCCGTGGCGTTGAGTTCCAGCAGCGTCCGGAAAAGCTGTTCGGCATTCTCCTTCGGGATCGGCATGACATCGGCGCTGATGATGACGAGCGGGTCGGAAGAGCTCACCAGCATTTTCGGGTAGCCTTTATTCTCGTCCTCGACAAGCCAGGAGTTGCGCGACATCTCCTGATACGAAATGCCAAGATCGATGAGATATTGTTCGATTTTGGGCAATGTGGGCATCTCCACCTCCTTATTCACCGGCCATCGACCGGCGATTGTACGCTCAGCCGAGCGTGATTGCTCCGTCGGGAAAAGCCGTGATGACTGCCTCGCAGGTTTGACAGCGTCCCCGGCCTGGATGCTCGATGTCGATGAGCGTGTCGCACGCGGGGCAGCGGACTGAGAGGGGATATATGCCGTCGAAGACATTTTTCAGACTCTGCAGTGCGCTCTGGGAATCGGGCGCGGTCGTGAAGTATCCCTCGAGGCCGAGCACCCGCTGCATCCGCTCCAGCCGAGGGCGCATGGCGCAGAGGATGATGTCGCCGTGCCTGTCCCTCAATCTCTGCCGGAGGACCAGCATAAGTCCGATGCCCGCGGGGCCGATGTCTTCAATGGTGGAAAAATCCACCACGAGGTAATGGATGCTCTCGGAGAGAATGGCATCGAAGGACTGGGCCACCGCCTCAAGATTGGCGTCTGTGACCGCACCGACGAAACGGGCGACTGCGCAGTCCGGGAAATCGCTCGAGGTCTGGGATGAAATGATGGCATCCGATCCGGGTTGGGGAATTTTCTGGATGCGCGAAAGCAGTCGCGACGGCATACCGTATCAATAATATGGGCTGAGGAGGAAAAAGTCAAATCTGGCTAGGGGGCGAAACCTCCGTCCAGGCTGACGATGGCGCCGGAAGCGAGGCAGGGGTCTGCGTCGATGAGGTCGAGGCCTGCGCGGGCGATATGTTCAGGCCGCGCGAGTGAGCCCGTCGAAGTGAGCGATGCGTGACGAATTTTTGTCTCATCGTCGAGATATTCGGTCTCGGTGGGGCCGGGGCAGACAAGGACTGCAGCGACGTCGTGCGGGGCTCCCTCTGCGGCGATGGATTTTGCCAGCACNCCAAGCCCTGTCTTGGCCGATGCGTATACAGCCGTCTTTCTGTAGGCCCGAATGCCGTCGGTCCTCGTCCCGCCGAAAAAGAGAAATCTGCCGTACTTTCGCCCGATCATGCCAGGCAGAAAGCGGCTCGCCAGCGCACCCGGGAGCGCCAGATTCGCGAGCGTGAGCCATTCCCATTCTTCGGCGGTGCATGTTTCGAGGGTTTTTTCCAGAAAGGGCCCGAAGGCGCAGATGACAATGTCCGGTTCGGCTCCGATTTGGTCGAGGCGGAGGTCGAGCGCACGGATAAAACTGCCGGGGCTGGCAAACGCCGCATCGAATGTCTCGTTGACNCCGAGGGTCATTCCCTGTGCTCGTTCCGAAGCATGCCTGCCGTGTACGAGAAGCCTTGCACCGCGGCGGGAAAGCTCGACCGATATGGCCCGGCCGATTCCTCCCGAACCGCCGACGACGAGGGCGAATCTCCCTTGAAACGTCGAGGCGTCCTTCGGCGGACTCTTCATATTCGCTGTCCCCATATGCCGATAGTATACTAAAAGCGCTCTGCGTTTAAGCCTTGCCCGGTCCAAGCCGGGATATGCCCGTCAGGAATTCAATATCATCCTCACTTATTTTTCCCGCTATTCTCCGTGCGCAGGCCCTCGCTATGACCGACTGCAGTTCGCGGATATTTCCCGGCCAGTCATGCGCGGAGAGTTTGTCGAGCGCATTGTCCTCGATGTCGTAGATATCTTTTGAGAATTGGGTGCAGAAATGCCGGACGAGCAGGAGGATATCTTCTGTTCTTTCGCGGAGCGGCGGAATTTCTATGATGAAATCCGCGATGCGGAACAGAAGGTCATTTCTGAATCTTTTTTCGGCTGTCAGATCGATCAGATTCAGGCATGAGGCGCTCACGAGCCGAAATTGGGCCGAGTGGGACTGGGCGCTGCCCAGCCTGCGATATTCCCTGGATTCAAGCACACGGAGCAGGCTCGGCTGGGACGCGGCCGAGAGGCTTCCAATTTCATCGAGGAAGAGTGTTCCATTATGTGCCTGTTCAAGTGCGCCGCTCCTCGAGGATGCGTCGGTGTATGCTCCCCGCTCGGTGCCGAACATTTCGCTCTCGAAGAGAGTCGCCGGAATGGCGGCGCAGTTCAATGCGACAAAGGGGTTGTGCTTTCTTCTGCTCCATGAGTGCAGAGAGCGGGCGGCGAGTTCTTTTCCGGTTCCTGTTTCCCCTGTGATGAGGACGGGGCGCTGTTCATCGGCGTAGGAGCGGATTTGGGAGATCATCCGGCGGAAATTTTTGCTTTTGCCTATTATCGGAGAATGAGCATCGGCGAAAGGACATCTGAAGACTGGCCTTGCGGGGCCTGCCGCAGGAAGCCCAGCGTTTTCTACCGCTGAAAAAATAATTGAAGGAATTTTCCCGATCTGGAGGGGAGGGTGGATGACATGTACTTCGCTGGACGGCAGAGCCCTCAGGGCTTCCAATCGGGATTTGCCCGGTGAATCGGAAGCCGCTCCATGGATAAAGGCATGTTTTCCGAATTCCACCATGATGAATATGGAAAGTGGTGAACAGTCCTCCTCGTCCCCCGTCCTTGCGCTCAGAATACTTCGGTGAATGCAGTCCAGATGGTACGCATTGAATGTATAGTCATGGGAAGCAAAACCAAGGAGCAGGATTTCCGGCTTCTGTTCTTTCATTATTGCGGCCAGCTCGAGCAGATTGCCGGCGATCGACACCTCGAACAGTTTGCTGAGCGCTATGGTCCCCGCCCGAATTCTGCTGGAATCCTGATCGTAATAGAGCAACTTTTTCATTATGGGTTTCTGTTGTAACAGATTAAGGGCGAGGTTTCAAGTATCAAGGTCGATTTTATTTTTCCGCTTTTAGTCTGAACAAATTCCCGTGTCCTACTTATTTGACATGTCCTATCGATAACGGTATAGTAAGACGTAGAGGTTATCGATGAAAACAGTCATCATCTCAAGTAAATATCAGATTGTTATCCCCAAAGAGATCCGTAATACCATTGGTCTGCAGGTCGGCGCAAAACTTGAAGTGCTCACCTACGGCTCAAGAATTGAACTTGTTCCCATCTACCCTATGAAAAAATTAAAGGGGCCTTTAAGGGCATCAATACTGAAATTGTACGTGAAGAGGATAGACTATGAATATCGTCGACTCTTCATGTTGGTTGGAATATTTCGCGGGCACTCGTGTAGGGGATGAAGTCGCTCATATCATTGAGGATACTGGTCATCTCCTTGTACCCTCCATCATGATATATGAAGTCTTTAAAAAGATCCTCTTAGAACTTGATGAAGATAAAGCACTCTTCGCCATTGCGCATATGAAACAAGGCAATGTCATCAATCTTGATACGGATGTGGCTATTTATGCGGCAAAAATAGGCAAGGAAAACAAACTGCCTATGGCAGACAGTATCATCTATGCTGTCAATCAAAAATATGATGCAACATTATGGACCCAAGACAAGCATTTTCAAGATCTTCCCTCGGTCCGCTATTTTGAAAAGGCATAGGGCTGGCTTGCGCGTTCGTTGGCCAGACGCTTCGTGCCTTGCCACAGGTGGTAATCTTCTCCATGGCATTGGGAAATAAATCTCTCGATATGAATGATTCAAATTTAAAAAAACATTATAAAATATTTAAATAATTCCTTTTCCCATATAGAAACCGATGAATCTGTACTACATCTTCTTTCACAATATAGAATACAAGAAAGTTATCTATCGGAATCATTCTATAGCCTAATTGATGTAAGTATGCATCCTTTAAGCATGGATAGGCAAAGGGATTTGTTTCAAGCATATCAAGATGCGCATAAAATTTTTCAAATAGGGGAGTAGAAGATGTCTTAAGCGTTGTTTCAAAATATTCTTTTATCTCAAGCAAATCATGTTCTGCACTAGGATAAATGAGTACCCTATATTTCTTGGCACTCATGAAGGCATTAATCCCTGCAGCACTATACGGGCATCTTTTCCTGTTGCACCATTCCGAATCTCTTCACGAGCTTCATTGAGCTTCTGATAGAGTTCGATCCTTGCAAGTTGTTGTTCATAATATTCGAGTGACATAACGACCATATCACCCTTACCATTCTTGGTAAGGAACACAGGTTCATTTTCGGTATGAACAGCTTTCGAGATACTGGTAAAATTATTGCGAAGGTCAGAAATAGGTCGAATAATAGGCATACTCATCCTCTAATATCATTATAGTGATAATAATATGATAAGTCAACAGTTCCCTTAGCTATCCTTAGCCGCCCCGGCGGCATATATGCAGTTTGCATTGCGCATGAGGCCCAACACCGCAGCAGGGCAAACTGCCCGCCGCGCTCGCCTCGCAATAGGCTCATCTCCCCGCGAACCAGCGCAGGATGGGGCCGTAGTAGAAAAAGATTCCGCTTCTCGTCGTGCCCATGTGGCGGGGTATCCAGCATTCTCCCGTTGGGATGGGGTCTCCCGCGAGGATCAGGTTCGGGGCTCCCTTTTGAATGGCCTGAATGAGGGCGGGCTCCTCCTGCTGGCGGTAGAGGCCATGCATGCTGCCCACAATGGTGATCTCCGGATACGTCGCGCGGATATTTTTTTCTGCCCTGATGAGGGTGAGGGGGCTGCCTCCAAGCAGAAATATCGAGCCGTTTCTCCTCTCGATGGCTGAAAGGAGCAGGGTGAGCACTTTTTGAGGCTTGTAGGCATAGGGTTTCTTTTCCTCAGGCTCGATGTTCTCTGCCTCCATGGATTCGTACAGCGCGTCGAGCAACATCTGATGGATAAAGGGCACAGGCCATGTGTGCGTCACCTGATTGCCTTGGGTGCGGGCCTTCTTCGACAGATCTCGGTCCCGGGGCAGTACGATATCGGCGCTGGCGATCATCGAGCCGTATTCGTCGCGATTTTTGGCCTTCGGCCATCGGCCTGTGTTTATGAAACAGATCTGATGGTTTCTTTCATCGTCCCAGAGATACGGCAGCGCGGCGAGCGCAAGCCGGGAGGGAAAATCGATCCGCACGCCGTCGAGGGCTGCGCCTGGTATATTCAGGCTTTCCATATATTTCTCTCCAGGCTGATGGCCCGGACTGCGGAGATCGCGAAGATGGCGGCGGTTTCCACGCGCAAAACCGGCCCTGTCGCATGGTGGAGGGCGAAGCCCATCTGAGAAAATGCCGCGCAGTCCTCTTCGGAGAAGCCGCCCTCCGGCCCTATGCCGATGACAATCCGATTTTTTGCGGCCGAAAGGAGGGTGTGGAGCGGCTGCGATGCCTCCTGCTCGGCCTCGTGAAAGAGAATGCGCACCGCGTGCTCCCTGTCAAAACCCTTCGCGTTCAACTGTGCATCCAGTGTCTCGAGGCGCTCGGCGGCCACGATTTCAGTGTGGGTGGGAGAGCCCGATTGCTGAAGGGCCTCCCGGATGATGCGCTGCCGCCGCTCAAGTTTTGAGGACCTGCGGTCTGAAGGCTCTGTGCTTACGCAGTAGCGGGTGATGACGGGGATGATGAATTCGACGCCGAGCTCCACCGCCTGCCGTATGATGAGATCGAACTTCTGGCCTTTCGGGAGGGCCTGGACGAGGGCGATGCGGGGGTTCGTCTCTTCGTCGGCGCCTGCTGCCGCGGCGAGTGCGATACTCGCCCCGCGCGGTTCGTCCGAAAGAAGCGTACAGTGGAAGCGAGCGCCCGTTTCATCCATCGCATCGAAGGAATCTCCCGCACGCATACGCCGCACGCTGACAAGGTAGTGGCTCGTTCTGGCATCGAGCACGCAGGTTTCTTTGCCGTCCTGGCTGCCAGGAAGTACGATCTGGCGCATAGAAGAGCACCCGCTCACTTGCCCGAGTCGTGGAGCTGGGCCAGGGTTTTGGTGCTGTTGAGAGTATTCTCGAAGTCCGGCGATTCTATGAGATCGAGCGCCTTCTGCAACTGCACGTCGTACTCGAGGTCGTAGATCCGGGCTGGCTGCGAGCGCTCAGCCTCGTCGCGGACGAGCTTTTCGAGGATGAGCTCGGGGACCGTATATTTCTTCGCGAGCTCGGCGGCAAACTCTTTCCGCTGTTCGACGGTCGGCTGGGGAGTAGTCTGCAGGTAGCGCGCGATATCGCCGGCATCGTAGAGCTTCTGGACTGCCTCCAGCTCCTTGTCGCTCAGTTCAGGCTCGGCGACGCTGATGTCCGGCTCGATGCCGACTTTGTCGATATTGACGCCGCTCGGAGTATAGTAGTGGGCCATCGTGAGTTTGAAGCCGACTTTGTCGAGGGGGAATATCTGCTGCACGGAACCCTTCCCGTAGGTCTTNTCNCCGAGCAGGAGAGCGCGCTTCGTATCTTTCATCGCGCCGGCGAATATTTCGGAGGCCGAGGCAGAGCCCTGATTTGTCAGGACGATCACGCGGTCGCTCTGGACAATGGCGAGGTCCGGTTTGGCCTTGTATTCGTAGTTCTCGGAGATCGTGCGCCCCTTGGTGGAGACGATCACGCCGGAGGACAGGAAGAGGTCGCTGACATCGACGACCGAGGACAGAAGCCCGCCCGGATTGGAGCGCACGTCGACCACGAATTTGTTGATGTTTTTCTTCTTCATGTCCTGCAGTATGGTTTTCATCTGCGGGGCGGTGTTGGGATTCCACTCGATTATGCGGATGTAGCCGACATCTCCCTGCGCGGTCGTGATCACTGCGTTTTTGATGGCGGGGATCTCAATCTTGCTGCGCGTGAAGGTCACTTCGAACTCGTAACTCCCGCGCCTGAACGTGAGCACCACCGTCGTCCCCGGTTCGCCCTTGATTTTTGCAGAGGCCTTGTCGGTGCTCAAGGGNGCGGTATCTTCACCATCGATCTTGATGATGAGGTCTCCCGAACGTATGCCCTCCTTCCAGGCGGGGGTGTCTTCAATGGGCGAGACGACTTCGATGTAGCGGGGCGTGTCTTCGGTCGGGGCAGTGGCCTGCTTGGAGATATAGAGGCCGACGCCGCCGTAGGTGCCCGTGGTGTCGGACATGAGGTCGGACATCATGTCCTCATCCAGGAACGTCGAATACGGATCGCCGAGCGAATCCATCATGCCCTGGATGGCGCCTTGATAGAGCTTGGAAGGATCGGGCTCGTCGACGTAATTCTGCAGGATGAACTGGAAAATGTTCTGCAGCAGCTGGGAATACTGCTTTGCGTCGGGAGTCTTGGTCTGCTGTGCATACAACTCCGGTACGGAGACGGTGACAAAANNTGAGAGCGCAAGGACAAGGGCAAATGCAAGCAATGAAATCAGTCGCTTGCGCACTGCAGGAATATCGCTATGTTTCATCGGGATTAGCTCCTTTGGAGACTTATTATCTAGTTGAAACACTATAATATCCAAAAAGTTGCATTTTTGCTACTGTCTTGACTCTGCAGTGTTGCGCCACTAGACTCCAAATCGATATGCGCCGTTCTCCTTTTTTGCTGATAGTCGCGATCCTGGCATTCTTTCGCGTCTTTGTGCTCGGCATTGCAGCGGTCTCTGTTGGAATGACCGACTATGGCGGTGTGTCGTCGGCCTGCTCCGGATATTCCAGTTATATAATCTTCTGTTTGTCTATATTGTGATTCTTCAGTATTTCAAACCTGCAGCGAGGGAGTTCCTCAAGGTCCCGTCGCTCCTGGTGGCGAGTGCGTCTCCTGTGCTCAGCGTGCTGGCTCTGCTCGCCTTTGTGCACAGGTCGGGGGCTTCTTTTCCTGTCGATCTTGTGAGAGCAGGCGGCTCGATGCTCATTCTGCTCTTGCTGGATGTCCTGGTGCTGGGTCTGCTCGCCCTGGATGCGCTCAGGCATCAGTCTCCGGAAGAACATGCCCACGATGATCCCGAACACGAGGTTCACTGATGGTTGCGATGCTTGAATTTCCCAAATGGCTCTCCCCCGAGATCATTCCCGGCCTGCCCTTCAGATGGTATGGCCTTATGTATCTGCTGGCGTTTGCGGTCACATGGTTTCTCTTCAGAAGGGAGTCCAGGCGGCTCGGAGCGCCCTGGGCAGAGGACGAGGCGGCGAATTTCTTCATCTGGGCGATAGTGGGAATTCTGCTCGGGGGCAGGCTCGCGGGTACGCTCATCTACGAGCCGACGAACTATTACTGGATAAAACCCTGGTTCATTTTCTGGCCCTTCGATGAGTCGGGAGCCTTTGTCGGCTTTCAGGGCATGTCCTATCACGGCGGATTCGTCGGACTCATCGTCGCCACGCTGATCTGGTGCAGGGTCCACAAGTGGAACTGGTTCGACTGGGCCGACCTCATCGCGGTCTCTGCGCCTCTGGGATACACCCTTGGCAGGCTTGGCAATTTTATAAACGGCGAACTCTGGGGCAAGGTGAGCACGGCGCCCTGGGCCATGATCTTTCCGAATGCGGAGCGGTTCTCCGCGCGAGAGCCCTGGGTGCAGGAGGTTGCGCGCGAGGTGGGCATCCGTCTGGTGTCCATGAACGACATGGTCAATCTGCCCCGACACCCTTCGCAGCTCTATGAGGCGCTCCTGGAAGGCGTGGTGCTGTGGCTCATCCTCTGGTTTATCGTGCGCAAGCGCCGCACCTACCGCGGCAAGGGTGTCGCGGTGTATTCGCTGGGCTATGGAGTGGCGCGTTTTATCGTCGAATATTTCCGCGAGCCCGATTCGGGCCTGGGCTATATTCTGCCGCTCGGCGCTCCGGATGCGCCCACTGCGCGCTTTGTGTCGGTCTTCAATTTTTCGATGGGGCAGATCCTGAGTTTCCTGATGATTGTGGCGGCCATTCTATTTATGGTATATGCGCGCAGGCACTTCAGGATCAAGCCGGGCGAGCCCATGTTTGTCGATGCGTCGAGGGCGGCGGCCCGCTCGGGCGGGCACGGCGCTTCCCGGAGCGCTCAGAAGTTCGATGCGCCCAAGGCCCGCAAGCTGCGAAAAAAGATAAAATAGCGGAGGTGCACCATGAGGGTGTCTCTCGTTCAGCTCAATTCGACCATAGGCGATTTTAAGGGCAATGCCGACCGCATGCTTGTCATTGTCAACCGGATCCTCGCCACGTTTTCGGCATCCGGAAAGCCGGACCTGATCGTGTTCCCCGAGCAGAGTCTGTGCGGCTATCCCCCCATGGACCTCCTCGACCAGGAATCATTTTTGTTCGGCTCCATCGCGGCGCTGCGCCGTCTCCAGAAGCTTTTGCCGGCGGATATCGCGGTCGGCGTCGGCTATGTGGACAAGAACCGCGAGAGGGCGGGCAAATCGCTCGTCAATACATATTCGGTCCTCTACAACGGCAGAGTGATCTTCACGCAGGCGAAGACTCTCCTCCCCACCTACGATGTGTTCGACGAGGCGCGGTACTTCGAGCCTGCCCGTGCCCGGCAGGTGTTCGCACAGGACTGTGGCCGGGTCGGCTTCGCGATCTGCGAGGATTTTTGGTGGGAAGCGCCCGATGCTTCGCAGAAATATACGATCGATCCCGTGAAGGAGCTGATGGACGCGGGGGCGGATGTTCTGATCGTTCCCTCCGCGTCGCCCTTCATCGCGGGGAAATTGACCACGAGGCTCGACCTCGCCGAAAAGGCGGTGCGCTCGGGGTCGATCCCCGTGCTGTACTGCAATGCGGTCGGGGCCAATGATTCGCTCGTCTTCGACGGGCGTTCCTTCGCGATGGCCGGGGATGCCTCCATCCGGGGCGTGTGCGGCTGGGGAGAGGAAGTGCTGACCTATGACACCAAGACCGGCGTGGCCAGCCGGCTTGTGCTCGATAATCCTTCGGGGGTGCCCGAAACTCCGGAAGGAGACGTGGATCCGCATGTCAACCGCTACGACGAAATCCGGCGCGCGATAATCGTAGGCATTCAGGATTACCTCAGAAAATCGGGCTTTTCGCGAGTGTGTCTCGGTCTGTCGGGGGGCATCGACTCGGCGCTCGTGGCCGTCCTCGCCGCACAGGCCCTCGGGCCGCAGAATGTGACCTGCATCGCCATGCCGAGCCGCTTTTCGAGCCCGGGCTCGCTCGACGATGCCGTGGAGCTCTGCCGCCGCAATACGCTGCGCCTCGAGCGCATCCCCATCGAAGTGCCCTTCACCGCATTTCTCAGCGCGCTCGCCGTGCCCTTTGCGGGGCGCNCCTACGATACGACCGAAGAGAACCTGCAGGCGCGCATCCGGGGCACTCTGCTCATGGCGTGGTCGAACAAGTTCAACGCGCTGCTGCTCACGACGGGCAACAAGAGCGAAGTCGCCACCGGCTACTGCACACTCTATGGCGACATGAACGGGTCGCTCGCTCCCATCGCAGACCTCTACAAGACCGAAGTCTATGGTCTGGCCGCATATCTCAACCAGACCGCTGCGGCACAGGGCGGCGAGGAGCCGATTCCGGAGGCGATTATGAGCAAGGCGCCGAGCGCCGAGCTCCGCCACAACCAGAAAGACCAGGACACCCTGCCCGACTACGCGGTGCTCGATGGAATTTTGCGATTATATATAGAAGAAAATCGCACGATGGACGAAATTGTGGAAGCCGGTTTCGACCGCGCCACGGTCCGCCGCACACTCGAGATGACCGCGAAGGCTGAATACAAACGCAGACAGGGGGCGCCGGCCATCAAGGTCTCGAAGCGGGCCTTCGGCGTGGGGCGCCGTCTTCCGCTCGCCCGCGCCATTCACGAAGTGAGAATAGCGCCATAGCCGGACACCTCCAGCTCAGCAGCACTGCGCCTTTTGGCGCCCGCCGGGGCGCCGTGTACCTCTGGATCAACCGCCCAGCGCCTGCCGTATCAGGTCGGCTTCGTCCGAAATGATGCCCCGGACCCCACGTGCGACGAAGTCCCGGGCAGTCGCCGGATCGTTCACTGTCCATGGAATGACGGGCTTGCCGGACAGCCGAAGATACAGCGGCAGATGCGGCGCGAGGCCCGATTCAGGCTTCAGAAAATCCACATGCGCGATCAGGGCGCCCTCGCCGTGCCGCAGAAACCAGTACAGTTCGCGGGAATGGCTCCATATGATGCCGATGGGAATACCTGGCTCGGCCCCGCGGAAAAATCTCAGCGCGAACGGGTTGAATGAGGAGATGACGCAATTCTTTTTCAGCCCGTAAGACCGGATTGCATCCGCGACTTTTGAAGCGAGGCCGCTGTCCGACGCACTGCGGCTCTTCAGTTCAATGTCGTAGTACACCCGGCTTCCGAAGTGTTCGAAGAGCTCGTCCAGAAGCGGTATCTGCACCCCGATCGGGAGCGAACGGAGCTCGGCGAGCGTCGAGCCCTCCAGGGAGAGATTGCGCACGGGCTCCTCCGGGTGCGCAAGTTTTTCGATGCGGCTGGTGACGTCGTCGTGGAAGACGACGAGTTTTCCGTCGCTGGTCAGGTGGACGTCGAGTTCGATGCCGGGGACACCCGCTTCGAGGGCGGCCTGGAATGAACTGATGGTGTTTTCGAGAAACTTGCGGTTCAGACCCCGGTGCGCGAACAGAAGCGGACGGGGAAAATCGGGGAGCAGTGCGGGATGGTACATATGGTTTCCTTTGTATGGCGGGCGCAGGTATAGTGGCGCACTTGCGATGAGCGCACGGTCAGCGCCGCGCCTGTGCTGTCAAAGCAGGCCCATCTTTTTCTTCAGCTCGGCGAGCGCATCGTCGATAGGCCCGGCCGGCGGATTTTTCGGGGATTCAGGAGGGGCTTCGGGCCCTTTCGTCTCCGGTGTCGCGGCTGTGCCGCCCGCAGCTTCACTGGGAGTTTCGCCGGCCTCGGTTCCACCGGCTGTGGCCCCGGGGCCCGGCTCTGCGGGTTTTTCATCCCCCAGGTCGCCGACGATCATCGAAAGTTCGGCCAGGAGCAGGTCGGGATCGACTCTGCGCTGCTTCGCCTTGATGATGGGGAGGGCCTCGCGCAGTTGCCCGATATCCCTGCGGAGGCCCGCAAGTTCGAGCGAGAGTTCCTGCGCCTTGGATTCCAGTTCAGAGGCCTTCTGCGAGGCCGCTTCCGAGAGCTCCGGCATGGAGCGGCTCTGTGCCAGCACGGCCTTGGATTTCCATTCCTCAGCCTGGGATTTCAGGGAGGCGATCTCTTTTTCATATTTTTTTGCGTCGGTCGCGTAGGCGAGCAGCAGTTCCGACGCGCCTTCGTAATCGAGACTGGAGAGCTCTTGGGGTGTCATGACATATACCTCAAAAACATTGTACCCGAAGCCTCCCGGATGTGCCAGCCTTCAGGACCTTCAGGATAAACTCCTTGTCTCTCATGCCGCGGTGGCGCTATCGTACTCGCGTATGTCCCGAACGTATTTTGACCGCACGGAGCCGATCGCCGCGCTGGCGACGCCGGAAGGGCGCTCAGCGCTCGCGGTGATCCGGACTTCCGGGGAGGACTCCATCGCTCTCGTGGCGCGCTGTTTTTCCCGGCCACAGGCGCTCCTCGACGCCGAAGGCTACCGCGCGGTCTATGGATGGATCCTCGATCCGCATTCTCAGGAGCGCCTCGATGAGGTGGTCGCGCTGGTGTTTCGCGCGCCGCATTCATTTACGGGCGAAAATGCGGTCGAAATCATGTGCCACGGGTCGCCCGCGGCTGCGCAGCGGATACTCGATGTGCTGTATGTCCAGGGTTTTTCTCCAGCCCTTCGGGGCGAATTCTCATTTCGGGCCTTCGCCGGAGGAAAGACCGATCTGGTGCGGGCCGAGGCCATCAATGAACTCACGCAGGCCTCCTGTGAAGCTGCCCGCCACGATGCGCTCCAGAGACTTACGGGTGCCCTGTCCCGGAAGCTGGAGGGGATACGCAGCCTGATGGTGGATGTGCTCGCGGACATCAACGCGAGGCTCGATTATCCCGAGGATGAGGGGCCCGAAGAGTCGGCCCGCTGGGTTCAGTATATGCGGCGAGCTCAAGGCGAGCTCTCCGATCTCATACAGAGCTACCCCGGCGGGCGACTGCGTCAGGAAGGGCTGCTGGTGGTGATCGCCGGAAGACCGAACGCGGGCAAGTCCAGTCTGTTCAATCTGCTGGTCCGGGAAGAGCGTGCCATCGTGAGCCCCGAGCCCGGCACGACGCGCGACTGGCTGGAATCGTGGATCTCGGTTGGCGACTTCGCGGTGCGGCTTGTCGACACCGCAGGCCTCAGGAACAGCGGCAATCCTGTAGAGGCCGAAGGCGTGCGCCGCTCCCATTCGCTTTTGGCCCGCGCCGACGTGATTCTCTACCTCGTCGACGGGACTGTCGGGCTCGATGACGAGGACAGAGCTTTTGTCGAAAAATATCCCGGGGCGCTTCTCCTGTGGAATAAGTCCGACCTCCCCCGGTGCATGCCCGCTCCCCCGGCCTGGACCGCGGTCAGCGCGAAGGATGTTCTCTCATTCGGCAGCTTTGAGTCGATGCTCAAGGGCGTTCTTTCCTCCTATATACGGCAGGCGCAGACTTCCGGTCAGTACGAGGCGCAGGTGCGCATCGCCAGCGAGCGGCAGGAGCAGCTTCTGAGACAGGCGTTCGAAGCGCTCTCGCAGGCCATGGAGGCGCAGACCGCAGGGGCCGGGCTCGATCTCGTGGCGCTGCACATTAGGGAATCGGCCGAGTACATCGGGGAAATTACGGGCAACATTGCGCCGGACGAGGTGCTCGAGCGTGTCTTCAGCACATTCTGTCTGGGCAAATGAGGGCGGGTATGGCAGATTTTGAGGCGATTGTCGTCGGCGGCGGACACGCGGGCATCGAGGCCGCGCTCGCGCTTGCCCGGCTCGGGACAAAAACACTGCTCATCACGCAGAATCCCGACACCATAGCGAGAATGTCCTGCAACCCCGCGATTGGCGGCCTGTCCAAGGGCAATCTCGTGCGCGAAGTCGATGCGCTCGGCGGACAGATGGGCATTCTCGCCGACGCGACCTCGATTCAGGTGCGGATACTGAATCAGTCGCGCGGCGCCGCGGTGCAGGCCCCCCGCGCCCAGTCCGACAAGGCGCTGTATTCCGCCCTCGCCCGCACGACGCTCGAGGCGCAGCCGAACCTGAGCATTTTCATGGACACTGTCACCGACATCCTCGTCTCGGAGGGAGAACCGCGGCGCATAGAGGGTGTTCTCACCGAACGCGGCAACGCGATCAGCGCCCCTGCCGTCGTCCTCACCACCGGCACTTTTATGGAAGGCAAGCTCTTCATCGGACAGTGGAGCGGGCCCGGCGGCCGCCTCGGCGAGCCTGCGGCGATTGGGCTCGGCACGGCCCTCCGTGCGCGGNGTTTTCCTGTCGGGAGGATGAAAACCGGCACTCCCGCCCGCATAAAACGCAGCAGCATCGATTTCTCAAAGCTCGAAGCCCAGCACAGCGATCCGCGCAGGATTTTTTTCTCGTTCCTGGAGCAGGATTATGGGCGGCCCGACGTGCCCTGCTACATCGTGTACACGAACCAGGCGACGCACGAAGCGATCCGCGCCGGTCTCGACCGCTCGCCGCTTTTCTCGGGACTGATCGTCGGCAAGGGTCCGCGCTACTGTCCTTCGATCGAAGACAAGGTCGTGCGCTTCCCCGACAGGGAACGCCACCAGGTGTTCATCGAGCCCGAAGGTCTCTACACCGACGAGGTGTACCTCAACGGACTTTCGAGCTCCCTGCCTGAGGATGTACAGACGCGCTTCTATCACAGCATCCAGGGTCTGGAACACGCGGAGATCGTCCGGCCCGCCTATGCGGTCGAGTACGATTATATCGATCCTTCGGCGCTCTATGCTTCGCTCGAGTCCAAGATTGTCNAGGGGCTCTTCATCGCGGGGCAGACCAACGGGACATCGGGATACGAAGAGGCGGCGTCCCAGGGCTTGGTGGCGGGCATCAACGCGCGCCGCGCCCTCGATGGAGAGCCTCCCCTCATTCTCGGGAGAAACGAGGCGTATATCGGCGTGCTCATAGATGATCTCGTGACCCTTTCGCCGAAAGAGCCGTACCGGATGTTCACGAGCAGGGCCGAATATCGCCTTGCCCTCCGCCACGACACCGCCGATTTGAGGCTCACGCCCTATGCGATCGAAATCGGCCTCGCCGATGAACAGCGCCGCGAATGCTTCGAAAAGCGGCTCCGTACCATCGAGGAAGTCAAGGAACTTCTCGTCAGCCGGAAAGTGCAGAGAGAGGACTGCGCGCAGATACCTGAACTTGGAAGCCATATCGGCCAGACGCTTGCCGATGCGCTCCGCGATCCGAACATAGGAGCCCTGCTCGACGATGAAGCCGAGGCTCGTGCGCGCATCGGCCTACTTCTGCCCCAGACCGCGGACATGCAGACGTCGAGTGTTCTCACGGCGCTGCTCAACGAGCGCTACAGAGGCTACCTCGAAAAGGAGGAGCGCCTGGCGAGCCGTCTTTCCAAGGCAGAAAAACTGTTCATTCCCGAAGGGTTCGACTACTCGCAGGTGACAGGCCTGTCCAAGGAGGCGCAGGAAAAACTGACTGCACAGCGCNCCCTCACGCTGGGGCAGGCCTCGAGAATTCCGGGGGTCAGAAAATCGGATGTCGCGCTTCTGTATATAGCGCTTGCGAGGCGTGAGACTTAGTGCTCTTCAAATCCGCAGAGCTGCAGGAGCTGCGACTTGGCTTCTTCGAGGGCGCCTGAGTAGTTTTTGCGCATCGCGTCGATATTCTTTCGATAGAACTCGGCAAATTCCGGATCGGACATCGGATCGATGCGGACGCTCTGCCCAAGCTGGGCGGCCAGCTGCCGCTCTTTCTCCCTGAGCTTCGGCGCCCACTGGTTTNNGCGGATTGCCTGTTCGACGCGTTTCATCTCTTCGCTATACTGTCCAAGGAATTGAATGATCTGCTGGAAGAGCGAGCGCGCCTGCTGCTGGGCAAGTTTTGTTTCGCGTTCGGAAGTAAACTTGGAGGAAAGCCCGCAGAGGGCCACGATAGCCTTCCCCACCGATTCGAGTTTTGCGGTTTCGACGGTGCTGATGCTCGGCAATTGTATTTGCGCCGTGAACACTTCGAAGGCCGCACCGAGAAAAGTCTGACGCTGTGCAGCGTCGATGGTGTCGAAAATCGCCTTAAAATCGACTGAATCGGGCGCTTCCAAGAATCTGCCCGCAGCCCTGCGCCCCTCAAGCTTCGCTTCGTTCGCTTTCTGTACCGCCTCGTCGATCTGCAGGTTCCTGGTCTTCTCGAGCGCGAGTTCCAGGGCACTTTTTATGACAGCCATTGCAATTCCTCCTGGATGATTGAATAGAGTGGATCACTGTGCGGAGGGTTTGTTCTTCAGTGCATCGAAAAAANNACTGACTATTTTGTCAAAAATGCCGATCACAATAATAATTGCGACAATCCACTCCGCGATCCGGAATACCAGCAGAGAAGGAGCCTGCACCGCCAGCTGGATAATCTCCAGCGTATACAGCACCATAATCGATGCAACGGTCAACTTCCCNATAAAAGTGGAATTCGGTTCGATGCGCTTCTTGACTATGACAAGAATCGCCATGAACAGCGCCTGAATGCCAAGCCGCACCAGCACCAGCACGAAAAACCACCCTGGTATGAGTGAATAATACTGAAAAATAACGCTCAGGACAACGAGGAGCGTGTAGTCGCTCGCCGAATCCATCATTTTGCCGACGCGCGTGACCTGGTTGGTCCTGCGCGAAATGCGCCCGTCGAAGAAGTCGGTCAGGAAGATGAGCACCACCAGAATGAGCAGAGGGATTCTTATTCTGTACTGTTTTGCGGCCATCACCAGCACGAGCAGGGTCGGCATGGTGCTCACTCTGATCAGTGTGATTATGTTGGCGAGATTTATGTGATCGAGCTTCTCGCCGGTGGATTCGATGATAAAATCGTCCTGAAAAAGAAGGAGCAGAATAAGGACAAATATATGGAAGCAGCCGCTTATGGGAAGGAACATCGACCAGTACTTCGGGTCGAAGCCGGCACTCACTGCAAAAAGCAGGAAAAGCGTACACTGGGCGATGAAAAACACCGATGTGGTGATCAAGATACTCCGGCGCAGGCTGGCGATTCGTTCTCCGTCTTCCATGACAACAGTGTCCCCTTGGCACGGCCACATTTGTCGCGTCAAACGCCTTGGCCGCAAGTATGAAATCCATACTATAACCTTGACAGGTGTGCTGTCAAATACGTATGCTGATGTTATGACTGTCGCAGACAAAGTAACCCTCAGCCGGATTATCGTTGCACCGTTTNTTTTTCTTGTGTTGAAGGCTCAGTTTATTCCGCGGCAGCCGGCGCTTGTGGCGCTGTGGATAATGTTCTGCTGGATGGAGCTGAGCGATTTGATCGATGCANGAGTGGCGCGCACAAACAATCAGGTGACTTCGTTCGGGAAATTGTTCGATCCTTTCGCCGATGTGATTTCGCGCGTCACTTATTTTCTGGCTTTCGCGAGCATTGGCATTATGCCTCTGTGGGTCCTCCTCGTCGTGCTGTACCGTGAATTCGGCATTCTTTTTCTGCGGATGCTGCTCGGGCTGAAGGGAATTGCGATGGGGGCGCGGTCGGGAGGCAAACTGAAGGCCGGAGTCTACATGGTGGCGGGGCTGCTCTCGCTGGCCCTCTATACCGTGCGATTCTATAGCGGCGCCGATGTGTCGGGCCCAGTCTCTCTTTCCGGAGCGGGCGGACTGACATATGTTCTGGGGCTGCTTACTCTGATTGCATACATCCTTGCGGCGGTCGCCACGGTTCTGTCCTTTATCGATTACCTCGTCCAGTTCCGGAAACTGTACCGATAGTCTTTTCGACATAGATATTGAGCATGTTTTTTCGCTTTTTTTACGAAAAACCCCTTGACGAATGCAGGCGAATTCAGGTATGTTCATCTTCGCGCCTATCACTTGGCGTTGCACGGTTTTGCAAAATTTGCAATAAAAAGCAAATAAATGCGAAATGTGCAAAAGTTTCAAGGGTGTAAAGAGCTCTTGACAACGAGGGATAGATTTGGTAGTTTCATCGAGCGCTCTGGCGGAGAGTGCCGGGGCGTTGAGCACCGAGGGGGCCGGAAGGGCTTACTTTGGTGCGAGGGATCTGTGACAAGCAACGAGGAAGGGGATAGAGGATAAGGTTTCTTGAGGGGGTTTCCGGAAGGGGGCGCCCCGAGAGGACGGATTATGCCAGTAACGCCTCTTGGTCCAGGTGGGTCGAGGGGGGTTATGAAGAGAAAGGGCACTGTCTATGAATCTGACAGTCGAAAGGCTGTTAGGATACATCATGGAGAGTTTGATCCTGGCTCAGAACAAACGCTGGCGGCGTGTCTTAAGCATGCAAGTTGAGCGGCAAGGGGAGCGATTCCTCCTAGAGCAGCGGACTGGTGAGTAACGCGTGGGTAATCTGCCTTGGGCATGGGGATAGCCATTAGAAATAGTGGGTAATACCGAATACGTTCCACGAGGGGANGTGCTTGTGGAAGAAAGGGTGCTATGGCACTGGCCTGAGATGAGCTCGCGTCCCATTAGCTAGTTGGTGAGGTAAAGGCCCACCAAGGCGATGATGGGTAGCCGGCCTGAGAGGGTGTACGGCCACACTGGGACTGAGATACGGCCCAGACTCCTACGGGAGGCAGCAGCTAAGAATATTCCGCAATGGACGGAAGTCTGACGGAGCGACGCCGCGTGGATGACGAAGGCCGAAAGGTTGTAAAGTTCTTTTGCTGGGGAAGAATAACCGCAGGAGGGAATGCCTGTGGGATGACAAGAACCGGCGAATAAGCCCCGGCCAACTACGTGCCAGCAGCCGCGGTAACACGTAGGGGGCGAGCGTTGTTCGGAATTACTGGGCGTAAAGGGCATGTAGGCGGCTTGGAAAGCCTGGCGTGAAAGTCTGCAGCTTAACTGCAGGGGTGCGCTGGGAACTGCTGAGCTTGAGTGACGGAGAGGGAGCTGGAATTCCTGGTGTAGGGGTGAAATCTGTAGATATCAGGAAGAACACCGATGGCGAAGGCAAGCTCCTGGCCGATGACTGACGCTGAGGTGCGAAAGTGTGGGGATCAAACAGGATTAGATACCCTGGTAGTCCACACAGTCAACGATGTGCACTAGGTGCTGGGGCGGTAGCTTCGGTGCCGGAGCGAACGTGGTAAGTGCACCGCCTGGGGAGTATGCTCGCAAGGGTGAAACTCAAAGGAATTGACGGGGGCCCGCACAAGCGGTGGAGCATGTGGTTTAATTCGATGGTACGCGAGGAACCTTACCTGGGTTTGACATACGGAGGGAGGCGGCAGCGATGTCGCCGTGTCGCAAGACGACTCCGTACAGGTGCTGCATGGCTGTCGTCAGCTCGTGCCGTGAGGTGTTGGGTTAAGTCCCGCAACGAGCGCAACCCCTACTGCCAGTTACTAACAGGTGAAGCTGNNAGGACTCTGGCGGAACTGCCGGTGACAAACCGGAGGAAGGTGGGGATGACGTCAAGTCATCATGGCCCTTATGTCCAGGGCTACACACGTGCTACAATGGGCGCGACAGAGTGAGGCGAAGCCGCGAGGTGGAGCAAATCGCAGAAAAGCGCCCTCAGTTCGGATTGGAGTCTGAAACCCGACTCCATGAAGGTGGAATCGCTAGTAATCGCGCATCAGCATGGCGCGGTGAATACGTTCCCGGGCCTTGTACACACCGCCCGTCACACCATCCGAGTGGGAGGTACCCGAAGCCGTTGGACCAACCTGAAAGGGGGTCGACNNGTCGAAGGTACGTCTTGTGAGGAGGGTGAAGTCGTAACAAGGTAGTCGTACCGGAAGGTGCGGCTGGATCACCTCCTTTCTACGAGAGAGGCGCCGGAAGAGGCCGAGAGGTCTTGGGATGGCGGAGACGACGCAATGGTATGGGCATAATTGAAGGTGGATGTGATTTTGACCTTTCTGCATCTACCTTCCTTTCCTCTATCCTTTTCCCTTTTCTTTTAAGGCACAGATCGACAATGCCCGGTGCAAGCCGGGCAAAATTTGCGCCAAGTGATGGGGATATAGCTCAGTTGGCTAGAGCGATGGCTTTGCAAGCCATAGGTCGCGGGTTCGAGTCCCACTATCTCCACTTAAATGCCGGAACGCGGGAGCGTTTCAGAGCGGTTTTCTTTGACAATCTAGGGAGGGTAAGGCTTTTTGAGAGAAGAAGAGTAAGTTATTGAGAGTGAAAAGATAGAGAAGAGTGCAGAGAAATATGGTCAAGCGAGAGAGGGCGCATGGTGGATGCCTAGGCGACGCAGGGCGACGAAGGCCGTGACAAGCTGCGAGAAGCGACGGGGAGGAGCACATATCCAATGATCCGTTGATGGCCGAATGGGTAACCCACCTGAGCGATCNNAGGTATCAGAGACTGAATCAATAGGTCTGTGAAGCGAGACCCAGGGAACTGAACCATCTCAGTACCTGGAGGAGAAGAAATCAAGCGAGATTCCCTTAGTAGCGGCGAGCGAAGGGGGAAGAGCCCAAACCTACCCTGNGTGTAAGGTGCACGCCGTTGCCAGGGGGGNGTAGCAGGAGTTGTCTGGAGGGACGTGCAGGACCTNCGCGAAGGGAGAAGAGTGCAGGGTAGGAGAACGGCATGGGAAGGCCGGCCACAGAGGGTGAGAGCCCCGTATCTGAAACCGNNATGCACACTTCGTGGGACAGCCACCTAAGTACGGCGAGGCTCGAGGAACCTTGTCGGAAGCAGGGTCGACCACGATCCAAGGCTAAATACGCTGCGGCGACCGATAGCGGAGAAGTACCGTGAGGGAAAGGCGAAAAGAACCCGGTGAGGGGAGTGAAAGAGAACCTGAAACCATACGCCCACAACAGGTCGGAGGGGGAGCGATCCCCTGNNACGGCGTGCCTTTTGTAGAATGAGCCTGCGAGTTACGGTAGCGAGCGAGGTTAAGGCGTGGGANGCGCCGGAGCCGGAGGGAAACCGAGTCTGAAGAGGGCGGCGTGAGCGCGAGCTCACGAGAGTTCGTTGTCGTAGACCCGAAGCCAGGTGATCTTATTACGGTCAGGCAGAAGCTCAGGTAACACTGAGTGGAGGGCCGAACTCTAGTGTGTTAAAAAACGCAGGGATGAACTGTGATAAGGGGTGAAAGGCTAAACAAACCTGGAAATAGCTGGCACTCCCCGAAATGCCTTGAGGGACAGCCTCATACGCCTATCACGGAGGTAGAGCACTGTTTGGACTAGGGGTCTTCACCGGCTACCAAACCCAGGCAAACTGCGAATGCCGTGACAGAAGGTATGGGAGTGAGACTGCGGGCGATAAAGTTTGTAGTCGAGAGGGGAACAGCCCAGACCGACAGCTAAGGTCCCGAAATACCGCTAAGTGTGAAATGAGGTGCGATTGCGAAGACAGCCAGGAGGTTGGCTTAGAAGCAGCAACTCCTTCAAAGAGTGCGTAACAGCTCACTGGTCGAGCAATGGTGCGCAGACAATGTAACGGGGCTAAGCGGTATACCGAAGCTTCGNGATTCGTCGAGCAATTGACGGATGGTAGGGGAGCATTCCATGGACCGGAGAAGGGAGCTTGAGAAGGCTTCTGGAGGGGATGGAAGAGAGAATGCAGGTATAAGTACACGAAAAGANCGGGTGAGATTCCCGTCCGCCGAAAACCTAAGGTTTCCTGGGTAAAGGTCATCTGCCCAGGGTTAGTCGGCCCCTAAGATGAGGCGGAAACGCGTAGTCGATGGGAAACTGGTTCATATTCCAGTACCATGTATAGATTCGAAGGGATGACGCATGAGGTGACGTACCACCGGCTGACGGAATAGCCGGTCGACGCGNGCGAGCCTGAGAAGCGGCCAGGGAAAACCGGCTGGTGAGGTGAGCTGCGGAGGGAGTGAAGCTACGGCAGAGCGAAGGGTGCGGAATCAGGGTGCCGAGAAAGAGTCTCTAAGGAGTATCTGTACATGACCGTACCGTAAACCGACACAGGTAGGTGGGATGAGTAATCTAAGGCGCTCGAGATAACTCGCGTTAAGGAACTCGGCAAAATGCACACGTAACTTCGGGAGAAGTGTGGCNCTACGGAAGTAGGTTGCAGAGAGCAGGCCCAGGCGACTGTTTACCAAAAACACAGGACTCTGCGAACGCGCAAGCGGACGTATAGGGTCTGACGCCTGCCCGGTGCTGGAAGGTTAAGAGGAGTGGTTAGCGGGTAACTGCGAAGCTGTGAATCGAAGCCCCAGTAAACGGCGGCCGTAACTATAACGGTCCTAAGGTAGCGAAATTCCTTGTCGGGTAAGTTCCGACCCGCACGAATGGTGGAACGATCTGGGCACTGTCTCAACGCGAGACTCGGTGAAATTTAAGTACCGGTAAAGATGCCGGTTACCCGTGGTTAGACGGAAAGACCCCATGAACCTTTACTGTAGCTTACCATGGGACTTNGGCCTGACATGTGTAGGATAGGTGGGAGACTGAGAAGCATGGCCGCCAGGCTGTGTGGAGTCGCCGGTGAAATACCACTCTTGTCAGGGCAGGTTTCTAACTCAGTTTGTCAATCCANNGGCTGGGGACAGTGGTAGGTGGGCAGTTTGACTGGGGCGGTCGCCTCCCAAACAGTAACGGAGGTGCGCGAAGGTCGCCTTGCGCTGGTGGAAATCAGCGCGCAAAGTGTAAAGGCAGAAGGCGGCTTGACTGCGAGTCTGACAAGACGAGCAGGTACGAAAGTAGGTCTTAGTGATCTGGCGGTGGCGAGTGGAAGCGCCGTCACTTAACGGATAAAAGGTACTCTGGGGATAACAGGCTGATCTTGCCCAAGAGTTCACATCGACGGCANNAGGTTTGGCACCTCGATGTCGGCTCATCGCATCCTGGGGCTGGAGCAGGTCCCAAGGGTTTGGCTGTTCGCCAATTAAAGCGGTACGTGAGCTGGGTTCAGAACGTCGTGAGACAGTTCGGTCCCTATCTGCCACGGGCGTTGGATGGTTGAGAGGAGCTGCTTTTAGTACGAGAGGATCGAAGTGGACGAACCTCTGGTGTACCAGTTATCCTGCCAAGGGTACGNNTGCTGGGTAGCTAAGTTCGGAAGGGATAACCGCTGAAAGCATCTAAGTGGGAAGCCCCCCTCAAGATGAACCATCCCTGGGGAATCGTCGGAAACGACGCACCCCCTGAAGGTACCAGAGAGACGATCTGGTTGATAGGCTGGAGGTGGACGCACCGCAATGTGTGGAGCCGACCAGTACTAATCTACGTGAGGCTTGACCATATTTTTCTACACTCTTGAAAGAGGCCTTACCGAGCGATTCCGCAAGGGCGCACATGACGCCCTTGGTTGAGCGCATAGTGAATTATAACCTGGTGACTATTGTGGAGGGGCCACACCCGTTCCCATTCCGAACACGGAAGTTAAGCCCTCCAACGCCGATGGTACTGCCATTCGGTGGAAGAGTAGGTCGTCGCCAGGTTTTTTTTACACCACGCCTTGCCCGTTGAACAGCAAATGCATATTGACACAATTTTTCTGCATGTTAATGTAAAATTGTAGTTGTCATTATCTACAGCTAAGGAGCCAGTGACCGTGTCTGCTATTTTGGGCCAAGTCATCATTATTAACTTACTTCTGCTCGGACTGATTATTGTCCGGGTAATTCGTCATGTTAGTCATGATGATTTTGCTGTAGATACGGGCGGATAGATAGACGATCCGATTATAGGAGCCTGCAGTGAAATCACTGCAGGGCTTTTTTTATGGCGCGATAGAGTAATGCGTGCATCAGAGATGCCGGGGCCGCCTCCATAATGAAACACCAGGAAGGATGGAAAACATGCTGTTGACAGGAGCACAGATCGTGATTGAGACACTCGTCGAGCAGNGTGTCGATACCATATTTGGATATCCCGGCGGCACGGTACTTCATATCTACGACGAACTTTATAAANACAGCGGCAGGATCAGGCACTACACCACATGCCATGAGCAGGGCGCGGCCCACGCTGCCGACGGCTATGCGCGCGTCACCGGAAAGACGGGCGTCGTCATCGCGACGAGCGGACCGGGCGCAACGAACCTTGTCACGGGCATCGCGAACGCTTACCTGGACAGCTCACCGATCGTCGCCCTTACGNGCAACGTTGCTGCCAGCATGCTTGGGCGAGACAGCTTTCAGGAGGTCGATATCTCCGGCATCACGATGCCGATCACGAAGCACAATTACCTCGTCAAGGATATAACGCTGCTGGCTGACACGATCCGTGAGGCCTTTGCGGTCGCGTCCTCGGGCAGGCCGGGGCCCGTGCTCATCGACATCACGAAGGATGTCCAGACTGGCAGGGCCGAATATGGACCGGCACGTGCTGCGGAAACGAAAAAAGCGGCGCCGCAGATCAGCGAAAGCCGGCTCGAGGAAGCTGCCCGGCTCATCAGGGAAGCGAAGAGACCGTATATCTACTGTGGCGGCGGCGTGGTCATCTCCAACGCTTCGGAGGAGCTTGTCGCCTTTGCCGATAAGATCGATGCGCCCATAGGCCAGAGCATCATGGGCCTGTCCGCTGTCCCCTACTCTCATCCCCATTTCCTTGGCATGATCGGCATGCACGGACGCTACGGCGCAACGAAGGCGCTGTACGAAAGCGACCTTTTGATCGCTGTCGGTACGCGTTTTTCCGACCGCGCAGTCGGCAACAAGCTGGAATTCTCGCGGGACAAGAAGGTGCTGCAGATCGACATCGACCCGGCCGAGATCGGCAAGAATATCGACGTAACGATAGGCATCGTCGGCGACGTCAAAAGCGTGCTGAAGACCCTGACCGCAAAGCTTGCGCAGCAGGAGCACAAGGCCTGGAGTGAGCGGGTGAGGTATATCAAGACCCATCCCGGCAACAATCTTGAAATGAGCCCCGACAGGCTCACGCCCCAGTCCGTCATCAGGGGCGCATGCCAGAGAATGGGCGACAATGTCGTGGCCACAGACGTCGGCCAGCATCAGATGTGGACGGCGCAGTATTACCAGTTCAAAAAACCGAGGACGTTCATCACGAGCGGCGGCCTCGGCGCGATGGGCTTCGGCATGGGGGCGGCCATCGGCGCCTGCGTGGGCTCCGGTCTGAAACGAACCTTGCTTTTCACAAGCGACGGCAGCTTTCACATGAACATGAATGAGATGGCGACGGCCGTGTCCAACAACCTTCCCCTCATCGTCATCGTGCTCAACAACAACGCGCTCGGCATGGTCCGCCAATGGCAGACACTGTTTTTCGACGGCAGGTATTCGAACACCTCGCTCGGACGAAAGACGGATTACGTGAAGCTGGCGGAGGCTTTCGGCGCAAAGGGCCTTAAGGCCGGGACAGAGGTGGAATATGAAAAATGCCTCGACGCAGCCTTCCGGTGCAGCACCCCGGTTTTAATCGACTGCACCATCGACAGCGACGAACGTGTGCTCCCTATGATTCCGCCCGGCGGAAGCATCGACGACATTATTTTACGATGATTGGAAGGCACAGGATGCAAAACCATCAGTTTATCGTCTCTCTGCTCGTGTCAAACCATGCCGGTGTTCTGACGAGAGTGTCCTCTCTGTTTTCCAGGCGTTCATTCAATATCGACAGCCTGACCGTCGGTGAAACGGAAGACCCCACCCTGTCGAGGATGACGATCGTTTCCTGGGGCGACGACTACATAAAAGAGCAGATCGTCAAGCAGCTGCAGAAACTCATGGATGTAAAAAAAGTGCAGGTCATGAACAGCGACAAGACCGTCGTCCGGGAGCTCATGATCGTCAAGATTAGAATCAAGAAGGGCGAGCTGCCCGAAGCGATGGAGGCGATCAACTCCTACAGGGCCAACGTCGTCGATCTGTCGCCCGATTCGATGGCGATCGAGATCACCGGAGAGCCTCTGAAGCTGAACGCGTTTTTGAATTATATCAGGCAGTACGACATCATCGAAATGTGCAGAACGGGTCCGACGGCCATCGGACGAAGCAGCTACTGTCTTGAAAACGACACGTATTGAAAATGGCCGGTATCAAGAAATTCATTTTTGAGGAGGAGAAGTAGAATGGCGAACATGTTTTATGAGAAGGACTGTGACTTCAGCGTACTCAAGGACAAGACGGTGGCTGTCATCGGTTATGGCAGCCAGGGCCACGCCCACGCGCTCAACCTTAAGGACAGCGGCGCCAACGTGGTCGTCGGTCTCTACGAGGGGTCAAAATCCATGAAGGTGGCCCAGGAGGCAGGACTGCGCGTCATGATCACGGCCGAGGCAGTAAAAGTCGCCGACGTCGTCATGATCCTGGTCAACGATGAAAAGCAGGCGGCCCTCTACAAAAAGGATATCGAGCCCAACCTGAAAAGTGGTGCGGCGCTCGCCTTCGCGCACGGCTTCAACATCCATTATGGCCAGATCCAGCCTCCCGCCGGCGCCGATGTCATCATGGTCGCCNCGAAAGGCNCCGGCCACACGGTGAGAAGCCAGTATCAGGAAGGCAAGGGAGTACCCTGCCTCCTCGCCGTATACCAGAACGCGAGCGGGCACGCACGCGATATCGCGCTTGCCTACGCCTACGGCATCGGCGGAGCCAGGGGAGGCATTCTTGAGACGACCTTCCGCGAAGAGACGGAGACGGACCTCTTCGGCGAGCAGTGCGTCCTCTGCGGCGGGGTGACCGAGCTCATCAAGGCGGGCTTCGACACGCTCGTGGAAGCAGGCTATCAGCCAGAAAACGCGTACTTTGAATGCCTGCACGAGATGAAGCTCATTATCGACCTCGTCGTTAAGGGCGGCCTTAGCTTCATGCGCTACTCGATCAGCGATACGGCGGAATTCGGCGACTACACTGTCGGCAGGCGCATCATCACGGAAGAGACGAGAAAAGAAATGAGAAAGGTCCTGTCCGAGATACAGGAAGGCTCCTTTGCCCGCAGCTGGATCCTGGAAAACCAGGCGAACAGGCCGTACTTCAATGCACGCCGCCGCCAGGAGCAAAACCTTCTCGTCGAAAAGGTCGGGGCGAAGCTGCGCGCACAGATGAGCTGGCAGAAGAATGAATAGTTGAGGAAAGGAGAGGCGACTGTGCTGAAATTGGAGATGTTTGACACGACTCTCCGGGACGGCGCGCAGACGGAAGGTATATCCTTTTCAGTTTCTGACAAGCTCGCTGTCGTAAAGACGCTGGATGCATTCGGAGTGCGATACATTGAAGCCGGGAATCCCGGTTCAAATCCTAAGGATATGGAATTTTTCGTCCTTGCGTCCGGTCTGAAGCTCCAACACGCGAAGCTCGTGGCTTTCGGCAGCACGANNAAAAGAAAAGGTATCCCCGTCGAGGACGACGGCAACGTACAGTCTCTTCTCCAGGCGAACACGCCCTGCATCGCGATCTTCGGCAAATCGTGGGACCTCCATGTCACCGAGATCCTGTCCACTACGTTTGAGGAGAACTTAAACTGTGTTTTCGAGACAGTCCGGTTTTTCAAGNAAAAAGGCAAAGAGGTCATCTTCGATGCAGAGCATTTTTTCGACGGCTACCGGAACAACCCGGATTACGCCTTCGACGTGCTGGAAGCCGCAGCGAGAGGCGGTGCGGATGTGCTCGTCCTGTGCGACACGAATGGTGGGACGCCGCCCCTGCAGGTATATGAAATCGTCGAGATGGTCTGCGGGAGATTCCCTAAAATGCGGATCGGCATACACTGCCACAACGACATGGGCTGTGCGGTCGCCAATTCCATGCTTGCGGTCAGGGCCGGGGCCGTCCACGTCCAGGGCACTTTTACGNGGGTCGGTGAACGCTGCGGCAATGCGGATCTCGGCATCATCATACCCAACCTGCAGCTGAAGGGCGGCTACGAATGCATCGGCGGGAATCTCGAAAAGCTCTGCGAAACTGAAATTAAAATCGCTGAGATCGCAAACCTCCCCGTGCCGAACAATAAACCGTACGTCGGGAGAAGCGCATTTGCCCACAAGGGCGGCATGCACATCGACGGCGTCGACAAGGCCTCGCGCTCCTTCGAGCATATCGACNCCGCGCTCGTCGGCAACAGACGCCGCTTCCTGCTCTCGGAGGTCTCCGGCAAGAAAGCCGTACTGTTGAAAATCAGGGATGTCGCGCCGGAACTCACGAAGGAGAGTCCGGAAATCGCGAAAATCCTCGATAGGCTCAGGNAGCTCGAACACGAGGGCTATCAGTTTGAGGCGGCGGATGCCAGCTTTGAACTTCTGGTCAAGAAAGTCATCGGTAAATTCAGGCCCCATTTCGATCTGAACATGTACAGGGCCAGCAGTGAATCCCCCGCGCCGNACGGAGAGATGAGCTCCAACGCCATGATCAAGATCAAGGTCGGCGGCAGTGCGGAGACGACGGCGGTTGTCGGAAACGGCNCCGTCAACGCACTGGACCTGGCCCTGCGGAAGGCGCTCTATGTCTTTTATCCGGAACTGTCAAACGTCCACCTGATCGATTACAAAGTCCGCGTGCTCGAAACGAACTGCGCTACGGGCTCACGGGTCCGCGTGCTGATCGAGAGTACGGATGGGCACAGANAATGGATCACCGTCGGCGTATCGACCGACATCATCGAAGCCAGCTTCGTCGCGCTTGTCGATTCGCTGGAATACAAACTCTGCATGGATTGAAATTTTCCTCCCGATCATTTTCTGTCGATTTTTTCTTGCGCACTCTGAAAAAGCGGTTTATAATGTTACTAAAAAGCGTTAGTAACGCAGAATGAAGAGGAGGTATTCATGAAAAGAACAGTACTTATCATGTTTTTGATGGCCGCAGCCCTTGGCGTTGTTTTTGCAGCTCCGGCGNGGCAAAAAACCATCAATTTCCTCGGAACCTGGNGAGGTCAGGAAGCGGATGTCTTCATGGCAATGGTGAAGCCCTTCGAGGAAAAAACGGGCATTAAAGTTGAACTGGAATCCACCCGCGACCTCGATGCGGTGATCACCACGAGGGTGGAGGCCGGCAATCCTCCGGATATCGCGGCACTTCCGNGGCCCGGCAAACTTGTCGAGCTCGCGCAGGGCGGCAAGCTGATAGAGCTCTCGAAAATTCTCGACATGAAGGAATTCGACAAAAACTATTCGTCCGGATGGAAGACCNTTGGAACCGTGAACGGCAAGCTCTATGGTGTCTTTATGAAAGCGGCGATCAAGNGGCTTGTCTGGTACGATCCGGTGACGTTCAAGGACAAGNGATTGAAGGTGCCCACCAATGACTGGACCTGGACACAGATGATGACCNTTTCGAAGCAGGCCATCTCCAAGGGGCTCGCTCCCTGGGCGATAGGCGTCGAGAGCGGCTCTGCCTCGNGCTGGGTTGAANCCGACTGGCTCGAGAACATATTCCTGCGCGTGAACGGGCCGGACAAATACCGCGACTGGTATGAAGGGAAACTGTCGTGGACCAGCCCCGAGGTGAAAAAGGCCTGGGAGACTTGGNGTCAGATCATTGCCGACCCGAAGATGATCTACGGTGGCTCCGGCTATGTCAACTCCACCAATTTCGGCAACGCCGCCGCTCCGCTGTTCGCTCAGCCGCCGCAGGCGCTTCTGCATCAGCAGGCGAGCTTCATCCAGGGATTCATCACGACTCAGTTCCCGACCCTGAAACCTGTTCAGGATTTCAATTTTGTCGCATTCCCCTCGATCGATGCCAAGTATTCCAAGGCAGTCGAGTCCGCGGCCGATGTCGTGGGAGTCTTCAGGGACACCCCTGAGATCAGACAGTTCGTAAATTACCTCGCAAGCGCCGAGGCTCAGGCCTTCTGGGCTCCGACCGGTGCCCTTGCCACCAACAGGAATGTCCCTCTCTCCTCCTATTCGGACGACCTCACCAAGCGAGCCGCCGATATCCTGAACAAGAGCGAGATTGTGGTGTTCGACGCTTCGGATATGATGAAGCCAGAGATGAACGCGGCCTTCTGGTCCGCGATCGTCAGCTACGTCGACAATCCCAAGCAGCTCGACTCGATACTTGCGGGGCTCGAAAAGGTCCGCAGAGAAGCGTACAAGTAAATGCCATTTCCCGGGACGGAGCAGACCTGCTCCCGTCCCGGCTGTCTTCATGAGAGGGAAAACATGCATACCAACTATATCCTGGTGGCAGTTGTCGCCCTTGCGGTGATTCCCGTTTTTCTGTGGGCTTACCTTATGATCACGGAGCGGATCGCGGCTCATGCCAGCAGAAAGGCGGCGGGGATACTGCGCCCGTGGTTCTGGATTCTTCCCGCCGTATCGCTGCTGATCATTTTTCTCGTATACCCGGTTGTAAATACTGTTGTGCTGAGTTTTATGGATGCGCGCTCGGAGAACTTTGTGGGGCTGCAGAACTACCTGTATATCTTCTCCGATTCGGGGATGCTCGTGGTTCTCAAGAACAATCTTCTCTGGCTCGTATTTTTTACGCTTGCCTGCCTTGTGCTGGGACTTCTCATCGCGGTGCTCTCCGACAGGGTGAAATATGAGTCGGCGGCGAAAGCCTGCATCTTTCTTCCCATGGCCATCTCGTTCGTGGCCGCCGGCGTGATCTGGCGCTTCATGTACGAGTTCAGGCCTGCCGGGACTTNNCCGCAGATAGGCACGGTCAACGCCATCCTGACTGCGCTGTTTCCGAGCTTCGAGCCGAAGGCCTGGCTCTTCAATCGCTCGACCAACAATATCGCCCTCATAGTGGTCGGCATCTGGATGTGGACCGGATTTGCGATGGTGATCCTCTCTGCCGGGCTGAAGGGGATCAGCGAGGATGTCCTGGAGGCCGCCCGGATCGATGGCGCCGGCGAAATCGCCATATTCTTCAAGATTATTCTTCCTCTCATGATGCCGACGCTCACGGTGGTCGCGACGACGCTCATCATCAATGTCCTGAAAGTCTTCGACATCGTGTATGTGATGACCAATGGCAACCTGGGAACCGAGGTCATCGCCAACAGAATGTACAAGGAGATGTTCAATTTCAGGAACTACGGACGGGCGAGCGCGATTGCGACCCTGCTTCTGCTGGCGATCATTCCCGTCATGATAATGAATCTCAAGCGCTTCAATGCAGAGGAAAAAAATGGCTAGCAAATCTGGTTCCGTGAGCACTGGTTGGAAACGGGTGCTCGGCGCCATTCCGCTCCACGTGTCCTGATACTGATCTGTATCGCGTGGATTATTCCCTCGGCGGGCCTTCTGGTCAGTTCGTTCCGTCCCAGGAGCATGGTTGCGACCAACGGCTGGTGGGAGGCGTTCAAGACTCCCTTCGCTTTCACTCTCGAAAATTATGCATACGTGCTCACGCGGGGAACATGGGCAGAAGCTTTGTGAACAGCCTGCTGATCGCCGTTCCTCCACATTGATACCTATTTTCATCGGCGCCTGTACCGCCTACGCTTTTGCCTGGATGCGCTTTCCGCTCAGAAAACCCCTGTACCTCATGGTCGTCGCACTCATCGTCGTGCCTCTGCAGATGACGCTGATACCGGTGCTCAGGCTGTTCAACAAGATCGGGCTTACGGGAAATTTTATCGGCATCTGGCTCGCGCACACCGCCTACGGCCTGCCGTTTGCCATCTATCTTCTCCGCAACTTCATATCCCAGCTTCCCAGGTCGCTGATCGAATCCGCCCAGATAGACGGAGCTTCGCATCCTACTATATTCTTGAGACTCGTTCTGCCCACGTCGATTCCGGCCATATCGTCGCTGGCCATTTTCCAGTTTATGTGGGTCTGGAATGATCTGCTTATAGCATTGATTTCTTGGCGGAACACCTGACGTGGCACCTATGACCGTGACTATCAGCAGCATGGTCAACTCTTACGGCGGCGGCTGGGAATATCTGACTGCGGCCGCTTTTATATCGATGGTGCTGCCGCTCGTTGTTTTCTTCGCGCTTCAGAAATATTTTGTGAAGGGAGTCCTTGCCGGCTCGATCAAGGAATAACCGGGTCCTGTTGGGAATACGAGGGTATGAAAAAACAGTCAGTTTCAGCATCGGATGTGGCAAAAATGGCAGGTGTTTCCCGGACAACTGTTTCATTCATCCTCAACAACATACAGNGGAAGCACATAAGCGAAGCGACGCGCCAGCGCGTCCTCCAGGCCGTCGAGGCGCTGAAATATGTGCCGGACATACATGCCATAAGCCTTGCAAAGAAGACCAACTGTTCCGTTGGATTTTTCATCAGCTATTCCAGTTCCATGTTCAGCGATGCATACCTTTTCCGGCTGGTAGAAGGANTGGCCCTGGTTCTGAACAAACGGCACTGCAGGCTGGATTTTCGGCCTCTGCGAAAGGCAAAAGTGAATTATCTGGACCTCGTCCGTTCGACGGGAATCGACGGCGTCATCCTGATGAACACCTACACCGATGACCCAGGAATGCAGGAGCTGGCGGCGGCGGGGGTGCCGCTGGTGGTGATCGGCTCCATAGAGGGGCTCTCGGTTCCCCAGGTGGATATCGACAACATTGTCGCAGCGCGGGAGATGGTCAAGTACNTGGTTGCGCTCGGGCACAGAAAAATTGCGATGATTGCCCACGCGCCCCTGGCATTCTATGCGGCCGCGCACAGGCTGGAGGCCTACAGGCAGGTCCTGGCCGAGAAGGGCATCNCCCAGAACCCCGAGTACATAGAAGTGGCGGATTTTTCCGAGGAATCGGGGTACCGGGCCATGCAGAAGCTGCTCGGCCTCGGCGACAGGCCGACCGCTGTCTTTGCAGGCAACGACATGGTGGCGTATGGGGCGATACAGGCTGTTCTCGATGCAGGCCTGTCCATTCCGGAGGACATCTCCATCGCGGGGTTCGACGATGACTATCTCTCGAGGTACCTGAATCCGGCCCTGACAACCGTGGCCCAGCCGAGCGTGGGATTGGGAGAAGCCGCAGCCAGACTTCTCCTTCAGGAGATCACATCGCACCGTGAATCCGGACCGCGGGGAAAAGAACACATCATTCTCCCCACAATACTTGCAAAGAGGGAATCCTGCAGGAGAATTTGAGCAATGCCTGACGACAGCGAATGGAGAATAGCCGAACCCGGCTGTGATATTCATCGGATAGACAAGTATGAGACTCTCTTTGCCCTCGGAAACGGGAATCTGGGACTCCGGGGGGATTTCGAAGAGAAGGTCCCGGCCTTCCACAGGGGCACCTACATCAATGGCTTTTTCGAGAAAGAGCCCATCGCGTACGGCGAAACAGCCTATGGATATGCGGAGAACCACGAGACCATCCTGAACCTTCCCGATGCCAAGCTCATCGCGCTCTCCGTCGGCGGTGAAGAATTCCGCCTGGACAGCGTCGAGCTTCAGTCCTATGAGCGATATCTCGATCTTCGCAGCGGGCTGCTGATCCGCGCGGTCAGAGCAGTCCTCCCCAACCGCGTTTTGATCGAAGTGCGCTCCACCCGCATGGTGAGCCTGGAACGCCAGAGCATCGGCGCGATCGGATATGAAGCGCGCGTGCTCGACACTCCCGACGGAAGACCCGTTGCAGTCAGGCTCGAGAGCAGAGTCGAGNGCAGGGCCGCCAACAGGGGAGGGGGAAGCGATCCGCGCGTCGGCTCCAAGATAGCCAGAGATGCCTATTCCATAACCAGGCTCGAGTGCGATGACGCGGAGACGAGACTCCTCATTGCGACGAAGAACAGCGGGCTTGCCGCCACCGTCCAGGTCAGGCATACGTGGGATGGCCCGGCGACCTTTGCGCACTCCAGCGCCGCGGACTCGTCGTCCACCGCCCACCTCTGGAAAGGGACGATAGGGCCGGGCCAGCGGATCGCCCTCGTAAAGTACATGGCCTACCGCATGGCTCCTGTGGGCGGGGCAAACCTGCTGTGGGAGTCGGCGCATGAGGAGCTTCTCGGGGCTTCGCGGGACGGGTTTGAAACGCTTCTGCGCGAGCAGAGGGAATTCCTCGCGGATTTCTGGGCCCGCGCCGACGTGGTCCTGGAGGGCAGGCCCGATGTCCAGCAGGCCCTGCGCTTCAACCTCTTCCATGTCCTGCAGTCCTCCGGGCGCAGCGGGAAGACCAGCATCGCGGCGAAGGGCGTTACGGGGGAAGGGTATGAGGGGCACTATTTCTGGNATACGGAGATCTATGTCTGTCCCTTTTTTACCTACACGAAGCCCGAATTTGCGCGCAGCCTGCTCGAATTCAGGTATTCGCTCCTCGAAAAGGCCCGGAAGCGCGCAAGAGTCATGGCCGAAAACGGAGCGCTCTTCCCCTGGCGCACCATAGACGGAGAAGAGACCAGCGCGTATTACCCTGCTGGAACGGCCCAGTACCATATCGACGCCGACATCGTGTATGCGATGGAAAAATACTGCGAGGCCACGGGCGACACGGAATTCCTGTACGGGCCTGCCGCGGAAGTGGCGCTGGAGACGGCGCGCCTGTGGGCGTCCCTGGGGCACTGCGGGGCCGACGGGCGTTTCAGGATCGACGAAGTGACCGGCCCCGATGAATACACCGCGCTCGTGGACAACAACGCCTACACCAATCTGATGGCGAAAAACAATCTGCGCTTCGCGGCGCGCACGCTGAGCGCGATGCGGGAAAAGAAACCCGAATCTTTTGATGCGCTGAAACGGAACACGGCGCTCGAGGACGGCGAAATTGAAGCATGGCAGAGAATCGCCGACTCGATGTACCTTCCCTATGACCAGAAGACGGGCCTGTATGCCCAGGACGATTCCTTCATGCAGAAAGAGGCCTGGCCTTTCCGGACGACGCCGCCGGAGCAGTATCCCCTGCTTCTGCACTTTCATCCGCTCGTCATCTACCGGCACCAGGTCCTCAAGCAGCCGGACCTCGTGCTGGCGCAATTCCTGCTGTCCGAGCAGTTCACTCTGGCCGAGAAGATAAGAAACTTCAGGTTCTACGAGCCCCTGACGACGGGCGATTCCTCGCTCTCGCACTGTATCCAGAGCATCATGGCCTCTGAGACGGGGGACGGCAGGGCCGCATACGACTACTTCATGAAGACGGTGCGCATGGACCTCGACGACATGCACGGAAACAGCAGGGATGGCATCCACACGGCGGCCATGGCCGGCAGCTGGCTTGCCGTCGTGTACGGATTTGCGGGTTTCCGGGATCGGTCGACTTCGGAGAGAGGAATCAGGTACTCCTTCAATCCGCGCCTGCCTGCAGGCTGGCGGAGACTCGCATTCAGTCTGCAGTTCGGGCCTTCAAGGCTGTCCATAGATATCGGGACAAAAGCAGTGCGATATTCTCTCGAAAGTGCTTCCCGGGGCGACGGCGGGNCGGGGCGCCCCGAAACCTTCACATTCCTTCATAAAAAACAGAAGATCAGCCTGAAAACCGGCGAATCGGCGCTGGTGTCGCTGGAGCCGGTCCTGAAGGCGGCGATCCTGGACCTCGACGGCGTCGTGACCGACACCGCCCGCTACCACTACCTCGCCTGGAAGAGACTTGGGGACGACAATGGCTGGCAGGTCGACGAGGAGCTGAATGAGCGTCTGAAGGGCGTGGCGCGGATGGAAGCCCTCGAAGTCATCCTGAACCACAATGGCGTCAGCCTCCCGGAGGGGGAAAAATATGAGCTTGCGGAGCGCAAGAACGCCTATTACAGGGAGCTCCTCAAAGGGTTGAGACCCGACGACATACTGCCGGGAATGAAATCCCTGCTTCTCGGGCTCGGGCAGAGGNGTGTGAAGCGCGTGCTCGCCTCTGCCAGCCGCAATGCCCCGGCGATCATCGACAGACTGGGTCTGGGACCGATCCCCGGGCCGTTTTTCGATGGCATCGCGGACCCCGGCGCCGTCGTCTGCGGAAAACCCGATCCCGAACTGTTCTTGCTGGCTGCGGACATCGCCGTCGTCGGCCCCGAAGACTGTGTCGGCATCGAGGACGCGCAGGCGGGGATAAATGCGATAAAAGACGCCGGCATGAAGGCGCTCGGCGTGGGGAAAGGCCTCGAAGGGGCCGATCTGGTCATCGGGTCCACCGCCGATATCACTGTCGAAACGCTCGAAAGACTGGTCCGGGGCAGTTGACGGGGCCGGGCCGCGACCGTCAAAGCGCTGCCTCCGAGGATGTCCTCGTGCTGGCCCGATCTGCCGCCTTCATGATTCCTTTTCAGAATGAGCGCCAGAATTTTCTTGAAAACAGCACGAGCACCGTGTACACCTCGAGCCTTCCCACCAGCATTGCAAAAGAGAGCCAAAGCTTTGCCCACCATGGAAAGAATGCGTAGTTGAAGGCAGGCCCCACCTTGCCCAGACCGGGACCGATGTTCCCCAGGTTGGCCATCACCGCCGTTGTACTGGTTAGGATATCGACTCCGGTAAAGCTTATCACTATGACGGACAGAAAGAAGAACGCGAAGTACAGAAACACGAGTGCCGCGATGTCGTAGATCACATTTTTACGGAGTGCCCTGTCCCCGAGGAAAATAGTGTAGACTCCCCGCGGGTTTACGACGTAGCGCATCTCGGTGACCGCCATTTTGAACAGCACCACTATGCGGATTACTTTAATGCCGCCGCCTGTCGAGCCTGCGCAGCCTCCGATGAACATGAGCAGGAACAGTATGGTCTGGGAGACCGCAGGCCATTTCCCGAAATCGGCAGTCGCAAAACCCGTCGTGCTGAGAATCGACGAAACCTGGAACGAGGAGAACCGCAGCGATTCTCCGAAATTCCGGTACACTCCCGTGTGGAGCAAGTCCCCTGCAATGATGAGTGAAGAAACGGCGAATATCATAAAATAGACTTTAAATTCGGTGTCCTTCCAGATGTCGCGCACATTTCCCCTCAGAAGTCGATAATGAAGCGTGAAATTCGTAGCCGCGAGAAACATGAAAATCGTGACGACCCAATCTATGAACCCGGAATTGTAGTACGCCAGGCTCGTGTTCTTTGTCCCGAAGCCGCCCGTGGCCATGGTCGCGAACGCATGGCAGACAGCATCGAAGAGGGGCATTCCTGCAATGACCAGGAGGAGTATCTCTATGACGGTGAGGCCCAGGTAGATCAGCCAGAGCGTTTTGGCCGTGCGCGAAATGTGCGGCGTGATGCGGTCGACAGAAGGGCCGGGGGCCTCTGCTTCCATGACACGGACTGCATTGAATCCGAGCGCGGGCAAAACCGCGACGAGCAATACGACGATTCCCATGCCTCCGAGCCAGTGCGTGGTTGCGCGCCAGAGAAGCAGGGAGCGGGGCAGCGCCTCTATATTGTTCAGGATGCTCGATCCGGTTGTGCTGAACCCCGACATCGTCTCAAAAAAAGCATCGATGTATGAGGGAATATACCCGGAGAGTGTAAACGGGAGTGCGCCCAATGCCGAGGCGGCGACCCAGCTGAGGGTGACAAAGAGAAACCCTTCTCTGTTTGTCAGAAAAGGTTTCTCGTCGCTCCGGAAAGCTTACCGCCGCACCCCCATGCTCACTAAGCATAGGAGCACGCGGCTATTCCGTCCCTACAACGGGAGAAATACGCGTCCGTAATGTGAACAAGACAGCGAACTATAGGGTTTCATCTCTCGTGCCGGTACTTCCTATATGCAAAGAGTATTGTCAAAAGGTAAGAACGCGGGCCAGTGCCAGATATAGTAGGACAATCCGAGACAGTGATCATAATTTCACTCGCGGACGAAGCGAATCCCGAGAGAATCGCATATCAGAGATCGCGCAGTTGTCACTGCTCCAAAAAAATGGCTTCCAATCCTGCCGATCCTGCCTCTTTTCTTATGATAGGCCCACAGAGTCGTCTTCCTTACCCAAAATTTCCTTTGACCGAAGAAATCATCCGGCCGCCGTCCCAACGTGGCTGGCGAACGAATTCCTACCGTAGCCTTGGCATTATTTCTGTCTCGCAAAGCAAATCGGGCTACAATGTTCTAGACAACGTTCGCCAGGTGTAAATGACAAAGACGAGGGTGGGTGATGAGAAAAATCCTTTCGGAAGCCGTCAATATAAGCGGTTCCCCCAACGGACTGGAACCCGAAGAACGAATGTCCCGGCAGCCGATCCGCCTCTGGTCTGGCTATATTCGAAGGGCGAGATTTCGAACCGGCATCTGGATTTCCCGCCATTACTCGATTAGTTGCCGTGTGAGGGCAGGAATTGTTGTGTGCTGAACCTGTAGCCACCGAGCGATATTCTTTCCGCTCCTGACGCTGATCCAGAATAGTGCCCGACATAGACTATCTTTTTCGTTGATGAGAATATCGACTGTCGAGCGAATTATAGGATCGATCTGTAGAGCGTCTGCCGTGAAGGAGTCGCAAGAATCATATTGGATTGAAGACAGCGCGCGTGGGCGCTACGGCAATAGGATATGTTATCTTTTTGTATCACCCGGACCCCCATCCTAACATAACAAAAGGTTAACCTTTGACGAGGTTGCGACTGTATCTGCACCAGCTGCCCCTGCATTCATGCTCTATACCCCACCGCGTGAGTGAGCGAGAGTACGATATTACTCGCCTGATACATTCCCCATATGCATGCTTGAACTACTGTGCTTCCGAATGCCGAAATTCTCTCGATCCAATCCATCGTCCAGGGAGCCATCCCGATCGGCCCAAAGTTGACGCCGGTCGACCCTATCGCCCGGAAGGGGCGCGCGCCGGGAGAGCGTTGCCCAGCACATAATCCCCAATACACCCATCGGACCCACTGTTGACCTTTTCCACAGTAATATACACAGAGGAGAGCCAGCGCGGTTGGCGCCCAAGTTGTGTTCTGAAAAGCGGCGTATCCCTTTTAAATCCTGCGATACGGACGGCCGCTGATGCCAGTGCCGAACTATCGGCCCCGGAAAGGCCTGGTGGGGCCTGTGCTCTGCTACTGCATACGTTATTCAAATCGAATTGTGGCCCTTTCCTGCCCTCCTCCCTTGGTTGGCGACGTGGACGTTGAACGAGGTTGCTGCGATGGTGTAGTCGTTGTTGTTGAGGACTGCACGCATCTCACATTGTGAGCAAGCAGAATACTTGAGAGTCCAATCGGAAGTGCAGTGATGTACGGCCTTCCTCCCTGAATTTCCTGTTTCGGCCGTGGAAAATGACTTTCCGCGCCTATATCGCGCGCCGACACCCAAGACATCGCGCAGGCTTGCCGATGCCATCATCATGGAAACGCCGAGCTAAAGTGGCTGGCCGACTCTGCATTTCGCGTGACGCTTTCGGCTGCCGGAGGAATAATCGCCAAGGGACCACAGAATGATAAATATTCATCAAATGCAAGTACGGAAGTGTGGATGGTCCTCGAGCCTTGCGTCAAAAATTTTGTAGCTATCCGGATTTCGGGGAAAAACAAATCTGCGGAGGATCGCAATGCCTCAGCCCCTATTCAGAATATCAGACTAGCTGCTAAAACGTGCGTGCGACCTTTTCCCCATGCGGCTATACCCACCTTATTCGATAGCCCCGTCAACCAATCACATGGGATGTATGACTGACCTTTGAAAGCCCAGATGATTTCGACTAAGCGCGTCCGCAAGCAGAGAACCAACCATGGATTCAAGCGCTGGCCAATGATGCGGGCGGAACCATACATTCGGGGCTACAATCTTTGCACTCAGGTAGCACTTCCACATCTCTGGGAGTACCTTGAAGCGATGGCTCGTCCTCATGAGCAGAAGGAATCTGCCCGGCGCCCGCATGCTCCTTTCTCGCTTAATCGTCCCACCAAGACGGAAGACCTTCTAACAGCCACAGGGGTCCCTATAATGATAATTCCCTCGCTCGACATCGATGAGTATTCTCACTTGCCAAACAGGTATCGTCTCGAGGACAGATAGATAGCGCAATATTCCGTCCTCCCGGCTTATCCTCAATCCGCCTTCTCCTCGGCGAATCACCCTGTGCAGTCCGCGAAGCGAAGATTCTCCCGCTCGTAACGAGTTCCCCGCACACGCACATACGCGAGGCTCATGCGGGAAGGAGTGCGAGGGGATGCGCGGAGAGATCGCTGTCGGAAGCAGGCCATCGGGGGACGGCGGGAGAGGATGGCGCAGCGGCTGGTAGAGCGCGGCGTGGTGGCGGCGGAGGAGGGGGGAGTTGTGCTTCTCGTGCCTAATTGCACCCTTCATGCTCTGTCAAAATTCGGCATTAGAGAAAGGCTTTCACAAACCGAGGGCTCTTGCCTGTACCGAAGACAGTCTCCACTCCGCACTATCGCCAAAGACTCATCCGCGGTAAATATAATCGATAAGATCGTGCTCACGTGAAGGTCTTTCGTGAAATGAGCGCATGAAGGAAATAATAGGCAGTTAGGTCGGCACCATGAAATTTGGAAGCCATGTTAATATTGAGTAGGTGTAAACATGACATTTTGGACGAGTGCTGATCATTATCACCGATCCTGTTACCGGGAGGATGCTCTCCGCATGCTCTCTGAATTCTACTACTCGTGTCCTATACTGGGCTGCGTGTCAATCCTTCGTGTGTGCGTGCGAGTGAAAAAAATCTATCCACGGCACAGTTCCCGAGACCTTGTAGCGATAATACTTCCTTCCATTTGCCCGTCCCACAAGGCACGGACCATCTGCGCCGCACCGCTTCTAGCGTAGAACGCCTTTCTCCTTTCCACGAGCGCATCTTAACACTTTTACTGACAAACAGAGAGAGGTTGTGCTGCTTTGATCATCCCTCGCGAGGAACCTGAGATGGTCGCCGCCTCGGCATTGGCGCACTCCGTTGTACCCCCCCTTTCTTTCCTTTTCTCTCCCTATCTTTTCCTCGGTGTTCTTGATGCGCGAGGCAGGGTATATTGAGGACCCTCCATGACATGCGGATGCTTTTTGAGAAACTGATGTCGGGTCAGCGTTGCCACAACCGGATCCGAGCTCCTGAGAAACTCGCGTGATATAGAATAGGCCGCGAATGGCCCCAAGCTCCCTGATCTTCTGTCTTCTCTATATCTCTCTACAAAGTGCTCGGAGGCATGGGAATCGCATCGTATTGCTCGTCGCGTTAATGCCGCCGCTCTCGGATCATGCACAATGCATCTCCTCGCTTTGTCACGCTGAAGCCAGAAGGCCCCGGCCTTCAAATGTATCGACCGAAACCACGCATCGCGAACGTCCAGCCCACCATTTCTCGGCGCACGCTCAATCCAGTAACGCTCTCACTGATCGCTGACCTGGCTGCTCCCACCCGTCATAGAGAAAATGCGCTCTTAAGGAAATGGAATCATCCGCCGGCCTCATTGCAGGAAATGCCCCTCTTCGATGCTGTCTGCCATGCGTTCGCGACCATGGCCACGGGCGGCTTCGGGACAAAGAACACGAGCCTGGCGTACTACAATTCCGGGTTCATAGATTGGGTCGTCACGATTTTCATGTTTCTCGCGGCTACGAATTTCACGCTTCATTATCGACTTCTGAGGGGAAATGTGCGCGACATCTGGAAGGACACCGAATTTAAAGTCTATTTTATGATATTCGCCGTTTCTTCACTCATCATTGCAGGGGACTTGCTCCACACGGGAGTGTACCGGAATTTCGGAGAATCGCTGCGGTTCTCCTCGTTCCAGGTTTCGTCGATTCTCAGCACGACGGGTTTTGCGACTGCCGATTTCGGGAAATGGCCTGCGGTCTCCCAGACCATACTGTTCCTGCTCATGTTCATCGGAGGCTGCGCAGGCTCGACAGGCGGCGGCATTAAAGTAATCCGCATAGTGGTGCTGTTCAAAATGGCGGTCACCGAGATGCGCTACGTCGTAAACCCGCGGGGAGTCTACACTATTTTCCTCGGGGACAGGGCACTCCGTAAAAATGTGATCTACGACATCGCCGACTCGTGTTTCTGTACTCTCGCGTTCNTTCTTTCTGTCGTCATAGTGATAAGCTTTACCGAGTCGATATCCTAACCAGTACACACGGCTGTGATGGCCAACCTGNGGAACATCGGTCCCGGTCTGGGCAAGGTGGGGCGTGCCTTCAACTACGCAAATTACTTAAAACCATAAGTGGGCAAAAAACTTGGACATATCTTTAGCAATAAGCTAAAAAGAGAATGGGAAGACAATCGAGAGATGACTTACTCGGTGCTCGTGCTCCCGCCTTTTCAAGAAAATTCTGTCGCTCATTCTAAAAGGATATGAAGTCCTCGAGGAGGCGCGCTTTACGAAACGGTCCGGCCCGGCTCCCGTTCAATGCCCCTCCGGGCACACTAGCGAGTTCCTTCGAGGGCGTTAGTCCCACTTCCTGACTCCCATTGATGTGACTGATCAGCTCGACAGCGTGGACCCTGCGTTAATGTGACCAATACGGCCTTCCAGGCCTTTAGTGTCCCACGTTGCCGCCTGCTGAGCCGGCGCCTTTTGCACATATAGCGCAGCTGTCTTTAGTCCATTCCTATGCGCCCAACTATCATCCCGCGACATAAGCCGTAGCGCACCCATAGGCCGACTTCATGGAACTCAATGATTCTGCCTCACGGGAGTTTTCCCGCTCCGATAGCCCAGACACAACGTATCCACCTTACCTCGAGGGGCCCGACGACTTCAACTATGCGTCCCGATACCTTCCCACCAGCGAGCCAAAGTCCATGTTTGATAAGCCCCAGCTCAAGAAAGCCTTTTTTTTTCCCTACGCGCCCGGTCCGCGTATTGCCACCCTCGGAAAACCGGGCTTCGCCAGGGCAAGTTCGATGCCATGCAGACGCGGTTCCCAACCCCAGATCTGTCGATGATCGCCGCATGCGGCTGCAGGCCGATCCGTAAGCGAAGCCTGAATTCAAAGGATAGGCCATTTTCAGAAAAACACGCTGCGATGGCCCTCCCTGCTGTGTCCGAGCCCTCCCTTCCGACTGCATTTGGATTCTAGGAATGAATGGAAAGCGGTGGTAATCTGAAGGCGGAGTGTGGCATACAGTAATGTCTCCTTTTATCGTAGGATGGGGTTCCGCGTGATACAAAAAAATAATCAATGATCCTATTTACGAGCCTGTTATTCAATCCCAATATGAAAGGACATATGTAGCTTCACACAAACAATTCCCTCCCCAGTGAGCCGTCCCGAAATGCCCCAGGCAAGAGGCTGGGACGCCCTGGACATGCGTCTTCGTGCACTGGAGAATGCATATGTCGACCACCCTTCGTTCGGAGCGCGCCGGGGGGGGGCATTTCTGGGGCCGCATTGCCCTCGAAATCCAGGGTCTTAACGGGCTTAGGAATCGTTGTCCCAACCACGTTGGGTACCGCGCCGCGATGATTTCCTTGTTCAGGGTAACCCGGCGCGACTCTGCTGCATGGCTCTCCTCGGGAAAGCATCGAGTCCATGGCACCCATTTATACCTCCGGCAACAAGTTGCGCAATGACCGACGCGTATTTCTCTCTGCGGAAGAGGGGGTGTCGGCCAGACCGGCGCGGTATAGCCAACCTTCATTGCAGCCGAGCCGGCAAGCCTATGGCCTCAATACCAATTGCATCAATCGGCGCGGTACTCGGAAGCCTCCATTGCCGTAAGGCTTGCCGCATATATGCATTTCTGCGAAGCCGAACAGCAGTTCCGACGGAGCATCCTTTTAGATGCCAGAGCACGACCTGACGGGTCTATGGCATGGGCGAACTGCTAGACGCTTGAGACTCAGCCCGGTAGACTTTCAGCAGGCGAACCTGTGGCCAAATCCTGCACGATATCCGGGAACCGTATTGACAGCTCCTCCGAGATCGCCAAAGTCAACCGCCTATATCGCACAAAGCAGGCTAACTTACGGACCAATGCACCCCACCTTCGTACTGAGGAAGTTCTCGGAACTGGGACGTACAAAGCAATATCCCTACAGACACCAAAAGGGAGGACTTGCGTATGCCAATCTGCCCTTCCATGACGCAGATTGTCCATGAGAAATCCAGATTGAATCCCCGAAACCTATCACCCAACGAGGCATGGAACACGGTGGTCAATGCCCGAATCCTCCAGCCAAAGACCTTTGCGATCAAAGTGAATTCGATGCCAATCCCACGAACTACCGCTCTGAACCAATCGCCCGCTGGCATTCCGGTATAAGACGCCGCTGCGGTATCCCCCGCCTTGGCCGAAGTCTCCAAGTGTCAAAGCCTTATCACCGACAACCGCGGCGCTTGCTTTGGCAGCCTGCCTCCTTCTGCGCCATCACCAGCCAATCAGCGGACTGCATGATATTACGGTACGTTCCACCGTCCGGTGCGCTCGTACGGGATAGCGGTGATGCCTAGCCCTTCATCGCGCACTTCAAAGGGTTATATCCATGCTGACCTCTGGGCGCCCGACTTGACGAAAAATTTCCAAGGACGCCGCCTGTCTGCCAGCAGCAGCAAAACGAAAGCGACCCGTGCCGAGCCCTGGGAAAGATGTGCCTGTGTGCCGGGAACCCATGTGGGATCGGAAACCTGCTGGCATTCACCAATGCCCTGCCATATCAGGAGAAGCCTGAATGCAGTGCGGTGCTGTTTCTGGAGCTGATAGAAGGTGTCATCCGTCTCTGGCATCCGTTACGATTAATCTCCTTTCTACTTGGTACTCCGGAGAATCTACTAACGGGAATTTTTGGACGCAGCTGTGCGCTCATCATTGCTGAGCGGTCCAGCCTTAAAAGTCGCTCCCGAACCATGCTCGCCCCTGCAAGCGCCTTGAATGCCCGATGCGGCCAGCCCTCATGTCGGGTTCTATTGAAGACATGCTTTATGGCAACGATGAGATATGCCGCAGGCCTGTCGACCGGGCGGACCTTGAACGCAGTACTGCATTTCCCGTGATTTCATGCGCAAGCCCAGTCCCCGGTAATCCACCCTTGAAAGCCGCCGAATTCGCAGCTTGCCCTGCTATCTGCGACATCAAGAGAAATCTCCCTGACCGATCAAGTGCCAGGAGTTCTACCCTGACCCCGGGACGATCTCCACTCTGCATGTACGTATACCGCGACTAAGCACCCACGGCCGGGGCCGGAGTTCGCTAACCTAATGCCCATGTGCCCAAAGGGACCGTGAAACGCATCTGCAACGCGCGTTGCTCCATTTTCTCATAACCGGAGATACCAGGCGCTGGTGCGCGGAAGGCCTTGCGTCTCGCCGGCCGCCTACCGGAACCGTCAATCAAGACGCTATCACCCGCCCAGCACACCCCCACATTGACCGTACCTCGGCCAGAACGCTGGTAGAGCCTCCCTTATGAAAACTGCCTACCCTTCTGGACCAACATGAAATCCAGCAAGGAATTTCCTCGATCAGAACTTTATAACAACTGCTCATTGCTGCACCGCATCATGTTGCAAAATCTGCTTTCCTAACGGCAGTGTCGTTTGTAGGATTACCATGATGGATAGGTAACTGAGTAAGGCCGAAGAACGCCTGGCCTGCTGTGGGACCTGGCCAAATCATGATGCTTCGTCCTTATCGTGCTGTTCTATTTTTGGCGTCATAGCGGAGCGGCATCTTCGTCGCGCAGTACGGGTGCGGGTGACCGCCAGGAAGACGCATCAGGGATGGACGCTTTTCATGTCAGCCTATGGGGCTTTGTTTCGCCGCCGATGCCACCAACGCCAACTAACTTGACATGCGAGCCTGCCCTAGTCTCTCTTGAATCGAGCGCGCCGACACACTTGCAATCGCTAGGGGTACTCACTCCTAGTGTGTCTCAGCCAATTCCAGTGCGCAACGATCTCTCTACATGTGTGCCACTAGCACAGTCCAGCGCGCACTCCGTTACTGACGTCATCTCGCATGGCGCGTGGCTGCTCCCTACATGGCGTTATCAGACTGCAACAGGGACAGCAGTATTGGAATATCGTTGGTAGGGTGAGCACGTCCTTACCACTAAGTTATACCCCGGTTGTGATGCATCTAAACTATCACGGCCCTGGGCGTTAGCCACGGGCCCATGAAGTCGGCGAGTTCCAAGACCTGTCCTTCCTCGTGCCCATCCCTGTCCGTGCTTTCTCAGATGCAGCCTGAATGCTGTGCTCGGGGATCAACTACCTCTTGAAATTTTCGAAGAACGAAGTTCTGGGGTTTTTCGGATGGTGGTCGGGAGGGCTGCCTCGAACACAATTTTCAAACGTGTTGCGCTAAGGTAGTCCTGTTTTCTGAGCGCTATTATGGCGGAATCCTTGGTCATCGGCGAGTGGCGGGTCCACCGCCGATATTACTGTCGAAACGCTCGAAAGACTGGTCGCGGTCTGGCAGTTGACTGGAAGAAGTCCTTCCTCGTTTCAAGAAACCTGGCCGTTGGTCGGCCGCGCGACTTCCCGTCAAAGCGCCTGTCTTCCCTCAATCATGCTGGCGACGGATGTCCTCGGTGCGCTTGATTGTGAGATACGCCGATCTGTGCCGCCTTCTTTTCATGATTTCCTTGTGTGCAGTATCACATGAGTCGGACCAGAAATTTTCAATTTGGAAAACAGCACGAGCACCGTGTACACCTCAAGAGCCTTCCTCCCACCAGCATTGCAAAAGAGAGCCAGAAGCTATTGCCCACCATGGA
>JADLKI010000021.1 GCA_015657395.1 Spirochaetales bacterium | reverse complement strand
TGGGGAGCTTTGCGGTCGCGCTCGCGACAAACAGCGTGGTGCTCGGGTTTCTGGCCGGAGCGGCCATCGGGGCCNTCGTCTCCCTCGTCGTGACATTCGCGAGCCTGACGCTGCTCCAGTCGCAGGTGGCGGTGGGCTTTGTGCTCGCCCAGCTCTGCCGCGACCTCTCCTATTTCCTCGGAAATCCANTCATGGGCAAGGTCGGGCCGCGCATCTCCCAGGTCCCCGTCCCCGGCCTCGAGCGCATCCCCGTTCTGGGCACGATTCTGTTCCGCCAGGACGTGATGACCTACCTCTCGTTCATCCTCATCGTCGCCACGTGGTTCTTCATCTTCAGGACGAGGCCGGGTCTCACCCTGCGCGGCGTCGGGGAGCGGCCCGCCGCGGCGTATATCCGCGGGGCCGACGTAAACCGCCTGCGCTACCTGTACGCCGCCATCGGCGGCGCAATCGCGGGCCTCGCCGGGCCGATCTACTCGCTTTCGATAAAGGCGGGCTGGAAAGGCACCATCTCCGGCCTCGACGGCATCGGCTGGATTGTGCTCTCCATCACGATCTTCGGCGGCTGGAAACCCTTCAGGGCGGCATTCGGCGCCTATCTCTTTGCATTTCTGCAGTGGCTGGGCCTCGTGCTCCAGCCCAGCCTGCCTNCGGTGCCCTCGCAGGTTCTCCAGGTGGCGCCCTTCNCCCTCATGATCCTCACCCTCCTCTTCGTCAACATAGGCAACGCGGAGTGGGTGGACCGCTCGCTCGCGCGCCTTCCGGAAAATGTCCGCCGGNACATAGCCAAGGTCCTGCGCGCGATGAACGCGACGCCGCCCGCCGCGCTCGGGNTGCCGTTCGAGAAGGAATAATTGGGGGGTATCACAGCGCGCTCTGCGCCGCCTTCTTCCGGCGCGTCGTGCGCCGGCAAAAACTGTGCAGAAAACCGGAAAATTGCCGCCGCTTCGCGAAGTCCCGCTCAGCCCCGCGAGGCCTTCAGGGCCTCGCCGAGGGCGAGCATGAAGGGGCCAGTTCCNTTGAAATCGTCGGAGACGATCGGTTCGTGAACATAATATTCGAAGGAGCCGTCGCGGTAAGGGTTGCCGCCCAGCCCCGCCACTCTGCAGATTCCNCCGAGGTGGAGGCGGGGCGGCCTTGGCCCGGAGTCGCAGTCCCAGCGCAGNACGGCGGCGATGATGCCCTCCACGGCCGAATCCGCGGCCNNGTTCCAGCTCTCCGCCTGGGCGCCGCCGGAGGCGTATCCCTTCCCCGANGCCTTGTACAGCGCATAGGCAAACATCGCGGATGCGGATGTCTCCTCGTAATTACCGGAGCGGGAAGGCTCATCGGCGACCTGCAGCCAGAGCCCCGACGCCCGCTGCGCGCGAACCACCGCGTCGAGGAGCTCGGCCAGCATGCCCACTATNCGCGCGCGCCGGCTGTGTCCGGGCGGAATCCAGTCGAGNGCATCGACGAGCGCCATGCCCAGCCAGCCGACCGCCCTGCCCCACACGTGCGGCGAACAGCCGGTCTGCGGGTGCGCCCACTTCGATGTCCTCCCCTCGTCTCTGGCATGATAATAGAGNTCGCTGGCCTCGTGCTTCATGCCGGACTGCACCGCGAGGAACTGCCTGCACACATCGTCGAACGTTCAGGCCTGTCCGAANTCCGCCCCACAGCGGGCCTGAAAGGGGCCGAACATTAGNAGACCGTCGAGCCACACCTGGTCGGGATAGATTTTCTTGTGCCAGTAGGAGCCTGAGGGAGTNCGGGGCTGCCGGTCCAGCTGTCCGGCGAGTGCNCGGATCGCCTCTTCATACGCNCTGCGNGCACTCGCCTTCCACAGGCGGAAAAGTTCTTTTCCCGCGTTGATTCGTCGAGATTGACACTCGTCGCGGAATAGGCCCCGGATCGCGCCGTCNCGGAGGATCAGCGCGTCGATGCATCGCCGCACCGCNGCATCCACAGCCCGCCGAAGCATGCGCCGACAGCTCTCAAGCGCATGGAGAAGCACGCCGTCTCGTAGTTCATTTGCCGAAGCGGGCGTGCAGTCCGCCAGGGCAGCGCGGCGGCGACGCGAGATCTGCAGATACACGGCTGTCCTGTCGGGGTTCAATAGCGCTGTGTTGCGGCCCTTACTGCAGATANCCGGCGTCGTCCATCTCCTGGCGCGCGGTCTTTTCCCACTCCGCCGCGCCGAGCTTGTCCATCTGGGCGATGAAANNAGCCGCCNNGAAATTCTCTTTCGTGAGCGGACGCTTGCCGAGCACGAACTCCTGGACGCCCTGATTGATGTAGCGTTTCAGGTCGGCATTGTTGGGATGCGGCTTAATGGTGCCGGAGCCGGTCACGTTCGTCCACGGGAAGTTCTGGAAGGTCTTGAGGTAGAGCAAGGGCCCNATGGTGCGACCGTTCGCGGTCTTGAAATACGGATACCGCGAGATGAGTTCCATGTCGCTGTTGTAGAACACCATGTTCCGAAGCTGCGTGACGGTCTGCCCCTTCGGCGAGGAGAACTTCGTGTCGTCGGGNACGCCCTTGTCGCTGATGTTGCCGTTCGCATCGATGGAATAGTTGACACCCTCGACGCCCCATCCAAGGAGTTTGTAGCCTTCATCGGTCGCCATGTAGTCGAGGAGCTTGGCGATGGCCTCCTTCTTGCCGGCCTTCACCGCCTTGGGCGAGATGCCATAGATGCGGTAATTCGCATCGTAGATGCCTACCGAGCTCTTGCCGGAAGGCCCCTTCGGTGGAGGAAGGGCCGCCCACTCGCCTTCGGGGAAATTCTTGTCGAAGGGCGCGTAGTTGGCAGAGGCGGCGAGCGCGGCGAACTGCTCGCGCATGATGCCGAACTTTCCCTGCTTCCACGCGGCGCGGAAATCATCCTTCTTCAGGCTCGGCCAGTCGGGGTCGATGATCTTGGCGTCGATCATCTTCTTCACGAACTGCATGGCGTCGTAATACTCNGGTTTTTTGACATTGAGGCCGAAATTCTGCTTCGTCATGTTCCAGGTGCCCGCGACGCCGAACGCTCCCNNCATGATGGGGTCGAAGCGCCGGCCCATGTACTGCTCCTGATCGAAATATTCGACGAATGCCCCGAAGCCGTAGGTGTCGTTCTTGCCGTTTCCGTCGGGATCCTTGTAGGTGAAGGCATAGCAGACATCGAAGAGCTCGTCGAGCGTGGTCGGCATCTTGAGGCCGAGCTTGTTCAGCCAGTCCTTGCGGATCACAAGGCCCTCGTTCTTCTGCAGGNNCGAGCCGGGGAAGGCCAGCCCTAGNCTCTTGCCGTTGACCGTCGTATAGGCGCGGCTGTCCTGGTCGAACCAGTTCTCCGCGCGGGTGCGCATGAGCGGGTACATGTCGTCGACAGGCGCCACGAGTCCCTGTTTAATGAGGATCTGCCAAGGCTCGCGGCGGACCATGAAGATGTCCGGCAGCTGGTTTGCCGCGGCCGCGGCGAGAATCTTCACGTCCTGATCGTTCTCGTTCGATGGCTCGGCCATGAGCTTGAGATCGATGCCGAGCTGTTCCCTGGCTATCTTGTAGAACACCCAGTCGTCGGGCGGAGGCCCGGCCNNTTCGGTGATGGCCGCGCCATACCAGAGCTCAATCGGCACANNAGCTTTTTTTGTCCCCTGTCCAAATGCAGACGCAATGACCACCAGCATGAGCACCACGACCATNGCGGCTTTTAGGATTCTTTTCATATCGTCCTCCTTCGTGGCAAAATGCAAACTGAACTATCCCTTAATGCTCCGAGCATAGTGCCCTTGACAAAGTACTTCTGTATGAACGGATACGCGACAAGCATCGGAATCGCCGCCAGGAACACACTTGCCGCCTTGATNGCATAGATCGGCGCCTCGCCGAAGGCGTTCGCCTCCACATACTCGTTCATGCCCGAAGACAGCAGAATGTTCCGTAAGAGAATCGGCAACGGCTGGAGTTTCGCATCGTTGATGTAGAGCATGGCGTTGAAAAAATCGTTCCAGAAGTGCACGCCGTAGTAGAGACCGATCGTGAGCAGAATCGGCTTGGAGAGCGGCAGGATAATCCGCAGCAGCACCGTAAGCTCCGAAGCGCCGTCGATTNNGCGCGCCGATTCCTTCAGCTCCTCCGGCAGCTCTTCGAAGAAACTCTTCATTATCAGCGTGTTGTAGACGCTGACCGCGCCGGGCAGGAATACGGCGGCGAGCGTGTTGGAGAGACCCAGCTTTGTGACCAAAAGATAATTCGGGACAAGGCCCGGGTTGAAGAGGTACGGCACAAGAACTATGCCATAGAGCAGCTTCCTTCCCGGCAGGGTCTTTATCGACAGAGCGTAGGCGAGCGGCACGGTGAAGAAGAGCGCCGTGATGACACCTTCGAAGAATATCCGGAAGCTGTTGCCCGCCGCGCTCAGGAACGAGCGGTGGCCCAGGAGGGCCCTGTAGGCCGCGGTGGACCATTTCCACGGCGCCAGAAACATGCCGTCGAGCGCCGAACCGATAAAGTCGTTCGGACGGAACGAGAGCGTGAGCGTGCTCCATATGGGTATGATGAGCAGCGCCAGTATCAGCACGAGCGCCCCGTCGATGCAGAAGTGAAAGAGCCTGTCGCTCCTTGTCAGTCGGATTGTGCTCGTCATACTGGTCTCACATCCCTCATCGTTTCACCCTCTCCCTCAATAGAGCCCATTGCCCGTATACCGCTTGATGAGCCTGTTCGACCCGACGAGGAGCAGAAGGCCAAACACGCCCTTGAACAGCCCCACCGCCGTGGCGAGCCCGAAGCGGAACTCGAGAATGCCCTGCCGGTAAATCCAGGTGTCGATGATGTCGGCGACGCTGTACACCGGCAGCGAGTACAGCATGAATATCTGGTTGAACCCCGCATCGAGCACTGTCCCGAGCTTGAGCAGCACGACCACGACGATCACGGGCTTTATGGCGGGAAGCGTGATATAGCGGACCCTCTGCCACGCGCTGGCCCCCTCGACCGCCGCGGCCTCAAACAGACTCGGGTCGATGCCCATGAGCGCCGCGAGGAAGATGATCGCACTCCATCCGGTCTCCTTCCATGTGTCGGAGAGTATGACGATCCACGGGAAGGATCGAGTGTCGGTCATGAACGAAATGGGTTCACCGCCGAACGCTTTGATGATGTCGTTCAGAATGCCGCTGGAAGGCGAGAGGATCGCCAGAAGTATGGCGTACATGATGACCCAGGAGAGAAAGTGCGGCAGATACGCCATCGTCTGCACGGTCTTTCTGAGCCAGTACAGGCGGCATTCATAGAGCGCAACCGCGAGGAAGACTGCGGCGGGGACAGAGAACAGCATTTTCCCCACACTGTACAAAACCGTATTGCGGATCAGTTCCCAGAAGTAGTAGCTGTGGACAAAATCCGAGAAATTCTTGAGGCCAACCCACGGGCTCTTCACGACACCGCTCAGCGCCTGAAAATCGCGGAAGGCGATCTGGGCGTTCCAGATGGGCACGTACCTGAATATGATGAAATAAATAAATGATAACGAAGCAACCAGATAGATCGATTTGTGCCGCATGATGCGGCGCCACAGAGTATGAGAGGCCTGGTTTTTCAATACGACTGATTGCCCTTCCATCATCGTCCGTTCATCGCTCATGATAGGCGATAAACCTGCTCTTTTTCAGTCGGATTCTTGTACTTTTCTGACTTCGGCAAAAGTTCCACTGCGAAAAGACCCGGGCGTGGCATCCGTTATTCTCCTGAAAACCCTGCAGAAATATGCCTCATCCCTGAAGCCGGTCCTGTCGGCGATCTCCGCAAGGCTTGCGCCGGTGGAACGCAGCAGATCGATCGCGTGAACCACGCGGAGCCTCGCGAGATATTCCCAGAGCGAAACGCCCATCTGCCTGTGGAAAATTCTGCTGAGATAGTCCTCGCTCGTGTTGAGCAGGGAGGCGAGTTTCCAGCGCGAAAGCTGTTCGGCGTAGGTTTTGTTCATGAAAAAGATGCACTTGGCGACAATGCAGGCGGTCGGGCTTGGAAGGAAGCCCCGTCCCTCCAGCGACCGCTGAATCAGGTCTGTCAGCAAATTCGAAAAGACTTCGCCGATGTTGCAGAAGACCGTGTGCGGACGGGCAAAGGCACAGGCCCATTCCTCTTTCGCCTCAAAGAAACGGGAGGCAGCAATCAGCGGCACACTTGGGAACCTCTGCAGGAGCGGGCTGTACCCTTGAGTCTCCAACTTCGGCTCCAGAACGAGAAAAAGCACGGGCTGCCACCTGTTCAGCGCCGCCTCTGCCGCCGCGACAGAGGTGCATGCGACCAGCCTCACCCCCGCCTCCTGCACCAGGCGCTGGACCCGGGCCATGCTTGGGCCGAGGACTGTTTCGCTTCCGAGAATCAAAATCGCAGAGGAAGAATCCGAGAACAGAATCGACCGCAAAAATTCTCCCGCGTCCGCGGACTGCATAGCGTTCCCGGAAGAAGGGTGGAGGGCGATGTAGCACTCGGCCCTCTGGAACAGATCCTGGTCGAGGATATATGAGAGCGCGGCGGAGGTCTCATGGTCGATGCGCGCCGGGTCCAGATAGAGAAGCACTCTCTCTGCCTCGGATATCTCCTGACTGAAGACCGCATTGTAGGGAAAAACCTGGAACGGCTCCTCAACCGGAAGAGAAAAGGCCGATTCAGCCAAGGTTTGATCCGGCGCGATACAATACACTCTCTTTGAATCGCCGGGGATATTGCGGACTCCGCCATCCAATGTGGGATACGGCAGAGATAATGTGACGGAGACACAGTGTTGGTCTTTGGCAAAGCGGATCTGTCCGCCATGGAGGATCGAAAGCTGCCTGGCGAGTTCGAGGCGAATATCCTTTTCGTTCCGTGGAATATCTGAGACACTCCCGCGCGGAGGCGACAGCTGAGGCAGCGAGAGCTGCAGGGAGCAGCCTCGAGTCAGCACGGCGACTGAAAGTTTAAGCTCATCTGTCCGGTACATCTCCGCAAAGAGCTGCGCGAGGATCGACAATATTCTCGCGAGCCGGTCTCTGTCGCCGTAGAGCGCAGGATAGGTCGGGGGCGGTTCAGCGCACTCGATCTTCAACCCTTGTGCGGTATCCGCGAACCGGCCGCCGGCCCAGGCGACGCAGAATGCATAAGGATCGAACAGGGTCGCCTTTGCCAGCACCGCATCCGATTTTGCCTGCGAAAGATCCACCAAATACCGCACAAGCTCCTTCAGTCTCGGGACAGGAAGTCCCGAGACTTCTCGCTCTCCCGCATTCAGGGCCGAAGTGGCGTTGAAAGTATCGATCGAGCTCTGAAGCTCCCTCGATATCACCGCCACGATATCCGACTTCGACTTCTCCGCCCTCTCGGCGCGCTTTCGTGCCTCTTCCACTTCCTCAAAGAGCATTATCCCNCTCAGCGCAGACGAGAGGGTCGAGCGAATTTCCTCGTAGAGCGAAGGATCGATGTCTATCGCCTGGACCATCAGGAGTCCCAGGTCTGTCGATTCAAAAAACAGAGGCAGAATAAAATAGGTGCCGGGTTCGGATGGCATTATCCTGTCCGGCAGAAAACAGCCCTGCGGAACAATTTCGGAGGATCGTCGCGGACGGATGATCTCAGCCGGGGCCTTTTCTTTTTTCTGGCTGAATCCGCCNCGGAACATCAATGCGCCCTGCGTGTCGCGCGTCACGAGATAGGCGCCCGCGATGCCGAGATCGGGCAGATGCGCCGCGGCCGCGCCGATGATCGACTGCATATTCTTTGCGCAGAGCAGCTCCTGATTAAAGAGATTGAGCTTCTGCTCATCCTGTTTCTCTTTCCACAGCCGGTATTCGTATTTCCTTTCTTCTGCAAGACATAGAGCGACCATCCCCTGATGTATGAGCGTCTCTACTCTCTCCGCTCCGCCGGATGGGCCGGCATACCCCAGAAATTCGGCGCGGAGGACGGAGAGCATGTCCTGGAGCCACCCGGCCTCTCCGTCAGCCTCAATGTTCGCATCGAGCATTTTTTCGAGCAGCGCAATGAACGATCGATCCTGCCGGGCGGAAAGGGAAGCTTTGAACGCCTCCACCAGGTCGGGAGGGAGGTCCACCGCCCCTGTGTCCGCCCTCGACCTGCCCGCCCTCCGGATCGAGTTGAGCATACATCCGCAGGAGCTGCGGATTACAAGTCTGGCCTTGAGAGTCTTGTCCGAGAGGGAAGCCCCAGCGCGCATTTCATAGAGCATGTGGAGGGCGTGGAGCGCCTGATGGCTGAAGGGCATGTGTACCGTCGTAAGAGGAGGAGAAAAGATGCGGCTTTCTTCCGAGTCGTTGAACCCGCCGACCGGAATATCGGAGGGAATCTCGATTCCCCTTTCCCTCAGTACCCTCGCCGCCTCAAAGGTCAGAAGGTCGCTCGCCGCGCAGAGCGCATCAAAATCCCTGCCGGGGATCAGCCCGCGTTCATCGAGGAGATGCAGCGCGGCGCGGCGCCCTTCAGTCCACGGGACGTCGAGGCACACGAGGGCAGAGTCATAGGCTATGCCCGCTTCCTTCAGCGCATCGCAGTATGCCCGGTATCGCTCTTCCGCCGATGAATGCTGGCGGGGCCCCGCGATAAATGCGATGCGCCTTTTTCTGTGGGCCCGGATAAAATGCTTTATCAGCGCCTTCATGCCCGAATAGGCGTCGATGCCGACAAAAGGGTGCTCACCGACCTTGAGCCCGAACGTGACGAGCGGCACATCGACAGTGTCGAGCAGGAAGCGCCCGACCTCCGTCTCCGACGCATATCCGCTCAATGTCGAGGCCCAGCACAGCGCCGAATCGATATTCGGAGAGCGGGCATACCGGTACACACCGTTTCTCATGTGCTCGAATCCGGAAACGGCATTCAGACGGCCGCCCGGCAGCACGAAGAGGGCACAGCGCTGGGACTGCGAGGCCGCTATCAGCTCCGACCACAGGCCCCGCGCCGAACCTGTGTGCAGCGACGCCAAAAGGAAGGCGATTCTTGGATAATGCGCCTGCATGTGATTCCGATTGTGCTCCCCGCACCGGCCAACTGTCAACATTTTTGCACCGCCGCTTCCAATACGACAGAAAAATCCAATTCTTGGGCATCAAAGACAATTGCAGGCTTTCAGGGGAGGTTCTACCATACCAGGACACAGGCGGAGAACGGAATGACAGCAGACATTGAAGAATTCGGCGGCACGGGCGACGGGCATACCGACAATTCGAAGGCCTTCGCCGCAGCATTCGCCTCACTGAAGCGGGCGGGCGGCGGAAGGCTTAGGGTAGACCGCGGCACCTATCTCACCGGCCCCATAGAGCTCTTCGACAACATTACACTGGAGATCGGGCACGGCGCCGCCCTGCAATTCTTTCCCGATATGCAGCTGTATTCCCCTGTGCTCACGCGCTGGGAGGGAATAGTCTGTTTCGGAATGCATCCCCTTATCTTCGCCAGAGACGCCCACAATGTGGCGCTCAGGGGCGAAGGGACTATAGACGGCAACGGCAATCCGTGGTGGGCCTCTCTCGGAAGAAAAAAAAGCGCGCATCAGGCATGTCCGGTCGAATCGATCGAAATCGCTCTCGCCGAATACAACAGAGACCTGATCGACCAGCCTTCCGGCGGCGGAGGCAGAGAGATGCAATTTCTGCGGCCGCCCCTCGTCCAATTCTTCCGATGCTCGGATATAGGCATCGAAGGCCTGACATTCCGGAATTCGCCGTTCTGGACCATCCACCCCGTATTCTCAGACCACATAGTCATCCGCGACATTTTTGTACAAAATCCTCCGGACGCCCCCAACACCGACGGCATCGACATCGACTCATGCACGGACATCAGGGTCGAAAACACTACCGTCGACGTCGGCGACGACTGCATCGCCATCAAGGCGGGCTGCGGAGAGCGCGGCCTGCGCGAAGGAAAGCCGTCAAAAAAAATCGTCATCCACAACTGCCATTTTAGACACGGACACGGCGGAGTCGTCATCGGCAGCGAGACCGCCGGCGGCATCAGCGGCGTCTCGGTGGACGACTGCAGCTTTGAAGGGACAGACCGCGGGATACGGCTCAAGACGCGGCGCGGGAGAGGCGGGACCGTCAGTGACCTGCGCTTTCGCACCCTAAAAATGGAGAGAGTCCTCTGCCCCGTCGCCATCAATATGTACTACCGCTGCGGCGCAAAGCCCGATGAGGCGGCAGAACTCTTCGCTCTGACATCCAGACCTGTCAACGCGCTCACCCCCCACATCCGCGACATCGAAATCGCAGGCCTCGAGGCGCGCGGGTGCCGCTCGTCGGCCGGTTTCATCGCGGGCCTGCCCGAAGCGCCGATCGAGGGCCTCACAATGAAAAGCTGTCACATTGAGCTGGCACGCCAGGATATGGCCCCCGTCGCCGAGTCAGAGATGTTTGAGGGCATCCCCGACACCGGGGCGCGCGGCATCCGGATTCGCCACGCATCCTGCGAATTCCGCGATGTCACGGTCACGGGCCTCGATGCCGGCGATGAGCCTTTCATCTTTGAGGATGGGGCGAGGACGGACACACTATGACCGGTCCGTTAGACCCCCGTTCTGCGGATATTATTGCCGACCCGTCTTCATCGCCCAGGCGCGGCGGCTGGCGCCTCTTCTTCCCTCAGCCTCCCGACGCGCAGAACCAAAGACGCGAGTATGGTAAGGCAACCCAGAATGATCAGCGTCAGATCGAGAGAATAGTCCGCGAGCGCGCCGACGAGTGGATACATGAGGGCGATGAGAATGCGCTCCACCATCGAGATGCCGGAGAGCACGGTTGCCCTGTGATCGTCGCTGATCAGCGTATTCATGGCGGCCGAGAGCATTGGCGCCCGGAACAGCTTGAGCATGACAATACCGGACATCGCGATGAGCGCCACGACGAGCCCGTGGACCGTCCCGGTCGCAATGTAGAGTATGCCCGGAATCAGCGAGGAGAAAAACAGTATCTTCCGCGCGCCGAAGCGCTTCTGAAGTGGCCCCGTCGCGGAAAGGAGAAGTGTCGCCCCGAGGTTGAATCCGGCCCCCGCAAAGCCGTTCCAGGAGACCGGCACACCTTCTCTCGCGAGCAGGGACTGATAGAACCAGAACATGAAAAAGGTGAGCGCGGAGATCGCCGCGTAGTCAAGACCGAAATTTCTTAAGGATTTCTTTCTGAAGATGATGAGAAAGCCCTCGACCCCGTGTCTTAAGAACCCTCCGTCCGCCCGCGCGGTGTGGGACTCTTTCACCCCAAGCAAGGCCGCTCCAGAGAGGGCCATGGCCGCAGCCGTAAACACGAACACGAGCCCCAGAGCCTGCTCGTAAGGCAGGATGCCGCTCCCCGCGAAGAGCGAGCCCAGAGGAAACGCGAGGAAGAGTCCCGCCGTACCCGCGGCTTCATATCTGCTGAAGATTCTGGACGCCTCGTCCTCGCGGGATTCGGCGGCCAGAAACTCGTAGAGGAAGGCCTTGTCGGCCCCGCTCACGAAGGTCATCCCCATCGCACAGACCACCTCGCCGACCACAAGAACCCAGAACGCCCTGAAGACGCCGAACGCGAAAAATCCGAGGGCAAGAAAGAGCGAGCCCAGCAACAGTGAGACTTTCCTGCCCCACTTGTCCGCCACCACCCCTGTCGGGACCTCGAGGAGCATCATGGCCACGGAAAAAATGGCCTCGAGGATGAACATGCGGCCGTAATTGAAATTCAGGCGGTACAGATAAAACGGCACCGCCAGAGCTCCGAAGAACTGGAGATTCTTGAGGAAGGAAAAGGCATAGAAGGCCCGGAGTCTCGATGGGGTCGCCATGACATAGGCTAATGTTTGCGAATGGTTCGCACAAGGGGGATGCATCATGCCGATATTTTCCCGTACAATATGTCTTTAAGGAGATATGCCATGGTGCCTACCCAAGAGACGCTGGAACAGATAGCACAGGAAGAAAAAGATCTCATCCTGGACCGTTTCACCGAGGAAGACGCTTGGGAGCTGGGCTGCCTCATCGTCGAAGAAGCCCGGAAACGCGGAGCCCGCGTCGCCGTCGACATCCGCCGCCCTTCCCAGATTCTGTTCCACGCGACCCTCGCCGGAGCCACGCCGGACAACGACGAGTGGATCCGCCGTAAATCCAATGTGGTATTCCGTTTCGAAAAGGCATCGTTCGCCGTCGGAATAACTCTGGCCCTTGCCGAGACCACCATCGAAAAGAAGTCCTTCGTGAGCCCCCTGGACTACAGCCCCCACGGGGGAGCTTTCCCCGTCAGAGTGCGAGGATGCGGGCTGGTCGCCTGCGCCACCGTATCCGGTCTACCGCAGGAAGAAGATCACGCGCTCGTGACAGCCTGTCTCCGCAGATTCAGGGAAATGAAAGGATAAAAAAGAGGCGCGGCTGCCCCGGGACTCTGCACCCCGGGCCCGCGCCTCCCGCTAGGCCACGAGCCCCGCGAAGAGCGGAATCGAGACGATCGACAGGACTGTGGTCACGAAAACGACCTCGGAGGCAAAGGTCGAATCTCCATCCATCTTTTCCGCAATTACCACAGTCTGGGCTCCCGCCGGCATCGCCGTCAGGAGAAGGGCTATGCCCGGCGCCATTCCCCTGAGACCCGTCGCCGCCATCAGGGCATAGACGGCAAGGGGCATGGCAAGGAGCCTCACGACGACGATACTCAGGAGGGCCTTCCAGGAGCTTATCCTGTCGAGCTTGATGTTGGCGATGTTCGCCCCCACGATAAACATGGCGAGAGGAGTCTGGAGCTTCGCCATGAGGCCGATCGAGTCGAGGAGAAAGCCGGGGAGAGAGAAAGGAAGGAGCCAAAGCACCAGGCCGATCACTATGGCAATAATGCCCGGATTGAAGACGACCTCCTTCCATCGCCCCGGCTCAGCCTTGCTCTGGAAGAGCGATATGCCGTAGGTATAGAGAAGGACCGTGTACGCGACATTGTAGATCGACGCAAACATGAGGCCTCTCGCGCCTCCTACACTCTGGGCGATGGGCAGTCCCATAAAGGCACAATTCGTGAACACGGTGGCAAAGGAAAGGACTTTGCGCTGGTTTGTCGGGAAAGACCTGTAGGCCAGCGCTGCGAATCCGATCTCCACCGCATGAATGCCGAAGGACCAAAGCGCCATTATGCCGAGTTCGGGGAGGACCGATCTGGGGATGCTGCGGTCGAGGCTGGCTATAAAAGCGAACGGCAGGGCGATATTCATCATAAAGGCCGAGAGGCCCCTCAGAAAGGAGCCATCTACGGCCTTCACCTTTTTGGCAATGAAGCCTATGGCCATGATTACGAATATCGACGCTATTTTTTCCAGAACCATTGGAGATCCCTTTGTCGTCAGGTCTGTCATTCTAACAGGCGAGAATGAAGAAGATAAGGACCATTCTCGCATGGAAATCTTAACGTATCCATAACAGCCACGGCCTCGATCTTAACATGGATTTTATTCCCTATTTTTGTGTAAGGCGCTAGTTTTTATCCAGTATGAGGAGGAGTTCCATGTTCGTCATCATCGTGGGAAGCGGACGCCTGGCTATAGGGCTGGCCTGCTCCATGGCCTCTCACAGGGACGATGTCGTCATCATCGACCGGGGAATAGACGCCCGGAAGCTCGGCGACTCATTCGACGGGGTCTCTGTGGACGGCGACCCTATGGACATCGAAACCCTGGAGAAGGTCGGGGCCCGGCGCTGCGACCTATTCATCGCGGTGACCGGGGATGACAACGTCAACGCGGCGAGCGCGCAGGCCGCAAAACTCCTCTTCAATGTCCCCAAGGTTCTGGCGAGAATAGCCGACCCACCCAGGGAATCGTTTTTCAGAGAGCTCGGCCTTTCGACTGTCTGCCCTACCACAACAGGCATAAACGAAGTGCTCGACTGGCTGACCTCCGACCGCCTGCAGCCCTGGGATGTCTACATGGAGCCCTCGATCGTCTGCGTGCAGCCGAAAAAGGAATGGATAGGCAAAAATTTCGGGGCCATCGACAAATCTCAGGGAGTGAAGATTGTCGGCGTCGTCAGAAAGGGCATCCTCACGAGAATACCCTCCAGGGACNTTCGTCCGCGAAGGAGATACCGTGATCGTATCGATCCGGCACAAGAGAGGGCAGAGACTTCTATGGAACGCGTGATTATCGTGGGAGCGGGGAAAGTGGGCTTTCATCTGGCCAAGGTACTGCTCGAATCGGAGTACGAGGTCTCGATAGTGGAACGCGAGACTGCCAGGGCGACTGCAGTCGTGGAAGTTCTCCCCGTACAGGTATACAGGGGAGAGGGAACAGATATCGAGACTCTGAAAGACGCCGGAACCGCGGGCGCCCTGTATTTCGTCGCGGCCACAGGCAACGACGCGGACAATCTCGTCGCATGCCAGATCGCCAAGAAACACTTCCATGTCTCGCACGCGATCGCGCGGGTGATAGATCCTGCGAACGAAACCCTGTTCAGGGCGCTCGACATCGACGCGATCATAAGCACGACCGCGCTCGCCGCGCAGACTATCCGGAATGTCCTGCCCTCGAACGGGCTGCGCCTGACCGCAATCTTCGGCCAGGGAGACACGGAACTTGCGGAGATAAGTCTGGGAAACGATTCCCCCGTAATCGGATCGCCCGTCGCGAATCTCAGGCTCCCCGAAGACTGCCTGCTCATCGCGATCCTTCGGGATGGAACAGTGTCGCTGCCCCGGGGACGCACCATCCTCAACGAGGGCGACAGGGTCTTCGCCCTCGTGAAACGCAGTGAGGCCGACGAGCTCAGAAAATCGCTGCTGGGATCGCATTCATGACAAGGGAATACCGAGACGGAATCTCCGCGACAATTTCCGGTGTCTTCGCGGAGATAGTCTTTTCGCTCCTCCTCGGGCTTTTGGGAGGCACGGCCTGCCTCCTTGCTCTCGTCTTCCTGGGGTAAATATGAAAAAAAACGACAGTCTCAAAGACATGAGGATAATCCTGTACTATACGGGCAATATCCTCGTCGGAGTGGCCCTGCTCAACATCATTCCCCTCCTGACGGCCCTGATCGAGCGCGATGCCGCCTCAGCAGCCGACTTTACTTTAAGTCTTGGCGCCACGCTCACTCTCGGCGCCGCCCTCTCCCTACTGGGAAACAATGGAGAGCGGGCCGGCTGGAAGCACGGGATGGTGACCGTGGCCTTTTCCTGGATCGTTGCCATGGTCGCCGCGGCCCTCCCACACTGGCTTTCGGGGCACTTCGGCTCTTACCTCGACTGCGTCTTCGACGTGATGAGCGGCTTCACCACCACAGGCCTCACTCTTGTTCAGGACCTCGACCATGTATCCGACAGCCTCAACATGTGGCGCCACCTTATCACTTTCGTCGGCGGCCAGGGAATCGTCGTGCTGGCCCTGGCTCTCTTCGTCGGCGAGGCCGGGGGAGGATACGGCTTCTACGTGGGGGAGGGAAAGGACGAGCGGCTTTTCCCCAGCGTCCTGCACACGGCCAAGGCAATATGGCGCATCAGCCTTCTGTACCTGGTGCTGGGGACTCTTGCAATGTGGATCGTCTGCATCTCCATAGGATTGAACACCGGCAGGGGATTTCTCCACGCCCTCTGGATATTCATGTCGAGCTGGAGCACCGGCGGATTCGCACCCATGTCGCAGAATATGCTTTACTACCACAGCAGGCTTTTCGAGCTTGTCACTTTTATCTTCTTTATAATTGGCTCATTCAACTTCGCCCTGCACGCGGCAGTCCTCAAAGGCGAAAGAAAGGAACTCCTGCGCAACCTCGAGACCATGTCATTCGGCACGACGATGTCGCTTCTCTCCTTCTTCACTGCCTGGGGACTGGTCAGGCTCCATGTCTATCCAAACCTTGTCGCCCTCATCGGCAAAGGTTTCTACCAGCTTGCCTCTGCCCATACGACGACGGGCCTCATGACAATCTATCCTCAACAGTTTGCGACCGAGTGGGGCGACACCGCCCTTCTTGCCGTGATCATCGCCATGATGTTCGGAGGGAGCGCCTGCTCCACGGCGGGCGGTTTCAAGGGCCTGCGCGTGGGTATTCTGTTCAAGGCTCTCGTCCAGGATACGAGGCGGCTTCTCGGGACTTCCAAATCTATCGTGATTCAGAAATACCACTACCATGGGGAGCGGACTCTCGGTGAACAACAGGTCCGGAGTGCAGCCCTCGTCGTGCTGATGTACATGGGAATCTTCGCCATGGGTACGCTCGCGGGCTGCATGGCCGGATATCCCTTTCTGCTGTCCGTCTTTGAATCCGCCTCCGCCACCGGGAATGTCGGCCTGACGGTGGGGCTGTCCTCTCCTTCCATGCCGGCATTCCTCAAAATCGTCTATATCTTCAACATGTGGGCGGGAAGACTCGAATTCATGGCGATTCTCGCCTCGATGGGCTTCGTGGCCTCGCTCTTCAGGGGAGGTCGGCGTGCCCGGGCTTAAGTCATGGATCCGCCGCGGCATGGAGATGCTCCTGTGCGTGGCTCTGGTCTTCGCAACGGCGGCTCAAGCCGCGCGTACAGAAGGCGATGCCCCTCCCTCCGTCCCCATTGCCCAGCTTGTCGCGCGCGCGAAGGAGTACGACGGAAAAATCCTGACCGTGGAGGGAGAGGCCATCGGAGACCTGATGAAAAGGGGGAATCACGCCTGGGTGAACCTGCTCGAAGACGGCGTGGCGATAGGAGTATGGCTCACCGAGGAGCAGGCATCCCAAATACATGAACTGGGAAGGTACGGGAACAGCGGCGACCTCATTCAGGTGAGAGGAACTTTCCACAGGGCCTGTCCGGATCACGGAGGAGATTTGGACATGCACGCGGCGGCCATCCAGATACTGCGCCGGGGAAGCAAAAAAACAGTCGAGGCGAAGCCGGGGAGGTTGGCGGCCAGCATCGGCCTCTGTATCTTGGGGGACTGCTCGCGCTCATATGGAGGCGCCGTGAGCGGAAAACTGCGGGCTCCTGATCCGCCGGGTATCTAGGCAAGAGGCCCGACTTGGCGGAATACTTGAAGACAATTGCCGTGCTCAGCACGAGAGGCCGGAAATGGCGGGAATCATTGCAGTCGGAATCAGCAGCTCATCCAACGCGCAGAGGTTGATGCGCTGGGCCAAGCGCACAAGTGAGTCTCTGGGGACAGGCTGGTGCGTCATACATGTCGACGACGGCTCCCTGCCGGGCAGCGCCGACAAGGAAAGCCTGGAAGCCAACCTGTCGACGGCCGCGTCCATGGGGGCCGAAATTGTCACGGCCGTCGGCCCCGACGTCGCGGCTTCACTCATCGCGGCGGCCAGGGAAAAGAAAGCGATCATGCTCGTTATCGGCCGGTCAGGCCTGTCGGCGTCCGGCTTTTTCCCGCGGCGGGCCACCATATCGGACAAGATACTGCGCAGCGCCAGAGACCTCGATGTCGTGGTGGTGAGCGACGAGAGCGCACCGGCGGTATCCTCGGCCATACCCTCGCTCCTGCACCTCTTCAGCGCGCCCTGGACCCAGTACGCCCTGCTCTGCGGCGTCTTCGCCCTCGTCACGGGGCTCTGTCTTCTGCTTCAACCCGTACTGGACAGAAGGAACATGGCCCTTCTGTATCTGGCGGCCGTCCTCCTTCTTTCCCTGGTCGCAGGTCCGGCTCCGGTCGTCCTTCTGGCCATCGTCTCGTCTCTCGCCTACAACTTTTTCTTCATTCCGCCTAAATTCACCCTGACCATATCTTCGCCCGAAGACATTCTGCTCTTCATCATCTATTTCCTCGTCGCCGCGGTCACGGGCTTCTTGTCGGCGGGACTCAGGTCGCGGGAGCGCATGCTCCTCAGGCGCGACAGGGCGGCCAGCTTTCTGCTCGCCGCTACAGACCGTCTTTCCGGGCTGACCTCGATAGAAGAGGCAGCCGTCGCCTCCTCGGAGATCGTGGACAGCAATTTCGGAACGACTTCGGCGGTCTGCGTGGCTCCATGGGAAGACGCTCCCGAGCTCATAGTCGGCTCCGCGGCGAGTTCGCTGAGCGAAGGCGACAGAGCCCGGGCAAAAAGCTGCATCGAACACGGTGCAGTGACTGGTTNNTCCCCTCCGGAAAACGCCGGCGGAGGAAGGCTACNNCGATTCGTGCCCGCCAGCGCGGGAGGCCCTCCCGTCGCAGCGATAGGATACAGGGTCCCTGTCGAAAAAGGCCGCACTGAGGAGATCGATCACCTTCTCCTGGCTTTCGGCAGAAGCCTCGCCCTCTTCATCGAACGGGCGCGTTCGGACGAGCTATCGAAAAGGGTCGCCCTCGAACTGGAATCCGAACGGCTCGCGAAGGTTCTCTTCGACTCCGTCTCCCACGAGCTGAAGACGCCGCTCACCTCCATCACCGGCTCGCTGAGTGCGCTCAGGGATCAGGACCTCTTCTCTCAGACCGCCATCAGGACCGAACTTGTGGACGGCGCGCTCCAGTCAGCGGAAAGGCTCACGCGCGTCGTGGATGACCTGCTCTCCATCGGAAGAATCGAAACCGGCACACTCAAGCTGAAACGAGAGCCCGTCGAGGCCTCCGAGCTGGCAAGGGCGGCGTTGGAGGCTGTCTCCGACCATCTATCAGGCCGAAAACTCACGCTGCGTCTGCCGGAAGAAACCGGGGTCTATGTGGTCGACGCCGTCCTCGTAAACAGGCTCGCGGTGAACCTTCTCGAAAACGCCTGTAAATACTCACGCCCCGGCGCCTCCGTCGAACTCGCGTTTGCCGACAAAAATGACGGCCTTTCACTGACCGTGAGGGATTCCGGGCCCGGCTTCAGTCCCGAGCGCATGCTGCACCCCTTCGCCAAATTCACGCGCCGCACCGGCGACAAGCAGGGAGGACTCGGACTGGGGCTGGCCATATGCAAAGGTATCGCAGAGGCGCACGGCGGAAGTATCGAGGCGCACAAAACGGAAAAAGGCTTCGAAATAGAGGCGTTCCTGCCGAAATGCAAGGAAGGAGATGCGGATGCGCGCGCTGGTGATTGACGACGAACCGCGGATACGAAGACTGCTCGCCATCGCACTGGCGGGCAAAGGCTGGGAAACCTTCGAGGCGGCCGATGGGTTTGAGGGAATACAGGAATTTCTGGCCAACAAGCCCGATGTCGTGCTCCTCGACCTCAATCTGCCGGACATGGAGGGGACGGAAGTCCTCGCGAGGCTGCGCGCATGGAGCAGCGTTCCCGTCGTTGTCCTCTCGGTGCGCGACTCCCAGGACGATATCGTGGCCCTCCTCAACGCAGGCGCCGACGACTACATCGTCAAGCCCTTCTATACCAACGAGATGCTGGCGCGCGTCTCGGCGGTCTGCAGAAGAATGGTGCCCGCCGGGAAGCAGGTTTACCATGTCGCCGATCTTGAAATCGACCTCGACTCCCGGAAGGTCACAAGGGGAACGGAAGAGATCCACCTGACCGTCACCGAATTCTCGGTGTTAAGCATCCTGCTCCGATATGCAGGCAAGATCGTAACCAAGGACAAACTGTTGAAGGAAGTCTGGGGCCCGAGCTGGGAGACAGAGGAGGGAAGCTTGCGCGTGCACATACTCGCTCTCCGCCGCAAGCTGGAGCCCGACCCGGAACATCCGTCTGTCATTCTGACGGAGCCCGGAGTGGGCTACAGGATAGCGCTGCCGTAACTCAAACTTTTTAATGATCCCTGACGGTGATCGCTGAGCCGGAATACGTACCGGGCAACCCTGAGATAATTCCTATTCTGATAAGGCAGGTGAGACCTTTCCTGTTTTAAATTATCGACTCTGTAATCTGTCAACAATATTTCTGAGTCCCTTTCTTTAATCGAAGTAATTATAGCCAGAGGTAAAATTCCTATGTTGACAATGGGCAGAAGCATGCTATCATAATTATATCTATATATTCCAAAAAGACATGCTATCAAAGCAAGCGGTATATCGAAGGAGGACTTATGTGCAACTGCGATGAGGAAAAGGGGAAATACAACCAGCCCGGGAAGCCGTCCGTGAAGGGCGAGGGCCAGGTGGTCGACAGCACCAAGCATTCGGGAACTGCGTACATAAAGAATGGATGGGGCACAATCCTCACCACGCTCACTCTGCGGCACCGCAGAAGCAACGATCCGGACAAGCAGGAGGAAAAGACATGGTACAGCGTCACCCCTCAGCAGGAATGCACAATGTCGTTCACCTATGAAACGGGAGCGGCCAGCCCCTTTGACTATTGGTGGGTGAGTTTTGTCACTGTTGCGGGCCAAACGTGGACGTGCAAGGGGAATTTCTATTGTTCGGTGGCTTCAGAAGACGAAGCCTGGGCAAAGTTGGTCATCGATGGAGGATCGGGGGAGATGACTGTCAGCTTCTCCAAATCCAGCGGCTGCTACGTCGGCCTCTCCAAGAGTTGATTATGGCAGAGAACCATGATCCCGCGGCTGCGGATTCTTATCCCCGCCAGCCCACGGCCTCCGAAAAGGCGGCGCTGTGGGAATCCTTTCCCCAGTTGGACTTCGCCAACGTATGGATAACGGCCCCACAGACACAGGTGTACAACTGCATCGCGTGGTCCCTGGGGATCGACACAAAGTGGATCAACCCACCCCAGCCACTGTCGAAGTTCATCGACTTTTACAGGGGGTATGGCTATCCCGTGGATTACCAGAATCGTGTGGTTGACGGCTGGGGTCTCCTTATCACTACTATGACTCATGGCAGCAAGGTATATACAGGGGTTTCCGTGGGGGTCTCCGGACTCTGGGAATCCAAATTGGGTGCGTCATTTCGCATCACGCACGCCGAGGCCGGTCTGGGCGGGCCGGTATACGGAAACATTCTGATATCATTCGGTGCGTCGCCGGGGATGCGCCGCGGAAGCGAGGATATGAAAGGCAAAGTACCAATGCTCAGCCACAATGAAGTCGAGAGCATCCGCGAGCTGGCCAGGCAGGTTGCGGAAGAGACACGGCGCACATACGAGAAAGCGTTCGCAGACTGGAAAAGGACATGGTTTTCCGGCCCCACCCTCTTCAGCTCCGACACCAGAGACCTTGCCCTGTGCCCGGAGTTCGGCATTCTTGCAAGCATGGGCGAGGAAATAATTCCATTGGTCCTCGAATCGCTCCTCCAAGCAGAGAATTTCCCTGCACTTGTTCTCTACGACACAATTCAGGGAAAGCGGGAGCTCACCGTAGCGCCCGAAGAGATTGCTCCGGAAGAAGGGGAACAGGACCGCGCCGTCAGGGCCATACAGAAATGGCTTGAGAAGCGCTAGCCTGAAAAATTCCGAACCAGGATTCCGGGACACATCTCGCGCGAGTCTTCACATGTCTTTAAGAACCTCTTCTTGATGGAATCCGGAAAGCATAATAGAATAGGTGTTTCTACGTCTGACAGTCAGAGAGAAAGAGGGCCAAGGCCATGCGACAGTGTATGGATGCCGACAATCTACACAGACGAATCAAGAAAATTTTGGGGCAAATCCAGGCGATCGATAAAATGGTCGACGAGGACATACCCTGCGAAGATGTACTGATTCAGATAAACGCGGCTAAAAACGCCCTGCACAAGGTAGGGCAGATCATTCTGGAAGGACATCTGAACCACTGTGTGCGCGATGGCATTGAGCATGGAGATGCGGATAAGACTATCGGAGAATTCGCCAAGGCACTCGAACATTTTTCAAGGATGTCCTGAATTGCAGCGCCGCAGCAAAGGTTGTGGGCTCAAATAGACTGTGTCCGCCGCTCACGATTCCCCCCTGCCGGTTTGATTGAATAATTTTTTATTGACAAAGAGTGCTTTTGTCTTTTACTATACCATTACCCGTATATGTATAAAAGAGGAAACAGACATGTCTTCCAATAGACGGAGCACCCTGTTCTTGGTTCTTTCAGGTTCGGCGCTGATCGCCAGCCTGGCTGAAATAGAGATTCTATCGATAGACCCTGCATGGATCGCCGTCGTTCTGTGCGGGATTCCCATCGTCAAAAACGCAATGGTCGGCCTTGTCACACGATTCGACGTCAAGGCGGACCTGCTTGTAACGCTTGCCTTGATTGCATCCCTTGCGACAGACCAGATTTTTGCGGCAGGGGAAGTCGCCGTCATAATGCAGATAGGTTCCCTGCTGGAGAAGCTGACAGTGTCGCGCGCCCGCGCCGGCATAGAAAAGCTGGTGCATCTGACTCCACAGACTGCCCGCATCATCAGTGACGGTGCCGAGCGTATTCTGCCGGCCGAACAGGTACAGGTCGGAGATCTTATCCGCGTCCTGCCGGGAGAAACAGTCGCTGTCGACGGCATAATCGTCAGCGGTCAGACATCCATCGACCAGTCGGTCATGACGGGAGAATCCCTGCCGGTGGAGAAGCGGGCCGGCGACGAAGTTTCGAGCGGGACGGTCAATCAGTTTGGCTCCTTCGACATGAAAGCGACAAAGGTAGGGGAAGACACTTCCCTGCAGCGCATGATCCGGCTTGTGCAGTCGGCCGACGCGGACAAGGCAGAAATCGTCGGGATCGCCGACCGGTGGGCAACATGGATTGTGGTGATCGCGCTCGTCTCCGCCGCGCTCACCTGGGCGATATCGGGGCAGATCATCCGGGCGGTCACAATCCTGGTGGTATTCTGCCCCTGCGCACTGGTGCTCGCCACACCCACCGCGATCATGGCGGGCATCGGAAATGCCGCAAAATACGGAATCCTTATCCGTGAAGGCGATGCTCTGGAGCGGCTGGCAAAGGTGAAAAGAATAACATTCGACAAGACAGGGACTCTGACCCATGGAAAGCCGCACGTGACAGAGGTGCGCAGCTTTGCCCCCGGCATCTCCGGTGAACAGCTCCTCTCCATCGCAGCGGCCGCGGAACTGCGGTCCGAGCATCCCCTGGGTAAGGCCATCGTTGTGCATTTTCAGTCGGTCTTCAACGAAAACCCACGGGAACCCAAGCATTTTCAGATGCTCCCTGGACGGGGCGTGGTCGCGGACATTGACGGGCATACCGTCGTTGCCGGGAATCCCGAACTGTTCGGTGGGTTTGCCGTACCGATTCCCGAGGAGATCAGCAGCGCGGCGAGACTCACCACTGCTGCGGGCTGTACGGTGATATATGTCGGTATCGACGGCAGTACGGGAGGCTTCCTTGCCCTGGCAGACACCCTGCGCGAAGATGCCGCCGCTGTGGTGCGGCAGATTGAAGCGATGGACATTCACACGGTGCTGCTCACCGGCGACCACAGGCAGGCGGCGGCCCATATTGCCAAGCTGTCGGGCATTCACGACTTTCAGGCGGATTGTCTGCCGGAAGACAAGCTGAATGCGATCGACCACTATCAAAAGAAGCTGGGCTTGCCGGTCTGCATGGTGGGAGACGGCATCAACGATGCGCCTGCCCTAAAACGTGCACATGTCGGCATCGCTCTCGGGNGAATCGGCAGCGATATCGCGGTGGATGCGGCGGACATCGCCCTTGTCCGGGATGATATCCGCTATCTTCCGCACATCCTGGGCCTCGCAAAGCGGATGATGACGACGATCAAGCTCAACATGATTTTCGCCATGGCACTCAATGTGGCCGCAATGGTGCTTGCCATGGCAGGCATCCTCAACCCCGTGGCCGGTGCGCTGGTCCACAATGCCGGGTCTGTGCTCGTCATCTCAAACTCCGCAATGCTCCTCACCTGGAAAAACAGAAAAGAGGCTTCCTGCAGCGCCATTTAGCCGGACATCCGGTAGGGACAGGTTCCTTCAATAAAACTCCGGCACACGGGCTGCAGCACCGAGCCCCAACAGGCAAAACGGGACCGGTAGGGCTCGACAAGGCGACAGAACGCCTCGGGCGTATGGCAGGTCCAGCGCTTAAAGGTCCTGCAGAAATGCGGAAGATCGAAAAAACCCAAATCGAGCGCCAGGGCGGAGAGGTCGCGGGGATATCTCAAAAAGAGGGCGAACCTGGCCAATTCGCAGCGCAGGACCGCACGGTACTGGGAGGGACAGTAACCGCTCGCCTCCGGCCAGGTCCGCTGGAGACTGCGGAGCGAGCAGCACTGCTCGCAGGCGAGAGACGGAATCCCCATCTGCGCGGGAGAACACGCGAATTTTAGCTCGGCCCGGGCCGAGCTAAGCCAGGTCTCACGTCGGTATGGAGAAGCGGACAGTGCCGAATCGAGGAGCGACACCACCCCGTCTGCGTCAGCATCGGCTCCATTCACCAAGAGAGAGAGGCGGTCGAAAAGCTCGCGGGCCCACGCTCCTCCGAACGCATCGATGCCCCCTACTTCGGCCGGCGATACTCCGAGAAAGGCGCGCATTCCTCCCGAACGGAAGCGTATTCCAACAAGGCTCGTCCCGGGGGGAAGCTTCAGGGCCACGGGGCTGCGGATTCCCGCCGCCAGAGCGATGCGGGGGAGAGCCCTGCCGCAGGAGGCATGGACGGAGTCTCCAAGAGTGAATACAAGAGAGCCGCCGACTTCCGGCCAGGCATAACTGAGATCGAGTCCTTTGTCTCCTTTCGTCTTTTCAAAAATCCAAGCTCCCGCCACAAGCGGACTGAACCGTGCCGACAGGGGACATTCGATATAGTGCATCCGGCTCTCCAGAAATGGCAATTTTGGCGTATCCGTACAATACAGACGCCTGCCCAACCAGTAGAATACTTCGATGTTAGTTCGATCTAACAAGCAATGCAAGGAGTGCACATGACACGCAGAGCCAGGAGTTCGCCTCTTGGACATCTTCTCCATGTATCCGCGCGCAGAGGATTGTCCGCCCGCACATGGAAAAACCAGGAAGAGAGCAAAGGCTGGAGCCTTGCGAGATAACAGGAAACAACAATGTCGGAACTTTCGGTCTTCGAGACCCAGATACGCAAAAAGCGAAAAACAGGCATACCCAGGCTCATGGAGATAGCGGGGACGAAATCCTCGCTTCTGGTGGCTGCAGCGCTCCTGAGCATCGTCGCTGTCCTTGCCCAGATGACTCCCTATGTCACGATTTATCTCTTGGTGCGGGAGTTTGTGCGCAACATTCACAGTCTCCGCGCAATCGACCTCCGCTACGTGCTGAGGCTCGGCTGGATTACCGTGGCGGGCATAGGGCTGTTCGGGCTCTTCAGTTATGTCGCCTCCATGAGCGCCCACGTGGCCGCCTTCAACATACTCTACGAGATCCGCAAAGCCCTCGCCGCCAAGCTTGCCAGGCTTCCCATGGGCTATTTCACCGTGCGCATGAACGGTGCCATCAAGAAAATCCTCTCGGAGGATGTCGAACGCATCGAACTTTTCGTCGCCCACCATATCACCGATCTTGTACAGGCAGCGGCCCTGCCTCTGTGCTCACTTGTGGTCCTCTTCGCCGTGGACTGGCGCCTTGCGCTGGGCGTTCTCGTCCCCCTACCCCTCGCTTTTCTGGCGCAGTTCTCCATGTTCGGGCCGGAGGGGATGGAGCTCTACACCAAGTGGCAGGAGAAACTCGGGACCATGAACGGAACGATCGTGGAATACGTGCGCGGAATGGGGGTCGTCAAGATATTCAACCAGAGCGTGCGCTCCTTCAGGCGTTTTGCCCAGGATGTCTACGCATACCGCGATCTGACCATCCACTGGATCAAAGTATCGGCGACTTCCTTCTCCGCCTTCCTGGCGCTTCTCTCATCCTGTGCCCTCTTTGTCCTTCCCGCCGCCATTCTCGTGCTCCGCCCCCTCTCGGGCAGTGCGTACGAAACCGCAGTCTCCACGGTCTTTCTGTTCCTGTATGTGGGCATGGGTATCTCCGTACCGCTCTACAAGCTCATGAGACTGTCATCGCTTCTGGTGCAGATCAACACGGGCCTTGTGGGGATAGACGACATTCTTGAGGCGGAAGAAATACCGGAGACCGGCAGTCCGAGACCGCCTGCGGACGCATCGATCGAGTTCGACCATGTGACCTTCTCCTATGGAAAGGGTGAGGCCCTCGCGGATGTGAGTTTCCGCGCGGAGCCCGGCAGCGTGACTGCGCTCGTGGGGCCCTCGGGCGGCGGCAAGACGACGATAGCGAATCTTATCGGACGGTTCTGGGACGTCGACTCCGGAGCCATCCGCATCGGCGGCGTCGACCTGCGCGACATCCCCATAGAGAAACTCAACGACACGGTATCCACCGTGTTTCAGGACGTCTTCCTCTTCTTTGACACAATAGAAGAGAACATCCGCATGGGCAACGAGCGCGCCTCCTTAGACGATGTCGCCGCGGCGGCAAAGGCAGCCCGGATTCACGAGTTCATCGTGAGTCTGCCCGGAGGATACGCAACGCGCATCGGAGAGGGAGGGATTCACCTCTCCGGAGGAGAGCAGCAGCGCATAGCCCTCGCCAGGGCCATTCTCAAGAACTCCCCCATCGTCGTCCTCGACGAGGCGACAGCCTACGCCGACCCGGAAAACGAGGCGCGCATTCAGGAGGCACTGTCCGTCGCGCTCAAGGGAAAGACCGTCATCATCATCGCGCATCGGCTCTACACGATCACCGATGCCGACCAGATCCTCGTCGTGGATCGCGGGCGCATTGTACAGACCGGCCGCCACGACGAGCTCCTCGCGAGGGGCGGTCTCTACCGCGAGCTCTGGCGCGAGCACATGCTGGCTCGGGGCTGGAGCATGGAGGGGAAAACCCAGGAGAAAGTGNCACGAGGAGGGACGGCGATGAAAAAGTTTTTGTCCCTCATCACGAACAACAACATAGGGGCGCTGCGCAGGCCCCTCATATTCCAGCTCCTGCAGTCGATTCTCCAGGGCCAGCCCTACTTCGTCATACTCATGGTGATTCTCGAACTCATAAAGCCCATCGAAAACCCCGGACAGGCACTGGGCAGTCTCGCGCTCGTCAAACTCATGGGATGGCTCGCGCTCTCACTGCTTCTCCTTTTTCTCTTTGGGAGGGCGGCTTACAACACTGAGAACATCGCAGCCTACTCCCTCGCCTGCGAAGGACGCCTCGCGCTGGGAGAGCACCTCCGCAGGCTTCCCATGGGTTTCTTCAAAGGCCGCGACCCCGGCGACATAACAGCCCTCATGCTGCAGGACTACGGCAACATAGAAACCATGATGAGCCACCTCCTCATGGATGCCCTCGGCTCGGTCGCCTTGCCCCTGGTGTTTCTGCTCTTCCTCATCCCCCTCGACTGGAGGATGTCGCTCATCACAATCGCCCTCATACCCTTCGCCCTTCTGCTCGCGTACGGATCGAGGGCCCTCGTCAACTGGCTCGGACGCAAGCACATACGGGCCAAGAATGAGGCCTCCTCCCGGATGCTGGAATACCTGGACGGCATGAAGAACATCAAATCATACAATCTTCAGGGCAAGAAATTCGCACGCCTCGAGAAGGCCTTTCTGGAACTCAAGGACCGCAGCATCAGGCTCGAGGCGGCCAGCGGGCCCTCGGTGATCTTCGGGGTCCTGGCGCTCCAGTCGGGCATAGCCCTCATCATGCTGGCGGGGACCCGCTTCGTCCTGGAAGGGAGCCTGTCCATCGCATCCTTTTTCTTCTTCCTTATCGTGGGGACAAGGATGTACGACCCTCTGAGCAAGGTCCTCATAAACTTCGTGGAGCTCTCCTACTACTCCATATCGGCCGACCGCATAGGGGAGGTCTTCGACACAAAGCCGCTCCCAGAACCTGAAAAATCCACTCCGATGGCAGGTCACGGCATAGAGTTCCGGAATGTGAGCTTCAGCTACAAAGACAAGGAAATCTTAAAGAATATAAGTTTCCGTATCCCCGAAAACAGCATGACGGCGCTCGTGGGCCCCTCGGGAGCGGGAAAAACCACCATCACCAACCTCATCGCGCGTTTCTGGGATGTGCAGTCGGGCGAAATCCTCGTGGGAGGAAGACCTGTCACTGCGTACAGAACCGAAGACCTTCTGGCCAAGATCTCCATGGTCTTTCAGGATGTCTACCTCTTCAGCGACACGATCTTCAACAACATAAAAGTAGGAAGGGCAGATGCGACGGAGGAAGAAGTGATGGAAGCGGCACGGAAAGCACACTGCCACCACTTCATCTCCGAGCTCCCCGAAGGCTACGGGACAATGGTAGGCGAAGGCGGCTCTACCCTTTCCGGCGGAGAAAAACAGCGCATCTCCATCGCCCGCGCCATCCTCAAAAATGCGCCGATCGTGCTCCTCGACGAGGCGACAGCCTCACTGGACCCGGAAAACGAACACTACATCCAGAGCGCCATAGAAGCGCTGATCGAAGGAAGGACAATCATCGTCATTGCGCACCGCCTGAGCACGATCACCCCGGCCGACCAGATCCTCGTAATAAAGGAGGGGCAGATAGCGGAGCGGGGTACGCATGAGGAGCTCATCGCCACAGAAGACGGATTGTACGCCCAGATGTGGGCTGAGCAGAGGAAGGCCCACCTGTGGAAGGTTCGTTCAGCCGCACAATAAGGGCGAGCGGCTTCGCGCCCGGCTCTCCCCTGCCGCTGGATGGCTTGGTTCCTATATCCGATTTTTTAGAGCCTTGCGCTCGAAAGGAGTATTACATGACCGTAAGCGTCGTATATTGGAGCGGGACAGGAAACACCCGGGCAATGGCGGAGGCGGTCGCTGCCGGAGCCAGGTCGGCCGGAGCGAAGGTCGACCTGCTCGAGGTCGCGGCGGCCGATCCGGATTCGGTGCTCCGCGCGGAAGCGATCGCCCTCGGCTGCCCTGCCATGGGAGCGGAGGTGCTGGAGGAGAGCGAAATGGAGCCTTTTGTCCAGCGCCTCGAGAGCAAGGGCCTGGGCGGCAAGCCGCTTCTCCTCTTTGGCTCGTACGACTGGGGCGATGGACAGTGGCTGCGCGATTGGGAGGAGCGTATGGGGAAGGCTGGCGCCTCTCTGGTGAGCCACGACCTCAAGGCCCACCTCGAACCAGGAGAACAGGATATCGCGGCCTTGTCGGAGGCAGGCAAAAAACTCGCCGGCAGCGGGCAGTGAGCGCCGCATACGAAGGAGGGCCAGACATGGCCCTCCGCCTGGCGTTCCTCCGCGCCCTCCCGGCACTGGAGGACTGCGCGCGCCTGGAGGCCTTTCTCTCCTACCGCCTGGCGCCTGTACTCGGAGGAATCAAACCGGCGGAGATTCTCTCACTCTGCAGAAGCGAAGGAGTACTCTTCTCCGCATGGCACTGTTGCGGTGAGGAACTGCTGGAAGCGTGGGGACTCAGGGCTCTCTACCTCAGGGAAGGGCCGCACGGCTCCTGCATCGTGGTCTACAACGGGGGGACCCTCGCAGAGAATCTTGCGATACCGCCAGCAAAGGAATTTCTGGACTCCCTGGGATACCCGACCGCCCATTCGGTGGAGGACATGTGGACAGAGCTGGGGCGGAGGTTCAAAGAAGCATGCCCCCACGAACTGGGCCTCTTCCTCGGTATTCCCTGGGGCGATGTGAGAGGATTCATCGAACAGAAGGGCAAAAATTACCTTTTCGCGGGATACTGGAAAGTATATGAACAGCCGGCGCGGGCCAAAGCCACTTTTAAGGCTTACGACCATCTGAAGGATGCTGCGATCCGCCGCTGGTTGGGGAACGGCTGAGCCTGAAGGCGCGCAGCGGCAGATCTTTTCCGCCGGGCAGATTGAAGCCAGTGCCGTCGAAATAGCGGTCGAGATCGCTCGACAGGGTGGACTCGCTATCCTCTTTCTCGAAGAATGTCCTGAGTTCGGCGAGCCAGGCGCTCTCGCTGCCCTGCAAAAGATAGAGATACTTGATGAACTGGACGAAACGGTGGTAAGCAGCCTTCGGTATGATATGCTCCATGCGGCATGCAGTCTCGTCGGATACCTTGGGATCAAGGCCGAGCACGGTCTCGAAGAAACTCCTGAGCATCCGGTGCTTTTCGGCTACCTGCGCGGCTGTTTCATATCCTTCGGGCGTCAGCGTGACGAGCTCGTAAGGCTCGTAATTCACCAATCCCCGCTTCGACAGCGTCTGAAGCGCCGACGTTACGGATGGATACCGCACGCCGAGCTCCGCCGCGATATCTTTCACGTGCGCGGCTTTCTTTTCCAAAACAATCTGGTAGATGACCTCAAGATAGTCCTCGAGGGATTCCGTCAGGCCCATTGCAGTTCTCACGCCATCACTGTAGTGGCAAGTCATGGAGGTGTCAAGCAATGGGCGTTTACGGCCGACGGGGAGGTGGACATAGGTTAAGTAGGCGCTGTCGGCCAGTTCAATCTCTCAGAGAACTTCAAAAATAGTGACCATTTTTGATGATACTATTATATAATTAATTTTATATATTAATTAAATAAAAAGAAAAAGAAAATAAAAATAAAAAAATGAAAATTATAGCTTGACAAATGAAAATACCGACAATAATAATAGAAACATCAGTTCTCATCCGAGGAGGAGATAGTCATGAAAAAACATTTGAAAGTCATCGTAGTCTTTATGATGATTTTTTCGACAGTGGCTTTATCCTTTGCCCAGGGATCCAGTGATAAATTGGGCGATCAGTCTAAACTTATCAAGACAATCAATAAGCCACTGACTTTCGTATTCATCCCGAAAGTCATTCATCCATGGTACGATGTCGTCAGAGAGGGTGCCTTAGCTGCCGCCGAGGAATTCAAAAAGATGGGGATCACCGTCAATATCAAATTTGATGCGCCCACAAACGCAGATATCAGCGAGCAAATGAAAAAAATCGAAGCTAATATTGGCGCACGGCCCGATGGGTTGGCAATTGCTGCACTTGAT
>JADLKI010000015.1 GCA_015657395.1 Spirochaetales bacterium | reverse complement strand
CGCATCGCCCAGAATCTCCTGCTCCAGCGCCTCTGTGCCTCTGATTTCTTCCATGCTCTTTCCTTATTATGCTCCCTATTGAATCCTGATTCCGATTGCCTGGCGGACCGCATCGACGAGGCGCGTATGCTGCGCAGACGAGCCCGACAGCGGCGGAACTTCGACGACAAGCGGAAAGGCCCCGCTCAATTGCCATTCCGAGAGTTCCTCGCCGATCATATCCGAAATATCTTCGCTCAGGATGAGCATCTTGCAGTCGGAGAGGTCTACAGTTCTGTTTTCAATCGTACAGGCTCTGTCCTGCACGATGCTCCGGAATGTGGCAATTGCGTCCTCGCGGCCCGTCACGGACTTGCCTTTTATGCCTATCATCCCGAACGCGATGAGAATTTCTTCTTCAGCCAACGCAAAGATTTCTGCCACACTATCCTCTCAGGCCCGCGGCGGGGTCTGTCTGCAACCACATGCCGCTTACAGGAACAGGATGAGGACGGCGACCAAAAAGCCCCACAGACAGATGCCTTCTGCAAGGCCGACATAGGGCAGCGCCTTACCCGACAGTTCAGGTTTTTCGGCCATTGCCCCTACCGCCGCTGCGCCGATTTTCGCCACGGCAAAGCCTCCGCCGATCGCCGCCGCACCGACTGAGAGGGCTGCGCTCAAATACTTTGCTACCTGCCCCGGGGCGGAGAGTGCCGCTGTGGCCCCTCCGGTCTGTGCGAATGCCGCAGCCGAGGATGCGAATGCCATGATACCGATCAGCAGTTTTTTCTTCATGTTACAACTCCTTATACATATACTATATAGTTCATCGCACGATCCTGTTCAGTCCGAAAAACTGACCGGCCTGAACTCTTTTCCCGTCCGGGTAAAAAATTTCGAGAAAAACTCGTAATACTGAAGCCTTATTACCTGAATGGTCACAATGAGCCCCTCGAGCACGATTATTATTACATTGCCGATCAGATAAATAAAAATTTCGAACGCCAGACCCGTGGCCGAGTTACCGCGCACCAGTCCACCCATGGTGAAAATCACAAAAGACAGCACCGCATGCGCGAGGGCAAATGCCCCGACACGCAGAAAACTCAGGCTGTTCGAGGCGAAGTAGACGACGCTCTCCAGCAATTCCACGACTCCGCCTATAAAGGCATCCAGGATCGAGAGTTTCTGCTCAGAGACCTTCCCCTGCGCACGGTCCACCGCCGCTTTCAGGGGCTCGGCGAGAAACAGGGCCAGAAGCGGAATCCCCAGCCCCGCCACATCGATCAGGCCGAGCTTCCCNCCAAGAATCAGTCTCAGCACCATGCCTATTATCCACCAGAACGCAAGTGAACCCGCCAGGCCTGTCTTCGAGAAAAAGGCTTCACCGTATTCCTTGCGCCGGATGAGGTTGATCATGTTGACGACGAGACCTGTGGTGTTGATGATCACCCCGACACCCAGAGTAAAGCCGAAGAAGTAGACCATCGATGAGATGTTGCTCTGGGGCATGACCTGCACAAAACGGTCTTTCGGGGTTCCCAGGAAAAATCCCGTCAGCACGCGCTCCAGAGGAACCAGAATCTCATCGTTCCCGAAGAAGGATCCGTCGAGGAGCCCCATCACCATCGACCCGATGCCGGCGGATATGAAGGCGATCGCGAACTTCGTATAGCGCGCGAGGATGCCCCTCTTCGCCTTGAGCATCGCCAGGCCGAGGGCGGCGATGACCATTCCCTGTCCCAGGTCGCCGAACATGATCGAGAACAGAAGCGTAAAAAAGAAGGCGACGAGTGGTGCCGGATCGATGTCTCCATAGAGCGGCGTACCGTACGAAAGCACAATGCCCTGGAATGCAGACACGAAGGCGTTGTGCTTGAGAAGCACCGGCACTTCTTCGCCAGCCTCTCCCCCTTCTTTCTCAATGCGCTCCTGAGGGTCGAAAATGCGAATCGAAATGCGGTTTCCGAGCATGGAAAGAAGGTCCTTGTTCATGCGGCCGATGCGGTCGGCCGGGACCCAGCCCGAGAGGCGATATACCCATTTTGTGCTTTCGAGCTTGCGTTCGACGAGGATCAGCGACTGCTTGAGCCTCACNGAGGACATCATCTTCCGCCAAAGCTCGCCATACTGCTCGGAAAGGAGTCTTTTTTCATTCAGGAGGCTTTCAAGCTGAAGCTTCTCGGCGCTGTAGGCGCGCTCGAGCGCGGATATCGCTTCCGAAGGCACACCTTTTATGCTTGCGGGCGGGTTTTTCTTTTCAAAGCCGGCCCTGGACAGTTCGGTCTCAAGCGCGAAGCGCCCCTTGCGGCTCGCTGCCGCAAGGATGGTGCCCTCGTCATCGAGAGGTACGATGATCGCCCTTGTACCAAGCGCGCTGACGAGCGAATCGACTCTGTCCCGCGGGACCTTGCCCATCTGGATCGACACATAGGAAAATTTCTCGAACTCGCCGAAGGGGCGCGAGAGCCCTGCAAAGGCCTTTACCTCGTGGATCGATTCCGCGAGCTGGTCGACTTTCGTCTCCTGTTCGTCGAGGCGCTCTTTCTCTGCCGCGCAATGCTCGTAGAGTATGTCTATTTTCGAGAGCATCTCGTCATCGGGCAGATGTACATCTGCCACGATATCCTGTAGGGCAGTCATGCCGAAAAACGTGCCGATAAAATCCAGTTTGCGCTGAGCCTCATCGAGCCGGCCGAGGAAGGCCTGCTCTTCATCGAATTCCGCAGCGCCGGCCAGTTTTTCACGTGCGAGCCGATCGAGCTCGTCGGGATAGATGATCTGGAAACATCGCTGGCTTCCGAGATATTTCAGCACTGCATCGATATCGGGTTTAAGGAGCAGCAGTTCCACTCTTCGCATGCTGACGGTGCTCATGCTGTCTCTCCTCCGGGAATCCACAGGTATTTCACGTTTTCGTCAGGGGATACGCCGAACCTCACGCTCTCGAGCACGGCCATGAGCAGGGATGTCTCATACTCCAGAAGCTTGAAATAGCAATAAATCGGCGTATAGCTGAACGGATGCAAATGCAGATTTCGGCGGACCATAGAGAAAAGGTCCTCCTGCGTGCGAATTTCCATGACCGGCACATCGATGCCCGGCCCTGTCTGGGTGGACAGCAGTTTACTGAGGGACCAGGGGAGAAGGTCGCAAGGTTATCGATGTCATACCGGAAAGTCTCCATCGCAAGCGAGACTGTGTCGACGCCCTTCACATCGACGAACATTCCGGCCGCGTCCTTTCTGGTCATGCCGTAGTAGCGCCTCACGCGCAGCGCCCAGATCACATTCTGATAGATGATCTCCCAGCGGATCAGGTCGAGCATCGCGCCGATTTTTCGCGCCGGGATCCTGTTCGCCGCGTTCCACAGGTCGAGATAGTACTGCTGGTCGAGACGGTTCTCCGCGATGGCGATATTGTCGAGCCAGTGGCTGTCCAGCCAGGAATACGGCGTCCCGTAGAACATGTCCGTAATCCTTGGCCAGCTGGCGAGGGCCCGCTCGATGACCGGGAACTGTACAGGACTCCTTCGGGTTTCGGCTCGCCGGACCGGATTCTGAAGATCATGGATTTAATTGCAGTGACCTCATATTTCGAGATCAGCGCATGGATGAGCTCGCTCGACTCCGAAAATGGTCCGGCGAGGCGCAAAAACGAGGCGATCGACTGTTCTATTATTTTGCGCTCCGCCTCAAAAAGGAGTTTGGCCTCGGGGAGCACGGGCGGCTCTTCGTTGAACAGCTGTTTCCAGACCGCCACAACGCTGCCCGAGCCCTGCTGCATGAGCTCGCGCGCCCTCTCCCCCAGTCGCATCTTCGAGAAGGCTCCGCAGACTCGCGCATAGAGATAGGCGAATTCGAGAGATTCTGCCATATCAGGCTTCCGTGTCCAAAAAACCTCTGAGCGTCTCGGCGAGCACGGCATGGTTCAGGGGAATGGTGCTGAGGTTATTCCTGTAGTCGCTGATTTCTTTTTGGCTCTGTGCTTGAAGAGATTGCAGAAAGACCTCATGGTCGGCATCAAACTTTTTACGCACCTCGGCAATCTTTTGGTTTTGTAATGATTCGGCTTTGGTTTTCGCATCGAGCAGCAATCCTGAGGCTTTTTCTTCGGCCTCGTGTATAATGTCGGCCGCCTGATGCTCAATCTCTACTAATCTGTCGATGCTGTCGACTGAATCCATGGTACACCCCTTCTCCATAGCCTATAAGGTACAGAAAAGTGCGGTCCCATCGGCTCTCTCAAGCCCTCATGGTGGAATCACACAGAAAAATGACGTGAGCGCACCGGTCTCTCTCCTATATACTCTCTTCAAATTCCCGGATCAAAGAATACACCTTCTCGGGCGTCGAGGCCTTCATCAAATTCTCGAGGAGGAGCGAGTCCTGAATCAGAAGCGCGATCTGCTTCAGGGCATCGAGGTGTCGTTTTGCTTCGCTCGGGGGAGATATCAGCAAAAATACAAGGTAGACAGGGTTGCCGTCCAGGGAATCGTACTCTATGCCCTTCTTCGAAATACCGAGCACGCCGCGGAGGGTATCGATCTCCTCGACAGTCGCGTGGGGAACCGCAACCCCTTTATAAATGCCGGTGGACATCTTCTTTTCGCGAGCCCAGAGAGCTTCAAGCACAGTTTCGCGCGGAAAAGCTTTCTCTTGGGGATAATTTCTTGAGAGCAGATCGATCAATTCTTCAAGCAGTTCGTCCTTGTCCTCGCTCTCAAGTCCAATTTTAATCGTTGCCGGTTTGAATGCGTTCTGCAGTATCATTGCAGCATCACCTCTCCCGCATCAGAACATTCTCGGTGCAGGCTATCATACGTAACAGTATCCAAAAATCTTCAAAAATAGCAAGGGGTATGCGGCGCCACAGAGAAACGGCCTCTTTCGTGCAGGTCGACGAGTATTGCGGAGCGTCTCCAAATACTGTAGAAATTGATAAACAGCGGACGCGGGGAGGCACGCAATGCTCATTATCCAGTCGATTATCCTCGGTATTGTTCAGGGGCTCGCCGAATTCATTCCCATTTCGAGCTCCGCGCACCTCGTCATCGTCCCCTGGCTCTTCGGGTGGAACAACCCCGCGCTGACAAGCCTGACCTTCGATGTTGCGCTGCACCTCGGGACCCTGCTCGCAGTCCTCGTATTCTTCGCTTCCGACTGGGGCCGGCTCATCTCGGCGTGGTTCAGGAGCATCGTTCAGTTCAAAATTGGCGATGACCCGGATCGCCGCATGGCGTGGTTCATCGTCCTCGCGTGCATCCCGGGCGGAGTTTCGGGCCTGCTCCTCGAATCGAAGATCAGCGAAGCCTTCCATTCGAACCCCATACCGCGGGGCTCGATGCTTTTTATGGCCGGCGCGATCGCCGCGCTGGCGCTCCTGCTCTGGCTCGCCGACAGATTTGCGCGCCATCAGCGGAATTTTGGCCAGATAAAAGCCCGCGACGCCCTCTATATCGGCATCGCACAGGCATTCGCGGTGATCCCCGGCGTGTCGCGCTCGGGCTCGACGATTACGGCGGGGCTCGCGCTCGGCCTCGACCGGGAGACGTCCGCGCGTTTCTCGTTTCTGCTCTCCGCGCCGATCATTGCGGGCGCGGGCCTGAAGAGCCTCTACGATCTGTTCAAACAGATCAGGGCTGGGGCCGTGGCAGGCACGGAGCTGGTGATCTTCCCCATTGGATTTCTTGTCGCCGCAATCAGCGGCTTTCTCTGCATCAAGTACCTCCTCGCCTACCTCAAAAAGCACTCCACGGCCGTCTTCGTGTGGTACCGCTTTGCTCTTGCGGCCCTCGTACTGATAGTGGCGCTTATCCGGGGGTAGGGCCGGCCCTCCCTTCCTTTTTCCCCACACTCCGGCAATTGACAGAGACGGGGGGCGTGGCGTATCCTCATACGCGATGGAAACTATAAATACTATGAACGTTTCTTCAGTTTTCAACTCTCTTTCCAACCTGCGGAGGCTCCTATGAATTTCTGCATCCGGAATCAGCGTACAACGATCGCTTTGATACTGGCCGGATTATTCTCTATCGGGGCGGCGGCCGCCCAGACTGCCAATTCCGGCTATGACATCATGAAGCGGGCGAATGACCGCCCCTCAGGANACGACATGACAGCCAATGTGCTCATGAAGATCATCTCGAAGAGTGGCACGGTCAAAACCCGGGAATTCACCATGTATCAGCTCCACCAGAAAGACGGCTCCTCTTCGATCCTGATAAAGTTTCTGCAACCGGCCGATGTCAAGGGCACCAGCTTTTTGAACACCGAGACATCCAAAGGCGAAAAAAGTCAATTTATCTATCTGCCCAGCCTCAAGAAGGCCACCCGCATTTCGGCATCGGACAAGAACAAGCCATTCATGGGCAGTGATCTCACCTACGATGATTTTGGCAGCCGCAATATTGAAGACTACACATTCACAATGCTGGGAGAGGAGAGCCTGGCCGGCAGGGCCTGCTGGAAGGTCGAATCCATCCCGAAGGACAAAAGCGGCGGCACAAGCAGGATCGTCTCGCTCGTGGACAAGGAGAGTCTCCTCATTGTAAAGGCCGATTTCTATGACAAATCCGGGACGCTCTACAAACAGATGACCGCTTCACAGTCCGCAAAGATTTCCGGAATATGGACCATGGTAGACCTGGAGATGAAGAACCTGACAACGGGCGGTGCCACATCCCTCCACTTCGACGCAGTGAAATATGACACAGGCTTGTCCCCGGCCCTGTTCTCCAGAGAATCCCTGGGCAAATAGCATGGGAAATGGCCCTCGAGTCATGCAAGGAGTGTTGCAATATGAAATATATGCCAAGAAACAGACAAACTGCAAGGAATTACAGGCTCTTTTTCCCGGTTGCGCTGCTGGTTTTTATTGCCGGGACGGCTCCGCTCTCGGCGCAGGCGAGTCTGTCCGGCGAAGTCACGGCATTCAGCGGAATATTCTTTCAGGCCTCCGGGACTTCAGACGCAGGCGACTACTTTCAGCCCTCGACGAGTCTGAAGCTCGCCCCTTCCTACGCATCGGGCCCCCTCACGATTANNAAGGGTGAACTGACCGGCTCAATTTCCCTCGCCGACAGCGGGTACGATGTCGCCATGAAGCTCGGCGAAGCATACGCCACCCTCGATGTCGCCGAGGGACTCTCGGTGACTGCCGGGTCCAAGATCATCTCCTGGGGAACTGCCCTCGTCGCAAATCCTGAAGGGTTTATCAACCCCGTCGATTCGCTCAGCCAGCTCGTATCCGACAACCGTTCCGACTGGCTTCTGCCCGTGATGCTGGTAGAGGGGAAATACATCAAGGGTCCCTTCAGCATCGAGGCTGTGGCGCTGCCCTATTTCCGGCCGAGCACGATCCCCGCAAACTCTTCGCGGTGGTATCCGGCGAGCCTCGCATCCCTAGACGCCCTCAACGGACAATTCATTNCCCCCATCTTCTTTTCCGTCGACACGACGCCGGATGATCTGAGCCTCAACNTGGAGAACATGCAGGGAGCCGCACGCGTGGGCTTCTCGGTGGGTGCGATGGACTTCGGCCTTTCGGGCTGGTACGGCTTTACAAAGACGANNCCCGTCTTCGACGTGGAAACGACCTCGGTAGGACCAATTGTAAATGTCGACATCACGGCGAGCTACAAGCGGCAAGNNGGAGCCATAGGCGCCGACATGTCCGCGACCGTCTTCGATTCTTCCGTCGCGTGGATGGAAGCTGCACTCTATCTGCCCGAATACTATCTCGGAGAAGAGACCACGGGCATCCCCGTCGCGCTGGAGAAAACCACCCTCAAGTCGGCCGCCGGGCTGGACAGGACATTCAGTCTCGGCAGCATCGGAGACCTCTACTGTGCGGCGGAGGGCAATCTGTCACTGATATTCGATTACGACAGCCGGCTCGCGTCCTCGGCGAACGAAATCGAACTCGGGTCGACGCTCATCACAGAATACCGAAGCCCCTCGCAGGACGTCACCCTTCGGTTCGTCGTCATGGAGCCGGATTTCCTGACGGTGGGGACTACGGGTCAGTATTTGACGCGCCTTTCGCTCAAAGCAAAGCTTGCGGACGGCTACTCTCTCACCCTTGGCACCGTGCTCTTCGGAGGCACCAGCGGCCNNACAGTCCNNGGTCAGTATGCTGACAACGATTTTGCCTATGCGTCCATCACCGCGTCATTCTAAGGAGTTTCCATGGCAGCATTTGTGTACCGCTTCCGCTACCTCATCGTCGCCGTATTCTGCCTTCTCACGCTGGGCGCAGCCTTTTTTATCCCAAACCTGCATTTTGACGGCGATATTCAGGCGCTTGCTCCCTCCCATGTTTTTTCCGTCGAGGAATTCAGGCATGTCAATGAGCTGTTTGGGGGAGCCGACTCCNTCGCCGTCTCAGTGCAGTCCCGGTCGCTCTTCACCCCTGAGGCGCTCGCGGAGGCGGCTGCCATCAATAAAGAACTCCAGGGCCTTCCGGATGTCTCCGACGTCGTGTCGGTCTTCACCTATGTCGAACCGGCAAATGTCGAGGATGGCCTCAGCTTCATCCCTTATGTCGACCCCGACGCCCTTCCCTCCGATCAGGCTTCCGTCGAGGCACTGAAGTCGCGCCTGCAGGGCCTCAGANCAGTCTCGGGGAAACTGCTCTCGGGCGACGGGGACACCCTTCTGTACGTCCTTCAGATATCCCCGAATGTCTCACAGATCCGCCTGGTCGACGGCATCAAAGGCATTATCGCGGCGCATCCGGATTTTGCGTTCGAAATGGCGGGAACGCCATTTATCGACTATCAGATGGTGAACTATATGCGCCAGGATGTGGTCGTCCTCGTCGTGTTCGGACTCCTCGCGGTCATTCTGGTCCTCCTCGTGGGATTCCGAAGTCTGCGGNGGGTTCTCCTTCCCCTCTTTACGATCGGATGCTCGCTCATCATAACCNTCGGCTTCATGGGGCTGTTGCATGCCAAGATGACTATCGTGGCGCTCATCATCCCCGTCATGCTGATCGCAATCTGCAACAACTACGCAATCCATTTCCTGACGAGATTTTACGAGGATGTCTTCGTCAATGGCATGACGGACAAAGTCGAGATTATCGATGCGAGTTTCCGCTCGCTCAGCAAACCTGTCTGGCTCGCTTTTGTCACGACCGTGGCTTCGTTCATATCGTTCGTGACTTCTCCGATACCGCGCATCGCGGAGATGGGCCTCTTCATCGCATTCGGGATCACCTATGCCTTCGCGATGACGATGTTTTTCATTCCCGCCCTCCTCAGCATCCTGCCTCTCNCCAAAAAGCACCGGCGCTATCATGCAAACGAGGCACTGATCAACTCGATCTCACGGAAGGCCGGTGGATTCATCACTCAGCACAAGCTGGCCATCCTGGTCGTCACACTCGCCATCGCGGTGGAGNGGGCTCTGTTCATCCCGCACATCATTGTCGATTCCGAAATGGCGAACTATTTCAATCCCGACGACCCTGTCCGGGTTGGCATCAATTTCATCAATGAAAAAGTATCCGGCTCACAGCTCATCAAAGTTTCACTGCCGGTCGACCCGCGGACCGCGGAGGGCCTCAAANAAGCCGACAAATTCNAGGAGTACGCCGAATCGCTCGGTCAGGTGGGCAGCGTCTTCTCCATTGTCGATACCATCAAATCGCTCAACCGGNTCTTCCACGACGATGATCCGTCTNTCGACGCGGTGCCGGACAGCGACGAAGCAGCCGCCNAGATGCTCTTGCTGGTGGAGACCTCTCTCTCCCCGGAGCGTCTCACACAGTTGGTCTCGGAGGACTACCAGAACCTCTGCTTCAACATCCAGCTCAAGGCAGTGGATTCGGCGACTCTGCAGAAGACCGCCGATCTTCTGCGCGCGAAGGCCAATGAGATAATCGGCGACGATAGGGTCTCCATAGCAGGCGTCTCGCTCATCGCGAATGAACTCAATGGCCTCGTCATCATCTCCATGCTCGAGAGCTTCGCACTCGCGTTCGTGCTGGTGTTTGCGTTCGTCGCCTTCGGGTTCAGGAACATTCCTGCCGGACTTTCGTGCGCGGGAATCATGATCGCTATTGTCGTCGCCGTGTTTGGGACCATGGGCCTGGCGAAGATCGAACTGTCGACCGCCACCGCCCTGGTCGCCTCTATCACGCTGGGAGTGGGGATCGATTACCTCATTCATTTTTCCGCCCGGTGGTTCACCGAACGGAAAAACGGGTGCAGTGCGGCGGAGGCGACATCGAGAACCCTGGGCCTTACGGGTAGGGGCATCATCATCAATGCGCTGGCGATCATCTTCGCCGTCATCCCCCCGTTTTTCTCCCAATTCCGGCCGATAATGTACTTCGGGATCCTCTGTTTTGTGTCGATCCTGCTGTCGCTGATCTGCGGCCTTATGGTCATGCCCGCGCTGCTGTCCATAATTCCCGACAAATTTTTCAAAAAGATAAAGATATGATATGCTCTGGGCGCAACTGCACCACGTGCATCGGGAGATGGAAGCGTGAATATGGGAAACCAGGTTCGGGCCCGCATTGTCGATCTGTCCAGAGACCTCTTCTTTAAACGCGGTTTTACGCGCGTGACCATGGACGATCTCGCCTCAGCGTGCGGCATCAGCAAAAAGACGCTCTATGTCAACTTCCCCAGCAAGGAGGCACTGATTCGTCAGATCATATGTCAGATTCAGGAGGATCTCATCGATCAGGTGAGTCAGATTTTGAACGATTCCACGATCCCCGTCTTCGAGCGCATGAAAGATGTCATCAACGTGGTCAGCCTTCAGAGCCTTCAGTTCGCACCTCTGTTCCTCGAAGATGTCAAGCGCTTCCAGCCCAAAAGCTGGAAGGACCTGCAGAACTACAAAAGAAACAGCATCGCACATGCGGTGCGCATTGTCATCCGCGATGGACAGGAACAGGGATATATCCGAAAATCTCTGCCGGAGGACTTTATTATCCACATATGCTTTACCCTCATCGATACCATTCTTACGCCGGAGACGATGTTCGAGCTGTCCATGCCCTTCCATGAGGTCTTCGAAAACGCCATGTCGCTTCTGTTTGAGGGGGTCCTTACGGACTCTGGCAGGAAAGGAATATATTCTGTAGAATAGCACGTGATAAAGGAGGCTGCATTGTGGAATCCGTCATGAAGCCACCTGGAGAAGATTCGCTCGCCGTCAAGAGGGCCGACAGCATCGCGTTCAACAGGCTTATCCATGTGTCGCCTGCAACGATCGATTCGCTTTTCGACAAACCAGCCCTGAGAAAAATCATTGCAAAGATCTTCGAGTGGTCGACCTACCGCTCGTCCCTGTCTTTTAAGGAATATCCAAGGCAGGTCCAGCTCGACAAGTTCTATGTCACCCGGGCATTCATCAAGGCGATCGACGCGGCGCTCGCGCATGCCCGGCAGAGTCCGGTCTTCAGACAGTCGCTCGTCGGCAACGTGTTGCCCGCCATGTTCGGCGCCATCGAAAAAACCGGCGGGCGCGAAGAGGCGTTCAGGCAGAGCTACGGCTTCGGCNCCCCGCGCTTCCTCGTCGTAAGCCCCACCAAATTCTGCAATCTCCACTGTGCCGGCTGCTATGCCAACAGCGACGCGGCCAGCCATGAAAAACTTGCTTTCGAAGTAGTCGACAGAATAATCCAGGAAAAGACCGAAAAGTGGGGCGCGGTCTTCACGGTCATCTCGGGGGGAGAACCGCTCCTGTACCAGAGCGAGGGCAAGACGATATTCGATCTCGCGCTGAAGCATCAGGACAACTACTTCCTCATGTACACCAACGGCACGCTCATCGATGCGGCGATGGCCCGCAGGCTCGCGGAGGCGGGGAACATCACTCCTGCGATATCGGTCGAAGGTTACGAGGCTGAAACCGATGCGCGGCGCGGCAAGGGCGTCTACAAAAAAATCCTGAAGGCGATGGAGTATCTGCGCGCCGAGGGAGTGCCGTTCGGCGTCTCGCTCACCGCAACAAAGGAGAATGCGCACATCATCCCGAGCAGGGAGCTCGCGGAATTCTACACGAAGCTCGGCGCCCTCTATTTCTGGATTTTCCAGCTCATGCCGATCGGCCGCGCCTCGATGGACCTGATGCCGACCGCAGAGCAGCGCTTCGACATGTACAACCGCATGTTCGATCTGATANAAAACGACTCGTTCTTCATCGCCGACTTCTGGAACGGCGGCACGCTGAGCAACGGCTGTCTTTCGGCGGGCAGAATGCGCGGCGGCGGGTATCTGTACATCGACTGGTCCGGCCACGTGACTCCCTGCGTGTTCAATCCGTACTCCGCGGCCANNAATATCAACGAAATCTACGCGCGCGGCGGAGAGCTGAGCGACGTGCTGACCTCCCCATATTTCGAGTCGCTCCAGGAATGGCAGAAAAACTACGCCATGAGCGGCGATGCGTATACGGGCAACTGGGTCCTGCCCTGCCCCATGCGCGACCNNCACTACGCCGACCTCCTCAAAATCCTGCAGAAGACGCACCCCGAACCGACCGACGAAANNGTGGCAGCCGAAGCGCTGAACGACCNNCCGAAGTACCATGAGGCGATGATCCAGTACGACAGTGAGCTCGAAGCTGTCTTCGGGCCGATGTGGAAGGAAAAATATCTCAGGCAAAAATAAATTCACAATTAGTATGTACGCTATAGAATCACAAAGAGGTACAGAATGAAACTCGTGCTTATCGGCGCTGGCAGCGCGCAATTTGGACTTGGTACCCTGGGCGACATCTTCTCGAGCGCAGCCCTGAAAGGCTCGCATATCGCGCTCGTCGATATCGATGGAGAGTCGCTGGGCCATGTGCTCGAGGCGGGAAAGGCTTTCATCGCTGCCCACAACCTCGACTTTTCACTCTCGGCGCACACGGACCGCCGCGAAGCGCTCAGGGGCGCCGATTTCGTCATCATATCCATCGAGGTGGGCAACCGCTTCGAGCTCTGGGATCAGGACTGGATGATTCCCCTGCAGTATGGCATTCCGCAGGTATACGGCGAAAATGGCGGTGCCGGAGGACTCTTCCATGCCCTCCGCATAGTCCCGCCCATCCTCGACATCTGCCAGGACTGTGCCGAACTCTGTCCCGATGCGACGGTCTTCAACTTCTCGAACCCGATGACCGCCATCACCACCACCGTGCTGCGCAGATTCCCGCAGATGAAATTCATCGGCCTCTGCCACGAGATCGCCTCGCTCGAGCGCTATCTTCCGTCCATGCTCGGCCTTCCTNTTGAACGGCTCAGGCTCAGGGCGGCGGGTCTCAATCACTTCAGCGTGCTGGTATCAGCCCGGTACCGGGATACGNGGGCAGATGCGTACCCCGACATTCTGGCCAAGGCGCCCGCCTTCTTCGAAAAGGTGCTGGGATATTCCGATATCCTCGAATACATACAGACGACCGGCAACATCCCCCGGACCGAAGGCGAAACCGGCATGCCCGACATCGGGCGGACGATCTCGTCGAGACAGTGGTCCGACCGTGGGCTCTTCCGCCAAATCCTCGAGCGCTTCCACCTTTTGCCCATCACTTCGGACAGCCACATCGGCGAATATATCCAGTGGGCGCACGAAGTCGCCGACCACAAAGGCATCCTCGATTTCTACATGCTGTATCGCGCCTCCCTCAGCATGCTCGAGCACAAGATTGAACTCAAGGTCAAAGAACGGGTGGTGCCCATCATAGAGGGAATAATCGGGAACTCAGGGTACGAGGAAGCCGCGGTCAACCTGATGAACACCGGTCTCATCNCCAGCCTGCTGGAGAGCGTGGCGGTCGAGGTGCCGGCCCGCGTGTCCGGAAAAGGCGTCAAAGGCATCGCTTTTCCGGATTACCCCAGGGGCTTCGCCGCGCTCCTCCGGAACTATGCGGGCGTCTACGACCTCACTGCCGAGGCGATTCTCCAGAAGAGCAGGGACCTTGTGATACAGGCTCTCCTCGTGAATCCGGTCGTGCCGGTCTGTGAGCGTGTGCCGGAGCTGGTCGATGTGATGATCGGGCGCCAGGCGCAGTGGCTGGGGTATCTGCGCTAAGGTTTCCCCTCAGAAACTGTCGGCAATCTGCCGTGCGGTGCTGATCTCCTCACCGGTGAGCTCTGCCGAGAGCTCCTCCGCATAGGAAGCGGCTTCGGTGCTGCCATAGTCGGTGGCTATCATATACCACGCGAGCGCCCGGACAAGGTCTTCGTCGACTGAAATGCCGTATTCGTAATACCAGCCGAGCGCGACCATCGCGTCGGGATTTCCTCCGTCCGCGGCCTCGCTGTACCACTGGAATGCCCGATCGTCGTCGCTCTCTACGCCTTCTCCGTTCTCATACATGAAGCCCAGCATGTACTGGGCCTCGGGCAGGCCCTGCTCCGCAGCGAGGGTATACCACTGGACAGCCTGAACATTGTCCTCGGCGACGCTCCAGCCTTTGTCATAGAACCAGCCGACGCTGTACTGGGCATAGGCATAGTCCTGGGCGGCAGATTCCTCGTACCACTTGAAGGCCTCACCGTAGTCCTGCGGGACGCCGAGCCCATTTTCGTAAAACCACCCCACATTGGACTGCGCGGCGGCATACCCCTGATCTGCCGCCATGGTATACCATTTGAGCGCGAGCCCATAATTCTGGGGCACGCCTCTTCCCTCTTCGTACATAAACCCGAGGTTGTTCTGGGCACTGGCATTGCCCTGGCCCGCCGATTTTTCAAACCATGTGGCGGCCTGCTCGTAGCTCTGCTCGACGCCGTCGCCGTTATAATACCGGACGGCCAGACTGTTCTGGGCTTTTGCATCGCCGCTCTCGGCCGCTGCGGCGAGGAGGGCGACATCAGTCTGTCCTGTTTGCGCCGATACAGCGGGGAGAGCAATCATAACTATCGACAGAAAAATACAAAGCCGCTTCATAAGGCCCCCTTGTCTATCTTGAATTATACGTGCAGGAGAACGGAAAAGCAAAACAATCCTGCACGGTGGCGGTTTTCTCCGGCGGGCGCACTCATTTTTCGCCCCTTCTTAACCGCCGAAGCCCCAAACCCCTTTAAGTCGTCTGGCTATCAGGATATTCTATAGGGTAACATCAAATCGGTGCATCCAGCAGAAAGGCGGATTGAACAATTTGAAAAATACTCAGCACGAAACCGAATACGCCAGTCCATCTCATGATGCCGCCAGAATAGAAATATTCCGCAGCGCCCCGATTCCCCAGGCGGTCGCGAATCTCGCCATACCCACCATAATAAGTCAGCTCGTGACGATGATATACAACCTCGCGGACACTTTCTTTGTCGGACAGATGGGCGACCCGCGAAAAGTCGCAGCGGTCTCGCTCGTGCTGCCGGCATACACCATGCTGACCGCGATTGCGAATCTCTTCGGCGTGGGCGGAAGCAGCGTCATCTCGCGGTTCCTGGGCTCCGAGCAGTCGGACAGGGCCAGGCAGACCTCCACTTTCTGCATCTTTTCGACGGTCGCCGTGACCGCGATCTTCTCGGTGCTCGTCTTTGTCTTCCAAAAGCCTTTTCTCCTGCTGCTCGGGGCGAACGACGAGACCTACGAATTTGCGAGCAGCTACCTTATATGGGTCCTGGTGATCGGCGGAGTTCCGACGGTATTGGGGATGCTTTTCGGCCATCTCGTCCGATCGGAGGGAAGCGCGAAGCAAGCGAGTATCGGCATGTCCTTCGGGGGCATTCTCAACATCATTCTCGATCCGATATTCATCATGACCTTCGGCATGGGAGTCAGAGGCGCGGCTATCGCGACGATGATCTCGAACTGCGCCACCGTCTGCTATTTTCTTGTCTATCTCTACCGCCGAAGAGGAAAAACCTTCATCTCCTTTGTCNCCCGGGAATTCGACCAGGAACTGCACATCGCGGGCAGAGTGGCGTCTGTCGGGCTCCCCGCGTCGCTCCAGACGCTTCTGTCCCTCACGTCCAACACAGTGCTGAACAACCTGGCGTCCGGATACGGCTCCACTGCCCTCGCCGCCGTCGGAATCGTCAAGAGGATCGACATGCTGCCGATGAATGTGACGGTGGGCATCTCGCAGGGCGTCCTTCCTTTTATCGGGTACAATTTTGCCGCAAAGAGATTCAACCGGGTACGCCAGGTGAACAAATTTACGCGGATACTCGCGGTGTGTTTCTCGATCCTCTGCGTCGCCGCATTCGAAATTTTTGCGGAGACCATTGTCGGCCTTTTCATAAACGATGCGGAGACCATCCGGCTGGGTGCGGCTTTCCTGCGGATCCTCTGCCTCACGACGCCCGTGATGGCCATCAGCTACCTCATCACGACGATGTTCCAGGCGACAGGCCAGGGCAAACGCGCGCTCGCCATTTCGGTGTTCCGCAAGACGACGGTCGATGTGCCGCTCATGTTCCTGATGAACCGGCTCATCCCCCTCTATGGCCTTCTGATGGTGCAGCCGATTGTGGATACCCTGTCGATCGGCCTTGCGTTTGCCCTATACCACGATTTTTCGAAAAAGCTCAAGGCGCAATCAGACCCGGAGGACAAATATGGACTTCGAGACGCTGTTTCTGAAGAGAAAGTCCATTCGGGCATACGAAGAACGCCCGATTGAGGAAGAGAGCAAACGAAAGATCGGGGCCGCGACGCCGAAGGACTGGCAATAGGCCGAGATGAACAGGCAGCGGCAGACAGGCGGCAATACCGGGCCGCGCCCAATCCTCTATATTCTCGGCGCGATTCTGCGTTAGTATTGACCCATGTTCGTTGCACTCCAGAGCGTCTTCTCCGTCATTCTGATGATAGGTCTCGGCTTCGGGCTCGCAAAGGCACGGTGGTTCGAAGGCGACGCCGCCAGTCTCATCTCGCGCCTTGTCGTCAATGTGGCTCTCCCCACCTACATGATCTCGAATCTGATGGGCGGATACGACCGCGCCGGGCTGCTCTCGATGCTGCCCGGCCTGCCGGTACCTTTCGCGGTCATGATCGCGGGCTATCTTGTGGCAATGGGGGTCGCGGCCCTGCTCCGCGTAAAAAAGGAGCGGCGGGGCACTTTTCAGTCGATGTTTGCGCTTTCGAACACGGTGTTCATCGGCCTGCCGGTCAACCTCCTCCTCTTTGGCGATGCGAGCCTGCCCTTCGCGCTTCTGTACTACATCGCGAATACGACGCTGTTCTGGACGCTCGGCGTGTACGGAATTGCAGTCGACGGCGCCGTCCGGAACGGAAGCCGGAAACCCTCGCTCCTCTCGCTGTCGGGACTCAGGCGCATTCTTTCGCCGCCCCTCCTGGGATTTCTTGTCGCGGTGATACTGATCCTGCTGGGCGTACAGCTCCCGAAGTCGATCATGGATACCTGCAGATATTTGGGAAACATGACGACGCCCCTGTCCATGCTGTTCATCGGCATTGTGATCGCGCGCGTGGAGTGGAAAAAGCTGAAATTTGAAAAAGACTACGTCGCGGTGCTTGTGGGCCGGTTCATCGCAACGCCCGCCCTGATGGTGCTCGCGCTGCGCTGGCTCGATCTCCCCCTGCTGATGAAGCAGGTCTTCCTCATGCAGGCTACCATGCCGGCGATGACGCAGACGCCCATCCTCGCAGAGGCCTATAAAGCCGACACCGAATACGCGGCGGTCGGCACTTCGCTGACTACGGTCGCCTCGATGATAAGCATTCCGGTCTATATGACTCTGATAGGCCTGCTCATACAATGATGACAAAATATGCAATTTTATGTAAATAAATCGCCATATTTTGCATATAGTACTTGAAATATTCATTAAAAGCGGATAATTTCTCAAAGAGCTGCGAGCCAGCTTTTGAAGGAGCTCTATGTCCCGGAAAAACAAATCCGCAAGACTTGTACTGGAAGATGGCTCAGTGTTTGAAGGAATCTCCATCGGCGCCGAAATCTCCGTCGAGGGAGAAGTCGTTTTTTCCACCGGCATGGTCGGTTACAATCAGTCCCTGACCGATCCGTCATACTGCGGACAGATTCTTGTATTCGCCTATCCTCTCATCGGAAACTACGGGGTACCGGCACTTCGGACAAACGCGCAGGGCATCCCCCTCAACTTTGAATCGAAGAGAATTCAGGCGAGCGCTGTCGTCGTCGCGGAAGCTTCGATGGAGCCGAGCCACTACACGGCGGCGCACTCTTTTTCGGAGTGGCTCAATATCGGACAGGTGCCCGGCATTGCGGGTATAGATACGCGGAAGCTCATACGGCTCCTGCGCGAGAGCGGGGTGATGCGGGGGCGAATCCTGATAGAGGGGACGGAGGAGCCCGTCCAGGACGAGCTCAAGGCCCATGCCCCGGTGAAACTGGTCTCCCCCGAGGATGTCGTCAGGTACAAAGGCAGGCCCGGCGCCCCGAGAATCGCGCTCGTCGACTGCGGCGTCAAGGCCAACATCCTGCGCATCCTTCTGGACGCGGGGGCGGAAGTGATACGCCTCCCCTGGGACTATCCCCTGGACAGCATAGAATACGACGGCCTCTTTCTGTCGAACGGCCCCGGAGACCCGAAGGCCTGCACGAAGACCATCGCCCACCTCCGCCGCGCGCTGTCCGAACCGCATCCGATATTCGGCATCTGCCTCGGGGTGCAGCTCATGGCGCTCGCCGCGGGGGCGGACACCTACAAGCTCAAATACGGGCACCGCGGCCAGAACCAGCCCGCGATAGAGACGGCGAGCGGCCGCTGCTACATCACGAGCCAGAACCATGGCTACGCCGTCCATGAAGATTCCCTGCCGCCGGGCTGGGAACCCTGGTTCCTCAACGGGAATGACGGGACCGTCGAGGGCATACGCTCCACGGATGGCCCTTCAGGGCCGTGCAGTTCCACCCCGAGGGCTGTCCGGGGCCCCGCGACACTCAGTTCCTGATAGAAGAATTCCTGCAGGAGGCCAAGGCGGCGAGGGAGTCGATATGAAAAGTTCCACGGCAAAAAAAACGCGCCCTGCTCCTGTAGACCCAAAACCCCGGAGCATCCGGGAANAAAAAGTGCTCATCCTCGGCTCCGGAGGGCTAAAAATAGGCCAGGCGGGCGAGTTCGACTACTCAGGTTCGCAGGCGCTCAAGGCCCTGCGTGAGGAAGGAATCCGCACTGTCCTCATCAATCCCAACATCGCCACGAACCAGACGAGCGAGGGAATGGCGGATGCGACATATTTCCTCCCGCTCACGCCCGAATTCGTCACACAGGTCATCGAAAAAGAGCGGCCCGACGGCATTCTGCTCTCCTTCGGAGGACAGACTGCCCTCAACTGCGGCCTGGAGCTCCACAAAAGCGGAATTCTCTACAAATACGCCGTGGAAGTGCTGGGCACGCCGGTGGAGGCCATCGATCTGACGGAGGACCGCCAGCTCTTCGCGAACCACCTGCGGTCGCTCGGGCTGAAGACGCCGGCGAGCATGGCAGCGCTCGACCTCGGGGAGGCTGTCGCGCACGCGGAGTCTATCGGCTACCCGGTGATGCTGCGAGCCGGCTTCGCGCTCGGCGGCGCGGGGTCCGGCATCTGCAGGAACGAGCGCCAGCTGCGCGCGCGGGCCGAAAAGGCCTTCGCCGTCTCGCCCCAGGTGCTCGTGGAGGAGTGGCTCGGGGGCTGGAAAGAAGTGGAGTACGAGGTCGTCCGAGACAGCGCCGACAACTGTATCGCGNTCTGCAACATGGAGAACATCGACNCCCTCGGCATCCACACCGGAGAGAGCATCGTCGTCGCCCCGTCGCAGACCCTGACCGACGACGAGTACCATTCGCTGAGGACCATAGCGCTGAAACTCATCCGGAGCCTGGGGATCGTCGGCGAATGCAACATCCAGTACGCGATCGATCCGCACTCGGAGGAATACCGCATCATCGAGGTGAACGCCCGGCTCTCGCGGAGTTCGGCCCTCGCCTCGAAGGCCACGGGCTATCCTCTCGCCTNNAACGTCGCTGCGAAACTCGCGCTCGGCTTCGCCCTCACCGACCTGCGCAACAGGATTACGGGCGTCACCACCGCGTGTTTCGAGCCGGCCCTGGATTACTGCGTGATAAAGATGCCCCGCTGGGACCTCTCCAAATTCAAGAATGTCGATACACGGCTGGGCAGCGAGATGAAATCCGTCGGCGAAGTGATGGCCATAGGCCGCTCCTTCGAGGAGGCCCTCCAGAAAGCCGTCCGCATGACAGGCGTCAGCGAGTTCGGGCTGCAGACAGACGGCAAACGGCGGAAGGTCCTGCCCGGTGACCTCAAGTGGGCCCTCTCGAGACCGACGGACAAACGCCTCTTCGCGGTGTACCAGGCGCTCGCCGAGGGCTGGACCATCAAGAAAATCGGCAGACTGACGGGCATCGATCCCTGGTTCATCTCCGGGATTGCGGCCATTCGGGACTGTGAGGCGGCCCTGGCGGGCGCAAAGCGGAGCGCCTCCGGCCCCGTACGCTCCGCCAGGAACGCCGCCCTCCTCTACAGGGCCAAGCGGCTGGGGTTTTCGGACGCGGGCATTGCGCACATTTTCGGCTGCGGCGAGCAGGAAATCCGGAGCTGGCGCGAGTCCATCGGACTGCGCCCCGCGATCAAGCAGATCGATACGCTCGCCGCCGAATATCCGGCCCAGACGAACTATCTCTACGCCACCTACGGATACGCTTCAGAGTACGGCGCCCACGGCAGCCCCGCGAGCGACATAAAGTCCTCCCACGGGAGCACGTTCGTGATCGGCTCGGGGCCCTACCGCATCGGCTCAAGCGTCGAATTCGACTGGTGCGCGGTGAGCGCGGTCGAAACATGCCGGAAGCTAGGGCGCTCCACCATCATGGTCAACTGCAACCCCGAAACGGTCAGCACGGATTACGATGTCTGCGACCGCCTCTACTTCGAAGAGCTCAGTTTCGAGCGCATCCTGGACATCTACGACTTCGAGGAGCCCTCCGGCATCCTCCTCTCGATGGGCGGCCAGATCGCGAACAACCTGGCGCTGAAGCTCTTCGACGCCGGAGTGCTGGTGCTCGGANCATCCCCCGTCAACATCGACCGCGCGGAGGACCGGCACAAATTCTCATCCCTCCTCGATGAGCTGGGCATCGACCAGCCCGCGTGGGAGGAACTCACGACGCCCCAGGAGGCGTACGCCTTCGCCGCAAAGGTGGGATACCCGGTTCTGGTCAGGCCGAGCTATGTGCTCTCGGGGGCCGCGATGAACGTGGCATGGGACGGCCACAGCCTGGGGTCCTTCCTGAGCCTCGCCGCCGACATCTCCAGCGAACACCCCGTCGTGATCTCGAAGTTCATCGAAAACGCGAAGGAGATCGAGATCGACGCGGTCGCGAAACACGGCAAACTCCTGTACCACGCGATGACCGAACACATAGAGAACGCCGGCGTCCACTCGGGCGACGCGACGGTCGTCTTCCCCGCCCAGCGCCTCTACATCGAGACCGTCCGGAAGATACTGAGGATCACCGAAAAAATCGCCACCGCCCTCGACATCACGGGGCCCTTCAACATCCAGTTTGTCGCGCAGCAGAACCATGTCATGGTGATAGAGTGCAATCTCCGCGCGAGCCGCTCCTTCCCTTTCTGCTCGAAGGTCTCCCGCGTCAACATGATCGACCTCGCGACGCGGGCCATACTGGGCGAGGACGTGCACAGCTCCGTCAACGCGTTCTACGACCAGCCCTGGGTCGGCGTCAAGGCCGCGCAGTTCAGCTTCTCGCGCCTCCACGGGGCCGACCCCGTGCTCGGCGTCGAGATGGCATCCACCGGCGAAGTCGGCTGCATAGGCAGCGAACTGAACGACGCCTTCATGAAGGCGATGGTCTCGGTGGGCTACGCCCGGCGGATAAAAAAGCTCCTGCTCTCGACCGGCCCCCTCGAGGACAAACTCGAATTCGTGGACAGCGCCCGCGCCCTCGTCGAGATGGGCTGCACACTCTACGCCTCGCGGGGCACCGCGCAGTTCCTGAAGAAATACGGGATCGAGGTCACCCAGCTCTACTGGCCCCTCCAGAAGGCCGAGCCCAATATCCTCACCATGATGCACGGACGCGAGTTCGATCTCGTCATCAATATCCCGAAGAACAACCTCAAGCGCGAGCTCCAGAACGACTACCTCATACGCCGGCTCGCCGTCGACCTCAATATCCCGCTGTTCACCAACATCAAGACGGCGCGCCAGTACATCGAGTCGCTGACCTACGCGAAGAAGAACGGCCTCGAGATAAAGGCCTGGGAAGAATACCGCGAGAAAGAGGTCTAGCTCTGTACAGCGGCGCAGAGGTGGTTGCGGCCCCTCGATCCCGACCTTCACACTGAGGAACGGCGCTTGAGGCCCTCCCGCGCCAGGCGGGCTCCCGTCCCCGCGCTGAAAAACGGCGCGGCTGGATTCAATAACCACGTGCAAAGATTAAAAGAAACTCGGCTGGCGCAGTCCGGTAGCATATAGAGTTCAAAGTAATCGAGATGTAGACTATCAAATAATGTCCACATAAGGGGGCCGCCCAGGATCATTTCAGGGAAAGGAGGGAAAATGCGTAACTTCGCCCGCATTCTATTTGTCGTCGGAGCAGTACTCGTCGCTCTAAACACATGGTCAATGTTTATTTCCATTAATTCAAATAAAGAGGTTTTCGAATCTGGCTATTTTAAAGATAATGAGCAGCTTCAGGCTATGGCCGACAAGGCGCTAGATCGAATCAGCTATATTAAAGAGCATATTGCACTAATTGTCACAGGACAAATAATGGGTATTGCAGCTGGTCTTACTGGCTTCATCGGTGCCGGCTGCCGCGCACGGTCAATAAAGTTTATACTTTGCGAAAGTATATGTTTTGTCTCTCTTATTGCTCATTTTCTGCTGACAAACGCATGGATCACGACTTGTCTCTATGCATTAGCTTTTGCCGTCAGCTTTCTCAAGATTATGCACATGACAAAAAACGGAAAAACAATTCCTGAATAGAAATGAAGAAACGGCGCCCGCCTCCTACAGAATGCGGATCAGCGCCATGTAGAGGGCCGTGCCGCCGACGATCGACAGGAGCACGTTGCGTTTCCAGAAGTGCAGGACTGCGGTCGCTGCGCCCGCGACGAGGGCGGGGACGCCGAAGGGCGCCGCCCCGTAATCGATGTCCTTGTACGAGGCAAAGACGAGAATGGCCATGACGACCGGGGGCATGTACTTCTGCAGAAAGCCGAGGAGGGATGGAGGCTGCCGCTTCGCGAAGAAGAGAAAAGGGACTGCGCGCGTGAAATAGGTGACGGCGGTCATCACCGCGACGGCGAGGAGAAAATAGCTCATGCGCCGCCCCCGCTGTCGGGCCGGGGGGCCCCGGCACTCTCCTCGATTTTTCCCCGGAGGAGGGCGAGGACGCCGGTCGCAACGGCGAGCGCGACGAGCAGGAAGTTGCGGGGGCTCACGAGGAGCGCGACGACGCATGCGGAGGCTGCGGCGAGGTAGGGCCCCCACTGTTTTACCGCGCGGACCTGCTCGACCAGAAGCACGATGAACAGCGCCGTGAGCGCGAAATCCAGGCCTGCCGTATCGAGCGTGAGGGCCGAGCCCACGAGGCTGCCCGCCGTGCAGCCGATGACCCAGTACGACTGATTCAGCGCGGTAACAGCCGCAAAAAACTTGGTCTCATCGATCTGTGCCGGGGCCTTGACCGTGGTCAGCAGTCCGTAGGTCTCGTCCGTGAGGCCGAAGATGAGGTAGGGCTTCCATTTTCCGGCACTGCGGAAAGGGCCCAGCAGCGACAGCCCGTAGACTGCGTGCCGGCCATTCAGGAGCAGGGTGAGGAGGGCAATCTCAAAGAGGCCCGCCCCGCTCTGCAGAAGTCCGACGGCCATGAACTGCGCGGCCCCCGCAAAGATGAAGACCGCCATCACCGGAGAGAGCCACCACGGCAGGCCGGCGGCCACAAGCGTGAGGCCGAAGGCGAGCCCGAGTGTCGTATAGCCGAGGAGCACGGGGATGCTCGCCCTGAATGCGGCGGGGAGTACAAGGTGGCATTCGCGGCCGGAGCGGAAATGAGTGTCCTGCATGATTCTCTCTACAATATCGCAAAGTTTCGCAGTGATAAAAGGGCCCGGGCGCGGGGCAGCCGCCACTGGACCGCCGCTGCCGGCCCACTCCTGCGGGCATCGCGCCGGCCGATGGCGGAGGCACCCATTTCCGATGTAGTATGCAGGCGGAGGAGGAAACTCATGAAATCGAAAATCATCGTGATACTGCTCGCGCTGTGCATGCTTGTGGTGCTCTCGTCGTGTCTGCCCGGAGACGGGAAAAACACGCCGGACAGGCGGGCCAATTTCCTCACCGGCATCTGGCACGGCTGGATCGCACCGATTTCCCTCATAGTCGGCATATTCGACCACAACATACGGGTCTATGAGACCAACAATACCGGCTGGTGGTACGACCTCGGGTTCTACATGGCGGTCATTTCGGGCTTCGGGGGGCTCGCGTTCTCCCGCCGCAGAAAAAGAGACTGAGGAAAACGCCCCGGAGACGATGGGTCCATCCGGCACAGGGCCCGGCATGGCTGCCAGGTGGGGCGCGCCTTAAGATATAGAGTTCGACCGGGCCCTATACGGCCGCCCTGTCGGGCCCCAAGCTCAGTGCGCCCTGGAGGGCTCTTCGGCCTGCAGCATCGCCAGAAGCCGCTCTGCCGCCAGACTCCGAAGGCTCGCCTCGACGGCGAGCCTCAGTGCCAGCGTGCGCAGCTTTGCGTCGTCGACGGCCGGCACCTCGACTTCGGGCGCGCCCTCCGCACTCTCGAGACCAAGACCGACGCGGATCTCCTGGGCTGTGGAGAGCGCGCATGTGGTGAGGGCCGCCCTGAAGCGGTCGTAGAATTCACGGTATGAGCCCTCGCTGGAGGCATCCGCCAGAAGCAGGCCCATATCCTGGACCGAGAGGGCTTTTTTCAGCGTGAACACCGCGAGCAGGAGGGCGATGTGCTCCTGGCTGTATTTCTTGCTCTCGGCNCGGGGAATTATCTTTGCTTTTGCATAATTGTTTATCATGGATGAAGTTATTGCGCGCTCCTTCCCCGAGGGAAAAAGCGGCCCCAGCTGGCGCTCGAGGTAACCCGTGACCTGGTCCATGTAGAGCCCGATATCGGGCAGCTGGTCCCAGGCCGGCGGTTTGCCTGCCTGGAGAGCTTCAAGATACTGCTCAAATGCTTCATATGCCTTTTCTTTCATACCCGGGTCTCCGCACAGATAGATTTATCTTTACCATATCACATGTTATTTAAAACTACAATATATAATAAAAAATATCTTGACATGTCGGAAGCGATGCTATAAATTATCAATAATCGCATAACATGGTTTTCATTACCATGTTATGGCGTCAAAATAATTGTCTGTCGGAGCAAGTCATGTCTGTCCAGGAAGTATGCCTATTCGGAGACTCCATCGCGCGGGGCGTCATCCTCGACGCGCAGGGTGCGTACAAGCCGATCAAGGAATGTTTCGCCTCGCTCGCCGCAAAAGAGCTGGGGATCGCACTGATCAACAAGGCCCGTTTCGGCTGCACCATCACCAAGGGCCGCGAGATCATCGAGCATTTTCTGGACAGGATCGGCACGGAGGCCCGGCGCCTCGCCTTCCTCGAATTTGGGGGCAACGACTGCGACTTCCGCTGGGACCAGATATCGGCGGACCCGAAGGCCGAACATCTGCCCGCGACAACCCCCGAGCACTTCTCCCGCATGTACGGGGAGGTCATCCAGCAACTGAGGAAGAAGGGCCTCAGGCCAGTCCTCATGACGCTTCCTCCCCTCGACGCCGAGCGCTACTTCGCATGGTTCACGCGCACGGGCCTCGACCAGAAGGCCATCCTCGGCTGGCTCGGCGACGTCCAGTTCATCTATCGCTGGCACGAGAGCTACTCCAGCGCCATCTGGGAAATCGGAGAGACCTGGCAGGTGCCCGTCGCCGACATACGCAAAGCCTTTCTCGAACAGCGCAACTATTCGCGATTCCTCTGCAGGGACGGGATTCACCCCAACGCCGAGGGCCACCAGCTCATCACATCGGAGATCATCAAATTCGCGAAGGAACATCAGGAAAAGGTGGCCTGAACCGGTATGCCGAAGGCTGGTGCGGCGCCGCGCGGCGCATGGCCCGCCTTCACCGCTGGGCCGATTGCACAAACCTGTGCGCTGCGCTAGACTCAGGCCCATCCAACGGCGGTCGCGGTTCCCGCCCAAACAAAACAGGAGGCCCCATGCAGAGGGAGCAAACTTCGTATTCACCATTATTTCTTGGTCTGACTTCGCTTTTCATCACATGCCTTCTCATCTCGAACATCATCGCGAGCAAGCTCATGGAGGTCGGCGGCATCGTCCTGCCCTCGGCGGTCATTCTCTTCCCCGTGACCTACATCCTCGCCGACGTGTTCACCGAAGTGTACGGATTCAAAAAAACCCGCATGGTCATCTGGATCGGCTTTGCCGCGAACGCCTTCATGTCGCTCATTTTCCTCATCGCCATAGCCCTGCCGCACCCCTCGTTCTTTGCCAGCCAGGCGGCGTACGCGACGGTGCTCGGGAGCACGCCCCGCATCCTCGCGGCCTCGCTTGCGGGTTACTGGGCGGGCGAATTTTCCAACTCCATCCTGCTTTCGGTGCTCAAAAAGGTCACAAAAGGCCGCTATCTGTGGACGAGGACGATAGGCTCGACCATCGTGGGCGAGGGCCTCGACACCATACTCTTCATATCCATCGCCTTTGCCGGCACCGTTCCCGGCCCGGCCCTGCTGCAGATGATGCTCGCGCAGTACCTCTTCAAGGTGAGCTACGAAGTGATCTTCACTCCCCTCACCTACCTCGTGGTAGGCTTCATCAAGCGCAGGGAAAAGATCGACACCTTCGACAGTGAGGTTGCCTACAATCCTTTCAAACTGGGAGAATGAACATGGCCCAATATGAATTCAAATCGCTCGGGAAGACGACTCGCGCACCCTCGCGCGAGCTCGAGACATTCCCGGCGCCGGCGTCCGTCACGAAAGTCGTCCTCGAGAGCGACGAAGTGACGAGCCTCTGCCCCGTAACCGGCCAGCCCGACTGGGAGACCGTCAGGATCGAGTTCGAGCCGGGAGACCTGTGCATCGAGTCGAAAAGCCTCAAGCTCTACCTCTGGTCCTTCAGGGAGGAAGGGGTGTTCTGCGAGGCGCTCGCCGCCCAAATCGCGAAGGATGTCTTCGACACCATCAGGCCCAAAAGCGTCACCGTGAGCATCACCCAGAAACCGCGCGGGGGCATCACCATCTCGGCAGAGGCGAAGCTTCCGGAACCGGCGAGGCTCTGAGCGCGGCGAGGCTTCCATGGCCATACGACAGGGCGGACACTGGGGAAAAATCGACTATCTCTACGAAGACCGGGATATAATCGCGGTCTCCAAGCCCGTAGGCCTCGCGGTGATCGCACCCGAGGGCTCCAGGGCAAAGACGCTGTACGACATCGTGACCGATCACATGAGAAGGGCAAACCCGCACGCGAGGCCGGCGGTCGTCCACCGTCTGGACCGGGATACCTCCGGCGTGATGATGTTCGCGAAGAGCGCGGCGGGCAAGAAGGTCCTCATGTCCCGATGGAACGAGCTCGTCAGAGAGAGACTCTATGTCGCCCTCGCCGAAGGCGCATTCCGGGGAGAATCTGGGATTTTCGATTCCTGGCTCATCGAGAATCGCGCCGGCACGGTGTATGCCGCCAAAGAGGGGACAAGGGGCGCGCTCAGGGCAGTCACGGCATGGCGTGTCCTGAGGGAAGGAAAGCGCTACTCGCTTCTGGAGCTCAGACTGGAGACGGGGAGAAAGCATCAGATACGCGCGCAGCTTTCGGCGGCGGGCCATCCGGTGGCTGGCGACGTCCGGTATGGAGCCCGGACCGATCCTCTCGGCCGGCTCTGCCTCCACGCGACGACCCTGACGATAGAGCACCCTTTCACAAGGCAGATCATGCGCTTCGAGTCCCCTTTCCCGAACGAATTTCTTTCTTTTTGCACAAAATGATTTGCGCGAACGGAGAACCTGCGCTACTCTTATGCATGCACGCGGAGACTACAATGCTGTCGGCTCTCATCGCCGCGCAGAGGAGCATGGAATCATGCAGGAAAAAACGAAAGGAAATGTCGTAAAAGGAGCCCGTTCGGCGTTCTGGATCATGTTCTGCTTCATGCTGCTGCATCAGGCGGACAAGCTCCTTATCGGGCCGCTTACGACCCAGATCATGGATACTTTCAAGATAAGCTACACCCAGATGGGCGCGGTCACTACCGGGGCCCTGATCGTCGGCGCCATCTTCTACCCCTTATGGGGCTGGCTCTACGACCGCTTCTCGAGGCCCAAGCTCCTCGCGCTCGCATCCTTCCTCTGGGGAGCCACGACATGGCTCAATGCCATCGCACCCACATATTCGGTATTCCTCATCACGCGGGCGGGCACCGGCATCGATGATTCGAGCTATCCCGGGATCTACAGCCTCATCTCGGACTACTATCCCNCCAAAAAAAGAGGCAAGGTATACGGGTTTCTGCAGGTGGCGCAGCCCTTCGGCTACCTGATAGGAATGGTGCTGGCGCTGGCCTTTGGCGCGGCTTACGGCTGGCGCAATGTGTTCTATCTCACCGGCTCGCTGGGCATCGTCGTATCCTTCGTCATCTTCCTCTTTGTGAAGGACAGACCCCGCGGCTCGACGGAGCCCGAGCTTTCGTCCGTGAAGCACCTCGAGCGTTTCAAGTTCAGCTGGAAAACCGTCGGAGGGCTCTTCAAAAAGAAAAGCCTCATCATACTCTTCCTCCAGGGCTTCATCGGCGTATTCCCCTGGAACGTCATCACGTACTGGTTCTTCGACTATCTGAAGAGCGAGCGGGGCTACAGCGACACGCAGACACTTCTGACGATGGTCCCGGCCGTCCTCGTGCTGGCAGCGGGCTATCCGATCGGCGGAGCGCTGGGCGACAGGCTCTTCAAAAAGACGCCCAAGGGGCGCGTCATTGTGGGAGCGGCGGGGGTGGCCATAGGGGCAGTGCTGCTCTGGATCACCATGAACATTCCCATGGGGGCCCATCTGCCATTCGGCATCATGCTCTGCGCCACCGCCCTGTTCATCCCCTTCGCCTCGCCCAATGTGCTCTCATCGTTCTACGATGTGACGGAGCCTGAAATCCGCGCCACGACCAACGCCGCGCAGAACTTCATCGAGGCGGCCGGTTCGGCGCTGGCACCCCTGATGGCGGGCATCATCGCCGACAGGAGCACGCTCGGCAACGCCATCCTCATCATATGTACGGGGGCATGGGCAGTCTGTTTTGCCTTTTTCATCTTTGCGGGGCGCTTTATTCCAAAGGATATCGCCGATCTGAAGGAGAAGCTGAAGGCGCGGGCCGCCACGGCGGCCGGCTGAGGCCGGCTGAGCCTGCCGGTCAGGTCAGGATGGCCCGATCTGTGCCGGCCTGTATTTTATTGCTATTTATTAGGAATAAAAATGCAGAAATAAGGCGCGCTTCGCCTTGACACTGAGGCGAGGTCATGGAAATATTATCTGTTCGGCGTTGCCGAGAAAGGTTTGAAAGGAGGAGAAAGATGCGCAACATTTCCAGGCTCTTTTTGCTGTTGATTGTCGCTCTCGTGGCGGGCTCTGCTGCCTTTGCCCAGAGCGCACCTCCGGCCACGGGTTCCAATCTCACCATTGGTCTCGTCATGGTTGGACCCTACAATGACCACGGCTGGAGCCAGGCAAACTACGACGGCCTGCAGTATGTCCTGGCAAAAGTGCCGGGCACCAAACTCGTGTACATCGACAAGGCGAATTCGGCGGACCGCCCCGGAACGACGGTATCCCAGCTCGGCGAGAGTCTCGTCGCCCAGGGGGCCAAACTCGTCATCTTCAGCTCGGACGACATGACCGACGAAGCCATCAAGTTCGCCCAGGACCATCCGGAGATCTTCGTGATCCTCACTTCAGGCTCGCAGCAGTGGAAAGAGGGCAAGAACTACCTTCCCCTCCCCAACATGATCAATATCATGGGCAAGATGGAATACATGAAGATGGTCGCCGGCGTGGCTGCGGCGATGACGACCAAGACCGGCAAGATCGGCTTCCTCGGCCCGCTCATCAACGACGAAACCCGCCGTCTCGCGGCCTCCGCATACCTCGGCGCCCGCTATGCCTGGGTCAACTACCTCAAGAAGGACCCGGCCAAGCTGACCTTCAAGGTCACCTGGATCGGCTTCTGGTTCAACATCCCCGGCGTCACCTCGGATCCGACTCAGGTTGCGGACGACTTCTTCAACTCGGGCTTCGATGTCGTCATCTCGGGCATCGACACCACCGAAGCGGTCGCCGAAGCAGCGAAGTACACGGCCCAGGGCAAGCAGGTCTGGGCAATCCCCTACGATTATGCCAAGGCCCTCGACGAGGGCAAGGGCGTTTCGCTCGGTGTCCCCTACTTCAACTGGGGGCCGGCGTACCTGAACGCCGTGAAGTCCGCGATGAACGGAAGCTGGAAGAACCACTTCGAGTGGAACGACCCGGACTGGAAGAACATCAACAACCCCGACACCTCTGCCGTCGGCTTCAACAAGGGCACGCTCTCCAAGGACGCATCCGCCACCGTCGACAAGTTCATCGGCGAACTGGGCAAAGGGCTCAACCTCTGGGTCGGCCCGCTCAACTATCAGGACGGCTCCGTCTTCCTGAAGAAGGGAGAAAAGGCCACCGACCAGCAGATCTGGTATCTGCCGCAGCTTCTCCAGGGCATGGAAGGGCAGTCGGTATCAAAATAAGCAGGTATAAGTAACACAAAATGCCCTTTTCACGGCAATCGCGGAGGCACGGAGCGGCCACTTGGCACTCTCCGCGCCTCCGCGGTGTATGGAGAGGGCGCAAAGAAGGCGGCAATGCAGGTTGAGTTACGCGGAATAACAAAGTGTTTCGGTGCCGTGCGCGCAAACGACAATATTTCCCTCACGGTTCCCCCATCCACCATCGAGGGTATCCTGGGTGAGAACGGCGCGGGGAAAAGCACTCTCATGAAAATCCTCTCGGGCTTCTACAGCCCCGATGCGGGGGACATCATCCTCGATGGGAAAAAGGTAAACATCGACGATCCGGCGGATGCGATCCGGCAGGGCATCGGCATGCTGCACCAGGACCCGCTGGACTTTCCTCCCCTCAAAGTCATCGACGATTTCATTCTGGGCAAAAAAGGCGGGCTTCTGCCCAACCGCAGAACTGCGTCCAGAGAATTCAGAGAGCTCTCCGCCCGCTTCGATTTCTCCATCGACCCCGATTCCTATGTGGACACGCTCACCGTCGGCGAGCGCCAGCAGCTCGAGATTCTCCGCCTCCTGTCGCTGGGCGCGCGCGTACTCATCCTCGACGAGCCGACGACCGGCATCAGCCTTCCGCAGAAGGAAAAGCTCTTCGCGACGCTGAAGAAGCTCGCGGCCGAGGGCATGACCATTCTCTTCGTCTCCCACAAGCTTGAGGACGTCGAAGCGCTCTGCACCCGGGCCACGGTCCTGCGCCAGGGCAGACTCATCGGCACGATGGAGCCGCCCTTCGACACAAAGGCCATCGTCGAGATGATGTTCGGCAAGGAGATACCCCAGGAGCCCAGGGCGCAGCTCAAGGCGGGCACAACCGTGCTCNACGCCAAACATATCGATCTGGACGGTATCAGAATCCAGATCAAGGGAGTGAATCTTCGGGTGCGCGCCGGCGAAGTGATCGGACTGGCGGGCATGGAAGGCTCCGGCCAGACACTCTTTCTGANNGGCGCCTGCGCGGGCCTCTCCCAGCCGGTGGGGGGCTCCTTCTGTCTCGATGAGGAAGAGCACGACATGTCGGGCCGGACCTACCACGAGTTCCGCAGGAGAGGCATAGCCTATCTCCCCGCCGCGCGGCTCGAACAGGCCCTCATCNCGGGGCTCTCGCTCACGGAGCACTTCATCCTCTCCGAGGGGATGAAAGGCCTCTTTATCGACCGCAAAAAATCTGAGGAGCTCGCGAAGAGCCGCATTTCGCTCTTCAACATCAAGGGCAGACCGGACAGCACCGTGGAATCGCTCTCCGGCGGCAACCAGCAGCGGGCCCTCCTCGCCCTCATGCGCGATCCTCTGAAGCTCATCCTGGTCGAACACCCGACGAGGNGGCTCGACGTCGAGTCGACCATCTACATCTGGGGCAAGCTCAAAGAGCGCTGCGCCCGCGGCACGGCANTCGTGTTCATCTCGTCCGACCTCGACGAAATCCTCAAGTACAGCGACCGCGTGCTCGTGTTTTTCGCGGGGCGGGTGACACCGCCTCTGAGGGCGAGCACCCTGACTGTCGAGCGCCTGGGCCGCCTGATCGGCGGCAAAGACTGGGACTCGCTCGAGACGGAGGTATCCCATGCGTGACACCCGCGGCAACAGACTTCTCTTTCAGATCGGAGCCATCCTCTTTGCCTCATCGATCACCTAGTCTGGTACTCTCTTCCTGCGGGGCCCAAACCCTTTTGGCCGCCTACAAATACATCGGCGCTCGCGCGGTGGGCTCCTGGGACGTCGTGACAAACTCCTCGTCTCGTGGTGCCGGCTTCTCTGGCCACTTCGGGACTCTCGTAACGTTCACGGTGGGACTCTGGAATATAGGCATCGAAGGGCAGATCAACGCTCGGCGCCATCTTCACCCACTGGGCGATGCGACTCCTCCAGGATTCGGGGTGGAACCCGGCATTATCTCCGCCAATTGCGGTGCTCGCCGGCGTTCTCGGGGGGACGCTCTGGGCTCTGCTCGGGGAGCCCTGAGGACATTCGGCGGGGTGAACGAGATATTCGGCGGCCTCGGGCTCAACTTCGTCGCCACGGCGCTCAATATCTGGCTCATCTTCGGCCCCTGGAAGCGCCCCGGCGTCGCCTCCATGTCGGGGACTCTGCCCTTCGACCGTTCTCTCTGGATGCCGATCGCCGCCGGCTCTTCGAGGCTTACGCCGGCGACCCTCGCGATCGCCGTCGTCGGCATCAATCGCGGTATAACGCGATGATCGAGGGCACCTACTTCGGCCTGAAGCTCAAGGCGGTCGGCAGGAACCCGAAGTCGGCCTACATCCTCGGCATTCCCACCTGGCAGAACATGAATTGGCTTCCTTTGCCATCTGGCGGCGTCTTCGCGGGTCTCGCCGGGCGCGGTGCAGGTGACGGCCGTCTATCACCGGCTCATCCCTCGATCTCGTCGGGCTACGGCTACCTCGGCCTCATGGTGGCTCTGCTGGTGGGCTTCCGGCGCGAGCCTCGCCGCGCCCGTGGCCCTGTTCTTCGCCGCCCTCAACGTGGGATCGATTCAGCTGCCGATCGTCCTCAAACTGGATTCTTCGCTCGCGGGCGTCCTTCAGGGAACCTGGTGCTCTTTTGTCATTCTGGACACGGAGTCCGCGGCGAGGCTTCTCAAAAAACGAAGGTGACACCATGAACAGTTTCAGCCTTGTCNAAAGCATTGCCGGCGTCCTGGCGGCGNCCGCGCCCGTGCTCTTCGCCGTCATCGGCGAAACCATCTCGNAGCGGGCCGGCGTGCTCANNAACCTCTCCATGAACGGCATGATCCTTCTGTCCGCGATGGGGAGCTTTGNNGCGGTCCNNGCGCTCGCGACAAACAGCGTGGTGCTCGGGTTTCTGGCCGGAGCGGCCATCGGGGCCCTCGTCTCCCTCGTCGTGACATTCGCGAGCCTGACGCTGCNNCTCCAGTCGCAGGTGGCGGTGTGGCTTTGTGCTCGCCAGCTCTGCCGCGACCTCTCCTATTTCCTCGGAAATCCANTCATGGGCAAGGTCGGGCCGCGCATCTCCCAGGTCCCCGTCCCCGGCCTCGAGCGCATCCCCGTTCTGGGCACGANNGTTCTGTTCCGCCAGGACGTGATGACTNACCTCTCGTTCATCCTCATCGTCGCCACGTGGTNNTTCTTCATCTTCAGGACGAGGCCGGGTCTCACCCTGCGCGGCGTCGGGNAGCGGCCCGCCGCGGCGTATATCCGCGGGGCGNACGTAAACCGCCTGCGCTACCTGTACGCCGCCATCGGCGGCGCAATCGCGGGCCTCGCCGGGCCGATCTACTCGCTTTCGATAAAGGCGGGCTGGAAAGGCACCATCTCCGGCCTCGACGGCATCGGCTGGATTGTGCTCTCCATCACGATCTTCGCGNGCTGGAAACCCTTCAGGGCGGCATTCGGCGCCTATCTCTTTGCATTTCTGCAGTGGCTGGGCCTCGTGCTCCAGCCCAGCCTGCCCTCGGTGCCCTCGCAGGTTCTCCAGGTGGCGCCCTTCNCCCTCATGATCCTCACCCTCCTCTTCGTCAACATAGGCAACGCGGAGTGGGTGGACCGCTNNTCGCTCGCGCGCGNNCTTCCGGAAAATGTCCGCCGGGACATAGCCAAGGTCCTGCGCGCGATGAACGCGACGCCGCCCGCGNCGCTCGGGNTGCCGTTCGAGAAGGAATAATTGGGGGGTATCACAGCGGCGCTCTGCGCCGCCTTCTTCCGGCGCGTCGTGCGCCGGCAAAAACTGTGCAGAAAACCGGAAAATTGCCGCCGCTTCGCGAAGTCCCGCTCAGCCCCGCGAGGCTTCAGGGCCTCTGCCGAGGGCGAGCATGAAGGAGNNGCCAGTTCCCTTGAAATCGTCGGAGACGATCGTNTCGTGAACATAATATTCGAAGGAGCCGTCGCGGTAAGGGTTGCCGCCCAGCCCCGCCACTCTGCAGATTCCNCCGAGGTGGAGGCGGGGCGGCCTTGGCCCGGAGTCGCAGTCCCAGCGCAGACGGCCGGCGATGATGCCCTCCACGGCCGAATCCGCGGCCGCTTCCAGCTCTCCGCCTGGCGCGCCGCCGGAGGCGTATCCCTTCCCCGAGCCCTTGTACAGCGCATAGGCAAACATCGCGGATGCGGATGTCTCCTCGTAATTACCGGAGCGGGAAGGCTCATCGGCGACCTGCAGCCAGAGCCCCGACGCCCGCTGCGCGCGAACCACCGCGTCGAGGAGCTCGGCCAGCATGCCCACTATCGCGCGCGCGCCGGCTGTGTCGGGCGGAATCCAGTCGAGNGCATCGACGAGCGCCATGCCCAGCCAGCCGACCGCCCTGCCCCACACGTGCGGCGAACAGCCGGTCTGCGGGTGCGCCCACTCGATGTC
>JADLKI010000018.1 GCA_015657395.1 Spirochaetales bacterium | reverse complement strand
GCCTGGCCGTCGGTCGGCGCTATGGGTGAAGAGTAATCTTTCAAAAGGAGGCTAGAGATGAAAGCAAAGCATCTCGTGCTCGCAGCGCTGATGGTTCTCGCCATTGCCGCCGTGCCGCTCTACGCGGCGGGCAAGGACATCATCTACGCGTCGGACTCCACGACCAAAACCCTGGATCCGCACGACACGTCCGACACCTATTCCGGCGCAATCGAGCGGGCGATCTGCCAGGGTCTGCTGGGATTCGACAGGAACATGAATATTATTCCTCTGCTTGCCGAATCATACACCTACAATGCCAACGCCACTGAATTCACGTTCAAGCTGCGCAGAGGAATCACGTTCCAAGACGGCGCGCCCTTCAACGCAAAGGCTGTCAAGGTGAACATTGACCGCCTCATGACGGGAAAATATGTGCGGAGCAGCCTCATGGACCCCGTCAAAGAGCTGCAGATCATCGATGATTACACCGTCAAATTCATACTGAAACAGCCCTTCGGCGCATTCCTCAATGCGCTCGCCCATCCAGGCGCCCTCATGCTCAGTCCGGCAGCGCTCGAAAAGTACGGCGATGACATCGGCAGCCACCCGGTGGGAACCGGCCCCTTCCTCTTCAGCGAGTGGGTCTCCGGAAGCTATGTGCTCATCAAGAAAAACCCCAACTACTGGCGCGGTACGGTAAAGGTCGATTCGATCAAGTTCGTGCCGATCCCCGAAAACGGTTCACGCGTCGCCATGCTCCGCGCGGGCCAGGCGCAGTACATCTACCCCATGCCCGCAGAACTGCTCAAGCTTGTGGAAAACGACTCCAACATCGATGTGATCAAGCAGCCGTCGATCATTGAGCGCTATCTCATTTTCAACACGAAGTCCAAACCGCTCTCCGACGAAAGAGTGCGGCAGGCCATCAACTATGCGCTCGACAAGAAGGCGATCATCAACATCGCGTGGGGCGGCGCGGCCACCGAAGCCGATTCCCTCTTCCCCTCCGCTCTGCCCTTCTTCAAGAAACAAGGGCCATGGCCTTACGATGTCGCCAAGGCCAAAGAGCTCATGAAAGCGGCGGGCTATCCGAACGGCTTCAAAGTCGTCTTCCTGACCCCGAACGCGAGCGCCCGTCTGAGGGCCACTCAGATGGTACAGCAGCAGCTCCAGGCGATCGGCATCACCGGCGATATCCAGTCGATGGACGTCGCGAGCTTCTATGATCTGCTCGCCAAAAACAAGCCCGAAACGGTGGGAAATCAGCCGTTCATCGCCTTTGGCGGCTGGTCTTCCTCAACCGGCGATGCGGACTGGGCAACGCGCCCGCTCGTCGCAACCGAAGCCTTCCCCCCGAACATGTCGAACTACGGCTTCTTTGAAGACAAAACGGTCGACGATTTGATCAAGGCGGGCCTCACCTCTGCTGATCCGAAAATCAGAGGCAACGCATACGCACAGCTTCAGGATTATATCTGGACCAAGGCGCCCTGGGGCTATCTCTTCGTGGATACGCTCATCGCGGCCAAGTCCAAGAACATCAAGGGCATCTACCCGATGGCGGATGGCGCCTTCACCGTCGAAGAAGCGGAGATTGTACAGTAATCTATGCTGAAATATTTCATCCGAAGGTGTCTGTCCATCCTTCCGGTCCTGTTGGTGGTCTCGATACTGGTCTTCCTGTTCGTGCACCTGCTGCCCGGGGATCCCGCCCGCATTGTGGCGGGGCCCGACGCGGACGAGGCGACCATCAACAGGGTCCGCTCCGAGCTTGGGCTCGACAAGTCGCTTCCTGAACAGTATTTGACCTATATGGGTCGCCTGTTCAGGGGCGACCTGGGAAAGAGCATCAGCAGCAAACTGCCGGTCGCACAGGAAATTGCATTGAGATTCCCGCCAACCCTGTATCTCGCACTGACAAGCCTGGCATGGTCGATCGTCCTGGGCATTCTCTTTGGAGCCTACGCGGCTATGCACCGGGGCAAGTGGCAGGATTACACCACCATGATCGTGGCGGTTTCGGGAATTTCGATGCCGCAGTTCTGGCTGGGACTGCTGCTGATGCAGCTTTTTGCCGTGCACTGGGGCTGGCTGCCGGTCACGGGTTTTACGGGAAAATTCAAAGAGCTTATTCTGCCGTCGCTCACGCTGGGCGCGACGGTCGCCGCAATCATCGCACGGTTCACCCTCTCGTCCTTCCTCGATGTCTTTCAGGAAGAATACATCAACACGGCGAGGGCGAAGGGCCTTCCGGAAAGAGTGGTCATGTGGAAGCATGCGTTCAGGAATGCGCTTATTCCCGTCGTCACGATGGTCGGACTGCAGTTCGGCTTTCTGCTGGGCGGCTCGGTGGTAGTGGAGACCGTGTTCGCCTGGCCTGGACTGGGGAGATACATGATCGAGTCGGTGAGTGTGCGCGACTACCCGGTGCTGCAGGCTCTCCTTTTGCTCTACTCCTTCCAGTTCGTGATCATCAACCTCCTGGTAGATATGCTCTATGCAGTCATCAATCCGGAAATTCGGTATAAATAGGACCTTGCCATGGCAGAAAAGACAATTACGCCATCCATGATTTTCTGGCAAAAGTTTAAAAAACAGAAGTCCGCTATGGTAGCCGGAATTTTCATCCTTTTTCTTGTGGTTGTGGCGATCTTCGCGCCGCTCATCGCCCCCTACGATCCGTACGCGACGGACTACGGCCAGGCCATGATGCCTCCAAGCCCGCAGCACTGGGCGGGGACCGACATCTACGGCCGCGACATCCTCACCAGAATCATATACGGAACGCGCATTTCGCTTTCGGTGGGCGTCTCCTCGGTTACTATCGGAGCCATTGTCGGCGTGACGCTGGGGCTCATAAGCGGATTTTTCGGGGGATTCCTCGACGAGATCATCATGCGGTCCGCGGACGTGCTCTTCGCCTTTCCCGGCATCCTTCTCGCCATCGCCGTCGTGGCGATCTTGGGACCGGGCCTCGTCAACGTCGTCGCAGCGGTCGCCATATTCAGCATTCCCACCTTCGCACGCATCGTCCGCAGCAACACCCTGTCCATAAAAGAGAGCCTCTACGTGCGCGCGGCACGGAGCATGGGCGCCTCCGACAACAGAATCATGTTCGTCCACATCATGCCGGGCACACTGAGCGGCGCCATTGTGTACTTCACCATGCGAATCGGCACTTCGATCCTGACCGCCTCTTCGCTGAGCTTCCTGGGCCTCGGAGCCCAGCCCNCCACCCCCGAATGGGGCGCCATGCTCGCCGAGAGCCGCGACTACATCGGCGTCGCCGATCATCTCACCATATTCCCGGGCATTGCCATCTTCCTGACGGTACTCGCCTTCAATATCTTCGGCGACGGGCTCAGGGCCGCCTTCGACCCGAAACTGCAATAAAGACGAAGAGGCCTCCTGACGGCCGAGCGGATGGGTGTCCGCCCTTGACTGCACCCCGCACGCAAGGTACGTTTTCCTCATCAAGGAGGCTCTCTGTATGAAACGGATCCTGCTCTTCTCTGCAATAATCATGCTCATCGCCCTCGTGCCTGCCATTGCGCAGAACGAGGCAGAACTCAAGTCCACCTATGAAGATGCCGTCAAACTCGCCGCCGCCGCACCTCAGGACTATACCCTCAACTGGCAGGCTGCCCGGGCTGCGCGCAAATACGGCGACTATCTTGTCTCCCACGAAGTGGCCGGCTGGAAAGACACGGCCCGCGTGGCGGTCAAGGAAGGCATGAAATACGGCGAAATCGCCTTCAAACTCAACCCCACCGGCATTGAAGGCTGGTACTACTACGGGCTCTGCGTGGGCACCTACTCGGACTGCGTCAGCATCATCAAGGCGCTGACAGAAGGGCTGAAAGGCAAGACCCAGATGGGCTTCGAGAATGCCTACAAATTCGACAAGACCTACGACAAGGGCGGCCCGATACTCTCGCTCGGCCGTTTCTGGCAGGTTCTGCCGGGGATCGCCGGCCAGGACAGGAAAAAAGCCGAGCAGCTCTTCGACGAATATATAGCGCTCTTCGGATCGTCCCCCGATGCCAGCAGCGACGCATGGTACTTCCGCGGACAGCTCTACAAAGACACGAACCGCCCCGCCCAGGCCAGGGCAGACCTCGAGAAAGCCGCATCCATGGGGAACGAGAACGCCAGGAAGCTGCTGGCGGAGATGAAATAGAATTACAGCGCCTATGGCTCCAGGACGAAATGTCCTATGCCCAAAGTCTCTATATCCTCGTAGGAGGGGATGCCCTGTACGAGGATAGTCTGCCCGTCCTCCGCAATCTCCGAGAAAACGCGGATGAGCGCATCCGCTCCCGCCAGCTGGCGGGCAACGCGGTGCTGTAGCGGCAGACCCTTCTCCGGATAGGGAACATAGAGAAGCCCTTTGGACGCTGCAATACTATAGAATTCGTCTTTTCCTTCCACGATGAGCTTCTCGTTCGTTGGGCCACGAGGATAATCCATCGCGGGGTTTCCCGTTTCCATGAGTACGGCGAGCGCATTCGTCGCATCGGTGAGTCCCCGGTGCGTCATTCCAAACATCTTTGTGGGAGATGGCTCGAGGTGCCAGGGTTCCTTGGTGCTGAATTCGAGCTCCATCTGGGCCAGGGAAGAANNAAGCGTGAGCGCCCGTTCGGGAGTAATGATACAGTTGACAATGGGATTCATCAGTCTGGCTTCATGCATGTCGATGACGAGGCCGGCGTTTTCCTTTTTTACCATCTCTGTGACGGCATAGGCTACTTTCTGGGTCAGGCCTCCGTTTGGGTTGCCCGGAAAAGCCCGATCGAGGTTGCGCGCTTCGTTTCCCGACATGAGCTGGCCGCTGGGATAATGCACAAAGACATCCGGATCGGGAAACTGGTGGAGGGGATTGCTGAGACGACTCCCATAGCGGTACTTCTGCTCGCCCCAGTCTGTCTTTATGGTGTAGCTTATGGGCGTACCTTCCCCGGGAGTGGAATATGTAAAGGCACTGGCATTCGTGTGCGGAACGACAATCAAACGCCCGGTCTGCACTTGTGCGTTTTCGACGAGGAGGGTGGCAGCGAGGACGCCGGAAGGTTCATTCGGATGAACCCCGCCAAGGCATATCACTGTTTTCCCGGGCTCTGTCCCCTCAAGGTAAAAGATTTCCGTGTCGCCGGCACTTCCCTTCAGGGCCGGGAAGTAGTCGGAGAGAAGGCCGGTCCTTGTGACACCGGGGCCTTTGGGCACAGCCTCGAATTTTCTCATCCCCAAAAAAACGACGCTCGCGTAGATAAATATCGCGGCGAGAACCCCGACAACAATGAGTGAAAGTGTCGTGTTCGGCACAGCGGCTTTCGCTTTTTTCTCTTCTGGTATGCTGGTCATATCTCTATTTTCCTCATTTGATTCCGAATAAGCGCAGAAGAAGTGGCAGCGCCACGATTGCATAGGAGGCTTTTGCTTTCAGCGAGGTCGCCTGGAACAGGCCTATCGCTATCGCGGCTCCGATACAGAAATATACTATTTTGTATAGAATTGTCAGAAGCATTCTCTACCTCCCTTAGAAAATCAGCCATTTGAGATTCGAGGCGAAGATGACGAAAAGTGTGCCCAATATATCGGCCAGAATGATAGGGATGACCATGGTCTTGAGGGCCTCCGTATAGCTTCCATCGTACTTCACGGCCAACATTGCGGCCCGCCCGTCCAGGGCGGTCGGAGGCGTCAGCGTTGCCAGACCGGCGATAAGGCTTATGCCCGCCGTTGCGATGATCGGATCTCTGCCCAGGAGCGCGAGCATGAAGGGAATGCCGAACACGGAAGCTGCGCCATATGTGCCGAGGACACAGCCCGACAGGGGCAGACCAAAGAAGAGGAGCACAAAGAGAAGGGCCATGGGAGCCGAAATGGTGCTCACGACGAGGAGTCCCCGTACGCCCGTGAGCGTCATGACCTGGACGATGGAGCCAACCGCAATGAGAAGGCAGCAGACTCCGATGGAATCCGATACCGTGGTTTTTATCGTATCGACCAATGCGAGTTTTTTTGACAGAGCGGCAGCGACGATGGATCCTGCGACGAACACCATGGTGTTGCCGATCTGAGGAAAATGGCCGGGGAAAACCCGCTGAAGAATCATAATGGCTATGACGACAATCAGAGGAAGATAAGCCCCGAAAGAGCCGAGCCTCGGGGTTTCGCCGCCGACGGTCGTGAGGAGCACCTTTGAGTCGATAGTCTTGCCGATATGTTTCCTGCCGATGAGGATGGCCGAAAGGGCACCCAGAGGTAAACTGAGGAGAAGCAGAGGGCCGAAGAAACCATCGTACGGCATATTGATGCCGGTGCTGATGATCATGGCCGGTATGTTGATGGGAGGAGCGACCGAGACCGAATACGGCCCCATTGCGACGAAGCCTACTATGTTTTTCTTGGGCAGTCCCATCTTGTCCAGGACCGTGGCTACCAGACCTNNCACTGCCGCCATAATCGCGGCAGTGCCTGAGCCCGTGAGAGCCGCGGGCAACATGACGAACAACATCAGAAAGGAACANAGCAACAGTGACGGCGACCATGCGAAGCCCCGTATGAGGTCCCGCCACGAAAAGACATTGAGGCCCNNGCCGGACCTGCTCCAGAGTCTCATGAATATGGATGCCGTGAGAATGACCATGACGACATCGAAGTACATAAAGGCACCTTCGACGAGGTGTCTCATANNTGCCACTCCTTCTCCGGCGATGAGGGCGCCTCCCGCTGCGCCAAAGAGCATTCCGAATGCGGGAGAAAGTTTCAGCGACCTGGTCGTGATGAGGAAAATTACAATCATGGTGGCCAAAGTCACTAAGGTCTGCCAAGTTTGCGACACTTTTAGGAACTCCTCTACGTAAAAATGGGGGGTCCGGGGCACCCCGAACCCCTCTATATATTGTTAATTTTTAATATCCCACCGCGTAACCGCCGCGCCTGGGGTCTCCGCCGCCAAACAGCCAGCCGGTGTCCTGATCCACAAGGATACCCTGCATTCCTCCGACGCTGCTGGTGAAGGCGCCCGATACTTTAATCGTGTGGCCCATGGCCTTGAGTTTTTCGATGACCTTGGGATCCACTCTGCTTTCGATCGTCCATGTCACATCGGCGCCGGGCATGTAGAAATCCGGCTTCGCCCCGATGATGAACCGCGGAGACTCGATGGCCTCCTGCATCCCCATGCCGAAGTCCACCACGTTCATGAGCAGCTGGAACTGCGTGGCGCCGATGCCTTCACCTCCTGGCGTCCCGAAGACCATGACGAGCTTGCCGTCCTTGAGCACGATGGTGGGCGAGTTGTTGAGGAGCCCGCGCTTCCCCGGCTGCGGATAGTTGACGTTCTTCGGATATTTGCCCGCAGTGGAGCCGTCGCGCGTCCCGTTGTTGAACAGGAGGCCAGTATTGCCCACGACAACCTTGGTCCCCCAGAAGTCTCCGAGCGTAACCGTACCGCCCACCGCATTCCCGAATCTGTCAACGATGCTGAAGCTGGTGGTGCAGCCCGGGCTCGAGACATAGGATGGATCTCCGGCCTTCGTATAAAGTATGGGCGCGGTTTCATCGCGGGATACTTCGGCTTTCTGGTAGCTCTGGGGCCGTCCAGGGCCCGGGAAGGGTCCTGCCTTATCGGGATTGATCAGGGAACGGCGCGCTGCGNNGGCATATTCCTTGGATGTCATGCCTTCGAGGGGAATATCCACGAATTTGGGATCGGCTACATACTGGTAGACATCGCCCTTGACGATTTTCATGATTTCCGCGATANNAAGGTGGAGTTCCTCAGCGCTGTTGAGGCCCATTTTCCTGACATCGTAGGTCTCGATCATGTTCAGAGCCATGACGAGTTCGATTCCCCCGCGGGAAGTGGAAGGTGTGCTGTAGACGTCGTAGCCGCGATAGTTTGTTGTGACGGGCGCTACCCACTCGGGGCGATACGATGCCAGATCCTGCCGGGTAAAGAGCCCACCGTTTTCCTTGTAGAAGTCGATGATCTCGCGCGCAATGTCGCCCGTATAGAAGCAGTCGTACGCTGTCTTCAAACCGGCGCTCCTGCTCTGGCCTTGGGCGAGGGTCGCACGTTCGGCCTCGCAGAGCTTCTTGAAAGTATTTGCCAGATCCGTCTGGACGACAACGGTGCCGGCCTTCGGCGCCTTGCCACCCGGCAGCCATATCTTGGCCGTCGTGGGATTCAGCTCGAGGATCGGCCGGTAGCTCTCGATGACGTCGCTCAGGGACTGCGTGATCGAAAAGCCGTTCTCCGCATGAGCCTATCGCCGGCTTAGCACTCGGGAGAGGCTTNNTCGTGCCGTACTTCGTCGCAGCGCCTCTAATCACGCCCTCAGTGTGCCGGTGACAAGTTTGCGCCGGAGTGACTTCCTCCGTCGCGCTGTTTCGGGGCTCAGGCCATCGAGGGCATTTTGAAGGGCGGCGGCGCCCGTCATCAGAAGTTCCTTCACCTCTCCGTCGGGCTTCCAANNGAAATATCGAGAACAGCCGTTANNGCCGGCAGCTCCCGAGGCGTTGGGTTCGACCACGTTGAGCNNGGCCGCCATCACGGCCACGCCGCGGCGGTCGATGNNGGCGTTGCCGCCGTCGCGCAGTATGNNCTGCAGTCCGGCTTCGGAAGTCGAGGAGAGTAGGGCCGAAAGTGACCACACCCTGTTTGCCGTATAACGTTCCGCGTGCGATACGCGGCCTGTGTCAGCCGCAGACGACCCCAGAACGGACAAGCAGGCCGCTACGGCCCACATGATTCGATTTGACCTTTCTGCTTTCTCATCTGCCATGCATCTCCTGTTCCAGAATTACGGCAACCTACATCCCTGTCTGCTTTATTTGCCCGGATTGGCTGCCGTTTTTACCCATTCCATGGGTCGGCGAATTTCAATTGTTGGCGAACATCGTTTTTGAATGGCAGAGAGTCGAGCGTTTCGTCGTCAAAGTTGATACGGACGGGTATCTTCATCTTCTCTCCGGTTTGGTGAAATAACTGTCCTTGTTGCCGTCTTTCTTCACGATGATATCAGTTTGCACCTGGGGGAGCCAGGGGCAGAGGATGATACATCTTCGCGGAGAAGCGCGTCGCTGCCGCGATTCGGCCTCCGATATGGACGCCGACAATGGTATAATTTGTTCCTTTTTACCGCCTTTTGAGAGACGAGTGATGCGGGATTATCTCTTCGTCTTCGTCCATCACGGCAGCGGCGCCCAGTCCCTTCGAACTCCCATCCACATGACCAGCAATAATGTCTTCGTCCCCGATATTTTTGTCGGCTTCGGCCACAGGGTCGTACCCTGATTTGACCTTGCCGCGGTCGAGGAGGAAGTTTTACTGCGTGTGCGTCGGCGCTCTGTCCTGCTGTGGTGACAAAGACGGGAGTGCCTGCAGTCGGTACGGCCGATCCGGAAGGGACTGCCCCCGCTCCCGACAGGGTCAGGAAAGAAAGGAGCGACAGAACAAAGATGCTCTTATACCAGTACTTTCCCTTTAAACATGGTACACCTCTCCTTTTATCTTTATTGTGAGGATTCATGGAAATGACATATCTTTGCCTAATTGATTCTAAAAATTTGCCCCAAAAGAGCCCCTATTTCTTTGGTTTGACTCATGATATACAAGGGAATTCCCTTCTTTTGCGCATCCACGGAGAACCTCCCGTCTTTGTTCCCTTCAGAGGTGGCGATGATGCAGCCGGCATACTGCACGACAAGATCGATAAAACTTTCTGAAGACCCTCCACGTCTTGCTTCTCCGCCGATATGAATGGCGATAACTTTTATTCCTTCCCTTTCGGCCTTCGCGAGAAGGGCAGAGACTCTCGAGAGTTCCGTGGAGACGGTGAGTCCCGCCTCCCCCAGACCTTTCTGGCTTGCGCCCATCGCAATGATCATCGTTTTGAAGCCTATGAGATCCCTTGCGACGATGAGGTCGTCATATCGATGCGCCAGGCCGATGCGCTTCGCCGCGGCGCTTACGGTAAACGCATCGGGCGTTTGACCACAGGAAGTGATCAGGAGAGGCGTGTCAGCATGAAAATAGTTGAAAGATGCACCATCCTGATAGGCTTGAGAAACCGCAGTGACCAGCCAGAGCCAGCATAGAATCGCTCCGGCACATATCGATTGTTTCTTCTTCCCCATCCTGCGCGTCATGAAAAAATGTTCGCACAGATTATCTTATCCGTAAAGTTTTATTTCATTCTTATCTTTTTTTTCTTTGTTTTCACAATAATCGTTCCGAAAACCCAGACTCACGGGTGCTCGATCGATCGCTTTCTTGTATAGATGGTCTGGGGCCTTCCTCTCTGCTGGTAGCGGTAGTTCTTTTCGAGGAATCCTCTCTGCGAAAGATATTCCAGATAACGATAGGCCGTTATGCGGGAGACGGGGACGGCACTGCATATGTCGTCGATCCCGATTTCCCCCTGGAGAGGCGCGAGCGCCTTCCTGATCAACTCCATTGTCGTTGTATTGATGCCTTTGGGCAATTGCTCGGCAGCGGCATTCTGTATGTTGGCACCGGCCATGACATTGTCGACCTGTTTTTGATCTATGACGCTGCTCGATTCCAGGGATTTGCGATAGTTTAAATAATTATTGAGGGAGTTCTTATATCTGAGCACATCAAAAGGCTTGATGATGTAGTCAAACACACCAGAGCGTATCGATTCCTCGACGGTATCCGCGTCGTGCGCTGCCGTGATCAGCAGAATGTCTATCGGATAGTCATTCTTCCGTATATCCTTCAGTACATCGATTCCGTGCATGTCGGGCAGATAGATGTCGAGCACCACCAGATCGATAGGATTGTTGTCGATGAATTCGAGCGCCTCGGCACCGGTGTGCGCCACTTTCGTCACGACAAAGCCGCGGCACGATTCCGTGAACTGCCGATTGAGATCGGCCACCATGACATCGTCCTCGACTATCATCACGCGAATAGGGTTCATAGTTCCGCCTCTGGTATCTGGACGATCATCTTCACTCCATTTTTCTCCTGCAGTTCTATCGTGCCGTGCAGCGTCTCCACCTGCTTTTTGACAAGGTAGAGACCGACACCCATGTGTCCTTCCCCTTTTGAGGAAGTCCCCTGCGCAAAGAGGCGCTTCCGCAGTGAAGGCGCTATGCCCTTCCCGTTGTCCTCGACGACTACTTCGAGCATCCCGCCGCTGAGCGAAAAATACAGCCTGATCCGTTTCTCCGCACGGTTGCTCGTCTTCAGAGCTTCTATCGCATTCTGCAGCAGATTGCCAATGATCGTAATGAGGGCTGCGGTGGTGGAACTCTTCACCGCCGGAAGATGGCTGCCCTCCTCGAGCTGCACTTCTATGCCCAATTCGTGCGCCTCGTCCGTCTTGGCCAGGATGAGTGCCAAAACTTCCACAGGCTCGATGGCCGTGCGCAGCGTGTCCACGGACTGCTGCTGTCTGGACACGCTTGTCTTTACATATGACAGCGCTTCGGCGTAGTGGCCAATCTGCAGGAGGCCCGAAATGACCTGCAGCTTATTCATGAACTCATGCTTCTGGGCCCTGAGGGCGGCGGTATACTGCTTAATCGCCATCAGCTCGCCGGCGAGCAGTTTCATCTCGCTTCTGTCGCGCAGCGTTGCGACGGCGCCTATGATCTCTCCGCCCGACACCATGGGGATCCGGTTTACGACTACAGTCTTTCCACCCAGATTCATCTCTTCGTCGATTGTGGAATTGCCCGTGGCCACAACGGCATCGAGGCCTATCGAGCTGGCCAGTGTCGGAAGGCTGGAGTATTCTGCATCCTTCTCGATAGACAGAAGCTTATGGGCGCTCTGGTTCATCAGAAGCAGTTTCCCTTGTCTATCGACGGCGACGATACCTTCCATGACCGACGAAATGATGACATCGCGTTCCTCCAGCAGCGTCGCTATCTCCGCGGGCTCAAGTCCAAAGATACTCTTTTTAATATTGTAGGTGAGGATGGTCGCACCGGCAATTCCTATGGCAAGGGCTATTATCCCGATGTAGTACATCACTTTTGTGATGCTCTTCGTCTCTTCCTTGAGATCATCGAGGTTGAGTCCCACGGAGACTACACCGATCTGGACATCCTTTTCGTTCAATATGGGAACAAAAGAACGTATCGATGTGGCCAAACTCCCCTTTGCCGTCGATATGTAGGTCTCTCCCTTGAGCGCTCTCTCTTCATCGCCGCCGATAAATCGTTTGCCTATACGGGAAGGAGCAGGATGGGAATACCTGACGCTGTCCATGTTGAAGACAACGATGAAGCTGGTCTCCGTAAAAAGACGGACGCGCTCCACGATCGGCTGAATGATATATTCAGGCTCACTGGCCGAAAATGCCGAAATGATATCCGGATCCTTTGCCAGTTCTTTCGCAATACTGAGAACTTTCTCTGACCCATTCGTAGTGATGTAGTTTTCTATGAAGGTCCTTGCGGCGAAAATCTGAATGGTGATGGAAACCAGGACAATGGCCATCATCACCGCCGCAATTCTCATTTTAAGACTTATTTGGGGAATATATGGTCCGTGTTGGTTTCGTCTTTCCTTGTCCATAGTACTCCAGAATAGTTCATGATCTGGTGTCCCGCAATATTTACGGTGTGAACGACAAAAGTATGGTACAATTCCAGGTCATCCACAGGGGATATCAGATGTGCAGTGGCGATGATGCTCTCCGCCTGGGAATCGATCTCGGAACGGGCTCGCTCAAATTGATCGCATATTGCGGCGGACGCTCGTTCTCGACGAGCCGCAGGTATGAGATTCTGTCACCTCAGTCTGGAGTGGCGGAGACCGACCCGGAAGCGTGGATCGCTGCGCTGAGGTCGGCATGGGCGGAAGTCCGCGGGCAGATTTTGCAGGCGCAGCTCCCGCCCGATGTCGCATCGATCGGCCTTTCGGGACAGATGCACGGATTTGTGCCGGTTTCGAAGTCGGGCAAAGTGCTGCACAACGCGATCCTGTGGGCGGATGTGCGGGGCGCGGAATATGCACAGATGTATTCGCGCCTCCTGGAGGGCTCTTTCGACCGGCTTCTCAACGCGCCGGCGGCGGGGCTCACCGCCCTCATTCTGCTGTGGATGAAGCACCGCAAGCCCGATCTCTACAGCGACACGGGCTTCATTCTTTTCCCCAAAGATTATCTGAGGTACAGGCTGACGGGAGAAATTGCCACCGACGCGGGCGATGCGAGTGCGAGTCTGCTCTGGGATTTCAAGGCGCACTCGTGGTCGCGGTATGCCCTCGAGGCCCTCGGTCTCGATGGCTCCAAGCTCCCTCCCCTGCTGGACAGCTTCAGTGTCGGCGGGTTCGTGACGGCCGAAGCCGCGCGGGAAACGGGTCTGCCGGCGAAAGTGCCCGTCGCGGTCGGCTCGGCTGACAAATCCTGCGAAATCTACGGATCGGGCTTCTTCCGCGAGTACTTTAAGCGGCGCGGCTCAGGTCTAATCGCGCCAGGCTTGACCGCACTAGGTTCGACCGCCCCAGATGTGNGCCGCGCCGTGGCTCGGCCCATCGCCCACGCCCCACGCGCCAGCCCCGGGCCCGCCCCCGATTCCGACTGGAAGCAGCCACGCGTCGCCCAGGTGAGCATCGGAACGGGCATCCAGGTCGTGGTTCCCGTGCGGGGAGTCNCCCCATACTCGCCTTCGCTCAACTTCTTCGAAACCTGCGCGGCGGGACTCGAGTACCGCATGGCGGCGATGCTGAATGGGNGGCTGGCGCTCGAATGGGTTCTCTCCGCCTTCAACGGAAACTGGGAGGCGATCTATCGCGATCTGGAGGAAGGAAAGACCCGGCTTCCCCAGGATCTCATTTTCCTGCCCTACCTTACGGGCGAACGCAGCCCCTACCAGAATCCGAAAGCGCGCGGCGCATGGATCGGGCTCGGCCTGCATCATTCGAAAACCGACATGCTCGCGTCCGCTCTCCTCGGTGTCGCCTGCACTATCCGTCTGGGCATTGAAACACTGAGAATTGTTCCGGAAGCGACACTGTATTGTGTCGGCGGCAGCACGCGCTACCGTCCGTGGATGAACATCGTGTCGGCGATGACCGGCCGGCGCCTTCTCGTCTCTCCCGACNCCGACGCATCGGTGCGCGGGGCCGCCGCAATTGGTGCAGCGGCTCCCGGGNGCCACACGACCGACGACATGCCCGCACCGCTCGAAACATCGCCGGTCGAATCGGAGCAGCCTGAATGGATGAATGAGTACTACGCACGATTCAGGGAATACTATGCCGCCCTGTTCGGCCCGCGCCGCCCCGCTGAATGCTGTCCTCTGAAAAACACAGGCGGCCCGTCGAATTACAGCAGTTCCGGCGCAGCGACGATGGTTCCGTCCGGGAAGATCCCGAAGGAGACCGCCCTGTGAGGTTCCGCCCGCGGGAAGTAGGGCTGCACCTCGATATTCTCGGTCGCCCAGAGATGGACTTCCGGGTCGAACATCGCAAACACCTCGGGGGCGGGCGCGCCCAAAGGATTGTCCGAGGAGACGCTCACGATGGCGTGGCGAGGCCTTATGGCCGCCGCAAGCTCTTCCGTCATGCTGTCCGCCTGGCCGTGGTGGGCGATCTTGAGAAGGTCGGCGCGCAGCGAATCGGGCTCTTTCAGGTATGATCTCCAGTAGGAGTGCGGAAGATCGGCGGGCAGAAGAATCCTGACGCCCTCATACCTGAGGCGAAGCGCGACTCCGGCGGCATTCTGGATACCGTCGAGATGGACAAGCGCCCTCTGAGCCTTTGCAGTGTCTGCCGTATTCAGGGCCGCCTGCGCAAGTTTTTCGGTACGCCCGGCAAGGGCCGGGTCGATTGCAAAGAAATCCGCCTGCAGTTGGCCGGTGAGCACGATGGTCTTCTGTTGTTCGCCCAATACCTCGATCTCCTTGCCGTCTGCCTCTGCCATCCTCTGCATCTCCGCAAGGAGGTTGAGGGACAGGCGCATCTCCGCCGCAGTCCGGCTTTCAATGCGCACTCGGTTCAGATCTTCGAGGCAAGCGGGATCGGGCAGTCTGTAGTTCGACCATACTTGACCGCAGGCACACGCTTTCATAACCGCGGGCATGCCGCCCACATGATCGATGTGGAAATGAGACAAAAACAGGACATCGAGCGATTGAATCCCATGGGACTGAAGATACCTGAAAGCCGGCATCCTGGCCGGCCGGAGATCATAGGAAGCACAGTAGGTGCCGGCGTATGGGGGGCCTCCATCGACGAGCATCGAGAAGGTCCGCCTGGAACCGTGCAACTCCTCGACAAGGATCGAATCACCGTATCCGACATTGATAAAGCTTATCCTCAGCATGTCCTGCTTCTTTTTTTAGGCCTGTGATGCCCGAAGTATAAAATGAAAAATTTATGCTTGACAAGTACGCAACATTGATTAAAATAGAAAACGGTTACATTATGGATCAGAAAATTGGCGAATCCAAGGTCACCATCGACCATGTGGCCTCATACTGTGGCTTTTCGAAGGCCACAGTATCGCGCGTCATCAACAAGGAAGGATCAGTCAAGCCGGCGACCGAAGCGAAAGTGCTGGAAGCGATCGAAAAGCTCGGCTACATGCCGAACAACGCCGCGAGCGCGCTCTCCGGCGGAAAAACCGGGACCATTGCGGTATTCCTGCCCGACGTCAAGACCGAGTATTACGCGGCCCTGCTCACGGGACTGGAAGAAGTCGCGGAAAAACAGTTTTTCAACATCATCATAAAGACGCAGAACAACAAGAAGGCCCTTCTCGACCTCGCCATCAACAACAAAGTCGATGCCTTCGTCCTGAGAAACAATGGCCTTCAGCCTTTCGACCACGACGTCCTTGTCACGCTCAAGCGCCGCGGGATTCCAGTCGTGTTCATAGGCAAGCCGCCCGCGGAGAGCGATTCGCACGCAATACTGATCGACAACGTCGGCGGCGCGCGGCTCATGGCGCACCACTATGTGCAGCACGGCTTTAAAAAAATCCTCTTTATCGCAGGGCCCGAAGACAACCTCGACTCGAACGACAGGCTGTACGGATTCAAAATTGGCCTCAGCGAACTGTCTGCCGAAATTGAGAGGCTCGATGTGATACACGGCGATTTTCTGAGGGAATCAGGGTATCTGGCCGCACAGGAAGCCCTCAGAAACAGCACCTACGACGCCATTTTCGCGGCGAGCGACCACATGGCGCTCGGCGCGATGCTCTACTGCCGGAGCAGAGGCATCAGGGTGCCCGGCGACATGGCCATAACGGGCTTTGACGACACATTCTTCTCCGAATTCCTCGATCCGCCGCTCACCACGGTGCGACAGCCAATGCAGGATATCGGCTCGATCGCAATGGAGACTGTCCTGCGCATCCTCGAGCATCATGAATCACGGTTTCAGAAAATAATCCTTCCTACGCAGCTTCAGATCAGGCAGTCGTGCGGCTGCACGCATGCCTGACACGGGAGACTCTGGCGTAGGCGAATTGGGATTCTGCCATAAGGAGGCAAAACATGAAGGTGCTTAGAATCGTGTTTTTTGCGCTCGTGCTGGTCACCAGTATCTACGCAAAAGGGCCGGATGACACGGTGACGATCTACGCGGCACTGGACGAGAAGACAAGCCGGGAGCTGGCGGCGGCATTCACGCAGGCGACGGGCATACCCGCAGAGATCGCCCTCCAGATCGAGGAAGCCGGCACCATCGCCGCGCGGATCAAGGCCGAAGCGGCGCGGGCGCGGGCGGATGTCTTCATCGGCGGAAACTCGAATTTCCATTCCGACCTCGCCGCGGGGAACTACCTCGAAAAATACACTTCCCCCGTGATCAAAGAGGCCAAGATCGACACGAAGTTCATGGACCCCGACGGCTACTGGACCGGCTGGTACCTGGGCGCACTCTGCCTTGTGTACAACAACAGGATGTACGAACAGACCTTCAAGCCCATGGGGCTGAACCCTCCGTCGACCTGGGATGACCTCCTCAACCCCGCATACAAGGGACTGGTCATCGGCTCGAACCCGGCCACCACGNGGGGCGCCTACCTGATGGAATGCGCCCAGATCTTCAGGCTCGGCAGCGAAAAGGCGGGGTTCGACTACATCAGGAAACTCGACCAGAACGTCGCCCAGTACACCAAGGGGGCCAATGGCTGTATTCCGCTTGTGGCACAGGGTGAAGCGTATGTGGGGTTTGCGTGGGGGCACGATTCCCTGAAGCAGAAGGAACAGGGGAATTTGCCCATCACGGTGGTGTTCCCGAAGGACACGGGCTTTGAGATCGGATGTGCCTCCATCCTGAAGGGCGCGCCTCATCCCGACGCCGCGAAGAAGTTCATCGACTTTCTGCTGAGCCCGGCGGCCGAGCAGATCAACGCGCGGAACGGCTACCGCTACCCGGTCAGGACGGGCGTGACCATGCCCGCCGGCGTTCCTCCCTTCGAGGACCTGAAGCTTGCGCCGTGGGACCTCAAAGCGGCGGCGGTGAATGTGGATCAGTGGAAGAAACAGTGGTCCGACATCACTGGCAAATGAAGCGAAGGCAATAGACTCCGAAAGCGCCGGGATCTTTTTTTGCTCCCATCTCTGGCGGCCGATCCCGGCGCTTTTTGCAATTATTCCACCGAGGCTGGTATGAAGCGCACTGTTTTTCGGTCGAAATCCTTTGAAATATCACTTGTCGCGGCAATTGTCATTATTGTTGCCTCTCTGCTGATTTTTGTCATATACCCGATTGTGGAAGTGTTCTTGTTCCCCAAGGCAGGTGACTTTCTTGCGGTTTTGAAAAACCCGCGCTACATGAAAACGCTTCAGAACAGCCTCTTCATGATGCTGCTCTCGACACTCTCGGCGACGTTCCTGGGCTTTGTGTTCGCCTATACGGTGACGAGGACGAATGTCCCGGGAAGAAAGCTCTTCAAGCTCATCAGCCTCTTGCCGCTCTTCTCCCCGCCCTTCATGGTCGCCTTCAGCTACATCATGATGTTCGGGAAGAACGGGCTCATCACGGCGGGCCTTCTGCACGCAAAAGTCAATATTTTCGGCTGGCACGGGCTGTGGCTCGCGCAGACCATCGCGTTTTTCCCTGTGGCCTTCCTCGTCATGGAGGGGGTGCTGCAGTCGATCTCCCCGATGCTCGAATACGCGGGGCGCAATCTCGGCGCGACGGGCTTCACGCTGTTCCGGACCATCACCTTTCCGCTCGCGAGGCCCGGCGTCGCGGGTGCGGCGCTCCTGGTGGCCATTCAGGTGCTGGCGGACTTCGGCAACCCCATCATCATTTCGGGAAGTTTCCCCGTGCTCGCGACCGAGGCCTGGATGCGCATCGAGGGTTGGGCCGACATCGCCGGTGCGGCGATCCTCTCCATTCTGCTGCTCCTGCCCTCTTTCGGCATATTTCTCCTGCAGCGCTACTGGGTGGGCAGGCGCTCCTATGTGACGGTCACCGGCAAGATCGCGCAGCTCGACATCCAGAAGACGAGCGCGCCGGTCAAATGGTCCCTCTTCGCGATATGCGCGATCATCTCGCTGCTGGTGCTCCTGGTGTATGTCGGGCTGGTCATCGGGGCCTTTGTCAACGGCTGGGGCTACGACTGGTCTCTCACCCTGAGATATTTCCAGGAAATATCCTCACGCTCGAAAGAGCTCGTCCGGAGCCTCACCTACTCGCTCATCGCCGGTTTTTCCAGCGCACTGTTCTCGATGGTCGCCGCCTACCTTGTCTCCAGAAAAAGATTCATACTGCGCAAATTTGTCGATTTTACCTGCATTCTGCCCGCGGCGTTGCCCGGAATCTTCCTGGGCATCGGCTACTCCATCAGTTTCACCAGGCCCCCGCTCGATCTCTACGGCACCGCGGCGATCATCATCCTCAGCATGATCTTCTGGAATATCTCGACAGGCTACCAGACGGGCATCAGTGCCCTGCAGCAGATTTCCCCCTCATTCAGCGAAGCCGCGAGCAATCTGGGCGCAACGAGCATGCGCATTTTCAGGGAAATAGAAATCCCTCTTATAAAAGCACCCTTCTTCTCCGCGTTCATCGTCTCGTTTATACGGGCCATCACCACCTTGAGCGTCATCGTGTTTCTGTCGACCTCGAAGAATGCGGTGGTGACCTTCAGCATCATGAATCTCATCAGCGACGGTTTTTATGGAAAAGCTGCCGCGCTCACCTGTGTGCTGCTCATCATCTCTTTTTCTGCGCTTGGTCTGGCGAAACTGCTGATGGGAAAACAGGTGCAGCTTTTCAAAGTCTAATGTAGCATCCGAGAGGAGTTGGACGAAATGGAACACCCCATGTTGCAATCCGCAACGTCACGAAGACATTCGGGAATTTCAAGGCTCTCGACAGTGTCTCTCTCGAAATCGCCCAGGGAAGCTTTACCACGCTCCTGGGGCCCTCGGGCTGCGGGAAAACCACGCTCTTGAGGTCAATCGCAGGGTTCTATCAGATTGACGAAGGCGAGATATCCATCGACGGCCGCGTCATCAACAGCATTCCATCCCACCTGCGCAACGCGATCATGGTGTTCCAGGACTACGCGCTCTTCCCCCACATGACCATAAGGGAAAACATCACCTACGGGCTGCGCATCCGAAAAATGCCGCGCGAAGAAATAGAGCGCAGGCTCGAAAAGACGGTCCACTACCTCGATATAGGGATGCTGCTCGACAGAATGCCGGGACAGATCAGCGGAGGCCAGCAGCAGCGGGTGGCCCTTGCGCGCGCCCTCATCATGGAGCCTGAGGTGCTGCTGCTCGACGAACCGCTGTCGAACCTCGACGCGAACCTCCGCAACGCCATCAGGGCCGAGCTGCGCCAGCTCCAGCAGCGGCTCAGGATCACGACCATCTATGTGACGCACGACCAGGCCGAGGCTCTGGCCATGTCCGACTCCATCGCCGTCCTGAATGCAGGCAAAATAATACAGATCGGCTCCCCTGCCGAGATCTACTATCATCCCGCCAACAGGTTCGTCGCTTCCTTCGTCGGCACCGTCAACTTCATCGAGGGGAGCATCACGGATATCGACGAGCAGCATATTCACGCAGAGGCGAAAGGTCTTCCGATACTGATCGAGCGCAGGAAGTTCGATGCCGAAGCCATCGGGAGTCTCGAACGGTCGAAGAAGGTCCTCCTCGTCATCAGACCTGAGAGCATGAAAATTCTGGACAGCGCGCAGGCGCAAAAAGATGCCGCGAACATCTTTCAGGGCGAGATCGACCACTACATCTTTGAAGGCTCGAATATTCGCTACTGGATCAGCGCCCTCGATTCCATGATCATAGTCGACATGTTCGACCCGGGCGAAGCCGACATCAGGAATGGCATGGTCAGGTTCCGGATAGACCCCTCAAAGGTCCATTTGATTGCGCTATAGGATGTTGAAAATATCCCGGGGTATCAGAGCACCTTGGGTGCGCCTCTACAGAAAGAGCCCCATGCACACCAGGTCATCGTAGTTATCTTCGAACTTGCGCTTCTTGAGCCGGATACCCTCTTCGAAAAAACCTTTCTTTATATAGAGGGCGCGGGCGGCGGTGTTGGAGGCAAAGACTTCAAGCTCGAGCTTTTCTATGCCGAGAGATTTTGCACTTTTGACGCAGGCGTCCATGAGGGCGCTGCCGATCCCCTGGCCGCGAAATTGTTTTTTTACCCCCATACCGAGCGTCGCAGTGTGGGCAATCTCCGAAAAATTGCCCCGGTTGAAATCGATCCAGCCGAGAAGGACCCCTTCTTCATCGAATGCTCCCCAGACGGGGCTCGATACCGCCTCATGATGTTCGATGTATTTCTCAGTATCTTCAAGCGAAAAGCGCAATGTCGAGAACAGATAGTTCCTCTCGTCCTTGACTTCATTGACGAGCGAATGATATGCGGCCGAATCCTCCACACGAATCGCACGGATATTGAAATTCATAGGCACCTCAATAAACTTTTATCGCAGATCCGGAATGGGGCGCAAGGGTTGCCCCTACATCCTCCCCATCGCCCCATGCCAGAACCCAAGCAGGGCGTCCATGTCGGCGTTCATCGCGGGATCGGCCACTTTACGTTCGGGATAGGCATCGAACCAGGCGAGAGAGCGGCGGATGCCCTCCGCGAAGCTCACGCGCGGCGCGAAGCCCGGCACAAACCGTCTTATCTTACTATTGTCGAACAGCACGCTCACCGCCTTGTCGCCCAAGAGCCCGGCGCCGCGCTCCGGCCGCAGCTTCGCGATGAGGTCCGAGGGGATGTGCACGATTCTCGGCTGTACGCCGAGCGCCTGCGCAATAATCATGTGGATCGCGTCCCAGGTCAGACGCTCATCCGACGTGATGTGAAAAGCCTCGCCGAGCGTGTCGGGGTTGCCCAGGAGGCCTACGAGGCCCACCGCAAAATCCGACGCATGGGTGAGCGTCCACAGCGACTGTCCGTCCCCGGGCACGACTATGTCCAGCCCCTGCAGCATGCGCCAGGCCAACCCATAGCCCGACGAGCCGAAGCATCCGGGAATCCAGCCATCATCGTAAGTGTGCGAAGGCCGCACGATGGTGTAGGGAAGGGCCCTGGCCCGTCCGGCCTGGGGCTGGGCGCCACGAGGCTCGGCCAGGCGACCATCTTCTGTCTGCCCGGTCAGCACGCGCTCGCAGGCGATCTTCAGCCTCGAATATTCCCAGAAAGGATTCTCGAGCGGCGTTGCTTCGGTGACGGTCGGGGTGAGCGACGGCTTTTTGTATGCCGAGCAAGTGCTTATCAGCACATACTGGTCTGTGACCCCGTCGAAGATATCGATGTCTGCTGCGACATGTTCCGGCCTGAATGCGAGGAACTGCACGACTGAATCGAAGTGGAGCCCGCGCACTGCGGCCTTCGTCGCTTCGGCATCCCGGATGTCGGCCCTGAGCAGGTGCACGCCGGGCCTTTCCTTATCCGTATGCGTACCTCTGTTCAGATGAAAAACCTCATAGCCCCGCCGCAGGGCCTCGTCCGTGCAGGCGGAAGAAATATTCCCTGTACCGCCGATGAATAGGATTTTCACTGTTGGCTCCGTCGAAATTATACTGCAAATCAAGAATTGAAAACCGTTCTTCGCAGCTTTATGCTACACGGTCACCCATGTGCGACTCTGCCGGCTTTCGAGCGCCGCCTCGACAATCCGCACAATGCGGTGCCCCTGCTCAAAATCGGCATAACAAGGGGCNTCTCCAAAGAGAATGGAGCGATAGAAATTGTCGATCATATTCTCCTGCGCATTGAAAGGCTGTCCGGCGGACAGCGGAGCGGCTCCGGCCTGCCCTTCTCCGTTGGGCGAAAGATTGTCAACGCCGTGCAGAGTCCGCTCCTGCTCGCCCCGCCTGCCGATCAGCGCGACATCCGGGTGCGCACGCGACCAGCGCACCGAAGCCTTGCTCCCGTCAATCTCGAAGCTGAGCCCCGAATTCTGTCCCGCGCTCACCTGGGACACGACGAGGCTCCCGTGTGCGCCACGCTCAAATCCAAGCAGAAGACCCGCAAAATCTTCGGTGTCGACGGCGACCGGAATAACGCCGCCATCCTGGCCGGGGTGGCGCCTTATCCGCGTCGGAATGAAGGTGGCAAAGTCCGCAATCAGGCTCGCGACATTCTGTCCGAGCAGAAACTGCGCCATGTCGATCCAGTGCGATCCGATATCGGCGAACGCTCTTGAGGGGCCCCCATACCGCGATTCAACCCTCCAGTCGTAATCGCTCTCCGCGGAGAGCCAATCCTGGAGATAGCTGCCGTGCACCGCATAGATCTTCCCGAACCATCCGGCCGCTATCAGTCGTTTGAGCTGCTGAATGACCGGATAATGGCGGTAGACAAAATTCACCGCGGTCTGTACTCGCCGCTCTCGCGCCAGCGCGACAAGTTCCGCCGACTGCGCCGAATCCACGGTGAGCGGCTTCTCCGACAGAACATGGCGGCCCGATTCGAGTATGTCCCGGTTTATCTCGTAATGCACGACATTCGGTGTGCAATTGTGCACCACGTCGACATCGGCCGCGGCGAGCATGGCCCTGTAGTCGGTGAAATATGCGGGAATGCGATACTGCGCGCAGGTCGCGCGCGCCTTGGATTCATCCCGCGTCGAAATGGCGACGAGTTCGGCATAGCCGGAGTTTTCGATGGTCTTGATGGCCTTGATCTGGGCAAGACCTATCTTTCCAATGCCGATCACGCCGATTCTGAGCTTCTTCATATCGGAAAGCGCCTGGTCATCCACCGCCGTTATCCTTTCACCGCCCCCGCGGTCAGACCTTCGACGAGTCTTTTCTGTGCAAAGAAGAACATAATGCAAACGGGAATTATCGTGATGATGCCGCCGGCGGTGATCATGCCCCACTCGACGCCGAGCTGGCCTATGAAATTCTTGAGCGCCACGGGAATCGTCCGGTTGCCCTCGTTCGTGAACATCACCGCGAACGTGTATTCATTCCACGCGGTCATAAACACGTATGCGCCGGTTGCGACGACGCAGGGGAGCAGCATCGGCAGGATTATCTTCAGAAAAGCCTGCGCCCGATTGGCGCCATCCACCATCGCGGCCTCCTCGAGCGACATGGGCAGATCGTCCAGATAGCCATTCAGGAGCCAGATCGAAAACGGAATGGTGAATGTCGTGTACGACAGAATGAGCGCCGAAGGAGTATAGAGAATGCCGGCCCTCCGCATGATCGCGAACAGGGGAATCAGCAGCAATACCGTCGGGAACATATTATTCGTGAGGAAGAGTGTCATGAAGAATTTTCGCCCCCTGAAGCGGTAGCGCGAAAAGGCGTAGGCCGCCAGCAGAGAGACCGTGAGCGAGATGACCGTCGTGACGGAGGCCACCAGCAGGCTGTTCAGCATGGGCCTGATAAAATTGTATTCGGAGAACAGCTTCCTGTACGAATCGAATGTCGCCTCGGTTGGCCAGTACGTCACGGTGCTGCCGTAGAGTTCTTTCTGCGGCTTTATGGACGTCACGAAAGTCCAGTAGAACGGGAAAAGAAGAAAAACCAGAAGGACAGCCAGGAGAATATATCCCGGCAAGGCCCGCAGGAATCGCACTGTCCGGGGGAATCGCCGCCCGCGGCTTCGCCGTCGGCCGCTCATCTCGATTCCTCCTGGGCTTTGAACAGCTTCTTCAGGTACGGCACGGCGACCAGCGCGAGGGCGAGGGCAAGCAGAATCGCCATCGTCGACGCATATCCTAGATTGAGCGTATTGCCTTTATTGAAGACATAGACGCTCAGTGTCTGCGTGGAATATGCCGGACCGCCTTCTGTCAGGTTGAATATGACATCGACCGAGTTCGCGACCCAAATTATCCGCAGAAGCGTCGTCACGAAAATCGTGTTCTTCAGCGAGGGTACGGTGATCAGGAAAAATCGCTGGAAAGCATTGGCGCCGTCGACACTGGCCGCGTCATAGAGTTCTTCCGGTATTCCCTGGAGCCCGGCCAGGAGCATCAGCGCGAAAAACGGGATTCCCTGCCAGATGATCGTGAGGATCACCGAGGGAAATGCGGTGGACTGCTGGGCAAGGAAGGGTATTTTGTCGTGTATCAGCCCCAGGCGCATCAGCAGATCATTGAGCACACCATAGTTGCCATCGAAAATCCAGCGCCACATCAGGCCGATCAGCACACCGGGCGTCACCCAGGGAATGAGGCTTATCGAGCGGACAATTCCTCGCCCCGGAAATTTTCTGTTCAGAAGGAGGGCCAGCATGAAGCCGAACACAAACTGCAGACCGACGCCCACGGCCACCCAGATGACCGTCTTCAGGAGGGCCTGCCAGAAGAGAGGATCGTGCATCGCCGTCGCGTAATTCGCCAGTCCCGTGAACCGGATCTGACTCGGCCGGCGCAGGTCATAGCTCTGAAAACTCATGAGGATCGCGTTCAATACGGGGAAAAACACCACCGCAAGAATAGTGATCAGCGCAGGAGCGATGAGCAGGTAGGGCCAGGGACTGAATTTTCTTCTATGCATCGCAGAGCCTTCGATTTCCCGACAGCCGGCGACCGGGCCGGCCACCGGGAACATTGTAGCACAACAAAGGGCCGCTCAGGCTGTCATTTGCCCCACAGACCGATCTGCAGCTGCTTCATGGCGTCCGCCGCCGACATCTTGCCGCCGAGAGCCGCTGCCACGGTGTTCGGCCAAATGGTGTTGATCCATTCGGTCGTCGTATCGAGGATGGGGAAAATGCCCGCATAGGGGGCTCCCTCGATCGACACCTTCATGAAGCGGTTGTTCTGGAAGAACGGCAGCTGCTGGACATCCCTGCTGACCGGAACGTTGCCGGTCGCCACGCACCAGGCTTCCTGCCCCTTGCCGGTGGCAAGATAGGCGAGCCACTCGAAGGCGGCTTCTTTGTTCTTGGAAGACGCCAGAAGGATATTCTCCGTATCACCCATCGAGGTCCACTGTCCCACACCGCCCGGGAAGGGAAAGGCATCGACATCGTCGCCGAAGGTGTCCACCATTCCGATCGACGAGCCGATATGATGAACTGTCATGGCGGTCTTTCCGGACTTGAAGTTGGCGATGATCTCGTTGAACCCATCCATCGGTGCGGTGGGCGGAGCATAGCCGTTCCTGTACAGATCGATGAAATCCTGCATGCCCTGGATGGCCTGCGGCGTCGCCAGATTATCGAAATTTCCGCCGCGCGCCCAGATGAAACTGCCCCAGGGCTCCTGACCGCCCTTTGCCCCGCGCATTCCAAAGCCGTAGACATCGGTCTTGCCATCGCCATTGGTGTCCATAGTGAGCTTTTTGCAGGCCTCGAGAAATTCCGCGTAGGTCTTGGGCACCGAAACTCCCGCTTTCCTGAACAGCGAGGGCCTGTAATAGACGTAGAGCACCTGAGTGTTCCAGGGCATGACATAGACACTCTTCGTTCCGCTCGCTTTTTTCATCGTGTCGTAGAGGCTCGGCTCGATTTTGTCCTTGTCTTTCCACTTCGCAAGGAAATCATCCAGATTGGCGAGCAGCCTGTTCGCGGTAAAAAGCGGAGTGGAGGTGAGCTTGAAAGAAGAGGTATCCGGCCCGCCGCCGCCCATCACCGCCCGGAACAGCGTCTCGCTGTATGCTCCGCCATCCCAGGGATACTCCTGAGCCACGACCATGATGCCTTTCCCGTTCGTGGCATTGAAATCCGCGGCAATCTTCTGCATCTGTGCGGAGTATGCCGGATTGTCGGCCCAGTACCAGTGGACAATGCTGACCGGCTTCTGCTGAGCCGAAACGGCGACTGTCGCCGCCATGCTCAGAACCGTCATGAGGATAAACACCAGTTTTCTTTTCATATAAATCTGCCTCCTCGCAGAAAAGATTTCATATCTGAAATCCGCTTTCGCTGTGCGCGCGGATATTCAGTCCGGAAACCGCCTCCGTCTCGCCTCTCGCATATGGTCCATCATTGCCGCCTCGGCGCCGCCTTCATCCCTGGCAAGAATGCATTTGACAAGCCGGTCATGCTCTTCAAATGTGTGCTCGAAGCGGTTGGGATCGCTTTCCGGGAAACCGACATTGAGTGCGATGATCTGAGGTGTTATGTAGCTTATGAGCGACAGGCACACGGGGTTCTTGCTGGCCTTGGCGATGGCGATATGGAGAAGATGATCTTCATCGAGCGCGCGCTGGCCGATGTCGGCCTTTGCCTTGAATTCCATATGCCACCTCAGAATCTCCTGAAGATCCTCCTGGGTGGCGAGCCTTGCGGCCTTTTTCGCCGCGTACCCTTCCAGAAGTTCCCGTATCTCCAGCAGATCCATCGGCGCAAACGATTCATCGAAACTGCCAATGCTCGCTATCAATCCCGAAATTGCCTTGCTCCCCAGCTTGGCAACTATTGTGCCGCGCTGCGGAAGCGTCTCAATGAGGCCATAATGGTCGAGCCGCGAAAGCGCCTTGCGCACGNNATATCCCCGGCTGACATGAAGGATTTCGCAGAGTTGCCGCTCCGATGGAAGTTTGTCGCCTGCCTTGAGCTCTCCCGAGACGATCTGCGTCTGGATGTAGCCGAACACCCTGGATTCGCCCTCAAACGAGTCATCTGCCTGCTTTCCCTGAAACCCTTCCATAGAAACGCCCCCAAACTGGTTAACCACTTCTGGTTAACCAGATAGAAAAAGTATCAGCCCTGATTCGGAATTTGTCAAGTTTTTTGTTCGAGTTTGAGGAGAGTGCCGCCGATGAGCCAAACGCACCGCAGAGAGGCGCCCCTGTCTGCGGTGCCCTATTTATCTATATTTTTGATTCCTATGGCATCTGCAGGCCGAGCTTCACAGAGTTGCCGACATCTTCAATCGCCAAAACTTCGCACGTGATCGTGTACTGGGTCTTCTTCCCCGGCGCTCCGGAATAATAGGAATTGAACAGTCCCGCATTGAACGCTTCGTCGGAATACTTCATCTCATCAATGTTGACGGCTTTCAGGTGAATGAGGAAGCGATAGCTCTTCCCGTCGACGGAGACGCCCGGAATGAACAGCGACCCCCTCTTGCCGACTTCCGCGAGATTGATGGCATTCTGTCCCCAGGTGAGCTGGAGAATGACATGGTCTTTGCCGGAATCCGAGACGATGTATCGCCACTGTGAGATCGTCGAGATGCCGACGCTGCCGTCGGGGTTCGCGGACATCACATGGGCGAGATAGCTTTTGGGAGCCTTGTAGCCGGGAGCCTTGGCTGTCGCCAGGTTCGCGAGATCCGCTGACCCCGCTTCGATAGCCTTCGCCGCCGCCTCGAACGCGTCGCCCGTCAGCATGGATTTCATAGCCTGCTCGGTCGCAGAAGAATAGGCATCCACATACGGCTGAGCGGAAAGCATCGCAGTGCACAGCACCGCAAATACGACAAGAAAACTGAATTTAGGCACAACTCCTGCGCCTCTTCCCAGAGACTTCATAGAGAACCTCCTGACCACAGACTGAAGCAATAACAGACAGCTGTAAATCTATCTTGAATTATAGATTGAAATTTATAGAATTCAAGAGATATCCGCGCTCTTCATCATGGCGGGCTTTTATAGTATCCTCTGGCCATGTCAGAACTACAACCCGAAAACTCTGCCACAGCCTGGCCCGATGAAGTCGGCGCGGGCATTACGGTCATCGGCCGCGATTTCACCGTCCTCTACATAAATGACAAATCGGCCGCCAATTTCGCAAAGTGGGGCGGAAAGGGCCTCGTCGGCCAGGATGTCCGCCTCTGCCATCAGGAGCGCTCTGTGCGCATCATCGAACATATCCTCGCAACCGGCGAACCCAACATCTACACTATCGAAAAACAGGGAATAAAAAAGCTCATCTATCAGACGCCGTGGCGCAAAAACGGTCAGATTATGGGCGTCGTCGAGTTCTCGATGGAGATTCCCCTTGAGATGCCGCACTATGTGAGGGGATGAAAAAGAGCGGCGCGCCACACTTCATGCATCTTTTGAGAAAGCAGGGTTCTCAGCTCAACGTGGTGCGCCAAGCTGAGAGCCCCGCACCGATGGCGTCGCCGCGAAAAGCGTCTATTCCGCCTCCAGTTGCCACACCGTGTCGATGATGCTGCCGTCCCTCCACTCTATGAGGGCCACGGGCCTGTCCGTGAAGCGGGGCGCCGCGGGTACGCCGGTGATGGCCTGAACCTCGCGCATGAGCTGCGAANNAATCTCCTTGCACGGAAGGCCGGCCTTTTTTGCCTTCCACAGGAGGTCTTCGCGCTTCGGATTGACCGCGATGCCGCGCTCGGTGATGAGCACGTCGATGACCTCTCCGGGGCAGGTCACGGTCGTCACTTGCTCGCGGATGATGGGGATTCGTTTGCGGAACGAGGGGGCGGTGATGATTGTGCAGCCCGCGGAAGCGCAGGCGTCGCTGTGGCCCCCGATGCCGTGGAGGAGTACGCCGTCCGAATGCGTCACCACGTCGACGTTAAAGTCGATGTCGACCTCGGTGGCTCCCATCAGCGCGATATCGAGCATGTTCGCGACGCAGCCGCGCGAATGGGGGCCGTAGGAAGCATAGGGGTCCGACTCAATGTGTCTCGCGTTTTTGGCGCAGGAGTGCACCGCGTCGAGGTCGAAGCTCTGCAGATCGACAATCGAACCGAGCAGGCCCTCCTCGAGGAGGTCCACGAGTACTTTCGTCGCTCCGCCGTGCGCGAAGGAAGCTTTCACGCCGGCCTTTCGCATTCTTTCGGCCAGAAAGACGGTGGCGGCGAGCGATATGCCTCCGGCCCCCGCCTGGAAGGAAAAACCGTCTGTCATGAGCCCCGTCGCCTCGATGAATCGCGCGGCGAGCTGAGCGATGCGCAGCTGGGTCGGGCTCCTTGTGATCTGGGTCGTGCCGGATACTATTTTTGAGCTGTCGCCGATGCTCTCCACCTCGAGCACATAGTCGACATCCGCCCCCTGGATCGACCAGGGAGCGCAGGGGTACGGCACAAGATTGTCGGTGATGACGACGACTGTGCCGGCGTGCTCCGAATCCGGCTTCGCGTATCCGAGGGGGCCACAGGCCGAAGGGCCGGAGAGGCCGTTCGCATTGCCGTAGGGGTCCGCGGTGGGAGCCGCGATGAAGGCCACATCGATCGAGATGTCCCCTTCCTGAATCGCCCTCTGGCGGCCTCCGTGGGAGCGAAGCACACAGGTGCGCTGGATCTCGCCCCGCGAACAGGCGGCGCCGATCGCGCCATTCATCGAGCCCTCGATCTTCGTGATGACCCCTTCTCTGATATAGGGCAGCAGGGCGTCATGGACGGGAAAAAGTGCCGTAGGAACTATGGTCAGATCGCGCACGCCGCGTGCGGCGAGCCGGGCGACGACTTCATTCACAATCCTGTCGCCGTTGCGAAGGTGGTGGTGGAAGGAAATCTTTGCGCCATTTTGTATGGCAAGTCTGTCGAAAAGAGCATCCCAGCCGGCAACGCGCTTGTCGGGTTTCTGCCGCGGAGGAATCGCCCGGCGAGCCCCCTGGGGAAAAGCCGTCGATGCCTCCTCTCTGCTGTCTGCAAAAGCCCCTGGNAAGGGCGCGCATGTCTTCCCTTCTATGTCTGCCGGAATCTTTCTGCCGAGTGCATTGTTCATCCATTCCATATCATTCTCCACGGCCACTCTCTTCGATCACACGTTTCGCTTTGTCCACGAGGGGTACATCGATCATCTGCCCGTCGAAGGCGACCGCCCCTCTCCCCTCCTTCAGGGATTCCTCGTAGGCCGCCACAATGGCCTTTGCTCTCTCCACCTCCTCGCCGGAGGGCGAAAACGCCCTGCGCACATGCTCGATCTGTGCGGGGTGAATGACCGCTTTTCCCTCGAAGCCGAGCGCCCTGGCCTGATAGCAGGATTCGGTCAAGCCATCGGTATCCTCGATGTCCGAAAATACGGAATCGAGCGGCTGGATTCCCGCCGATCTGGCCGTCAGCACGATCATTTCGCGCGCAAGCAGCGCATCGGTCTGAGCATTCTTCCTCTGCGCCGCGCCGGCGCTGGCTACGGGCGCGGGGCGCGCGCGGATATCCCTCGAAAAGTCTTCATAGCCAAAGCAGAGCGCCACATTCCGGTCCGACGCGCGGGCTATCTCCGCTGCGGCCAGCGCTCCCTTCGATGTCTCGATGATGGGCGCGATGTAGATGGACCCTCTCTCGATACCGCTCTCTTTTTCCTGCAGCGAAAGCAGCCTGTCGAGAATCTCGACATCGCTGCAGGATTCGCATTTCGGCAGAAGAATCACATGGGGACGGGCTGCGACTATCTCATCGATGTCTTCCTTCCCGCATTCATCCCGGAGCACATTGATCCGCACCGCGACTTCGCTTTTCCCGAACAGAAATTCATTCTCCAGAAGGCGGCGCACGAGTATTCTGGCCTCGAATTTTCGCTCGCCGGCGACGGAATCCTCGAGGTCGAAGACGAGCATGTCCGCCCCGAAGAGGTCTGCGTTGAGCGCAAAATGGGGCTGGTCGCCGGGCACATAGAGCCTGGTGTGCCGGGTGCGGTCTCGGCTGGTCGGCGGCCGTCTGACGGCGGCGCGCCTTTCACCTTTTTGGAGCGCGAATCCCACTTTTCTGAGAACGGCCTCAATGCGGGCCCGTACCACAAGATCGAGCGCCCCGTCGTCTTCGATGTCCAGCCGTCCGGTCGTCACTCCATACGAATCGAGCATCTCCAGTGCACTGCACCGTATCGCCTCGCCAAAAAGCGTCTGGACGCTCGATTTGACTGCCACGGAAACCGCATCTGCCGAGGCCGTATACCTGACCAGACAGTCCGATTTGGATGCGAAACCAGCTTCCAGCACCTGAGCGTCGCTCATCGCTCTTCCACCGAAAATGGGCCGTAGAGCGTCCGCGAAGCCCGCATCGTGCCGCAGCCCACCAGTCCGCTCCTGAACGAAGCATCCTTCACTTCAAGGATTTTTCTGTCACCGATCCATAGGGAGATGGACTCTCCCACCGCCGCAAGCGCCATCCGGACGCTTTCGCCGGGTTTCCAGCCGAATTCCGCCTCCGCGAGTCTGTGAAACCCGAAGTCCTGCCTGTAGATCGCCACTTTGCCCTGGCCGTCGAAGCCGCCCCAGTACCCCTGCTGGGCGCCCTTCGCCCTCGCGATGAGCATATGGCAATCCCCCGCCAGAGGGGTGACGGTGGCGCGGATATTCTGATCGCCCACATCGTAGCCCCCCGTGTACGAGGCCGCCTTGACCGGGGTCATCAGGTGCAGACGGCCGCCTTCGATCGACCACGTGCCTCCGTCGTGCGAGAAGGGGGTGACGCAGCCAAATTCAATGGCCTGCTTTGAAATGTCTATGTCGTAGGACGCCTTGCCTCCTATCGCGAACCGGTCGATAAAGAGCCTTCCGGAGTCCCGCCTGCCTTTTCCCGAAAAACTCGTGAGCTTGAGCCCAACCTCGTCGGGGAAGGAGCCCTCGAGCAAAGGAATTGCAAACGCGATCCGGTATCGTTCGCCTCCGCTCGGAAACGCTGGGGAGGTCGTGATGATATCCTTCTGGGAAAAAGTATCGCGCACATAGCCTTCCACGCCGATGCTCTGGCCCTCCCAGCGTTCCAGGCTGAACTCGATCTCGACCTGCTGGCCGGGCCGCGCGAGCGGGGAAAAAACGGGGCTGTACCGCTCGTCGTCGAAATCGAATCTGCGGTAGAAAGGCTTGAAAAAGCATTTGCCGTTCTCTTCGCGAGTAAGCCGCTCGAAGCGAAACTCGAGAGCNGTTATTACGCCGAGCATCACTATGCTGAGCGTCATTACGTTCAGTGTTACCGCGCTCAGAGCCGCCACTCCAGGTGTCGCCGCCCCGGCTGCGCCACCCTCGACGTCATCGCGTCCGGCCCCTCCGCCTGCTCGGTGGCAGACCGCGAAGCGCGTCGGGTCCGAGACCCGCATACCGTGCGTCGAGCCCGGCAGGGCAAAATCGAAAAAGATGCCGCGTTCGCCGTCTCCGCGGGAAAGAGGCTCCGCGAGGCTCTCCGGAACGGGGGCGCCGGCCAGGGCATAGCCGGCGACCGCAATTCTCCTGGAAAAAGTCGGAATATCGAGAATGTTGAGGCTCCCCGGCAGACCGGAGAGCACGATGCTGTCGTTGATGGGCTGCCGATAGTGGAGCGGCAGCGCTTCGAGTCCGTAGAGCACGCCAGCGATTGTCCCCACGTTGCCCGCGTTGCAGTCGGTGTCCCAGCCGCACATCGTCGCTATCTCGACGGTGCGCGCAAAGCTTCCCGCGCCGTACAGCAGGGCCAGCGCGCACACCCCGGCGTTTGGAATGATGTGACAGAGGCCGGGCCACTTGTCGTATCCCCACTCGGCAATCAGATACTCCTGACACGCGCGCCAGTCTTCGGGGTGCCCATTGTGGAATTCCCTGACCGCCCGCACCACGGCCGCGTACGTGGAATCCTCCGGGATGAGGCTCAAACCCGTCGCCACCACCGAAGGCATGTCGGGCTCCCGGAACGCCGCCGCGATACAGCCCGCAATGAACCTCGCGCCGTTGAGCCCTTCTCCGCCGTGCGAAACCGAGGCCGCGCATGCGGCGAACTCCGCCGCCTTTTCAGGATTGCCGGGCCACAGGAGCCCCCAGGTGTCGATGAAAATCTGCCCGCCGATCTGTTCCGCGGCCACCCTGCCGTTTCTCGATATCGAGCCCGATTCCGGCGCAGGAATCCCATTCTTCAGATTGAGGTAGGCGGTGTGCTCGGTGCTTCGGCCATAGCCTCCCCACCAGAACATTCCGATGCCTTCGCGGGCATAGTTGAGCCAGGCTGAGGCGACTTCGTCCGCTTCGATGGACGTGTCCCCAAGACTGCCCGGGGCCGCGCCGCTTTTCAGCGCGGCCTCAATTTTCTCGAGGAGAGGGCGGACAAAGTACACCGGCCCGTTCGCATCGTCATCCGCCGCGAAATTCCTGTACGGTTTCAGATATGAGGTGACGTCGCCGTAGACATCGCGGATGCGCTCGTAGGTCCAGATCGCCGGCTCGACGGGCGCCCCGAGGCGAATCCCGATGTTCTTGCCCAGCAATCCCGCGTACACGCGCTCGACATAATCTGCCGGAATAGAGAAAGACATGTGCTGCTCCAATGCAAAATTGATAATGAGCGCGGGGGCGCCACCGATTGTCCGGCGGGCGCCCCCTGCTCTTCACGTTATTTCAGAACTGTCTGTGCGTACTTGGTCAAGTCGGTGCCGCCCGCGCGGTACCATTTCTGGACAAACTCGTCAAAGGCCGAAATCGGCTTCTTGCCGGTGATGATGTCCGCCTCGTATTCCTTGTAGAGATTCGTCATCGCATCCCAGTTGGTGATGTACTGCTCGGGAATCAGGAAGGTCTTGTCGGGCATCATGTACTTGACGGCGAGCTTTCCGGCCTCGACCGCCGGTTCGGTCATGATGGGTCTGGAGAGCGGCTTGTCCGGATTGAAGCCGTTGAACGAATCGCCGAACCAGCCATTCACCCACTCCACATACTTGTCGGTGAGCACGTAGCGGTTAGGTTCTTCGATATAATGGACACCGGGAATGCCGAGCTTCGCGATCTTGAGACCGGCGGGGCTCCACAGAAAATCGAGGACCGCAAAGGCCGCATCCTTGACTTTTGAGGTCACCGGTATTGCGAACCCNCGGGATTCCTTTATGACATCGACAAAGGGACCGAGCCCNTGCGCCTTCCCCGCAGGGGGAGGAAGCACAACGAGGCTGGTGTTCTGCGACTTCATCATCTTGTTGGCATACACATCGACGCTGCTCGGGGCAACACCGGCGACTACNCCGGCCTTGCCTTCGTAGAAAACCTGCTCCTTGGTGTCCCACTGCTTGGTCAGATACTCCCTGTCGAGGAGCCCTTCCTGTAGAGCTTGGGCATAANNGAACTCGAGCTTCTCTTTCTCATTCGGGCTGACTCTGCTGTAGACCCACTGCCCGTTGCTGCCCTTCATCCATGTCGAGGTGATTCCGAAAGCTCCGTCAAAAATCGAATCGAGCTCTTCGGCGCCGTTTGTCGCTCCCGTAATCGAAATACCGTACTGGGCACCCTTTTTCTGTACAAGGTCCTTTNNGAAAAGCGTATAGTAGGCATCCACCGTGGGTTTGGCGACCAGGGCCTTGGCCGAAGGCAGGGAATCGAACCAGTCCTTTCTCATGACGGGCGCACGGACCCTGGGCGGAGCNAGCCACACGAGGTACGGATAGTTCTCGAGCCTCGTCTTGCTGTGCGCGTCCAGGGCGTTCTTCAGGTACTTCGACTTGTTGATATAGGGCCGCAGATCCTCGAGCAGTCCCTGCATCGAGATCTTGTCGTCTCCGCCNTGGAAATAGATGATGTCAGGAATATCGCCCGACATGATCATGAGGCTGATCTTCTCCGCATAACTGCCGGAGGGAACCTTGACCACTTCGATCTTCACCGGTGTGCCCGCGGCCGCCATGCCCTTTTCGATGAGCTGGATAAACTGCGACGTGTTCGGGTCGGTATCAAAGTCCTTCAGCACGAGCCGCACCTTGGGCTGCGCTCCGGCGGCAGCGATACCCAGAATCACCATCGCCGCTATGAGCACAAACAAAAATCTGTTCTTTTTCATAGAACCTCCTATTCCTTTACTCCTCCCTCCATCACTCCTCGCGCGTAATACTTCAGAATGAGGGGGTAGATAATGAGAACCGGCAGAATCGCCACGATGATGGTGCTCGCCTGCAGAGCGTCGTAGCTGAGCCTCGCCGCCTCATCGTAGCTGAACAATGCGCCCGAGCCGATGAGCGATGCCGTGTCATCGAGCACCACAAACTGCCTCAGAATGAGCTGCAGCGGGTATTTCATCGGATCGGTGAGATAGATGCTCGCACGGAAATATTCGTTCCAGTGGAACACGCCATAGAAAAGCCCAAGCGTCGCGAGCGCAGGTTTGGACAATGGCAGCACTATGTTTTTCAGCACCGTCATATTGCTTGCGCCGTCCACCTGCGCCGCTTCGATGAGCGACGGAGGGATCTCCTCAAAATACCTCATTAAAATAATCAAATAATATACATTGACAGTCTTGTAGAGGATCACGGCCCACAGGCTGCCCATGAGTCCGATTTTCTTCACCACCAGATATTCGGTGACCAGCGCCGGTTCAAGGATCATGACCACGATGATGAGGATCATGAAAAAGCGCTTGAACGGCAGTTTGGGCCTGGTGAGGGCAAAGGCGGCCATCGACGTGACGAGCAGGTTCAACGCAGTCCCGACGACCGTGATGAATACAGAATTCAGGATGCTCCGCATGAACAGGGGATTTGCCAGCAGCACCCTGTAATTGACGAGCGAAAAACCTTTGGGGAACACGGTGAGGCCCCGAACCTCCGAGACGCGCGCGGGGTCCGACAGGGAGAGTGCAAGAACATTCAGGAGAGGCACCACCACCACACAGGTGCACAACAGCAGTGTGATGAAACACCATCTCCAGAAAAGCTCCGATGCGGGCGTCCTCACTCTTTTGCGGCGGAAATGCTCTTTACCATAGGCCTTTCCCCGTTATCCTGCGCGAACCCTGATGCGCGGCCAGAATCAGCACCAGTCCGATGGCGCCCTTGAAGAGGCTCGCCGCCGTCGAGAATGAATACTGCATATTCAGAAGCCCGATCCTGTACACATAGGTGTCCAGAATATCGACCACGCTTATCACGGAGTCGTTCATCATATTGAAGACCTGATCGAAGCCGGCATTTAAAAAGAAACCCATGTTGAGGATGAACACCGTGACCATGGTGGGCAGAAGCTCCGGCAGCGTGATGAAGCGCATTTTCTGGAGGGCCCCCGCGCCGTCGAGGTCGGCGGACTCATACAGACTGGGGCTGATGGACGTCAGCGCCGCCAGATAGATGATCGAGTCCCAGCCCAGGCTCCGCCAGGTCTCCGAGGCGAAGAGTACCCACCGGATCGCGGATTTGTCCGTCATGTAGTCACGCGGCGGGAGGCCGAAAAGACCCCTCAGCTGATTGGCTCCGCCGCTGCTCGGCGAGAGAAAGGCGATCCATATCCCCGCGATGACGACCCAGGACAGAAAGTGCGGAAGATAGGTGGTGGACTGGATGAACTTGCGCAGGAACGAAGTCCTCACTTCGTTCAGCATCAGCGCGAAAACGATCGGCAGCGGGAAAAACAGCACGATCTTCATGAAACTGATGATGAGGGTGTTCACCAGAACCTGCATGAAAGCCGGCGACGCGAAAAGCATTTTGAAATGTTTCAATCCCACGAAGGGGCTCTTCCCGATAATCCTGTAGTCCTGGAAGGCCATCACCATGCCCCCGATGGGAATGAGGTGGTACACGAGGAAGTAAACTAAGGCTGGAGCAAGCAGTATCAGCAGCGTCCAGTCCCTTCTTCTTGAAAGCGCAGCCATGCCGCTATGCTCCCATCTCGCAGGACAGCGCGACGAGATCTTTCGCGAGGGCGACAATGTCCTCTTCCATCGCAAAATCGAGACAAGTGCCGGACGGCTTTCTCAGAGATTCGATCCAGTCGGGCAGAAATGCGGAGGCGCCGTGCATCGCCCCGGACAATGAGCACACGAGTCCCGCGATGGTGTCGGCATCCCTTCCGAAATTGGCGCTCCACAGAAGGCTGCGTTTGGGATTGCCGCCGCAGAGCCTGAAAATCGCGAACACCTGCGGAATGGCCTCGGGAGATGCGGCGTGCTCGGGGGTCCAGAGCTTCGTGTGAAGCTCTTCGTAGGCCTCCTCTATGTTCGGCAGACGATCACAGATATCCATGGCGGTATCCATCGCGCTTGCGATCCAGCTCCTGGGCGGAAGCAGGGCGCAGGCCGTCTCCATGATCTCTTCGACCGTCCCGTCGGCCATCGCCACCGCCACCGCGGCCGCCACAGCCTGGGCAGCCCAGATGCCGTCGGCGTCATGACTGACGCAGGCGTCCGCCATCGCCGACTCGGCGGCCCTCTGCGGATTGCCGGCCCAGAGAATCCCGTGGGGCGTCGCCCGCATCGCGGCGCCGTCGTCGATATTCATCACATTGAATTTTCCCGTGAGGGGTGGCTTCATGCCGCGCGAAAGGTTCTCGATCGCGCCGTAGAGCGGCCGTCCCGCCCTCTTCTTCGCGCCGCCGCGGTCGAGAATATAGCGCCGCCAGGCCTCTGCCGTCTTCTCCGGAGTGAGTGCGCCCTTCGAATCGAGGAGAGCCCGGGCAGTCAGCACTCCGAATTCCGTGTCGTCGGTGCTCTTTCCATCCTCGAGAAGTCGTGTGATCAGGCCATACCGATTCCGGTGATCCTGACTCCTCCCCAAATCGCCGACCGCATCTCCTACCGCAAGCCCTACAAAGGCCCCGATGGCTCTCGACTCGAATTCCGCCCTGTCGGCGACAATCTCCGCTTTTGTCTTCATCGTTTTTTCCTTCTGTCGATGACGCTATCCCGAATGGCAAGTTCACCAGGAAACAAATGCTTTTCGACCGGTCCGAGAGGGTCACAGATCCGTTTCAGGAGAAGCTGTGCGGCCGCCACGCCAATCCGCTCGCGGGGCTTGCGCACAGTCGTCAATGGAGGATAGGTCTGGGATGAAGCGGGAACATCGTCCATACCGACTATGGATATGTCTATTCCCGCAATGATTCCGTATTTTCGAAGCTCATTCATGGCAGTGATCGCGACGATGTCGTTCCCGCAGAGCAGACTATCCACTCGCGCGGTCCAGTCCTGAAGGCCAAGAAGCTGTTTCGCCAGCGCCTGGCCGCCCTCCGCGTCCAGATTCACCGAAAAAAGAAGCGCAGGATCGAGGGGAAGTCCTTTCTCGTGGAGAAAATCCTTGTAGGCCCTGGCGCGGAGCGACAGGTAGCGTTCGCTGCCGTGGTCGCTCGTCGCGAGCGCTATTTTCCGGTGGCCGGTCTCATAGAGATACTCCATGCCGATCCTTGTCGCCTGGAGTGTGTCCGTTCCCACCGTGTCGATATTCTGAGCCGCGGTGCGTTCGCCTATGAGCACCGCCGGGACACCGAGATTCTTGATCAGGTCGATATTGTCGGTGACGCTGTTGAGGATAACCCCGTCGAAGCGGGCCATCTGGGCGAGCTCGTAGTAGCGCGATTCCCGTTCCTCGCTCCAGCACGTGCTCCCTATGACCACCGAATACCCCTCCGGTTCGAGCGTGTCCTGCACCGCGCGCGCGATCTCCGACCAGAAAGGGTTCGCCACATCCGGAATCATGACGAGCACCATGTAGGTCTTCTGCGTCCTCAGGCCGGCGGCGACAATGTTCCTCCGATACCCGAGCTGCTCGATGGCCTTATGGACCCTCTCCAGTGTCTCATGGCTGACCGATCCGCCCTTGTCGGAGATCACGCGCGACACCGTGCTCTTCGAGACACCCGCGAGGCGCGCCACCTCGTGAATACTGATCTTCTGTTTGTTCATATTGGGAACGTTCCCACAAAGAGTATAGCATGGGTTTTCAAAAACATGCAAGAAAAATTTGGGAACGTTCCCGTTTGTATGTTTTAATACTGAAAATAGAGGCCCTTAAAGATATCTTCTATATTGAACATGAAGATATCTATGTCATTGCCTTGGACAAACGGGAGGAGATGTCTAAGAAATGGCGGTAATCTCGGTGCGCCTCAAGGAAGATTTTATGGATAAAAGCGCACGTTGGACGGGTCCCTATAAGTCGCATAACACGCGCTTTGTGCTTATATTACTGAGGCTCTTTCAAAAGTCGGACGAGTTTTGAAAGAGCAACCTTTTATTGCAGCATTTGCGTACGGTTTCAAAGAAACCGGAGCAAATGCAAAGCCAATTTCAAAAGGAACCGACTTTTGAAATTGGCTCTACTACTTCAACATTCAATTTTTTACACAGTATGCTCAGCTGCTCATCGTTGGTCATTAGCAGGGCGTCATTTCTTCGTGCTAGGACAGCATAGTACATATCATAAATAGAATGAGCATTTTTGATCCCTTCGCCCAAGGCTTCTTTCCACAGTTCTTTTGCTTCGAAAAAATCATCAATCAAATCAATACCGTCTTCCACATACTGCATACATTCTGCATGGCTGATTTTTTGCGCTTTATAATACTTCCACAGCACATTCGAGAGCTCGGCAATATATAAATCGGGTGCGCCTGGCTTGCACCCCGCTCCGTTCAGGCAGGCGTCGCGCCACCTACGCCGCGCAGCCCACGCGCACACCAGGTGGAAATATACTGGAGATGTTCTAAAATATCGTTGTGGGGGAATACCATGAAAATTGGATCGATTGTCATCCACTGTCACGAATTTGAGAAAATGGTGGAGTTCTGGCAGGATGCCCTGCACTACCGCCCGAGGGACCCGCTGACAGATGATTGGGCAGTGTTACAGGATCCTTTGGGGAAAGGGCCGAATCTGTCATTCCAGAAGAGGGAAAAACCGAAAGAGCATAGAAGCTGGATACACCTCGATCTCTATACCGACAGACAAAAGGAAGAAGTGGAACGCCTGATAGGGCTTGGGGCAAGAAAATATCCGTGGAGATATCCCCCGGATGCGGATTATGTTGTCCTGGAGGACCCGGACGGGAATCTGTTCTGTGTGGTGCAGAAGAATGAGTAGAGAGGGCGTTCGAAGAAGCCGCACTGCCGGAACTCACTCACGATGCTCAAAGGAGATGAAGTAAATGGCAAGCAATCCTAAACTCCATGTCGTTGTTGGTACGGGCCCGCTGGGTATGGCAGTGATGCGTACGTTGGTGGCCAGGGGCGAAACCGTGCGCATGGTCAATCGAAGTGGCAAAGCCAAGGTGCCTGCCGGCGTATCGGTGATGGCGGCCGACGTATACGAGCTTGACAGGGCGCGTGAGGCGTGCAGAGGTGCAGAGGTAGTCTATCAATGTGCCAAACCACCGTACCACGAGTGGCCTCAGAAATTTCCGCCCTTGCAGGCCAACATTCTCGAAGCCGCAGCAAGTGCCGGCGCAAGGCTTGTCATCGGCGAAAATCTCTATATGTATGGAGAAGTTCCCAATCGCCCGATCACTGAAGACCTCCCCTACCTTGCGACGACGCTCAAGGGGCGCATACGCGCCCAGATGGCGGAAGCGGCACTGGCCGCACACCGGAGCGGCAAGGTGCAGGTTGCCATTGGGCGCGCTTCGGACTTCTTCGGCCCCGGCGTTCTGGAATCGACAATCGGAGAGCGCGCGCTCCTTCCTGCGCTTCGAGGCAAAACCGCTTCACTGATAGGGAACATAGACCTGCCGCATACCTATACTTTCATCGACGATTTCGGAAAAGCGTTGGTGACACTTGGTGAACACGATGAAGCCCTCGGTCAGGTCTGGCACGTGCCAAACGCGGAGACGCTCACGACACGTCAACTCATGACGATCGTGTTTGAAGAAATTGGCAGGCCGCCTAAAATGAACGGCATGGGCAAACTGATGATGAGAATTGGCGGTATCTTCATCCACGAAGCGCGGGAGACGGTGGAAATGATGTACGAATTCGAAAAGCCCTTTATCGTGGACAGCAGTAAGTTTGAATGCGCATTCGGCGAGCGCGCCACACCGCTCCGCGAAGCAATCCGACAGACAGTCGAATGGTATCGCAACAATTTCAGCGTATGAGGCCTTTATTGATTTAAATTTGGTCAGCAAACTGACCAAATTAATATGAATTCTGTCATTTTATTGACAATTTTCTGAGAAAATACGATACTTTTCCTATGCAATGGATAAAGCGCTTTTATGAATCGGATCCAAGTGCTCTGTTTAAAAAAGGCAAGGTCGTCATCCTCTATGGCGCGCGCCGCGTAGGCAAAACGATGCTCATGGAAAAGCTCCTTGCTGGCTCAGAAGGGAAAATCTTCAAAGGGAGCGGTGATGATTTTGAGCTTGTGGCCATCCTTTCCTCCCGAAAAATCGAGACATATCGCCTTTTCTTCTCGCCCTATGATGTCATCTTCATCGATGAGGCCCAGTATGTTCCGAATATAGGAGCCTGCGCAAAGCTACTCATCGATATTTTCCCCGAAAAATCCGTTATTCTTACGGGCTCCAGCGCATTCAATCTCTCGCAGACCGTCTCTGAACCTCTCACGGGACGAAGCATCCAGCGGTTTTTATTCCCGGTATCGCTCATGGAACTCAAACTCGAACGGACTGATTTTCAGATCTTTCAGGACATCGAGTCATATCTGATTTTTGGGATGTATCCCGAGGTCCTGTCTCTCGACAATGCTCCTGAAAATACGGAATATCTTGTGAATTTGCGGAACAGCTATCTGTTTAAGGATATTCTGGCGCTCGAACACATCAGGAATTCCCAGAAATTGCAGGACATTGTGCGTTTGCTGGCATTTCAGATTGGGAATGAAGTCTCGCTCAATGAAATCGCGGTAAAAATCGGCCTCAGCAAAAACACCGTCGAGCGGTATCTCGATCTCCTGGAAAAAGCGTTCGTCATAAAGAAGATCAGCGCATTCTCCCGAAATCTCAGAAACGAGATATCCAAAAGTGCCAAATATTATTTCTGGGATACCGGCATCAGGAATGCGGTCATCAATGATTTCCGGCCGATCGAGCTCCGAAACGACCTGGGCGCACTGTGGGAAAATTTCGTCGTGATGGAATTGATGAAAAAATACGAGTATCAACGGCGATATGCAAGCTTCTATTTCTGGCGCACCTATGACCAGAAAGAACTCGACCTCGTCGTCGATGAGAATGGCCAGCTCTCCGGCTACGAAATCAAATGGCGCGACGATAAGGCAAAGATTCCGCACCTCTGGATCGAAACGTACAAGGGGCCTGCCGGGGTAATCACAAAAGAGAATTTGCTGAAAGTGATGAATGAAAAGGCATAGGCAGAATAAGTCCCTTGTACTTTTTTACCGCACGATGCGGGACCATTTTATGGCGGTCCCGCACCGCATTCATGGAATGGTTATTCGCCGGCCTTCAGCGTTTCAAATCGTAGTCCCTTGGCAGTCCGGTTGGGAAATCCTTTCCAGTAGGAATGTTCCGGCTTGAAAGTTCCATCCTTGTTCACGGCCCAAACTCCATCATTGGACGCCGGTATAAGATCCAGATAAGCATCCATGGCAGGATCAGACTTCAGGTATTTGTTGAGCCAAGCCGTGACGAAATGCTCCGACACGTTATTCATGCGGACGTTGTCCCACACGGCATCGATGTAGTGGTTGGCAAGATTCATATTCAATTTCTCGTCGAACCTGTTGTCCTCCTGCGGCGGCGGCATTGGGGCACCGGCATTGTGGTTAGCGTTCTCAAACGTCAACAGGGCACGATCGACACTTGTAGCAGCTTTCCAAAGCGGTCGGATACTTTGCTCGTAACCGGCAACATCGTCAACTGAACCGCCGATGAGCAGCATAGGGATCCCGATCGTCGTAATACTGTCAGCGTCAAAAAGCCCATTCATGAGCGGAACTCCAAAGGTGACTATTGTCTTAATACGCTGATCCAACATTGCTTTGCGAGAAGCACTGCCGCTCATCCATATATCCAGCAGACCGAAGGGGACGGATGCAGCACCCTTTTGTGTGATGCCGGCACCCGCGGAGATCGTGGCGCCGTATGCCCCNATGGAGTAGCCAACGATAGCAGTATTATTTGCGTCGACAATACCATACAGAAACGACTTCGAATCGGTTGAAAGCTTTGCGATCTGATTCAGGACGAAAAGCTGATCCAGAGGGCGATTCACAAGTGTGGAAGTGAATGACATTCTATTCTGATACGTAGCATACGTAGAGTCGGTATGGTCGATTGACACCACAACATAGCCTTTCGAGGCGATATTCTCTGCCAATGGCGAAAGGAGAAAACGATTCCCCGGGAAGCCGTGCGAAACGATCACGAGGGGATACGTAGCGTTTCCTTCTGGCGCTGCGTCGCGGACAGCTTTTCCTATAAACTCGATTTCTGATTTTCCGTCACGCATGGTGGTCTTCAAGATGTGTGATCCATTGGCGTCCTTCTCGGCAGGGTACCAGATTTCCACCGTAATGGGCCTGTCATAATGAGGAAGGGGATCAGGTTCAGGTAAACCAGGATCGATTGCCAATACATCGATTTGGTTGGGATTAACGAACGTCAGTGTTCGTACACCGATCGTGTGGCTGCCATAGGCTGCCAGTTCAGGAGCATCCGCCCTGATAGTATCGATCCTGTTCTGAGCCATGCTTGGGACGCAAGACATGGCGGCAAGCAATAGTACAAGAAGAGTATGTCGCATCGTGTGTTGCATTTTTTGACACCTCCTAGATTGGACGTAAAGACAAGAATCATCAAAACGTTTTGATGATTCTACAATAAAGCCATTTTCCAGCTCTGTCAAGTTTTTTTTAAGGGCAGAAAGAGATAAGGTCTTTTTCATCGAGGAAAATGGGAAAATTATCTTCCAAAACGTGGCACAAACCACATTGAGTATCTTCCAGAATGAGATGGCAGGCGAAGCGGCAAAGGCCGGACTCTCTTCCGAAGACGATGTGGTGCAGTATATTAAAGGTCTCCGTGCCCAAACCGAAGATAAAAAGTGAGGATTCTCGTCGATATCAAGATCATGCTCTCTTCACAAAATCCACTATCGGCAGCCCACGCGAGGCTCACAGAGAGATAAAAAGCACCCAAACCCTGTCATTGTGCTTTCCTACATTTTTGTAGTAATGTGGCTCTCATGAATTCGGCGGTTGTTCCTGACGAGAAAGAGACCCTGCGGTTTTTACTGGATATCGCCCGGACACTGGACAAACATGTCGAGCTTCGGAGTTCCCTGGGGCCCCTCCTGTCTCTGCTGGAAGTGCGGGCCGGTCTTGTCCGCGGCATGGTGACGCTCTTGGAGCGGAGCACGGGGGTGTTAAAAATAGAGGAAGCCAATGGCCTTTCGGCCGAGGAAAAGGAACAGGGGAAGTACCGCCTCGGGGAGGGGCTTATCGGTCGCGTGTTCGAAACCGGACTCCCCGTGGTGGTGCCGGACCTTTCCAGGGAACCTCGATTCTTAAATAGGGTCGGAGTGCGCTCAAAGGAAGATTTGGCCGGACTGGCATGCTATTGTTTTCCCCTTCTGGGCGGAGGTTCGGTGATCGGCACACTGAGTGCGGAGCGCCGGCTGCCCGGGGAGCAGCAGGATGAATGGATGCAGTGGGACCAGGGCCTGCTCGAACAGGTGGCCTCGATCATTGCCGATTCGGCAAAACTGAGGGAACGGATTCTGGAAGAGCAGTTCCGTCTCAGGCAGGAATTGCTGAACAATGACCAGAAAACGGTCCCTCTCTCCTCCCGGGCTGTGCATTCCGGTTCCTCGATTATCGGCACCAGCACGTCCATGCAGAGAGTGTACGAGCTCGTTGCCCAGGTGGCCCCCAGCAATGCAACGGTCCTTATCACAGGGGAGAGCGGGACCGGCAAGGAACTGGTCGCCCAGGAGATACACCGGCTTTCCCGCAGGGCGGACAGACCCTATGTCAAAATAAACTGTGCAGCCCTCCCGGAGTCGATCATCGAAAGTGAACTGTTTGGCCATGAANAAGGGGCCTTTACCGGTGCGGTAGCTCGGCGTAAGGGGCGCTTTGAACTGGCTCACCGGGGAACCCTGTTTCTCGATGAAATCGGAGAGCTCTCTCCCCAAGTGCAGGTGAAGCTTCTGCGGGTGCTCCAGGAGCGTGAGATCGAACGGGTGGGCGGGGATCATCCCATCAAGGTGGATGTTCGCCTGATCGCCGCGACAAACCGAAAGCTGGAACAGGAAGTGAAAGCGGGCAAGTTTCGGNAAGACCTCTACTATCGCCTGAATGTGTTCCCTATTCATGTACCGCCACTCCGGNAGCGAAAGAGCGACATTGTGTTGCTGGCGGACTATTTCGTGGAAAAGTATGCGGAANAAAATGGAAAGCTGATACAGCGGATTTCCAGCCCCGCGCTTGACTTACTGACAAGTTATCATTGGCCGGGGAATGTCAGGGAACTGGAAAACTGTATCGAGCGGGCGGCCATTCTCTCCACCGATATGGTGATTCATTCCTACCACCTGCCGCCGAGTCTGCAGTCCGCCCAGTCGACCAACACTGAACCTACCGCCACCCTTGAAGCGGCGCTTTCCCGGCTGGAGAAGGAGCTCATCGTCGAGGTATTGAAAATCACGAGCGGCAATATGGCGGCGGCGGCCAGGCGTCTGGGCATTACAGAACGGCAGATAGGCCTGAGAGTGCATCATTATGGGATCAACTGGCGCCTGTATCGATCTGCAAAGATATAACCCGATATTGTCGCGCACGGTTTCTGCGCGCCTGACATTTATGTATGAATTGCACATCATTCCCACATAAATGTAGTACTCCGGCCATTGCGCTCCTGGCGAACAAGCGTCAGGGACAACAGCAGCCGGAGAATTATTTCGACTAATGGGCCTTTTAAGGCCACTTCCCTACAGTCGGCATCTCCTTTTTGCCTGTTGCTTCTGGAAAGTGCCTGACCGCATCTTTTTTAAACATTCGCCATTTCTGGCATGGTTTTTGCTTGTATATCAAGAATAATAAGCGGCGGGCGATCTCGTGTCCCGTCCCGGTACATCGCAGTGTGCGGAGTTACTATGAGCGAAGCCTTCGATCTTACTGAAAATCCCGTATCCAGTCTGTACGGGAGCAACTGTTTTTCCAACGGGNTGATGCGGGAGCGTCTGCCCAAGAATGTGTACAAGGAAATCCTTGCGGTACAGGCTGGAGAAAAAGAACTGACGCNNTTGGAAGTCGCGGAGGTGGTGGCGACCTCAATGCGGGCGTGGGCCCTGGAGAAAGGGGCCACCNACTACACCCACTGGTTCCAGNCTCTGACGNGGCTCACCGCCGAAAAACATGACTCCTTCATTGCCCCAACCNCGGACGGCAAGGTTCTTATGCNNGAATTCTCCGGCAAAGAACTCATCAAGGGGGAGCCGGATGCCTCCAGTTTTCCTTCCGGAGGACTGCGGGCGACTTTCGAGGCCCGGGGCTACACAGCCTGGGATGTGACCAGCCCCGCCTTCCTCNAACAGGACCCCACGNGGACCACCNTGTGCGTTCCAACCGCGTTCATCAGCTACTACGGCNAGGCGCTCGACAAAAAGGTACCCNTGCTCCGTTCCATGGATGCCTTGAATATGCAGGCAATCCGGATATTGCGGGCCCTTGGAAATACCGGCTCCAGACGGGTCACCCCCACCGTCGGACCCGAACAGGAGTATTTCCTGGTGGACAAGAAGTATTTCGATGAACGGCCGGACCTGCTGTTGACCGNNGGCAGAACTGTCTTCGGCTCTATGCCCGCCAAGGGACAGGAGATGGAGGATCATTACTTCGGAGCCCTTACGGAACGGGTAGCGGCCTTCATGAGAGAATTGAACATAGAGCTCTGGAAGATGGGGGTCTCTGCCAAGACTCAGCACAACGAGGTTTNNGCACCCAACCAGTTTGAACTGGCCCCCATTTTTACCACCACTAATGTGGCGGTGGATGCCAACCAGCTGGTGATGGAAACACTCAGGAAGGTCGCCTGCCGGCACGGGATGGAAGCCCTGCTCCATGAAAAACCCTTTGCAGGCANNGTGAACGGCTCGGGCAAGCACAACAACTGGTCCATAGCGACCGATGATGGAATCAACCTCCTCGATCCCGGGGAAAATCCCGAATCCAATGCCCGCTTCCTCCTGTTTACCGCCGCGGCCATCGAAGCGGTAGACCGGTATGCACTGTTGCTCAGGGCTTCTACCGCCACCGCCGNNGGGAACGACCATCGTCTGGGGGCCAACGAGGCGCCGCCCGCCCNNATCGTCTCCGTATTCCTCGGCAACCAGCTCATGGAGATTTTTGACCGCATCGCAGATGGCAAGGTTTCCANNAACGGCGGCGCCANNGGCGGAGAGAAAATCAAGCTCGGCGTCACCTCCNTGCCCTCTCTGCCAAAGGATGTGTCGGACCGCAACCGGACCAGCNCCTTTGCATTCACCGGGAACAAGTTCGAATTCCGCATGGTCGNNGGTTCTTCCCAGTCCATCGCCACGCNNCCAAACACCTACCTCAATACGGCAGTGGCCCAGGTGCTCTCCGAATTTGCGGATAAACTCGAAAAAGCCACAGACAAAAATGCGGCTATCCAGGCAATCATAAAAGAATCATACGGCAAACACCGCCGGNTGGTATTCAACGGGAACAATTATTCGGACGAATGGGTGCGGGAAGCAGAGCGCCGGGGCCTGCCANATGTGCGGGCTACGGTGGATGCCCTGNCGGTCCTCATCCAGAAAGAGACGATTGCCATCTTTGAGACCCACAAGGTCCTATCCCGGGAAGAACAGGAAAGCCGTTACCACATCTATCTGGAGCGGTATTCCAAGCAGATCAATATCGNNGAAGCCGNNGGAGTGATGATCGAGATGGCCNGCCGTTCGATCTTCNCGCGGGTCTCTTCCTACGCCAGCTCTCTCGCCCGGGATGCGGCGGCTTTGGCGGCCCTCGGCGCAATCAGTGTTCCCNAGGAANAACGGGCAAAGAGAATTGCGGAGCTCACCAGCGAGCTGTACGACGAAACAGACAAGCTTGAAAAAGTGCTGGAGGATGCCNAGGCCATAGAGGACAATTTTACCCAGGCCAAGACCTACGNNCGAGAAATTGTTGGCCACAGAATGGCCAATCTGCGGAACCGGGGCGNNGATGCGCTGGAAAAACTGTGTGCAAGGAAGTTTGGGCTTCCCCGCTTTGAGGAATTGCTGCTTAAAACTATAATTCGAAAACGTCGTCTCCTAATAATGTCCCTTGTCTTAAGGTTAACTGTAAGGCGGTTCCTTTTTTTACCGATCGCCCCGGCATCCGCAAGCGCCAGCATTTCATTCCATTGAGAAGGTTTTAAGTTAAGAGCTTTTTTGTTATCATAGGCGGATTGCATCTTTTTTTTCTATTTTTCTTTTTCATTCGCTCATTCTGATGGGATGTTCGACCGGGGCCCAGGGCCGTTTGCCACCAGTTCGCGACTTTTCTTTTTGCAGTTCATAGGCCATATCCTTCTGATTTCTTTTTGCCGAAATTAGAGCCTGCATTGTAGGCGGTTTTTTGTTCTAAGACCAGCGCTGTATTTGAACGCATCGCCTGATATTAGGAAGCTGGTTTGGAGACTCATTACATTCTTTACTCCGCCTTTTTCGGTATTCGTTATTGAGGTTCACTTGCTTTTTTTCCGTATGCCGTACATGTGGCTCAATTAATTTCAACTTCTTTTCTTTTCTTGTGGCGATGTTCTGTCTCATGTTTATTTTTGTTGATTTGAATATTTTTTCGCCCAGACTGCGTGTGCAGCGGGCAGCAGCATCACGCCTGGCTATTTATGCCGACTTCTCAGCGCACATGACCTTGCGCACGTATCTGCCGACTTTTGGTATATCGGCGCGCCTGTCTTGTATGTTCTTGTCGATATCGCTCTTTCGTGATTTGATGTTGCTGTTTGGTGGGCATGTGTGTGTGGGTCCGCGAGTCGGGGATCGGGCAGGTGGTTAGAGACTCTCGCGCTTTCAAGGTGAATTACCTGGGCCAGTGCCTGGGAGCAAAATGAAACGTTTGCTTTTGTTTCTTTTCTCGTTATGCTGTATTGGTGTCTATTTAGGGTTTTCGGGTTTGCCCGGGTTGGTTCATTGTGTGAGTGGTGCAGACTCTTCTATATTTGTTCAGTGGTCCCGGCTCATATGGTGACAACAGTAGTCGTGCCTGTTCCCAGCAATTGCCCGATGTTCTCGAAAAATCGGGGTGATCGGAACGAGATCGCTCGGTGTATTATCTATTTTCACCTTCTTCTTGATAGATATGATTTACACGCTTTCAGGATGTTCTTTTTGTGTTCGTTTCTTACTCTGTGATATTTTATTTTTGCTCTTTTGCTACTTACTTTTCTTTATCTTTTATGGTGTATCTATACATCTGTACAAATTCTAGTCAATAATTAGAGTATTACTTATTTCTTTCTTTCTACATTTCGCAGTTTTTTTTTTTTTTATTGAAAAGCGGTTAAAACCTCCGAAGCGAGTTCTTTTTTGTTCTTTTTTTTGTTATAATAAATTTTCAGCCCCCGGACAAGTTGTTGTGTTGTTCGGATTTTGCAGTGCGGGTTATGGGTTTTCAGGCATTATTTGTTTCTTTCTTTTTTTTTTTTTTTTTTTTTTTGCTATTGTTTTTGTTCTTTCTTTTTTCTTTTCTGCGGCGTCGCGATCGCTCGCGTGATCGGCTGTGTCTTATCCCTCTTCGTCTGTCACCGCGTTATCGCTAGTTTTGACTCTTCGCAGCGGGCAGAAGGCATTTCTCGGCGAACTGTTTTTTTTTTTTTTTTATTTTTTTTTTTTTTTTTTTTTTTTTTTTTTTTTTTTTTTTTTTTTTTTTTTTTTTTTTTTTTTTTTTGTTTTTTTTTTTTTTTTTTTTTTTTTTTTTTTTTTTTTTGTTTTTTTTTTTTTTTTTGACTTTTCTCTATTTTCCGCGTCTCGAGGAAGCACGCTGAGAAGCTATTGTAGATCCTCTAACGTTATTTTTGTAACTTGTGTTTGCAGCCGGGTGTACCTCGAATTGCGAAATGAATGAGAGGGACCCCTTCGAGGATTGTTTGTGTCGGGGCAGTCGCTGGCGTGTGTATGTTATCTGGCATGTGTTTTTATCTGTTTCTCTTTCTCTTACTTTTTTGTTTTTTTCTTCTCTCTTTTTTATTATTTTTTTTTTTTTAATCTCGCTTCTCCTTGTAATTGTTCTTTTCCTTGTTGTGTTTTTTTTGTTTTTTTGAAGGAACTACTGTGCTCGTGCATGATGGGACGACAGACTGGAGAACTGACCGAGCATTCTTGCTGTATGCTGTGTTGATCGGATTGTCGGGAACAGCTCTCGCTGCGCCAGGCTTCAGGCGGAATCTGTGGAAATATTTCTATCTGCACGCGACGGGCAGGCGTGATGGTTCAGCATCATTGTTCATGACGTGAGCTCCGGCACCATGGGCGTTTTACTTTCGGGAGAAAGCTCCCTGCCGGCCGGGAGCGCTGCTGCAATCTGCCGGGCGGACGGCGACGTCCTCGACATCAAGATGCAGGAAGGCACATGGGATATCCTACTCGCCCAGGGAGGCGCATCGGACTGACCTGGTGTCACACGGCGCCTTTGCGCGCGACTGTGGGGCTCACCGAAGATCACCGGCGAACAGCTCTTCTATTTTCACCATGGCTCGCCCGGGGCCGGCGCTCGCACGGCGGTGTGACCTTGTCTATATCCCATCGAGGTGAAGCGGCAACGGGGATCCCGATCGACGGGCTCTCCAGCTCGTTTGCCACCGAAGACGTCATGACGAGACGCATCGCACTGGTCGCCGAAGGGTCGAGGCAACTATCTCGCGCTGCGTTCTATCAGAAGAGCGCCCCAGCGCACGCTCTCAGGATTTCAATTCTATCTGTCCGCCGGAATGTGCCTGCATTCTCTCCCTGTTCATGCTACTTGCCGGCCAACTGAGACCCGAATCCTTCCGTGCCCTCATGAGGACAGCCGGCTGGTACGCGGGACCGCGGGATGGCAGCAGCACGCGTTCTCGCTCTTTCTCTCGCGTCGCCGCCTCCGGCGTTTTCTCTAATCAGAAAATGCGGAGTATCCGAAGGCTGGTATGGCAATGCCGAGGCATCGCTGTGCCGGCGATTCGTGGAACTCCGCCTGACTGAGGGGACGTATGCGGTCCCGGCTGCCAGATCTGCAACCCTGTCGAGTCGCGGCTGTTCGAATGCAATGCCCGCTCGTGGCCGTCATGTCAGAATTCTATAATCTTCTCTTT
>JADLKI010000019.1 GCA_015657395.1 Spirochaetales bacterium | reverse complement strand
TTTTTTACCCCATAATCGACCAGGAATGTCGAATTTCCTTCCACTAACAGCGCACTGCGCCCCTGTTCTCCAAAATCCCCCCAGACATATGAGCCGCATAGTTGTATTACTCCTTATTCTGTCTTGCTTTGCACACAATCTAATGAATGTGCCCGTGCCATAGACCATCGCATCATACGCGAGCTTTGTTTTTCCGATATAATTGTGATCGCGGTCGAGAGCAATGCCTCTCCCCACAATCGATGCAATCTGCCCTATGCCGATATGATCCAATGATGCCCCCAGCTCTCTCACCAGGTCAGGAGCGCTGCCAGGATCAGTGCTCCTGCCATCAAGAATCACATGCAAAAATGCTCTTTCTGTTCCGCGTGCGCGCGCGATATCGAGGACATTCAGCATGTAATCCATGGTACCATGCGAGCTTTTATGAGATAAAAGCCCGATAAGATGCAAATTGCCGCCTGCTTCCTTTAGCCGATCAATTGCCCGAACGAGCACCTGGTTCTGAAAGAATGACCCACTTTCAATGCTTTGCTGGATAATCACATCATCCTGCGGAACCACGCGCCCCGCCCCAATGTTCATATGCCCTGCTTCCGAGTTGCCCGCTTTTCCCGGGAGCAGTCCCACATTTTCTTCCGACGCCAGCAGGGTTGCGAACNNAGGGTAATCTCTCATGAGGGAATCAAAAAACGCCGTGTGTGCGGTATATATCGGATTTCTCCCGTCCTGCTTTCCGATACCCCATCCATCGAGGATAATCAACAAGATTCTGTTGTTCCTGAAGGCGGGTTTGGAGACGAACAGGCTTTCATTATAATTGTCGGGCTTTGCGATTCCCATCATGTCCAAAATTGTTGCGGCGATGTTCGAAAGCCTTCCGTTTTTCAGGGTAGATCCTTTTACATGAGGATCGACGATGATGAAGGGTACCAGCGCCTTCGTATGGCTCACATTTGGATTTCCATTGTCTTTGAAACCTGTCTCGAGAACGCCATGGTCGGCGGTCACGCAAACTGTGTTAACCTTTNNGGAAAGCGCATGCTGCGTGACCTCCTGGAGACGCCGGTCAACTTCGCGGGCACAGGCAACCTTGGCATCGAAATTTGAGGTATGGCCTATAATATCTCCATTGGCAAAGTTCGTGACAACAAAATGATACTTTTCGCTTTCAATTTCCTGGATGAGGCGGGAAGAGACCTGTGGCAAGCTCAGTGCGGGCACGCTGTCAAAGGGTACATTTTTGGGAGAATCGATTGAAATACGTTCTTCGCCACAAAATGCCGAATTCGTTTCTCCATTGAAAAAGAATGTTACATGAGCGAATTTTTCGGATTCGGCGATTCGAAGCTGACGCAGTCCTTCTTTTGCAATGACTTCGCCCAATGTACCTTCTGTCATTTCTGGCTTGAAGGCGACCGGAATATTCCAGCTTGAATATTTATTGTGATAGAGCGTAAATGTCGCAAAATAAAGATCGCGCAAACGCTTTCTTTCAAAATAGCCGAATTGCGGATCCACAAAAGAGTCGGTCAGCTGGGTTTCCCGTTCACCCCTTTTGCAGCAAAAAATGACAGAGTCTCCGTCGGCGATCACTCCGGCAGGCTGGTTGGCCTTGTCAACGACCACAAGCGGATGCATAGAGTAATCCGTTTGCCCGTTTTCGTATTCTTTCTGTATCGCGCGTGCAAGGCAGTCTGTTACACCAGCAGAACTTTGCATGTGTAATCCTCCTTCCCGGGGAGCCTCTAGATCCATATGCCCACAAGCCTGAACCAGGTAGGTCCTGCGACAAGAAAGAANATATATGCCGCAATATCGACAAGAATGCCGAGCGTAAATTGCTCTCTTACCGTGTAGAATTTTGTGGAATAGTAGATGAGGTTTGGCTTGCTCTGCGGTGGAAGCGTAATACACCAGCAGATCGTAAACGCGACAGGCAACGCGAGGGCAATCACTGTCCTNCGCGGGTCAAGACCAAAAACTGGCGCAATTTGCTGGGCAAATGCAATAGAGGTTGGTCCCAGAATAGTGATTCTTACAATCTTGCTTGTAAAAATGATATGGGANAATAGTGCGATAAACATCACGATTGCATAGATTCCGAAAAAGCCTGTTGATGTCAGGTTGATCTGTGAAAGGACTTGCTTGATGAGATATGCTGCAGCACCGCTTTTGTCCATCGACATGCCTACTGCATATGCGCCGCAACTGAAAAGCATGAGATCCCAGGGNATCTTTACCTCGCTCCATTTTGTAATGACACCGATTTTGGGAAGGAGCATAAGCGTAGCACCAAGAATCGCCACAATCGTCGGATCCAGTGTCATATGGAACCAGGCCTGGTGCCATTGGTCGGTTGCCCATAAGAGTACGATGAGAAGGAATATGCCAAGTGCCCGTTTCTCGTTTGCCTGCATGGGCCCAAGCGATTTGTACTGGTCTTTGAACTTGTTCATAAAATCGCCATCGATCTTCTTGATTTCTGGCGGGAACAGCTTCATACCGATAAAAAAGCTTGCAATTAAACCAAGAATTGCAACTGGCATCGCAGCGAGGATCCAAGTCGAGTAAAAGATTTTTTGGCCTATAGCTTTTTCGATGAATCCTACCGCCATGATATTGGCTGCTGTTGCGGTCAGAATGCCACTGGTCGAGATTTCGTTCGATTGCATGTTGAACAGCATGAGCAACTTGCCGAAATTGCTTTCGCCCGGTGTTGCATTGTATGCTTCTGCGAGCATCACAGCGATCGGAAGCATCATGGCTGCTCTTGCGGTCGTCGACGGGATCAGAAAAGCAAGTAGGAAGTTGATGACTATCATTGTAAGCAGCACACTCTTCGATGTTCGTCCGAATTTTGTAATGAGCGCGAGCGCCATTCTTTTTCCAAGGCTTGTGTTCTCCATGGCGGAGTTCAGAATAAAGGCACACACCATCAGCCAGATGACATCATATCCGAATACACCCAATACACTTGCTTGATCCCATGCCTTGGTGAGCACCAGGGCAATGATTGAGATAAATGCAGTGACATACACGGGGAATGGTTCCGTGATCCACAGGACAAATGCGCCCAAAAATACCGCAAGCGCCGCTTTGCCCGCCGGTTTCAGGCCTCCTTCAGAAGTGGGCACAAGTATCATGATGAGCACAAAAACAAGAATTGCGACGACCACTCCTATTAGCTTTCTTCCTATCCATGGACTCATTCTTGGTCATTTTCATGCCTCCGCGACAACCCTATGACTGTTTTATATATTTGTCAAATTAATGTTTCTAATATTTGAAATAATATATTATTATGGCACGGTTCTTTTGTGCGATAAAAAACCCGGCAACGGATAAGGGGAATTTTTGCCGGGTTCATATACAATTTTTGAGGATGATTATAGAGGCGGTTCGAATCCGTCAGCGCCCATCTTGTTCTTCAATACCCAGCAACAGCGAATAGGGTCTCGGCTCAAGCGCGCGCCGGGGAATGCCGCACCACTCGATCACGTCGTAAAGCTGGCACTTTGCCTCTTCATGCGCGATGGCATCCTGCGTATTGCACACGCATTCAACCTCAAGGAAAAGCCCGAGAGAGGCAACCTCTACAACTTCCGCCACTATGCCTGTCTCGCTCTCCCAGCGCGTTCCGATTTTCTGTTTTCTGTAGACAAATCGCCCCTGGAGCCTCTCCACGAAGATTCTGAATGCGGCTTCATTGTCGATGCCGAACTCGAATTCGCGGTTGATCTCCAGGTCCCCGTCGAAAGTCTTATCCTTGAAAGTGATCGTCGTGTGGCCCGGCTCTCTCCGGATACGAAAACGAAAGGTGCCGGGATTCAGTGGATCTCTGCTCGATACTTCCCAGTATTCGTCGCGTTTGTCGACCTTACCCATAGGGCGCATAAATTTGGCTAAACGAGACTCTACATCTTCCCTGTTCTGAATCCGCGCCTTGAGCTCAATCTCCAGATTGTGCGCACTGTCCTGTTCTGCCACGGCTGGTATCCTTCTTTTTCAGACAATTTCCAAAACCGACGGATCATAATCGTCGGGCGGCATATATCCCAGCAAGTCGATGCATGTGGCGGCCAGGCTGGAAATTCCCAGGCCTCCGCGGAGCACTTTTTTATACTCGCCCCGACAGTCCGGATCATAGATAATGCATGGAATCGGGTTGAGGGAATGACTGGTCTTGGCCTTAGGCTGGCCGTCTGCATCGTACTGGACACTGCCGGTCTTCTTGTCGTGCTCATACATGTCGTCTGAATTTCCGTGATCGGCGGTGAGGATGAGTACGCCCCCCGCCCTCTCGACTGCTGCCCTTATTCTGCCCAGCTGTATGTCCATTCCCTCAAGACCACAGACGACGGCCTGGAATACTCCGGTATGCCCGACCATGTCGCCGTTGGGGAAATTGAGGCGAATGAACTGGTACTTGCCCGATTCGACGGCGCCGATCACATAATCCGCGATTTCGGCACACTTCATCCAGGGCCTCTGCTCAAAGGGAACACGGTCGCTCGGAATCTCGACATAATCTTCGAGCGCCTCGGAGAATTTGCCCGACCTGTTGCCGTTGAAGAAGTAGGTGACGTGGCCGTATTTCTGCGTCTCCGAAATCGCGAGCGACCTGAGCCCTGTGGACACCAGGTATTCGCCGAGGGTCCTGTCGATCGCCGGCGGCGAGACAAGGAAATTCCTGGGCACATGGAGGTCGCCGTCATACTGCATCATTCCCGCGTAGTAGACCTTGGGCCGCCTCACCCTGTCGAATTTGTCGAAATTGTCCTGCTCAAAGGCAGCGGTGATCTCGATCGCCCTGTCTCCCCGGAAATTATAGAAGACAACCGAATCGCCATCTTCGATCGTGCCTATGGGCTTCCCGTTTTCGACAATCACGAATTCCGGGACATCCTGGTCGATGATGCCCGGATTTTCCTTCCGGTAGGCCAGGATCGCTTCTTCTGCGCTCCCGAATTGTCTTCCGAGACCCCACACATGGCAGTCCCAGCCACGCTTGACCATCTGCCAGTTGGCGCCGTAGCGGTCCATGGTGATGTACTGCCGCCCGCCCCCCGATGCGATGCGGTAATCGGCGCCCTGCGCCCTCAGCTGGGCGAGAAAAGCCTCGAAGGGGAGGACATAATCGAGGGCGCTCTGGCTCCCCACATCGCGTCCGTCGAGCAGAATGTGGATGCGCGCCCGCAAAACGCCGTCCTTCCACGCCTGCGCGAGCATCGCCTTCAAATGCTCGATGTGGGAGTGGACGTTGCCGTCGGAGAACAGGCCTATAAAGTGCAGTATCGACGCGTTGGAGCGCACATTCCCGACGAGGCCCCTCCAGACTTGTCCCTGAAACATTGCGCCGCTTTCGATCGAAAGGTTGACCAGCCGGGCCCCCTGTGCGAATACCCGCCCGCAGCCGATCGCATTGTGCCCCACTTCGGAATTGCCCATGTCGTCATCGCTTGGAAGGCCGACCGCCTTCCCGTGCGCCTTCAGCCTGGTCGCGGGGCAGCTCGCCTCCAGGGCCCTGAAATGCCGCATGTCGGCCGCAAGGACCGCATCGCCCTCTCTGTATGCGCCATAGCCGACACCGTCCATAATGGCAAGCACAACGGGCCCTTCTCTCCCCTTCCACTTCGGATTCTTCTTCAGAGGTTCAACCATCGATAACTCCAATCATAATGCTATGGCTGCGCAATACTGGCCTGCCCCGCGCGCGTCGCACGCGGTCGGGCCTCACTCTCCAAAATACTCAATGAGCGTGTCGATGCCCACGTCCTTCACCTTCTCTTCATAGTTGAGGAAGGGCAGGCCGACCACGGAAAATGCGCGCACGGGCACGGCGCCGCAGCGCTTTATCATGTCGCAGGTGGCGTTGATGGTGCCGCCGGTGGCGATGAGATCGTCGATGATGAGAAAGCGGGCGCCGGGCCTGATGTCCTCGACGTGCATTTCAAGGATCGCGGAGCCGTATTCCAGCTCGTAGGAACAGGAGATCGTCTTGCCCGGCAGCTTGCCTTGTTTTCTTACGAGGAGCAGCGGAAGGTTGCGCCTGTAGCAGAATGGCGCGGCGAACACAAAACCGCGCGCTTCGATGGCAGCGACCGCATCGAATTCAGTCTCCCCGTATAATTTGAGCATGGAATCGATGCAGTATCGAAATGCATCCGGATTTGCGAGGATGCTTGTTATGTCATAAAACAATATGCCAGGTTTTGGAAAATCCGGAACTTTGCGGATTGCATCGTCGAGGTTAAATCCATCGGCCTCGCTGTGGACCGCGCTGTCATTCACCATATGCCTTGCCTCTTTACCGCGGGGAATCATGGCGCGACCTTATAGAAAGGTTGCGCTGTAGTATACAGAATATGGCCTGAAATGTATATCACTTGAGCGTCGCTCCCAGCAGGCCGAACACGAGGCTTAGGGCAGATGAGACCGCAATCTTTGTCCACATTTCACTGTCGGAGAGCGAAGTTGAAGATGACCACGGGGCATACGCCGAATCAAAACCATTGGAGACATATCTCGTTACGCTGATAACAATGCCGGTATAAAAATAGCTGAAGGGGAAAAGCCCGATCGAGAGGATGAGGGCGCGCCCGATCGTGCTCTCTTTGGAGTCCTTGTAGGAGAAGCTCGGGAGCGTCACCTGGGGGGGCGACGAGTCGGACTTCGTAGACGTTTCGGCCTGATTCTCTTCCCCGCCTGTACTTGTCTCCGAAGAAGACGTGGTCTCGGCGCTCTCCTGCGCCTCAGCGCGGTGCAGGGGAAAGCAGGTGCCCGCAAGGAGGAGGAGAATGAGCATGGTGGCGCAGCTTCGCCTAAGCATTCCGGACATCCCTTTCGCCGAAAATTGCAGTGCCGATTCTTACAAGCGTCGATCCTTCCCGTACCGCTATCTCAAAATCATTGCTCATGCCCATGGAGAGTTCGCCGAAATTGGAAAAATGGAAGCGATTTTCGACTTCTCTTTTGGCCGCAGCGAGCATTCTGAACGATCTTCGGATTACCGAGCTGTCCTGAGTAAAGGGCGCCATGGTCATAAGTCCGCAGAGTATGGCCCACTCGGCCGCATGCGCGTCGACTGCAAGAAACTCAGCGTAGGCGTCACAGCCGCGCAGCAGCTCATCGAGGTTCGGGAAACCCGCCTTTGAGTCTTCTCCGGTGTGAAGTTCCAGATAGAGGCGGAGAGGCTCAGGGCGTCCGCCAGCCCTCGTCAGTATTGCTGCAAGGGTATCGACGCTCTCTATGCCCTCTATCGCATCGAAAATCGTGAGGGCCTTGTTGATCTTGTTCTTCTGGAGCGTACCGATCATATGCAGGGAAGCATTCTCAAGGGAGGCGCGGATCGGAGGGTATTTCGCCTGGGCTTCCTGCACCCTGTTCTCTCCAAAAAACCTTATGCCGGCGAGATAGGCGGACCGCACGGCCTCTGCAGGATGAAATTTCGTCACTGCCATGAGCGAAACATCATCTGCCGACCTCCCCGCGGACTCTGCGGCCCGCGCGATGCGTTCCCTGACGCGCGCTATATTCTCTGCAATCACTGCTGGACTGTTCGGCATAATCAAACTCTATCAGCGAACGGCAATCTGGGCAAGATTCAGCGAACGATTACGAAAACCTTCAGAGTGCTGGTGTTGCCCGCATAATCGCTCACCTGCAGTTGCAGGTCGTGCTCGCCCCTTGCGAGCACAATCTGTCCGACACTATACGAGCCATCCGCTGCCAGAGTTTCCCGGGACGGCGCCGGGTTTTCCAAAAATGAGAGGCCAGCTTCAGTGCTCTTCGCGGCCATCAAAGAGCTGTCGACGACGCTTTTCCCGTCCAGGACAGCGAGGATCCGGTAAGGGGCGGAATACATGGGCGATCCCGGGATGATGATGTCCAACGCGTCGAGATATAGTCTGTAACTGCCCTGGGGACAGGTAATCTTCCTGTCCTTTGCGGGCACTCCGGACAGGTCGATAAAAGCCGTGCCGCTGCCGTCGGACCTCGCCAATCTTGCGCTGCGTATGACGGGGGGCGTGCGGTCGTGGATCCAGGAGGCGAGAAAGATCGGGTTGACCCAGAGCGAACTTTTGGCATCGAAGAGCCGAAGGCCAAAATCATTCAGCGGATAGACGCCGGAGCCATTTCCCCCTGGAAGCGTCTCTCCTTTCTTCACGACGAGCTCGCTCTGAGCTGCCGACTGCCTGCGCTCTGCAGATTCGAGTGCCCGCTCCGCATCCAGGCCAGAAATAAGACTGACGTAGCTCTCCGGATGGAGGATCGCCAGCGCTCCTCCCAGCGGAAAGGAAAAAATCGTCTTCACCGGAGCATCGGCTTGAACATAGATGACCGTGCCGCTTGCGGGAACCTCGATGTCGGCAGTTGCCGACTCAAGCACAATGTCGCTTCTGGGTACCCGGCCATACAAGGAACCCATCTGTGGAGATTTCCCCGGCAATTGTGCGTTTGTGAGATCTCCCGGAAGGCTTCCGAAGCCGGATAGATCCAGAACCTCCGGTATCTGGAAATCGAGGGCGCCCAGCATCGGCGCGGCGAGGCATACAAGGATCAAGGAAAGATACTTCATGCCCTTCATGGCTGCCACCCCTTCACAAGCTCAACCCCGTCCTTATAGACAATCGCAAGCCCGCCCTGCCCCCTNGAGATCGAGACGGCATCCGGGGCGACCCGCTCCAGAAGGCCATGCTTCAGGATAAGAATTCCGGTGCCGGGCGGATCGGAAGCCTGTATCTGCAAAACTGCGACCGTGGCGCCTCCCGTGGACTTAAGTGTAAAAAATTGCACATCCTCACCTTTGCCGGGAAGTTCCTCCTGTCCCGTATTCAACTCAATCTGCCTTATGTAGTTACCTTTTACATTGTAATACAGCAGCTGATTCCCGCGGGCGAGGATCACGTGCGAGTCATCCTCCGCAAAGGCCATGCTCGCCTGAAGCACTGCCTGCTGTCTGAGGTTCGACTCCGAAATTTTGGCATATGAAGATTCCGACTGCCTGTAGGTCTCGATTTTCTGGGGCGAAAGGCCCTTCAATACAACAACATACCTGCTGTCGCCGGAAACTGCGACGCCATACACGGTCCGGACCTCCTGAAAACCCGCCGGGGCAATGAAAACGAGTTTCCCATGGGTGTCAAGAATATGCAGAGAACCGTCCAAAAGGCCCACGGCAATCACGCGGGAGGAGGCATCGAGCGCAGTGATGGGCATTGAGAATTCCTTCTCCCACACTATCGTCCCCTGTTCATCGATCCGCGCAATGCCCATTTGGTCACCGCGGACAAGAATTCTCCACAGAGCCTTGAACCATGGATATGCATATGCCGGGAGCGTCCGGCCCCGGCCGTCAGTTCCATGCAGCTGCAAATCTGTTGCGAGACTGTCATAGCTGATCCATCCCTGATCGTCGATCACTGCCCTTCCCTGATACGGCAAGGCGTAGAGCCTGTCCGCAGCGGTGTCGATATACCCCAGCACTGAATCGCCGATGAACGACAGGACTCCGTTTCGGGAAGACGGCAGGTCCGCCAAATCTCGAGCCTGAGAAAAGGGCAGGAATACGCTTTTCCCCGCCGCTCCTTCATGCCTCGCGCTGCGCACCGAAACAAGCGAAAAGAGTATCGCTGCCATGAAGAGGACAAGACCATAGGATCGCTTTCTCATCGTACATTGATGGTGCACGAGCGCGGCGAACGAGTCAAGGCAGCACAGAGCTTTTCCGGTTCGGCTTTATGGGATATATTGTTATGAGAGGATTGAGACTAGATGCAACCTGAATATGCTTCTCTGTTTAAGCGCGCCTGCAAAGCCTGTGAGCAGAGTTATGCTCCATACTCTCATTTTCGCGTCGGAGCCGCGCTGCTCTGCGAAGACGGCAGCGTAATCACCGGCGTCAATGTTGAAAACCGGAGCTTTGGGCTGACAATATGCGCCGAGCGCAACGCCATTGCGGCCGCGATAACTGCGGGCAAGACAAAGTTCAAGGCTCTTGTCATCGCAACACCCGATGCGGCCTATCCCGTCAGTCCCTGCGGGGCATGCCGGCAGGTGATATCCGAGTTCATGCCTGCATCCGCGCCAGTCATCTTCGGCAATACAGAAGATTCATATGTGACTTCAACCGTAGCGGAACTTATGCCGCACGATGCCCTGCACGACCTCTCTTCCGGCCACGCGCACGATGGGCCGGGGCATTCATAAGAGCTCTTGGGAGTGAGACTGATTCAAAAGCTCGGCAGCATGCGTGCGGGAAACGTCGCTCTCTGAAGAGCCCGAGAGCATCCGTGCGATTTCGACTTCCCTCTCCTGACGCGACAGAGAGTGCAGGGACGTGCTCGTCCTCCCTCCGGAGACATGTTTGTCGACCTTGCACTGCTGGTCCGCCTGGGCAGCAATCGTGGCCAAGTGCGTCACACAGAGGACCTGCCGGTATTGGCTCAACTGTTTCAGGTAATTTCCGACTGCGACGCCCACCTGCCCGCCGATGCCCGTATCGATCTCATCGAAGACCAGGGTCTCGACGACATCGTGGGCGGCAAGTACAGCCTTGAGCGCGAGGGCGAATCTGGAGAGCTCACCGCCGGAGGCGATGCGGGACAGAGGACGCTCAGGTTCGCCCGGGTTGGGCGCAATGTAGAATTCCACTTCATCGATGCCTTGAGATGTCGCCCTGTATGCGCCGTGTTCATCCATTGTCCGTGCGACGCGGAGGTTGACGTGCACATCGGGCATCCCNAGCTTCCGGATGATCTCTTCGATTGAAGATGACATCGAGACGGCGGCAGACAAGCGCTTCTCTGAAAGCTGAAGCGCTGCGCCGAGAGCTTTCTCCCTGAGGGATTTCACTTTCTGTTCGAGTTCGGCGGCATTCTCGTCTGCGTGGGCAAGTGTGTCCAGCGTCGTCAGGGCACGCTCATACCTGCCCAACACATCGGAGAGCCGGGGCCCGTACTTGCGCTTGAGCCTCTGAAGCTCGGCGAGCCTCTGCTCGATACTTTCGAGCCGGGCCGGATCGAAGCGGAGGTTGGCCTGGTATTCGTTTATCGATTCAGATACATCCTCAAGTTCATAGTATGCTGCGGACAGCCGTTCAGACAGGGAGGCCAGCCGACTGTCTATTGCCCTCGCATTTTCGATATCCGAGCGGATTCGTTTCAGAGCGTGCAGCACATCGGAGCTCTCGCCGGCTCCAAGCAGCCCTGCCGCCTCCGAAACCGCCCCGAACAGTTTNTCATGCTGGGAGAGTATCTTCTCTTCGGCCTCGAGCTGCTCATCTTCATCCGGTTTGGGTTTTACGGAGGCGATCTCTTTGGTCACGAATTCAAGATAATCCGCTTCCTGCGAGCGCTTGGCTTTCTGATCGAGGAGGTCCCGGTATTCCTGGAGCGCTTTNTTCCACTCGGCATAGGCACTCCCGTAGTTTTGAAGCTCCTGGCCCAGGCCGGCATACGCATCGAGCATATCGATGTGTGTCGCAGGATCGATCAGTCGCTGATGCTCATGCTGACCATGAATATCGACGAGGTACTGGGTGAATTCGGCGAGCTCGTTCCTGGAGACCTGCCGGTCCTGGATCCAGGCGAGGCTCCTGCCGTTCTGTTTAAGGTTTCGGCGGAGGAGTATGGCCTCTTCGGGAGCCCACTCGATGTCTTTCTCCCTGAGCCAGCCTTCAATCTCCTGAGTGTTGCGGGCAGAAAAGAGCCCGGAGACAGAGCATTCCGTGGCGCCTTCGCGAATAATGGAGCTGTCCGCCCTCGCCCCCAGCAGAAAGCCAAGGGCGTCGACGATCAGCGATTTTCCTGCGCCCGTCTCGCCGGAGAACACCGTCATTCCGGCCGACAGCTCGAGATCAATCTGTTCGATTATTGCGAAATTGCGCACCGAAAGCTGTTCAAGCATCGTTATCTCCCGACCAGCCCAATTTTGTCCTCAGTGCAGAGAAAAAGGCGTTTCCGGGAGGCACGATCAACAAGGCCTGCTTCTTATATTTTTCTATCTTGACCATATCGGCTTTCTGCAGGGAAACCGTCTCATGTCCATCCACAATCAAAATTGCGCCTGTTTTTTTTGTGTCGTCAACGGCAATCTCCACGGGGAGCGTGCCGGGATGACCAGGGGCCTCGATGCCAGGGTGAATGGACAGATAGGATTGATGATGAGCGCGCTGATCTCGGGGTGAACGGCTGGGCCGCCAGCCGCGAGGTTGTAGGCGGTGGACCCTGTGGGTGTGGAGACGATGAGTCCATCTGCCCGATAATAGCCGAAGCACTCTTTGTTGACGTACAGGCACATTCTGATCATATGGGCACTGCCTTCGGAAGACACAACGATATCGTTTAAGGCAAGGCCTCTGTAGAGGACCTCCTTGCCCCGATAGGCCTGAACTTTCAGCATGAGTCGTCTGGATGCCTCTATTGCCCTGCTCTGCCAGCTATCAAAAGTGGCTGCCCATGTGTCCATTTTGTTGGCAGCAACAAAGCCGAGCGTGCCCAAATTTATCGGCAGAATGGGAATACCAAGCGGCCCCGCAAAGCTTGCTGCATACAGGAGCGTGCCGTCGCCTCCCAGGCTGACCATAAGGCCATAGCGGGAGAAATCGGGGTATTCTGAAATCGGACCGTGAAATGCAAGGATATCCGCCCGCCACTCCCGATCGCCCAACTGGGCCTGCACAATCTGCGCTGCATGACCGGCATCATCTTTATTGAGATTCGCAAATATGAGGGCGGACCTGCTTTCAGACATAATCATCTCCTATGGCAATGTCGCTATTATTTTGCCAATTTGGTCGACTTGCTGATTTGAAAGTTTATGATGCATAGGGAAGAGGACACACCTCAGGGCAATCGAGCGCGCAGAGGGAAACACCCTTTCGGAATTCTCCTCCATCACCGCCGGGCTCGAGGCGAAGGCGAGCTCCGCCTGCACTCCATGCTTTTCCGCGTAATCCATGATTTCCTTTGCACTTGTCTCAGAAAAAACCGGAAAGGCATAGCCGGGCCACAGTTCCGGCTCCTCAATCTGCAAACCTGCATGTCGGGTACGGGCAAGCTGAGCCTGCAATATCTCCCGGATCGCCCTCCGGCGCTCCAACATCGAAGAATAGCCCTTGAGCTGCGACAGGCCCAAGGCGGCATTGTAATCCGTCATCTTTAACTCTGAAGGCAGCATCTCGTCGAGCGCGCGCAGTATCTGGGCATCTCTCTTGCCCTTGGCGCAGAGCAATGCCCCTCCTCCCGTCGCTATGGGAGAATCGGCTTCCAGGCCCCAGACCGAAAAATATGCAAAGGGAAGATTGGTCTTGGACTGGCTGCCGTTTCCCAATGTCTGGGAGATGTCCTCAATGACGGGAACAGCGATTTTCTCCAGCAGGGATGGGGGAGGGAGCTTTCCCAGGGCGTCGAACAAGATGATCGCAGAAGGGTCGGCGCGCTGGACGCTCTCGCTGGAAGGATGGAGGGTCTTTTCTTCTACATCGAGTATTGTCGGGGCAAATCCGGCATCTTCCACCGCGGCTTTGTGCCAGGAGGGNGCCAGGGCAGAAATAGCTACTTTGGCGCCGGCACCCAATCCACAGATCTTGAGGGCTTTGAGCAGCGCATAATAGGGGCTCCTCAAGGCGATGGCGTATTCAAACTGGAATTGTTCCCTGATAGCCTTCTCAAAACGGTCGCTGAAGACCTCATCGACGACCGCGTCCTCGACCATTCTGCTCAAAACGAGATCCATGTCTTTGCGGGTAATATAAGAGGAAAAAACGGATATCATTGATTTATAGTATCATTTTGATGTTCAACGGGCAAGGCGTGGTGTAAAAAAAACCTGGCGACGACCTACTCTTCCACGAATGGCAGTACCATCGGCGTTGGAGGGCTTAACTTCCGTGTTCGGAATGGGAACGGGTGTGGCCCCTCCACAATAGTCACCAGGTTATAATTCACTATGCGCTCAACCAAGGGCGTCATGTGCGCCCTTGCGGGAATCGCTCGGGTAAGGCCTCTTTCAAGAGTGTAGAAAAATATGGTCAAGCCTCACCGTCGATTATTTACTTCGCCCACACATTTGCGCTCCGTGTCAAACCCTATCACTGGACCCTCCATCCGATCCGCGACGACGGGAGGGGCGCGGCCTCTCCTGCGTGAGGGCCAGATCTCCTCGTATTCGCTAGGTCGCGCAGATCCGCATGCCCCGATGCCTGCTAAGATTGACCCCAAGTCCCCTTCCAGACAGCTGCAGAGCAATTCGACGCCAACCTCGGTAGTTCTACACGCATCACCACCTAGCTGGTCCTACTCGCGGTACTTTCGCCCCCAGCTCGGCTCGCAGTGACTTCGGCGGCGGGCCGAGACACGCGGCCGGTCAGGAGCGTCCTGGATACGGAGGTCGTCAGACCGGGGCCTCACTTGGAACACTATAGTAGTTAACACTTCCTCCCAACACGAGCCTGCCACCAGAGCGGCGCATCTCATCGGCTCAGTTGCCCTGCTAAACAACGAAACTGCGGGCCCCGTCCGGCAGACAGCACGATTCCTATCCTGCTAGCTGCAACTCCAGTATCAGTCGAGACTATTCGGCCAGGTCTATCCAGCTCGTCTACTGTGCGAAATCCGCATAAAGGTCCCGACGCGCGGGCACGACACGCCTCTTCAGCTCGGCCCACCAACGCGCCGAGGTATCCATCACCACACGGCACGGGGCCGAGTTCATGTATGCGTAGACAATGCTGCGCCCGATAGGGTCCGCTCTCCGGGCAACGCGCGGTCATGTCTCAACCCACGCACATGACTGTGAGCGTGACTGCTCGGACGAATAGGTGCCACACTGAATCCTCAGTCACAACATAGTCTCTACATAACGTGCGGATGTAGAACAGCGTTGGTGCTGTCGGTCGAAGAGCACCTACCCGCGGGCAACCGTATGCCTAAGTCCTGCATCAGCGTCCCGGCGGACAGGCGATCACGTGCTGCACCTTTTACAGCGGCCTCAGCACGACTCGGTTCGCTTAAGACGTCCCTTCCTATATTGCAGGAACATAAGGCACGTAACATGATTCTCCATCGAAGGGCAATGACCAACACCACCGGTCACTAGTGGCGCAAGGCCACGAAGCGACAGCCGCACCACGACAAGCGATACGTAGATATACATGGCGGAACGGAATGAACGGTATCTCTGGCGGACTCATCAGGTCCCATCAGGATGCATCTCAAAGGAGGATAACCGAGACTCTGACGTAAGGGCCGTTGCATCTGGCAGAGAATCGACTCGAAGACACCAGCTGGCGTGGCCTCTATACTCCACCTCCAGCCGTATCAAACCAGAATCGTCTCCTCTGGTAGGAGAGCAATTGGGGCCATCACCGGAGGCGGTGCGTCGCTTCTCCAGCCGCGCGACATAGGGTTCCCAGTGGGCGGATCGGATAATATTAGAGGATGGGTGATTTCATTCTTCAAGCCGGGCGCGGGGGCTTCCCACGTAGCATGTC
>JADLKI010000010.1 GCA_015657395.1 Spirochaetales bacterium | reverse complement strand
TTGAACTGGTCGGACAGGAGACGTCTATTGTTCGCATCCTGGGTCGCGCCCCGCACGGGCGCGTGGATTAAACCAGTGTTTGTCCCGGCGATGCACCGCATCTGGGCGGTGTCGCGCCCCCGCACGGTGCGCGTGGATTGAAAAACCCTTAAAGCCATCGCGGATTTCACCCGCCATCTCCGGTCGCGCCCCGCACGGCGCGTGGATTGAAACGCGACTGCGCTGATCCCCTGTGGAGGGGCAGGAGTCGCGCCCCGCACGGCGCGCGTTGATTGAAACGTCGGGTGAATATATCCTGATCATCGAAATATCCGTCGCCCCCCGCACGAGCGCGTGGAATTGAAAACCCATCATAAGCCTTGACTTAAGATGGCCGGCATTTGTCGCGCCCGCACGGGCGCGTGGATTGAAACCGTGGATTGATCCCGCCATGCATGATGACTATCGTCGCGCCCCGCACGGGCGCGTGGATTGAAACTGGACGGAATAGGTCGGCCGCTCCGAGTCGAGAGAGAGTCGCGCCCCGCACGGGCGCGTGGATTGAAACACGCAGGAGGAGCGGGAGGCGAGATATCAAGCGATGTCGCGCCCCGCACGGGCGCGTGGATTGAAACAGGGGAAGTTGAGAATGGTACGTATGAATATATGGTCGCGCCCCGCACGGGCGCGTGGATTGAAACAGGGGAAGTTGAGAATGGTACGTATGAATATATGGTCGCGCCCCGCACGGGCGCGTGGATTGAAACTTTACCATACCCCGACCGCCAGCCTCGTATCATTGTGGTCGCGCCCCGCACGGGCGCGTGGATTGAAACTGTTGTAACGAGGCATTATTTACCCTCCCTTAACGTCGCGCCCCGCACGGGCGCGTGGATTGAAACCCTACTCACGTACAAAGGAGGTGAAAAGCCGAACGTCGCGCCCCGCACGGGCGCGTGGATTGAAACACTTTTATGGGATCATTGGCTCTTACAGTACGGAGTCGCGCCCCGCACGGGCGCGTGGATTGAAACTGCCCAAGGATAACAACATCGTCAATCGTGGCTAGTCGCGCCCCGCACGGGCGCGTGGATTGAAACTATGTCTTTGCCAATACAATATGCCACATCATTGAGTCGCGCCCCGCACGGGCGCGTGGATTGAAACCTGAGATTTTGTGGGAGTCGCCCCAGAAGCAGGCGTCGCGCCCCGCACGGGCGCGTGGATTGAAACCCGAGGACGCCCATGTCACGTCCTCACATCTCTGTGGTCGCGCCCCGCACGGGCGCGTGGATTGAAACTTGGTGCTCGCCGGGTCGACTAAAATATAGATATTGTCGCGCCCCGCACGGGCGCGTGGATTGAAACCGGTATCCTGAAGCCTGAATTCGCCGGATATCTAGTCGCGCCCCGCACGGGCGCGTGGATTGAAACCTATAATATCGCCCGGAACACCCCCATCCCCACCGTCGCGCCCCGCACGGGCGCGTGGATTGAAACACATTCAGGAGGCTCCACCGTGCGCCGCGGTTTTTGTCGCGCCCCGCACGGGCGCGTGGATTGAAACTTAATTTTGTGCCTGTCGCATCGAGTGCTGTCTCGTGTCGCGCCCCACACGGGCGCGTGGATTGAAACTAGTTCCATGGCTATTCTCCTTATGCCGCGATATAGTCGCGCCCCACACGGGCGCGTGGATTGAAACTTGGGCAAAATAAAACAGGAGCTGAAAGATGAATGTCGCGCCCCGCACGGGCGCGTGGATTGAAACGTAATAGTGCTTCTTGTCGAGGAACAACTGCACGTCGCGCCCCGCACGGGCGCGTGGATTGAAACTGCAGCTACAAATGCCAACACCGATTATCGCGTAGTCGCGCCCCGCACGGGCGCGTGGATTGAAACCAGCAGAACGTCAAGCATAGCCTGTCGCTGAAGAGTCGCGCCCCGCGCGCCTGAGTATGCTGACTACGGTTCGCACGGGGTGCTTCCTCGCTACATCCACTGTTCCCTGCGGACGTGGGGATAAACCGTCCTTTGATCCATTCGGAAGGCGTGGAATCGGTGTCGAGGGCCGCGTCTCATTGTACCTTGACCATGCCTTCTTTTGCTGGCAGGTCGAGGATATTAAAATCATCTTTAAAGAGCCCGCTTTCGAAAAGAACATAAAATCATCGTAGGATTGACCATCATCGATCATTTTCTGGTTTCGTTCACCACCAGCTTTAATTCTTCGGTCTCGCCCGGGTAGAGTGAATGGGCGTCATTGAAATTCCATATACCTTGATTAAAATTGATATCGGCGATTTCCTGCACGAGTGGTTTATTTTTCTATTTGACAATGAATTCCCCCAATATACAATTTCTTTGTCCGCCGATATCCGGGAGCGACCCTCCTGGACTTGCGTGGTTCGAGGGGCTATCGACGTCGGGCCGGTCGACGGACTTTTTGTATCCCGCTACGAATCAGAAATATACGCTGCCAGTAACCATGGCCCTTCCTTTTCCGATCTGTCTATCGCAATAACCACTTCATATTGGCCATAGGCAACTCATTTTCTATTTGGTTTGTATGGATCATCTCTTACCTGTCCTTTTTCAAGAATATCATCAAGGTTTGCGGGTACACCATCAGTCGATTCATGTACTGTTCTCCGCATATACAAAGATGAACCGCCTCGGAATTGAAGACAGAGTCATTTCAATATGATGACGATAGTATTACATTAGTGTATGGAAGCAAGGAGGCGTTTGAGAATGCAAACCGGGCAATCCAATTATCCTTATCCGGAGATGACGGATCAGCAGCTGGAAGCCTATTTTCTCAACATGATGAAACCAGAACCGGAACCCATCGATCAAGAGGAGGGGACAATACTCGTCGATATACTTCCCCTCTACTACAATTTCCCGTGCTCGGCAGAGAGGGCGATGTCTACCATCCAGCGTTTATTGAAAACAGAAAAGGACAAAAACGTGTTAGCTTCGTTGGACAGACTATTAACGGACCTGAAGACGTGGCAAAACTCTTCCAGGTCTACCGAAACCCGCAAATAGAATCATTCCATATCATCTATACCGACGATTCAGGGGAAATTCTCGCACATAACGTGATGTCGTCAGGGATTTTGGGTCGCACTTTATGCGCGTGGATTGAAACTATATTTCGACTCAACAAATAAGACATATTTATTTATGAAAAGATATTCTGGCAAGAGCGAAAGCGGTTCATCTCGAAAAGATGGCCTAGTAGAAGGTGCATTTAGAAAGGTTGGATCATCTCAGGCGTGGCAATTAATCACCTATATAATACTTTCAAAAATAGATATCACTGGAACATCTGGTGTATTAGAGCTCTACTCAAAATAAAAAAAAGAATAGTGCTGGCAAGGGATTCGGACCCGCGATATGACGCCAGGATAAACCTGACCTCCTGCCTCCCGTGGCAGCATCAGCACTATTCTTAAATTAATTTTAATCATTTAAAAAGGCTTTTGCAAGTCAAAAAAACAGCGGTTTTTTAACATTTTTTTTAGTCAAAATTCGCTATTTTTCTCATTTTAAATATTAAATGGCTTATTACGATTAATTCTTTATCATTTTGATACTTAAATTCGATCTGATGGGCTCACCAGATATTCTTATTTTCTATCATCCTCTACAGAAACGAAAGTATCAAGGTTGCCCTTCCTTCAGGGTTTGTCGCGCGCCTCTCATCGGATGTTCCCCATTTGAAATGGGTGGCACGGAGGAAGTGCGAGGATATTTTTTAGTGACCATTTACCTTTATACAGGGTGAAACAAAATTTAAACACTTTTTAAACGGCATGGCGGGCAATTTGAGTCTGGCTTAAACGAACTGGCTAGGTTTGCCCCAAACCTATAAAATTATTTCGCCTGACTCGACCTGACGCCTGGTCTCCTCATCCCATTCCTCGGCACGGGGATCGTAAGGTTTTCCTTCGGCAAGGGCCCGCTCAAGCCGAGCCACGAGGGCATCATGAGAAAGGTCAGTATCAAAGAGAGAGAAACCGTCTTTAGGTTCATCTTTGAATCGCTCACGATACTGGCCGATAAGCTCTCTGAGTCTTTTTGACACTTTTTCCTTCGTACATAGTTTTACTTTACCTCCTCGCCAGGATACGTTCAACTGCTTGGCACAGGCGTGGAATATATCCCACTACCTCGTTCCACAACGCCATCTCCCCGCTCGATTGCAAAGCGAAGAGCTCGGCGGACACCTCCACCTGCCGATTCCCCAGATCTCTCCAGTATCGCTCCGAATGCCCCCAGTTCCCCTGTATCCTGCCTAGGGAAAGCCCGTCAAAAAGATCGCTGACTGCGAGGATATCGTCCCATCCTTTTCTGATTTCTGACATATTGCAGGCGGGGCATTGCACGCGCGCCAAAGAGCACGGCAGCCCGAGGGCCGTATGCAATGCCAGCATAAGAAGTCTTGCAGGCGCGCCTGCAGACTCCACGACCGCCTGTATGCCGGACCGGGGAAGAAGCCCGTAAGCGCGCCGAAGAGCGCATCCGCCCGAGCCTATGCGGGCGCGGCCACCGTGGCCATACCGGCCGCCTCCACTAGGCGCGGCCACACGGGCGCGGGGAGACTATTCTCTGTTGCAAAGGTTCTTGCTGTTTCTGCAGCGCGGCCGCCTGGAGCGTATGTCGGGGCCTATACCGGGGGCCTGCGCGGGAGCTTATGCCGATGCCTCCACACGGGCGCGTGGATTGAAACAAGACCACCGAGGGAGGCGCTGTCGCCGCTCCCTCCGCATCGAAAAGAAGGCCGCGGATAAGGGGTGGCATCGACCGTGTTGCACTCAAGTACGCCGACTGAGCCGCGCAGTGATCGCGCCTTCTGCTGCATTCCCCTGTTCTCCGCGTTCCCGTAGCCTATATCCCCAGATGCCTCAGATTCTTCGAGTGGTGCATGGAATAATCGAAGGATATGCCTTGTTTCTCTTCGAACTTTTTCAGGTCGAATTGTTCCCGGTGCTCGAGGATCTCTTCGAGGTATTCTTTATAGATCAACAGGTATCCCTGATTTTCGTCTGGTCGAGGTTTCTGCATGTGCGGAATGATGATTTTCAGGTGAATCCCAATATTTTCTGAATTGTCCTGTAGTATTCGTAGGCGGAATCGAATATCAGGGGGAGTATCGGGTCTCCGCGTTCGTTGAAGCCGACGATGTCGTTTGTGTGGGATGAATTCTTCTCCGATGACTGTCAGTATTCGCACGCCGTATGGCCGCGGCCCTGGTAGAACCGGCGGGTACGCCGCCAAGGGTATATTGGACGCCGTATTTCAAATCGACGGACGGTTTCACAAGGTCGATCATGGACTGGGGATACCTGTCGCCGAGGGTTTTCGCGTATTGTTCGCTGCCCCAGATGGTGCATTTGGGAGCTGCGCGATGCCACCGATATGGTCGCCGTGGTAGTGAGAGATGATGACGTTTTTCAGTCGGTCTGCATTAAAATCGTCATCCTTCTTGATTTCTCCGACCATGTTCTCGCTCGAAGGATCGATGATTGTGAGGCTCTCTCTGACTTCACCGCGTATATGTTGTGACCGACTCTCGGTATGGTTTCCGGCCCAAAGGTATATCTGATGACATTGCCATAGGTGGTCTTCTGCATATTCCTGTCTCCCGGCTCCACTATATTCTATCGATTTTGGCCATGGAAGCAAAATGGCTCCTCGGAGAATTTCGTGTTCGTGAGCAAAAACTGCTTGCTGGCTTAGGGGAGTGGTGCTATAATTGAAACGGTATTGCACGGGCTGAAACAATCTTCAGTGCTCGTTCAGTCGTTCCTGGTAAAAACACATATCCTGGATACTCTCAAGAAGGCATAAAAATGCAGGAAATCAGATTTCATGGAAGAGGGGGACAGGGTACTGTTCTGGCATCCATTGCGCTGGCGAAGGCTTTTTTCCAGGCGGGGAAATGGGTGCAGACTTTCCCGGTTTTTGGCTCCGAGCGGCGGGGCGCTCCCGTCGAGGCATATCTCAGGCTGGACGATTCGAAGATCTATGTCAGGAGCAATGTCTACGAGCCGGACCATGTCGTGGTCCAGGACCTGCGTCTTCTGCAGCTTGTGGATGTCACGAAGGGGTTGAAGCGGGGAGGGTGGATACTTCTCAATTCGCCGGGCATTCCGCACGGTGTGGAGCGTTTCAGGGGCTTCAGGCTCGCCTGTGTCGATGCTTCGCGCATAGCGCTTGAGCACGGGCTCGGCGCCAAGACGCAGCCCATCACCAACACGTCGATGATGGGAGCCTTTGCGCGGCTCTTCGGAATGCCGCCGCTCGACATGGTGACTGCCGCGATCGAGCGCGAGATGCCCGTAAAAATCGCCGAAAACGTGGCCGCCGCGAGGGCCGCTTACGATGCCCTGCATGAGTACGGCCTCGTCGACGATGCGCTTGTGGCATCCGCAGCCAAAACGGCGCACGCGGAGGCGGCGCTATGAGCAACAATCTGAATGCCTTCCCTGTATCTCTCTTCTTTCCGAAGTCCAGCACGAGCACTGCTGCCAACAAGACCGGCACCTGGAGTTTCATGCGGCCCTGCTATCTCGAAAAGACGGCGCCCTGTTCGGTCCACTGTCCCTGCGGCCAGGATATTCCGCGTATCGAAATGCTGGTGTCGCGCGGCCAGATCATTGCGGCGTGGAAGACGATCCTCGCGGAGAATCCTCTTCCGGGGACCTGCGGCCGCGTCTGCTTCCATCCCTGCGAGAAAGCGTGCAACAGGGGAGAATTCGATGAAGCCGTTTCGATCAATGCGATAGAGCGGTATGTCGACGATGCGGCCCTGGCCGCGTCGGTCTCTGCTCCGGTGGCGAAAGGAAGAGCGAAGGGAAGGCGCGTCGCCATAGCCGGGTCCGGTCCGGCGGGCCTCGCCGCGTCGTACTTCCTCGCGATGCTGGGGTATGAGTGCGACGTATTCGAGGCCGCAGGCGAGCCGGGCGGGGTCCTCCGCTACGGTATCCCGGCCTACAGACTCCCGAACGATGTGCTCGACNAGGAGATCGCCCGGATAAAAAAACTGGGTGTCGACATTCACTGTTCCAGGGCCGTCGACCCGGCCTTTATCGGCAGCGCGAAGGAAACCTACGACGCTGTATTCCTGAGCTGCGGAAACGGCGCCTCCACGAGGCTCGGCGTCCCCGGCGAAGAGTTCGCGGTCGACGGCCTCGCCTTCCTCCGCGGCGCGAAAAATGGGGATGCCGCAGGGACAATGCCCGTGAAACCGCATGGATCGGCCATCGTCGTGGGCGGCGGCAACAGTGCCATCGACGTGGCGCGCTCGCTGCTGCGCCTGGGCGTTTCCCCCACCATCGTGTACCGGCGCCGGCGCGAGGACATGCCTGCCTTCGAACACGAAGTCGCGAGGGCGCTCGAAGAAGGCGTCCACATCGNNTCCGAGCTGCGCGCGCCGCTGGCTCTGGTGCGCATGGACGGCGGCGTGGAGCTCAAGGTTCGGAAGATGCGCCCCGAGGGAATCGGCGCTGACGGCAGGATGCGCGTCGTCCCCGACGGCGATGCGACCGAGCTGATCTCCGCTGATGCGCTGTACTCGGCGATAGGGGCGGCCCACGCCGAATCCTGGATGGTGCCTCCCGACGATGCCCGGCGTGGCGAGGATGAGCCACAGCGCCGCGTTCTGGGATGCTCCTNNGCCGGAATTCCGGTCCTCTACGGCGGAGATCCCGTCAACGAGGACGAGAGCGTCGCCGATGCGATCGCCTCGGGGAAGCAGGCGGCGATAGCCCTCGATGCATTCTTCGAAAAGGGAGCCGCCGCGGGGAAGGCCGAGATCGCCCGCTGCACCGTGGGCGATGGAGCCTCGCTCTCCATGGAGATATACCTCGGCGGCCCGCGCGCGAAACGCACCGGCAGGGTCGTGTCCTTCAAGGACATAAATACCGATTACTTTTCTCNNCTTCGGAGAAGAAGCGCGGGGCCTCGGTGCCGCCGGNAGCGCGCGATCGCATCATTCCGGGAAATCGAATCCCCGCTCGACGCGGCGNGGGCCACCATACAGGCCGAACGCTGCTTCAACTGCGGCATCTGCAACGACTGCGACAACTGCAGAACATATTGCCCTGAGGCCGCCGTCGCAGCCTTACGCGCCGGAAGGCAGGACGATTGGTCGACCGAAGCGGGGCCTGCCCGTGAGATAAACTCGGACTATTGCAAAGGCTGCGGCATCTGCGTCGCCGAGTGCCCGCGCTGTGCCATGATCATCGAGGAGCAGCAATCATGAGAGAAGTGCTTGAAGGCAGCCAGGCCGTCGCCGAAGCGGTGCGGCTGGCAAGGGTAAAAGTCGTTTCCGCGTATCCCATCACTCCTCAGACGCACATCGTCGAGGAGCTCGCGAAATATTGCGCGGACGGAAGTCTCGACGGCAAGTTCATCTGCGTCGAGAGCGAGCATTCGGCTATGGCCTCGGTGATCGGCGCCGAATCGGGCGGGGTGCGGTCCTTCACCGCAAGCTCATCGCACGGCCTCGCGCTCATGCACGAGATGCTGCACTGGGNNTCCGCAGGGGCCCGGCTCCCCATTGTCATGGCCGAAGTGAACCGGGCGCTCGGCCCGGGCTGGAACCTCTGGGTGGACCAGACCGACAGCCTCTCGCAGCGCGATACGNGGCTGCTGCAGTTCTACTGTTCCGACGGGCAGGAAGTCCTGGACACGACCCTGCTCGCCTACAGGCTGGCGGAGATACTGAATCTCCCCGTCATGGTCGTCATGGACGCTTTCTTCCTCTCGCACACCTACGAGCCCGTCGATGTTCCCAGCCAGGCGGAGGCGGATGCCTTCCTTCCTCCCTACGAGCCGAAATTTCTGATGGATACGGGGAACCCTTACGCCCTCAACGAAGTGGCTCCCATACCTGTCTACATGGAGATGCGCCGGAGCATCCAGCTGGCCATGGAAGCCGCGCCGGGGATCTACCGGACGATCGAGGATGAATTCTACAGACAGTTCGGGCGCCGCTACGGGCTTGTCGAGCNNCAATACCGCTGCGAAANNGATGCGGATATCGTCTTCGTCATGGTGGGCACGGCTGCGGCCACCGCGAAGGTAGCCGTCGACGGCCTCAGGGCGGAGGGGGAGAAAGTCGGCCTTCTGAGGCTCCGGATGTTCCGCCCCTTCCCGGCGGAGGCCTTCAGGGCCGGGCTTTCGAACGCGAAANAAGTGGTCGTGCTCGACAGAAACTGCTCGTTCGGTGCCGCGNGCATCTTCGCGCAAGAGCTGAAGGCCGCGCTCTACGGCCCGGCCGCCCCGAAGCTGTACAGCTACGTTGCCGGCATGGGCGGACGGGATGTCACCGTCGATACGGTCAGGACCCTGTACGCCATGACCCGCGATCAGGACGAACCTGCGCACGAGAGCCTCTGGTTCGGCGTGCACGAGGAGATGCTACGANTCATGAAGAACGAACTCTATTCCGGCGTTGAATACTTGAATCCAGGTCATGTCGGCTGTCCCGGCTGCGGCGCAACGATTGCCATGAAGCTCGCGCTGCGCGCGCTCGGCGAGCACACCATGATGGTCATCNCCGCATCCTGCTGGGCGATCATCGGCGGCAACTATCCGCAGTCGTCGCTGAAGGTCCCCATCCTCCATACGGCCTTCGCCACGACGGGGGCGNTAGCGTCCGGCCTCCGCGCCGCTCTCNGATCTCCGCGGGGACAGGAGACGACCGTCGTCGGCTGGGCAGGGGACGGAGGCACCTTCGACATCGGCTTTCAGGCCCTGAGCGCCGCCGCCGAGCGCTGTGAGGATTTCATCTACGTCTGCTACGACAATGAAGCCTACATGAACACCGGCGTGCAGCGGAGTTCCTCGACACCCTGGGGCGCCAGAACGATGACGACGCCGGGCGACAAATGGAAGCGGACCGACAAAAAGAACATCGTCGAAATCATGGCCGCCCACAGAATTCCCTATGCGGCGACGGCGAGCATCGCCTACCCGAGGNACTTCGAGCGGAAGATGAGGAAGGCCGCCTCCATACGGAGCGGTCTGCGGTTCATCCACCTCTACTCTTCGTGCCCCACGGGCTGGGGCTTTGCGCCGGAGAACTCCGTCAAGGTGGCGCGCCTGGCCGTTCAGACGANNAAGGCCTTTCCCCTCTATGAGGTCGAAGACGGCATCAAGTACACCATCAACGAATCGGGGAACAAGCCGGTGAAGGAGTATCTCCGGACACAGAACCGCTTCCGCCACCTTTCGGATGGGGATATCGCACGGATTCAGGAGCATGTCGACTGGGAGTGGAAGAGGCTCCTCTGGCAAGGCCGAGGAAGAGTAAGGCAAAGTTCCGGGTATTGACGCAGCCCCTGCCGTTTCGGGCAGTGTGAGCACCTCTTGTTGATAAGAATCCAGAGCCGCAAAAAAACTTGACAGAATCGAAAAATGGCTTTATTGTAAAATCATCAAAACGTTTTGATGATTTTACGGAGGCAAACGATGAAACAGAGAAAGACAGCATCGCTGGTGGTGTTCCTTCTTTTGGCGGTGGCTCTGGGCACGCTGTGGGCGCAGCCCAAGACGACGCTCACCGTGCTGTGGTTCAATGACGCGAATGAGTCCGACATATTCATGGCGACGATGGCCGATTACCAGAAGAGCCATCCGAACATCGCCATCGACATGCAGGTCATTCCCTTCAACGACTACGAGAACAAGCTCAGGCTGATGATCGCCGGAGGAAATCCTCCGNATGTCGCCAGGCTCGCGAGCGCTCATGTGCCGCTCTTCGCGAACAGCCTCGAACCGCTTTCCGGCAAGCCGGTCTTCGATGAGCTCGCCAAGGGGTATTTCGCTTCTTCGCTGGCGCTCGGGCGGGACGAGAACGGCCGCATCATGGTGATGCCCACGGAGGCGACCGCCAACGGCATGATCGTCANNAACAAGACGTATTTCAAGAATGCAGGCATCGATGTCGAGAAGCTCTCGCAGACCTGGACATGGGACCAGTGGGTGGATGCGATGAAGAAAGTGCTCANNAAGGCGAACCCGAAGGCCAAGTACGGGATCACAGTCGACTTCTCGACGCACCGGTTCTCCACCTTCCTCTATGAGGCGGGAGGGCGCTTCCTCTCCAGTAACGGCAAATCGATGAACTTCAATACTCCCGAAACGCTCGACGCGCTCAAGTTCTTCAAGATGCTGCACGATGAGGGCCTCGCGCCCAAATCGGTCTGGATGGGCTCCGAGAATCCCCAGGAGCTGTNNTTCCAGGCGGGCCTCGTGGCCTCTCATGTCGGCGGTTCCTGGCTCATCAACGCCTACAACCAGAACATCAAGGATTTCGAGTGGGCGGTCGTGCGCATGCCGAGCCGCAAGATCAATTCCTCGGTGCCGGGCGGCAAGTTCGTCGGTACGTTCAAGAGTTCGCCCAACAAGAAAGAGGCCCTCGATCTGATCGCGGTCTTCTCCGACAAGGCGCACAATGAGCAGTACTGCAGGGACACCTTCAACCTGTCGGCGCGCAAGGATGCCAACATCACGTACGCGGCGAGATCGAAGGACTTCGCCGTGTTCACCGAGGACCTCAACCTTCNNACTCCGGCCTACANNACTGCGGACGACTGGAAGAGCGATGCGGTGGCCAAGCTCAACTCCTATGCCCGCGAGCAGATCGTGGAAGGACTCCTCGGAAAGCAGACGATGGAGCAGACAGCCGCCAACATTCAGGCCAAGGGCAATTCATATTTCTAAAAATAACCTTTTACACTTCCAGAAGATGCCGGCTACGCCCCGAACTGGGGCTGTAGCCGGTTTCCGAGGCTGTGGCGCGCGCGGCTTTTTGCGGGCCGCGCGGCCGAGGAGCCGTCGAATACGATTTTCACAGAGAGACAACCATGAAACCCAGGAAACGATCTCACGGTACCTTTGAGCAGACGCTCGCCCCTATGCTGTTTCTTGCGCCGAATCTGCTCATCTTTGGCCTGTTCATCATTCTCCCCGCGATCTTGGGCCTCCGCATGTCGCTCTTCGACTGGAGCATTCTCGATGGCTCGACCTTCGTCGGACTCAAAACTTTCCGGGATCNNATACTCCACGATTCCATGTTCTGGCTGACGCTCAAGAACACCCTCATCTATGTCGTCGCGGTCGTGCCGCTCCTGGGCATCTGTGCGCTGGCGCTCGCTCTCCCGCTCGCGGGCGAGGGGAAAGGCATGGGGGTGTTCCGCGCGATGTACTATGTCCCGACCATGCTCAGCATGATCATCGTCGGCATCGCATGGAGATGGCTTTTGGGATACGATCTGGGAATCATCAATTATGTGATACGTCTGGCGGGAGGGAAACCTGTGTCCTGGCTTACGGACGGCANNACCATGGCGAACATAAGCCTCATCTTTGTCACGGTGTGGACCAGGGTGGGCTATTTCATGATGATGTTCGTCGGCGGCCTGCAGGCCATTCCGAAGACCTATTACGAAGCGGCAGAGATAGACGGAGCCGGCCGCGCCACCATGCTGCGGCGCATAACCCTCCCCCTTCTCAAGCCCATCATCCTCGTCGTCGTCGTGCTGGCCACGATCGAAGCCTTCAAGGCCTACGAGCTTATATTCGTCATGACCCAGGGCGGCCCGGGCACGTCGACCAAGTTCATCGTGCAGTACATCTACCAGGCGGCGTTCCAGGAGGACAGGATGGGCTACGGTGCCGCCATGTCCGTGATTCTCCTCGCCATCATAGGGGTGTTCACCGCGCTCCAGTTCGCGGCGCAGAGGGAGGAGTACACGAATGAATAAGATACTCAAGTATATTCTGCTGATCGTTGTCTCTTTCATATTCCTCTTCCCTCTCCTGTGGGTGGTGCTCTCTTCGCTGAAACCGCAGTCGGAGCTCTTTACCTATCCGCTCACGATACTGCCGCATTCTCCCACGCTCGAGAACTATGTGAAGGCATTCGCCAGCGGCGACTTCGTCACCTACTACAAGAATTCGATATTCGTGTCGGTGGTCGCGACGCTGCTCACGATCACCATAAATGTCATGGCGGATACGCTCTCTCCAAATTCTGGTTCAGAGGGCGCGACCTCATCTTCTACATCATGGTGGGCACGCTGATGATTCCTCTCCAGGCGATCATGGTGCCGATTTTCCTCCTTTTGAAGGATCTCGGCCTCCTCAACACGCTGTGGGGCGTCATCATCCCTCCGGCGGCCACGCCTACCGGCGTATTTCTTGCGCGGCAGTACATCCAGACGATTCCCAATTCCTTTATCGAGGCGGCGAGAATCGACGGCGCGGGGTGAATTCCGCATCTTCACCAGGATTATCGTGCCGCTCGCGAAGCCCATCATCGCGACGATCGCGATTTTTTCGTTCATGTGGCGATGGAACGATTTTCTCTGGCCCTTCATCGTCCTGTCGGTCAGGAAAAAGATGACCCTGCAGCTGGCGCTCGCCAATTTTGTGGGGCAATTCCAGATAAACTGGGCCAATCTCCTCGCAATGACCGTCGTGACGATGATACCGATGATCGTGGTGTTTCTGGCGCTGCAGAAATATTTCGTGAAGGGACTGACCGCTGGCGGAGTGAAGGCATAATACCATGCTGCATGCACTGANNAAAAATCTTGACAAAATCCAAATCGACGGTGGCAGGGCCATCTTTTCGGGGGAAGNNAATGGCAGGCTTGAAGTGACGATCCAGGCTCCCCGCATCGTGTCCGTTTTCTATGTCTTTGACNGCTCGATTGTGCCGCCGGAGGCAAACCACCCCCATCCCGGCCTGTTCGCGGATATTGCGTTGGGCGGCGCCGGCCTTGTCTGGGAATCAGCCGTCGAGGGGGAGTCCGACTACGAGCTCCGTCACGGCGGTACGACGGTTCTGGTCCACAAGGCCACGGCCCGCCTGTCCGTCTACGAGGACGGCGTGCTTGTCCACGGCGGCGAGATCGGTCACAAGGACCTCGTCGTTCCCCAGTATCCGCTCCGAGTGCAGCAGGGAACCGTGCCCGCCTCGGTGCGGGGCAAGTTCAACTTCCGCCTCGAAGACGGCGATGCCTTCTTCGGGCTCGNNAGAGAAAAGACCGGGACGCTGAACAAGCGGAACCGTCTGTTCAAGCTGTTCAACAGAGACGCCCTCGGCTACGACGCGGAGTCGAGCGATCCCCTCTACAAATCGGTGCCTTTCTTCATGAAGATCAACAGGGAGAGCGGCGCGCTGTGCGGGCTCTACTTTCCCAATCTGCAGGTCGAGGAAGTGAATTTCGGCGTCGAGAGCATGTTCTATTACGATGTCGTGCTCGCGGACGGCCCCTTCGGCTACTATGTCATGACGGGACACCACTACCGGGACCTCATCTCGGCTTACTGCAGGCTCTCCGGCCTGCCCGCGCTTCCGCCTCTCTTTTCCTTCGGGTACCTCACCTCCAGCATGGAATACACCGATCCGGACAACGCACAGGAGAGGATACTCGAGTTCTTCGACCGCGTCGAAAAAGAGGGGATTCCTNGCGAGGGCATGTATTTTTCTTCGGGATACGCCAGGGCGGACAACGGCGAGCGCTACACTTTTGTCTGGAACAGGGAAAAATTCCCCGATCCCGGACGGTTTATCCGCTCCCTCCGCGCCAGGGGATACCGCATCTGCTGCAACGTAAAGCCGGGGGTCCTGTCGAGTCATCCCTGGTACAGGCGCCTTGCGGCGGCGGGAGCCTTCATCCCGGATGCCGACGGCGCTCCGCTCAAAAGTTATTACTGGGGCAACAGCGCGTCGTTCATCGATTTTTCGCGGAAGGAGGGGTTCGACTGGTGGGTGAAGGCCCTGACCGNNGAATACATCCTCGACAAGGGTGTATCGGGCGTCTGGAACGACAACAACGAGTTCGAGATCGAAGACGATTCCCTGCCCATCCAGGCATGCAGGAAATTTTTGCCGGTGAAGATGGCGGAGGCCTCGTTCGAGGCCATGCGGAAGGCCAACCCCGGCAAGCGGCCCTGGCTCATCAGCCGCTCGGGCTACGCGGGCCTCCAGCGCTATGCGCGCACCTGGACGGGCGACAATGTGTCCAGCTATGAAAGTTTCCGCTTCAATATCGTGATGGGCATGAACCTGGGCCTAAGCGGACTGCCGATGTACGGACACGATCTGGGCGGCTTCGTCGGCNCCGGGCCTGACGAGGAACTGCTGCTCCGCTGGTGTCAGAGCGCAGTATTCCAGCCGCGCTTCGTGATGCACTCGTGGAAGCCCGACGGGAGCATCACGGAGCCCTGGACTTTCCCGCACCGGCTGGATGCGATGCGCCATTTCATACAGGAGCGCTACCGTTTTCTGCCCTATATCTACGACCTGGCGATCCGCGCCTCGGAGACCGGAATTCCGATGGAGAGCCCGGTGGCGCTCGAATTTCCGGATGACCCTTCGCTCTCCTACGGGAGCCTCGACAGGATGGCGGGCGACGCCATACTCATTCCCGGGCCGCCCGAGCGCGGAAAGACCAGCGCAGCCATACAGTTCCCTTTGGGGGCGGACTGGTTCGACCCGGCCGGGGGAATGCTCCACCGGGGAGGGGCACATCTCGAGTTCGACTACCCGCCAGATTCGCTGCGGTATTTCTTCCGCTGCGGCACGGTAATTCCCACGTCCCTGAAGACAGGTCCGGTGGGAAAGATGGCGCTGGACGAGTATGAGTTTCTCGTGGTTCCGCCGGCGGGCGACGGCGCTGTGGCCGCTCTGCCTGCCGCGTGCGCCCACAGCGAGGACGACGGCGAGAGCGATTTTGTCGCCGGAAGCTACTGGCGCTGGCGTATGGAGTTCGAGACGCCGCGCGGCGGCGAATATGTGCTCAGCATTGTGCGCACGGAGGCCGTCCGCGCCGCCGGCTACGGAAAGAGCTGGCGCTTCAGCGTCCCCGAGGGCTTCGTCATCCTCGATGACGAGGGGAATGAGAGTGGCCGGAGCGTCGAGTTCCGCTTCCGGAGCGCGCCGNAGCGCATCCGCCTTGCGCTGAGGGGAGAGTATCGCACAAAGGGCGCCTGATGTAGTAAGGTAAGAGAATGGTCACCATCCGCGATGTAGCCATAGCCGCGGGGGTATCGGTATCTACTGTCAGCCACGCCCTCAGCGGCAAACGACCCATAAGCCAGGCCACGAAGGACAAGATACACGATGCCATCGAGCGGCTTGGCTATGAGCCGAACCCCGCGGCCCGGGCGCTCCGCACGACGATTTCGGGCGTCATCGGTTTTTTTGCCTTCGACATCACCGAAGTATTCGCCGCCAGGATGATCCACGGCGCGGAAAAAGTCGCGCGCGAGAAAGACAGCTATCTGCTTTTCACGAGCGGCGTCGAATTCGACAACGACATATCGAGCGCCATCGATTTTCTGCGCAAGCGCCGGGTGGACGGCATTATCGCCGCCTATGGCGTGCGTCAGGCGATCAGGCCCGAGATGCGGGCCGTGTTCGATCTGCCGGCCGTCACCGTCAACACCTTCATCCACGATTCGCTGCCCTCGGTTCAGCCCGACGATTTTGCGGGAGGAAAGGAAGCTGCGCTCCACCTCGTGTCGAGGGGCGCCCGGCGCCCTGCCGTGATAGCAGGCCCGGAGATGCGCCTCGCGAGCATAGAGCGACTCGCGGGCTTCACCAGCGCCCTCGAAGAATGCGGCATCGGCTTCAGTCAGTCGGAGAGGGTGGTCCACGGCGACTTCACCGCCGAATCGGGCGCCCGCTGCCTCGATGTGCTGCTCGAGCGCTGTCCCGACATGGATGCCGTCTTCTGCGCGAACGACTACATGGCCGCGGGCGCCATCAACCGCGCCCTCGCGCGCGGACTGGCGATCCCCGGCGACCTCAGGGTCGTCGGCTACGACGACAGAGAGTTTGCCTCTTTCTGGCCCATACCCATCACAACCTTTGCGCTGCCCCTCGAGCGCATGGGCGAAGTCAGCGCCGCCATGCTCTTCGAGCGCATCGAAGGCCGCAGGCCCGACCCCATGCGGATGCTGCTGCCTTCGAGCCTCATCGTGCGGCAGTCGTCGTAGCGGGGACATACACAATCTGTTGTATATGTTAAAATTTTCGACACAACATATTGACAACTCCAGAGTTCTCGCATAGGATGGGACCTTGCATGCCGAGGCGCCTTTTATGCTGTCAGCGCGGCGGGCATGCGCATTGAATCGATAGGATGCCAGGGAAGAGGAGTGCGATTCTCCCGCTGCCCCGCAGCCGTATCGGGAACGAAAGCCCAACAGAAAGCCACTGTCTCGCCGGAGGGCGAGATGGGAAGGCGGGCGAGTAGGGTGCCCGGAGCCGGAAGACCTATCCTATCCGATGTGTCGGTTCATTTCCCGAGGGAGGAAATGGAGCTGTGTGGCATTCCAATATTGTCGTCTCTCACAGGCCTCCTTCCCCGAACTGTCCCGACCTCTGTCACACATTGGTATTGCATGGGGAGGTTGTATGTTTCAGTCTATTGTCAAACGCAATGGCGTTGAGGTCCGCTTCGATGCAGAGAAGATCGCCCGCGCGATCATGAAGGCCGGTGCAGCCACAGGCGAGTTCGATGCGCCGATTGCGAAGCGCCTTGCGCTCCGCGCCCTGACGATGGCCGAGCAGACCCTCGGCGAAAAGCTGCCGACGGTCGAAGAGATTCAGGATATCGTCGAGGAAGTGCTCCTCGCCTCGCCCTACCGGAAGACGGCGAAGGCCTACATTCTCTACCGCGATCAGCACGCCAGAATCAGGGAGATTGCGGCGTCCGCCAACGGAGAGCTTGTCGACCAGTACCTGAATCAGCGGGACTGGCGCGTCAACGAGAACAGCAACATGACCTTCTCGCTCCAGGGCCTCAATAATTATGTCTCATCCGAGATCAGCAGCAGCTACTGGCTGAATCAGATATATCCCTCCGAGATCAGGGTGGCTCACCTCGACGGCGACTTTCATATCCACGACCTCAATGTGCTCGCCGTCTACTGCGTCGGCTGGGATCTCAAGGCCCTTCTGGTCGAAGGATTCCGGGGAGTTTCGGGAAAGGTCGAGAGCAGACCGGCCCGGCACTTCCGGAGCGCGCTCGGCCAGGTCGTCAACTTTTTCTACACCCTACAGGGAGAGGCCGCGGGCGCGCAGGCATTCTCGAGCTTCGACACCCTGCTCGCGCCCTTCATCCGTTACGACCGGCTGACCTATGCCGACGTCAAACAGGCGCTGCAGGAATTTCTGTTCAACATCAACGTGCCGACGCGGGTGGGCTTCCAGACGCCTTTCACGAATGTCACCCTCGATCTCGTGGTGCCGAAGACATATGCGGATGAGGCGGTGATTATAGGCGGCGAGCCGCAGGCCGCGACATACCGCGAATTCCAGCCCGAGATGGACCTCTTCAACAGGGCCTTTCTCGAGGTCATGTACGAAGGCGATGCGGCCGGCCGGGTCTTTACCTTCCCGATTCCCACCTACAACATCACTCCTGATTTCGACTGGGGCAATCCGTCGCTCGACATGCTCTGGAAGGTGACGGCCCGCTATGGAGTGCCCTATTTCTCAAACTTCGTCAACTCCGACATGCGGCCGGAGGATGCGCGCTCGATGTGCTGCCGCCTCAGGCTCGACAACCGCGAGCTCAAAAAGCGCGGCGGCGGTCTGTTCGGGTCCTATCCCCTGACCGGCTCGATCGGCGTGGTGACGATCAATCTGCCGCGGATCGGCTATCTCGCCCACGACGAAGATGAATTCCTGCGGCTGCTCGAAGACCGGCTGGTGCTCGCCCGGGAGAGCCTCGAGATCAAACGGAAAGTGCTGGAACAGTTCACCCGGAACAATCTCTACCCCTACTCGAGGTACTATCTGCGCGACGTCGAGAAGCATTTCGGGTGTTTCTGGAAGAACCACTTCTCGACGATCGGAGTGATCGGCATGAACGAGGCCTGCCGGAATCTGTTCGGCGAGGGCGTCGCGTCGGACGCAGGGCAGAAGTTCGCCCTCAGGGTCATGGATTACCTGCGGGGCCGCCTCCTGGAATTCCAGGAATCGACGGGCAACAGCTACAACCTTGAAGCGAGCCCCGCCGAGGGAGCGAGCTATCGCCTGGCGAAGCTCGACAGGAACAAGTATCCGGACATCATAAGCGCCAGCACGCTCAATGACCTCGAAGGCGGCGAGCGCGAGCCATTCTACACCAATTCGACTCAGCTCCCGGTGAACTATACCGACGACATTTTCGAGTACCTGGACCTGCAGGACGAGCTCCAGTGCAAATACACGGGCGGCACCGTTGTCCATATCTTCTCGGGCGAGCGGGTTGAAGATTACGAGGCGGTCAAGGCCCTGGTCCGCACCATCTGCAGCAGCTACAGGCTTCCGTATTTTACTTTCACGCCGACATTTTCGATCTGTCCCGACCACGCCTACATCGCCGGGGAAGTCTCGGCATGTCCCAAATGCGGCAAGCCGACCGAAATCTATTCCAGGGTCACGGGCTATCTCCGGCCCGTAGCGCAGTGGAACAAGGGGAAAAAGGCGGAGTTCGAACTTCGGAAGACATTCAGACTCAACAAGGAGAAGCTGTGCTCATAGGCGGACTGCAGCGCTCCTCCCTCGTCGACTACCCGGGGCACATCAGCGCCGTCGTCTTTATGCAGGGCTGCAACTTTCGCTGCCCCTACTGCCACAACCCGCAGCTCGTCGACCCTGCGCGCTTCGGACAGCCCCTCGATGTGGACGAAGTGTTCCGCTTTCTACAGTCGAGGGTCGGCCGGCTGCAGGCCGTGGTGGTGAGCGGCGGGGAGCCCCTCCTGCACGATGATCTGCCGGAACTGCTGACAAGGATACGAAGGCTGGGGTACCTCGTCAAGCTCGACACGAACGGCAGCTTTCCCGACAGGCTCTCGGCGATCGTATCGGCCGGACTCGTCGATTTCATCGCCATGGACATCAAGGCGCCCTTCGAGCGCTACGGCGAGCTGGCCGGCGTTCCGGTCGATATCGGTGCAATCCAAGAGAGTATCAGGATCATCAGAGAATCCGGCGTAGACTACCTTTTCAGGACGACCCTGGCGGAGCCGCTCCTCGATGAGGACGATATCCGTAAGATCCGCGAATTGCTCGGTCCCACGGAGCATTACCTTGTGCAGCTCATAAACCCCACGGCCGAGTGGCTCAGGCCCGAGGCGCGGTTGGGGTAATTCTGACTTTTCCCCTATTCATCCAAGGTCGGGGGATGGCATATCTTGCACAGTACATATCCAAGAATTGCCACTGGTATGCCGAGTTTTGAGGCGTGGACAGGCGGGCACTCCAGCCAATTATGCGACATGGCTGAAGCTATTCGATGCTGAGATTCTTGCCCTTCAGACACTCAGAGCGCAAGGTCAATGGCTATACACCGACCCTTATATTTTTCAAAGACGGCATCTCACAGCGCGATGTGTTTTTCCTTTTCAGATTCGCCCGTGATTCTGATATCTGCGAAGAAATAACAGTCCAGAGCCTCACCCCACGGATATTCTCTTCTCCTGTGACTCTGGCTGGGCGAATGGGGGGCTACCCCTGAGATGAGGAAAGGCAAATTCTATATTGACAAATCGGGGAAGCGGGCTTATCATTTTCTAGAAATTGGTAAAATAACTTTACCAATTATTCATTGAATATGGATGACCGAATTTACGCGAGGAGCATGTATGGAGTTGCTGGCAGGGAAGGAAACCCCGCTTGATGCGGCGCTGTTCGAAACATGTCGCAGAAAATTGGAGGACGGCGATCTCGGCGCGGCGGATTTGCGGGAGGGCTTCCATTTTTTTACCTTGGTCTGCAACACCACGGACGAAATACGCTATGAGATGAAGACCCTGGATCGGAGTTTTCAGTTCAATCTGAAATCCCGCGATGGGCTCGTGAGGGAAGGTCCCGACTCCGATGATCAGATTTATTCCATTGATTTCAACGGAGGCTCGTGCACCTCCTACGCTGGGCCCGCGCCGAAACCCGCAGTCATCTTCTATATCGGCATACAGACAGTATTGGACATGCTGAAGGGGCACATCTATTCTCTGGTGGCCCAGATGGGCGGCTACATCAAATATACCGGCAACAGACCCGATGCCATGAACTTCCAGAGGATCTTTGAGCTCTTTTTGGATCAGTTCGTCGAACGGGACTCGAGTTCCCTCGTGCAGGCGCAAAAAAAGATGGACTACCGGGGAAGGGTCAAGTTCGGCGTTATCGGCGGTGGCCAGGCCTTCCACTTCCACAGCAACGGTGACAGGGGTTCACCCATTATCGCGTACACCGCTATCTACGACCAGAATTTCGAGAACGCGAAGAAAATGGCCATGACCTACAAGGACGGGATCATGGTCCCCTACGACAACCTCGAGGCCATGCTTGCCTCGGACATAGACGCGGTGCTGGTCATGGTGCCTCATGCCTATCATGTGGAGATGGTAGAGAAGTGTGCCGCCGCGGGCAAGCACGTGCTCTGCGAAAAGCCCATGGGGACGACGGTCGAGGGCTGCCGCCGCATGATCGAGGCCTGCAGAAAGGCCGGTGTCAAATTCATGATAGCCGAGAATCACCGGTTTCTGCCCGCACATGTGTGCATGCACGACATCGTGGCTCAGGGCCTGATCGGGGATGTGCTCATGGTGAGGGCCTATGAAGGGGTCAACGAAATATTCGGTCTCTCCCAGAGCGGTTTCTGGAAGGGGGACCCGATCAAGGCTGGCGGCGGCGCGCTCATGGACATGGCCGCCCACAAGTTCGTCACCATCGAGTACATCATCAGATCCAAATGCAGCAGGGTCACCAGCGTCCTGGCCAAGCAGGCCATCAATCTGCCCGAAAAGGCGGAGGACAACGCCATCGCCGTAGCCAATTACGAAAATGGGGCCGTTGCGGACGTGATGGTCAGTTTTACCCAGAAGACAACGCCCTACAACAGCATGGAAGTCTTCGGCACCAAGGGCAGCATCTTTGAGAACCACGCATGGGAGAAGCCAGTGCGATTCTGCTCTTTCGACGAGCGTATGGGGGACAGGGCGCAGCAGTGGGTGGAACCCGATGTGGAGCATCTCCCGTTCCCTGAATATTACACGATCTCGGTGCGGAAGACCGACGACCACTTCGCCCGCTGTATTCTGGAAGACAGGGAGCCGGAGTTCACGCCTGCGCAGTCCATGAACGCCATCACCGCCATACTCGCGGGCTACCTTTCACACATCGAAGGGCGGCCCGTGGAGACGGCCGAAATCGAAAAGATGGCCGATGAGGGACGGACTATAGAGATTCTGCAGCGTCTCGCCCCATCCATTCCGATCAACAAAAATCTTCCAGAGGTCAAAGCCGTGAAACCTATAGGCTATAACGCAAAGAAAGCTGCGGAGATCATGAGGAAATACGATCTTGATCTCCTCGTCGCCACCTCGCCGGTGAACGTGTACTATCTGAGCGGCCTGCCACTTTTGCACAGCGCCGACAATCCCATACTTCTGGCGCTGAACAACCAGTATCCCAATCTGGCCATGATACGCAGGGAAGGGGAAGGCACGCTGGTGCACTGGAATGTCTTTAAGAGCGCGGGCCGCTTCAGTTGGTTCGCCGACACTGTAGGCATAGAGAGCCAGGCTGAGGTGGGTATGGCTCTACTGTCGAAGATTCGTGGCTGGGGACTTGTCGGCAAAAGGGTGGGGCTCGAAACCACGGCTCCCAAATATCTCGTCGACACGCTCTCCCGGGAAAAGGCGAAAGTGGCGCTCGTGAATGCCGACGAAGCCTTCCTGGACATGAGGCTTGTAAAGACTTCCCTCGAGATAGAGTACCTTCAGAAGGCAGCGGAGATCACCGAGGCCGCGTTGAAGGACACCATCGCCGCGGTCCGGGAGGGGGTCACCGATGTGGAGCTTCTCAAAATCGCCAAAGACTCTCTCCTTAGGCATGGCGCCGACGACTGGGATCATCTCACCATGACTATAGGCGACTCGGACCCGGAGGCTCCCGGCACGGGCAGGGTGGTGAAAAAGGGCGAGATTGTGCGCCTCGACTTCGGCGGTATCTACAAGGGCTATGTGGCGGACATAAACCAGGAACTGGTCATCGGCGAGGTCCCGGCGGAGGCGGATAAGCTCATAGATGGGCTCCTGAATTTCCAGCGTTGCTTTGAGGAACGAATAAGGCCCGGAGTGAACATGAAAGCTCTGAGCGAGGAGGCCATGTCTTGGTACAAGAAGACGATCCCTGGCGGCATAGCCTTCTCCATAGGCCACTCCATAGGGCTTCAGTGTGAGGATCAGCACATCTTCGGTGCGCTTGGGACCCTGGACAGGCCCTTTGAGGAGAATATGGTCTTCGAGATCGAGGCGTGGGAGCCCTACAAAGGGGCACTTATCGGTGTCGAGGACTGTTATGTCGTCACGGGGACGGGCTGCCGCAAGATGACGACCATGCCCAAGACCATCATGCGGGTGTAGGCGGTCTTTGAAAAAGATACAGATAAAAATCATGAATGAAGGAGTCATACAGTGAATAAAAAACCATTGGTCATCGTTGCCACGCCGAATATCTGCTGGCTAAATCCCGAGGTCGAATACCCGAAGAAGGCTCCCGAGATCGTTGAGGAAGCGCTCCGTTGCCGAGAGGCCGGGGCCAGCGTCCTTCACACCCATGCCGAAGGCCAGTGGGCCGCGGTGATCAACGGCGTGCGGGCTAGGTCGGACATTATCATACAGAGCGGCATGTCCAGCATACCCCTCAAGGAAAGAATAGAGCTCTTTGAACAGAAGTCCGACATGGTGTCCATCATCGCCAATCACCACGCGGAAGCGTTCACCGAGGTGACCTGCGATGTGCTTCATCCCCTGGCCGAGCTGGAGAAATACACCGAAGCCTGCAGCAGGTATGGAGTCAAGCCCGAATGGGAGATATGGCACTCCGGCTCCATCTGGAACCTGAACAAACTCATCGAAAGAAAACTTTTTGATCCGCCCTATATCACCACATTCTTTCTCGGCTGGCCGGGCGGAACATGGTCGCCACCCACGGTCGAGGAATACCTCTACCGCAAGAGCCTCATGCCCGAAAACTGCGTGATAACCGTCAGCATCATGTGCGAGGAGCAGATGAACATCCTCGTCGCGGCCATCACGCACGGCGACAATGTCCGGGTCGGGACAGAGGACTGGCCATACCTTCAGAACGGGGAGATCGCAGTCACCCACGAACTCGTGAAGGAGATCGCGGACATCTCCCGCTCGCTGGGCAGGGAAGTGGCGACCCCGGCACAGGCCAGGGAAATGATGGGGATCAGATAAATTGAACCAATTAACAATGTGAGGTGCGATATGGGCGAAAAGAGAGTTGCGATGATCACCGGAGCCGCCAGCGGCATAGGCAGGGCCTCGGCGAAGAAATTCGCGGAAAACAACTATACCGTGGCGCTGATGGACAAGAGTCAGGCTATCCAGGCCCTGGGAGAAGAACTGCGGCGGAGCGGGGCGGACTGCTTCGAGATGGTGGGGGACGTCTCGTCCGAAGAAGATGTCAAGGCTTTTGTGGAGACGACTGAGAGCTATTACGGGCGCATCGATGTGCTCAACTGCAACGCGGGCATCGTGGTGGTAAAACCCCTGGAAGATACCACCTACGACGAATTCCTCAGGGTTGCGCAGGTGAACATAGGCGGGACCTTCCTCTTTCACAAATATGTGCTGCCTATCATGAAAAGGCAGAGGAAGGGAGCCATAGTAAACCTGGGTTCGGTATCGGGCCATGTAGGCCAGACCGAACACGCCATCTACGGTGCTACCAAGGGCGCGATCATTTCCTTCACCCGTGCGGTAGCGTGGGAACTCGCCAAATACAACATCAGGGTCAATTCTGTCAGCCCCGGATCGGTTGATACGCCCATGCTTCGAGGCGACATTCAGCTTGAATCGACTCGCACGGGTATGCCCTTCGAAGAAGTAAAGAAACTGCGGGAGGCCGAGCAGGCCTTCAACCGCTGGGCTGATCCTTCGGAAATCGCCGAGGCGATCTATTTTTTGGCCGGCGACGGTGCGTCTTTCATCACCGGCGTCGATTTGCTTGTTGACTGTGGTTGGGTCGCAAAATGAGTAACATTGAAAAATATGCATTCAACAATATAAAGACCTCCAGCACCGTTGAGCGTATTGTTGACAATCTTCTGGCTCTTATTAAGGAGCGCAGTCTGAAGGTTGGCGATAAACTTCCGCCGGAGCGTCAGCTCTGCGAAATCATAGGAGTGTCCCGGCCCATCCTTCGGGAAGCCCTCAAGGCGCTCCAGGTGATGAGCATAATTGATATTCGCCAAGGCTCGGGAGCCTATATAAAAAGCCTCGAACCCGAGGATATGGTCGAGCATCTGGATATCGTCTTTCACTTGGATTCGAGCCTCTATGCCGATCTGTACGATGCCCGCCGCATCCTCGAGTCGGCCATAGCCCGCATGGCGGTGAAGAACATCAGCGATGAGCAACTTGCCGCCATAGAAGAGAACATCCGCCAGGCGGAGGCCGCGATAGACGACGAGCAGCTTTTTTTCCGCAAAGACCTTGAACTTCATGAAATGATCATGAAGGCTGCCGGAAACCGGATTATCCCTGTCTTCATGCAGTCGGTGAATAAACTTGCATTGATGATACGCAAAAAGAGCAACGCCATGCCCAACATCCGCAAGAATACGATACAGGATCATGAGATAATCCTGAAGGCGCTGAAGACGAGAGACGCCGAGGCGGCAGCGGCGGCGATGGCGGACCATATTTCCAATGTAGAAAAAGCGTTCCTGGGCATGGGGGGATACGAGGAATGAGCAGCTATTTTGTCACCGGAGCTAGTGGATGCATAGGCGGCTGGGTTGTCAAAAATCTTGTGGAGACGGGACATAAAGTCTTTGCCCTTATGCCCCATCCGGAGAAACTGAAAAAGCTGTTGCTGATTATGAAGAAAGAGGACATGGACAAAATCATTGTCCTGCCGGGGGACATTACCAACCCCGACCTCCTTAAAGCTGCGGTCCGCATGAGCGGAGCGGAGAGAATTATACACCTTGCGGCGCTTCAGATGCCTTTCTGTCGGGCAAATCCGACCCTCGGTGCGCGGGTCAATGTCGAAGGGACCATCAATATTTTTGAAGCCGCCCGGGCCGCGGGGCTCAAACAGGTGGTCTACTCGAGCAGCACCGCCGTATACGGCAACGTAGCCGATTATCCAAACGGCGAGTTCAGCCACGATTCGCCCCTTATCCCCCGTTCGTTTTACGGTGTTTACAAGCAGGACAACGAGTGGGCGGCGAAAGTCTACTATGAAGAGACGGGCCTCTCCAGCATAGCTATACGTCCCTTCGTCGTGTACGGCCCCCTGCGGGACCAGGGTATGACTTCTACTCCCACCTCGGCGATCAAGGCAGCGGTGAAGGGGGAGCCCTATGAGATCTCATACGGCGGCACCGCCGAATTCCAGTTCGCGGACGACACTGCCAAGGCCTTCATCGTCGCGGCCGATACATGCTTTGACGGGGCGGCGGTCTACAACTTGGGTGGCGGCACGGTGAGCATGGAGCAAATTGTGGCGGCCATAGAGAAAACGGTCCCCGCAGCGAAGGGGCATATCACGTTCAAAGACGCGCCATTGCCTTTCCCGCGGCACAAGGACACGGGAGAGCTGGCAAAGCTGATAGGACCGGTCTGCCGTACCAGGCTCGAAGACGGAATCCGCATCAGCGCGGAATATTTCAGAGCGGCGCTTGCCCGTGGCGGGCAGGTTTAAATCATATACAGCCGTTCAGGCCGTTTTGAACGGTAAATTGTAGGAGGTAAGAATGAAGAACATTACTCGAAAAATGGTAATGGTGCTTATGGTCATGTTCCTTGTGACGATGGCCGTGACCTCGAGCGGCGCGCAGAATCAGGATACCTGGCCTCTGATCTATGTCTGCATGCAGGGAAGCCAAAGCATGTTCCCCCGTTACCAGGTCGCCGCCATGCGGCAGTATATGGAGACGGCGAAGCCCAACGTTCGCATCCGTGTCGTATTTGCCGACGATGACGCTTCCAACCAGCTTCGCCAGGTGGAAACCGCTGTGTCCGAAGGAGCAAAGGCCATCCTCCTCAACCCCGTGGACAAGGTGCAGTCTGCCGCCGCGGTGGATTATGCCCACAGCAAAGGCATTCCCGTCGTCACCCTGAGCCAGTCCACGAACAGCAAGAATGAGACCGCCTTCGTGGGCTCCGACGATGTGGAGTCCGGCCGTCTCCAGATGGAACGACTGGTAAAGGCCGCTGCCGAGAAGGGAATCAAGAATCCCCGGTTCGCGTATATCAATGCGGTTCTTGGACATTCCGCCCAGGTGCTTCGTGAGCAGGCCTACAAGGAAGAGCTCGCTCAGTATCCGCAGATCAAGCTTGTGGTACAGAACACCGCGGATTGGTCAGGTGAAAAGGCCCTTCAGCTCGTGGAGAACTGGATACAGACCTACCGGAAGGGAAATGACCCCGGAATAGATATGATCGCCGCCCAGGCCGACTGCATTCTGGTCGGTGCCATCACCGCGGTGGAAAACGCTGGCTTCGCGGGCAAGATTCTCCTGAGCGGCATCGACGCGGACATGCCGGTGCTCGAAAAGATCAAGGCTGGCGTCGTGGACAATACCATCTGGCAGGACGCGGTCGTGCAGGGTGAGACGGCACTCAAGGTGGCCATAGACGCCGCCTATGGCAAACCGGTCAAGACCATCCTCATTCCGTTCCAGACTGTGACGAAGGACAACGTAGAAGAGTACATAAAGAAAGCGAACGCCCGCAACGAACTCGCGGCGAAGTACTTCTGATCCAATCGCCCGACCGGAGGGGCCTATCCTCCGGCCGGTTTTCCTTTCATCGACCATGGTTATCTTTGAGAGGCATTTGTCAAAAACACATTAGGGGGATCTTTTGGAAAAAGAGATACTATTGGAAATGAAGAATATTTCCAAACATTTCGGCGGTGTGCATGCTCTGGACAACGTCAGCCTGACTCTCCGGCGCGGAGAAGTCCATGCGCTGGTAGGAGAAAATGGCGCCGGCAAATCCACTCTTATGAAGATCCTCATTGGGCTATACCAGGGCGATGGGGGAGAAATTCTACTTCACGGGAACAGAATGCATTTTAAAAATGTAAGGGATGCCCAGAACGCAGGCATAAGCATGATTTTTCAGGAGTTGAATCAGGTCAAAGTCCTCTCGGTAATGGAGAACATCTATCTTGGCAGAGAACCCAGAACGGGGACCGGTTCAGTCAATTACAAGAAGATGTACCAAGATTCCACGAGTCTGCTTTCCAGTCTTGGAGTCAATCTGGATCCCAAGGTAAAGATACGGGATTTGACTGTCGCCAAGAATCAACTCGTGGAGATTGTCAAAGCCATGTCCCTCAACGCCGAGATCCTCATCATGGATGAGCCTACCTCGGCCCTCAGTAAGAACGAAATCGAGTATCTCCTGACTATGATTCGCACGCTGCGGGATCAGGGGAAATGCATAGTATTCATATCCCATAAAATGGAAGAGATTTACGGTGTCTGTGAAAGCGTCACCGTGCTTCGGGATGGACGTCTGATCTATTCGGGGAAAGTGTCGGAAATCTCAGAGAAGGAACTCATCCGGATGATGGTGGATCGTGAGGTAAACGAGCTTTTCCCGAAACAGAAGGCCACCATAGGCGGAGTGGTCCTCGAGGTCAAGGGACTTTCTGTGGACGGCGAATTCGAGAATATCAGCTTTGACCTGCACAGCGGCGAGATCCTGGGAGTCGCCGGCCTCATGGGGGCGGGCCGCACCGAACTTGTCGAGACTATCGCCGGCGTCAGAAAACCCAGCAAAGGAGAAATATATCTCAGGGGAAAGAAAATCGTGAACCGCATACCGGCGGACGCGATTAAGCGGGGCATCGCCATGGTGCCCGAGGACCGCAAAAGGAATGGTGTCTTTCTCAAGCTGCCCATCAAGGAAAATGTCCTCATGTCGTCCCTGAAGAAGTGCATGCGGGGCCCTCTGATCAGGGGGAAACTGGAACGAAAATATTTCGAGGAATATGCGGAGAAACTGGAGATCAAATACTCAAGCCTTTCTCAGACTTGCAAGAACCTGTCCGGAGGAAATCAGCAGAAGGTTGCCGTCTCCCGTGTTCTTAACGCCGACCCCGACATCATCATACTCGACGAGCCGACGCGCGGCATCGATGTCAAGACGAAGGCTGAAATACACCGTCTGATGTCGAGCCTGGCTGGCACGGGGAAAGCGATCCTCATGGTCTCGTCCGAACTCCCCGAGATACTCGGCATGAGCGACAGGATACTGGTGCTTCACGAAGGAGCCCAGACGGGGATTATGGACCGCAATGATGCGACAGCTGACAAAATCATGGAATTGGCGGTGAAAACCGAGCGGATGGAGGTGCAATAATGGCGAGCGCTCAAATACAAGGGATGGGGCCCAAGGTGAAAAGTTTCAACTACAAGCAGTTCATGCGGAACCATGGGATACTCATAGGCTTTNTCCTCATCGTGATCCTTCTTTCCATCGCTCGGCCGAATTTCCTCCGGGCCTCGAACATCATCACCGTGCTCAGACAGGTCTCCTGCATAGGCATCGCGACGATAGGAATAGGCTTTCTCATCATCATGAACGGCATAGACCTGGGTTTGGGTTCCACTCTGGCGCTGGTCGGCATTCTCGCGGGCAAGACCGTTTCGCGGGGAGTCTTCGGTCTGGGGCTTCCAACCCCGGTCGGCTTCCTGCTGGGCATAGCCACCGGCGTGGTCGTGGCTCTCTTTGCCGGAACGATCGTCGCCAAAGCCCGGATTCCCGCTTTCATCGTCACCATGGGGACTATGTCCATAGGCCGAGGCCTAGCGCTTATCTTTGCCCACGGCATGCCGCTCGCCGATTTCCCGAACAGCTTCAATTATCTGGGCACCGCCTCCTTGGGGCCCGTGCCCTTGCCGGTGATCATCTACATCATCGTGATCGTCATCGCCTGGTACATCCTCAACAAGCGCNCCCTTGGACGCTATATTTACGCGGTGGGCAGCAATGAGGAGGCCGCCAGAGTCGCGGGAATCAACGTCGATTTTGTCAAGATAAAGGCGTACCTGATCGAGGGTGTGGCCGTCGGCCTCGCTGGCGTTCTTTTCGCCGGCCGTTTGAAATCCGCCTCCCCGGCCTTCGCTTCCGGCTACGAGCTAGACGCCATCGCGGGCTGCATCATAGGTGGAGTCAGCTTCTCGGGCGGCATCGGAAATGTCGGCGACATGGTCATAGGGGCCTTGCTTCTGGGAGTGATCAACAATGGCATGGACCTGGTGGGAGTAGAGGCTTTCTACAAACAGGTAGTCAAAGGCGCCATCATCATCATCGCGGTCCTCATAGACCGCAAGCGTTCAGGCCGCGCCTGAGAGAAGTTGGCGGCGACGAGCGTTCGACAGAGAGCCCAAGGGGCGCAATTGCGGTGAGCGCAGGCAGTCCTCCCGCATGCGTGCCACTGGCCCTCTCAGGCCCCTGCCGCTGGCCGCCTCGGCCTAGTTATCTGGGCACCCGAAATCCTCCGCCTCGGCCAATGACAGAAATATATCGATGATCTTCGGATCAAACTGAGTCCCCGAGTTCTTCTTCAGTTCTCCGAGCGCCGCCTCTCTTTTCCATGCATCTTTATAGACCCGTTTTGAAGTCATGGCATCGTATGCATCGGCAACAGTCAGGATACGGGCAAGCAGTGGTATCTCTTCTCCCTTGAGCCCCCTGGGATAACCCTTTCCGTCCCAGCGTTCGTGGTGGGCAATGATGTAGGGAGCGATTTCCCTGAATTCGCTTGAGGCCATGGCGATGCGGTAGCCGATCTGAGGGTGGGTCTTCATGACCTTCCATTCGTCTTCCGTAAGGGGCCCCTCTTTTCTTGAGAACCCTGTCATCGATGCCTATCTTGCCGATATCATGCAGCATTGAGAGAAGTTTTAACTTATTCAGCTCTTCTTCGGGCAGGCCAAGCGATTCGCCGATCTTCGTAGAGATGCACGCAAGCCTTGCAGAGTGCTCCTCCGTCTCCCCGCTTTTTGCATACAGTGTGGCGAGCATGGCATTGAGAATGCCGTGGGATGCGCTGGCCTTGTTCAGCAATTTTGCCTGGCGCATCATTTTCTGGGCATTGTCGAATGCCTGAAAGCACGTCCGAATCTCTGGATGTTGCGGTTCCCTGCCCGAAATCCATGCTCAGGCAGTTGATGGCCGGCATATTCAAATCACGGCATTGCTGAAAATCGCGGGAGAGCGAATCCATCGTTTTCTGAACTTTCTCCTCATCTGCGGAGAGAAGGATCAGGGCGAACTCATCCCCGCCTGTGTGTGCCGCTATGACTGATCCTTCTTCCATGTAGGAGCCCAGTATCTTTTCCTACTTCGACCAAAAGCTTGTCGCCCGCCTCGTAGCCAAATGCATTGTTGATAAGGCTGAATCCGTTGATGTTTCCGACAATGCAGGATATGGGATAGAGCCCNNTTCCGATTCGAGATTCAGGAGCGTTTCAAAGAAATAATGGCGATTGTACAGACCCGTGAGCGCATCGTGATTACTGAGATATTCATTTTCCGCCTCGGTCCGTTTTTTCTCGCTGATGTCCAGGATTATCCCCTCTATGGCTTCAGCCGTATTGTTGTCCCCATGGACAATTTCACCATAGATCAGGACCCACTTTCGCTTTCCGTCCTTCGTGACAATTTCGAATTCGGCATGCACATCTTTTCCCGTATCTGCCGTGCGCTGGAAGAGGTCATGCAACGATTCCCGATATTCCTGCACGATTATTTCACCGAAGGAAATGCCCCGGTTGTCGATGAGCATCTCGGGTGAGTAGCCCGTGAGCGCCTTGCAGCCGGATGAAACGTATGTCATTGTCCCCCGCCCATCCGGCAGACACTTGAAGGCCATGCCCGGCAGTTGATCGAGAAATATGCGCAGGCGCTGTCGCTCTTCCTGTGAGGTTCTGTTCAGCGAGCGTATTCTTATATTCTGTATTCCAAACAGCACTGCAAGGATTATCAATCCTCCCAGGATAGAGAAGCCTATCAGGGTATAGCTGGGTCTTTTGAGAGGGAGGATATTCCATACATCGTCCGAATACTCGATTCCAAGGGCCGCTACCACGTTTCCTGTTTCCCTGCCCAGTACCGGAGACAGTGCAGTCCTCCACGTATTCTCTGAATCAATCATGGAGCTTGAGACTAGCGAAGTCCCATCGACGAATGGGCCTGCCATTTCTTCGGTAACTCTTGCAAATTCCTTCCCCGGCGGTGAATAATGTGCCGAATCGGGTGATTCCGAGTCGACGAGGAGAATGTATTTCCCACCGTCGGTTCGGCGCATAAGGAAGACTGAGCTTATGAGCGTATCGCTCTGGTGGAGCCTTGCCAGATCAGATTTCAGGAAGGCATATTCCGGGCGCGCGAGATCAGACTCGTCGCCGTGCAGCGAAGCCAGCTTCGTGTCGTCAATCAATGCGGCAGCCATTCTGGCGAGTGTAATTATCCTCTCATTTTCAAAAGCATTGACCCTGTTCAGGGTGTTGGAAAAGAAAAAGACCGTCATTGGAAAGAGTATGATCAACAGGAAGAGAGATATCTTTGTGAGATAATCTCCATAGGTGTTGAGGGAGGATTTTTTTNNGTCACAGCGAAACTCCTATGCGATACATAAGNNAATATTCAGACTATGGCTCATTTTTTTCAAGATACTCCAGGAATATATTCACAATTGCCGGATCGAACTGGGTACTCGAATTCTTTCGTATTTCTTCCATGGCTTCCTGTTTCCCTATCGGTTTTCGATACACCCGGGCCGAGGTCATGGCGTCGTATGCGTCGGCGACGGCGAGAATCCTTGCGAGCAGAGGAATTTCTTTCCCCCGAAGCCCGCGGGGATAGCCGTTGCCGTCCCAGCGCTCATGGTGCGAGAGGATATAAGGAGCAAGTTCCTCGAAGTTGCTCCATGACATGGCAATGCGGTATCCGATTTCAGGATGAGTCTTCATTATGTTTCTCTCGTCTTCGGTCAGACTGCCGTTCTTCTTGAGTATTCTGTCGTCGATACCGATCTTTCCTATGTCATGAAGCATCGCATACAGTCTCAGTTTGTACATTTCATATTCCGGGAGGCCAAGCCGGGAGGCAATTATGGAAGACAGATTTGCAAGTCTTTCGCAGTGTCCTTCTGTCTCTTCGCTTTTCTCGAACAATGTGGCAAGCAGGGATTTGAGGATGCCGCTTGAATCGCTGTTTTTATCAAGAAGCTTTACGTACCGCATCATTTTCTCTGCATCTTCGTATGCCGTAAAGAAGTTCTCTTCGACCGAATACGCCGTGCCATACCCGATCGCCATGCTCAATCGTTTCTCTGCGGGAATGGTAGGATCCTCATACTTTGCCAGTTCTCCGGATATCCCGGCGGCGATATCGGCAATTTTCCCCCTGTTTGCCAGAGGAACAATGAGGATGAACGCATCACCGCCAATACAGGCCCCGACAGTTCCATTTTCTATGAATTTTCCCAACAGTTGGCCTGCCTCTTTTATGAGGTTGTCTCCAGCTGCATATCCATAGGCTTTATTGATGAGCTTTAAACCATTTATGTTGGCTATGAGGCATGAAATCGGATATTTCCCCTGTTCGAGATGGGCCAGGGACGCAGAGAAGTAACGGCGATTGTAAAGGCCCGAGAGAAAATCATGAGTGCCGAGATATTCATTTTCTTGTTCGATCTGCTTTCTCTCGGTGATGTCATGGAGAAATCCTTCAAAAGCATGTGCCCCTTTCTCGTCAACGGCAGGTTTGACGAGCGCAAAGATATATTTTCGTGTGCCTGTTTTGGTGACTATTTCGAATTCACAGTGCAGCACTTTCCTGCCGGTCCTTCCCCGTTCGAGACACTTGTATAAAGTTTCATGATATTCTGGAGCGATGATTTCCCTGACGGAAACATCTCTGTTGTTTATCAGCATTTCCTGCGAATAGCCCGTGAGCGGCCGGCATCCTTTGGATACATAGGTTATTGTTGGATTTGGATCGCAGCGGCAGCGGAATAGCATGACTGGCAGTTGATCAAATAAGTGTAGCAACCATCCGGTATTTTCCTGAAGATTGTCACTCGAACAGCTGGATTTTTTATCTTTCATCTGTCGTTATCCGAAGCAAATGCTGCAATAAAAGGTTGCTCTTTCAAAACTCGTCCGACTTTTGAAAGAACCTCAAGCCTTTAAAACCATTGTAAGACTACAGTTCCGTTGTAGAGCGTGGGAAATATTATAGACTGGAATTGTACGGAATCAATGGTTGATTTCTCATGCGGTGGATAAATTTACAGTGTAAATATTAAATGTAACGCACTTTTCCCTCTCCCCAACCCCGGGAAAGGGCCAATTCTCTATTTACTCCAAAACATCGAGAATATGAGGACCAAGGGGGCACGCCGACGGGAGGGCTCGCGGCCCGTCTTTTTTCATCGCTGATCGTCGGCCTTTGTCCCAGCGCGATGAAGTCCTCGACGGCGGTGCAAAAGGCGATGCCGCTCCCCGGTTCCGCGAGGCAGGGAACCTTCCTCACCGCCTGGAGGATGGCGTCGGACTGCGCCGTCTCCACCAGCATGAGCAGGATCTCCTTCTCGGGGACCAGCGAAATGCCGAAGAATTTCACATCCTCCTCGTTGCCGGTTCCCCGGGCGTTGAGGATGGTGCCTCCCTTCGCCCCGGCCTTGCGCGCTGCCTGCATCGCATCGTCGGCGTAACCCCTGTTCACGATAAAGGTAATAAGCACATGATCATCTTGAGTCTTCATTGGAGATCTCCTTTCGGCGGACGAGACGGAATCGGCTTCATCACTGCGGACGTGTCTGAGGATATTCGCGACGTCGACCAACATGGCGACGCCCCTTATGTGTTTTTCCCGCATTTCGGAAGAGCGGAGCGCCGCCATGATCGGCCCTGTCTGCTCGTCGGTGGCCAGGGTAAGGACGACGTCCTTTTCCGAATCGCCAATACCTAAACTCTCGAGCAGCGAGCTTTCCGCAGTGCCCCTTCCCAGGATGATCGTCCCTCCGCGGGCTCCCGCGCGCTTGGTCGCAGCCACGAGCTTCTCGCCGGTATGCCGCTCGACGATGCTGATCAGCAACTTTCCGTGAGTATAGATCGTCTGTTTGGTCGCGGTCATTTGACTGTCTCCTATGCCGCCTCGCCGCTGTGCGGGACGGCCGTTTTTTTCTCTTTGTGTTTAAAAATCAACCCCAATATCTGGATGGCGATGAGGGGCGTCATCGCAATCATCGCGATGACACCGAAGGCGTCGGTGATGGGGTTGCCTCCGGCGGCGGACGAGGCTCCTAACGTGAACGACAGGATGAAGGTGGAGGACATCGGTCCCGAGGCGACGCCACCCGAATCGAAGGCGATGGCGGTAAAGAGGGGCGGGCTCCAGAAGGTGAGCGCCAATGCCAATGTGTAGCCCGGGACCAGGAGCCACCAGATGCTCATACCGGTGACCACCCGCAGCATGGCGAGCGCGACAGCGACAGCCACCCCGATGGAGAGGGATATGAGCATCACCCGCTTCTTGATGTAGCCGCCCGAAACTTCCTCGACCTGGTTGTTCAGGACCCAGATGGCGGGTTCCGCCAGGACAACGACGGCCCCCAGGACGAAGCCGATCGGAATGAGGACGGCGTTGTGCTCCATGGCGCCGATGATCCCTCCGATGGTGGAGCCCACCGGCAGAAAGCCGCCGTTGACGCCGATGAAGAAAATTACCAGGCCCAGAAAGGTGTAGATGAGACCCTTTATCGTGCGGGCCACCTGATGTCGCGGCATGCGCAGAAGCGTGATCTGGAACACGAAGACCATGAGGGCGAGTGGACCGAGCGCCAGCGCCACATCGGCGAGGGTTTCGGGGATCAGATGGATGAAGCTCGCGACAATGCCCCGCGTTTCGACACTCTCCGCGACGGCGGCGGATGCGGGAGCCGATTGTCCNTTGTTGATGATGCCCATGATCAGCACCGCTGCGATGGGACCGATGGAGGCCAGACCGACCAGACCGAAGCTGTCGTCTTCCGCCTGCTTCCCCTTGCGGACCGCGGCGACTCCGACGCCAAGGGCCATGATGAAGGGGACGGTCATCGGTCCTGTCGTCGCGCCTCCGGCGTCGAAGCCTACGCCGAGATATGCGGGATCGGTCAGAGAGGCGAGGATGAACACGCCGATGTAGAAGACGATGAGGAGATAGCGGTAGGGAATCCCCAGGATGGTCCTGCCGAAGCCTAGGGCCACGAAAAGACCGACGCCCAGGCTGATCATCACTACGAGGAGCGTCTTGGAGATGGAGGGATCGACAGTGGCCGCCTGGCCCGCCAGCACCCGTACATCGGGCTCTGCGACGGTGATGAAGAATCCCACGATGAAGCCGACGGCGAGCATCAGGCCGAGATTGCGTTTGTAGACGAGGGTGGCCCCCACCTTCTGTCCCACAGGGAGCACGCCGAGATCGATACCCAGGAGAAAGACGCTCAGGCCGATGATGATGAAAACCCCTCCCAGGAAAAACTGCGCAAGGAGCGTCGCTCCTATGGGCGCCACAGTCAGTTCGAGAACGAGCACGATCAAAAGAATGGGGACTACAGAGATGCTGGTCTCTTTGAATTTTGTCAAAAGGTTCATACCACTGTTGTTCCTCGTGTTGGGGAGAGTGCCGAAGACAAGAGATCGGGCCCCATCTTCTGGGCACATTTTGCCGGAATACTAAACAATGATTTTAATATAGGAGGGCTGGTGCGTATCGTCAAGCGCGGAATTCTGTTGTAGTGGGTTTCTGTCGGACCATATTGAACCTTTTATCGATTCCTCGTATCTCCAGCTCATTCTGTAAAGAATGAATCCAGTATACTTTTTCTGCTTCAAAGGCATACTGAATGAGCTATAGTGGACATATCCACACGAAGCGCATGTCTGTCTTTGTTGGTCTTTTGATGTTTCCGGCGCCGTGAACTCATCCCACAGCGTGGGCAATAGGCAATTTTCGGCGAAGATTCCTCCTCCGCCGTCGTGAAATACTGATAGTTCAAGACTGCTCCCTTGGGTGCCCGTGAGGATACTGTCTCACAGTTTTATCTTCTCTGGTGCATCGTACCATGGCCGGCCGACATTTTACATGAGGTCTAAGCATTTCCCCTCGCGGCCCATAGCGGAAAATTTTTAATGTTTGTCATCTTCCTGTCATTCTTGCTCAGTATGCTCTCTAAAGAGACGGGGCGGCAGCTCGTCGAGCCGAGGCCCCGTCCGTAAAGACCTCTTTGGAGCGCAACCGTGTCTACGATCAACACGACAAAAACTAACCTGTTTCTCGACATCGCACTATTTCTAGCCTTCGTGCTGGCGATGGTGCCACATGCCACCGGGATCCCGGTCCATGAATGGCTCTCCCTCGCTTTTGCGGCGACTATTGTCGTCCATCTTCTTCTGCACTGGGAATGGATAGTGGGTGTCACGCCGAAATTTTTCGCACGTCTCTTCCACGAGTCGCGCCTCAATTTTGTGATCGATGTAGTCTTTTTCTTGGCGCTCATCATGGCCATGGTCAGCGGTTTTCTCATCTCGAAGGCAGCCTTGCCCGCGATCGGTATCCAACCGGCCTTTTCGATCGTATGGAGGCAGGCCCACAGAATATCCGCCGAAGTGGCGCTCATAACTCTGGGAATCCACTGTGGGATGCATATCAAGTGGATAGCGCAGAACGCCAAGCGCACCCTGATCGGCCCGGTTGTCAGGCTCTTCAGGAAACAGCCTGTGGCGGAGCGGGCCGCAGGAGGAAAAAAATGAAGACTCTGTTGAGAATAGTGGCGATTCTTACGGTTTCCACACTGTTGGGGCTTGCGATGTACTGTATCGTACAGCCTTTCAATACCAATGTGACAGTCTTCCAAGGGATGGGCGGCGTGGCCCAGGGAACCACGTACGATGGCACCGGCAATCCCAATCCTCATGGACATCTCCAGCGCAGTGCTTTCAGCATGCTCGGCGATGTATTGATCAAGTTCATTATAACTTTCGTCGGCGTCGTTGTGCTTAAGACTGTCATCGCCAGGGTTCTCTCCCGTATAATGACATACAATGCGAATACTGGTAATAGAAGATAACAGGCGATTTTCCGAGTCGCTCGTAAAATCGCTGGAAGAGGATGGCTATGCCGTCGATGCCGTTTTTGACGGAGATAGTGGCGAAAATATGGGGATATCATACAGCTATGATCTCATAGTCCTCGATATCATGCTTCCGGAGAAGAATGGCTTCGAAGTCTGCCGCTCGTTGCGCTTAAACCATGTAGCGACGCCAATCCTCATGCTGACGGCGAGGGGTGCGGTCGGCGACAGAGTGAAAGGGCTGGATGGCGGAGCTGATGATTACCTGACGAAACCCTTCGAACTCGCTGAGCTGAAGGCGCGACTAAGGGCGCTGCTCAGGCGAAACTCCTCCGATAAGGCCAGTGAACTTCGGATCGCAGATCTCGTACTCGACCCGGCGACTCACCTCGTGCGCCGGGCGNGCCATGAGATAGGCTTGACAGCGCGAGAATTCAGCCTCCTCGAGTATTTTCTCCGCCATCAGGGTCAGGTCATAACGCGGTCGATGGCGGAGGGCCATCTCTGGAACCAGGACGAGATAGTCGCCTCGAATGTCGTGGATGTCTATGTGCGCCGCCTCCGGGCGAAGATCGACGAGCACTTCGAGCCAAAACTGCTCGAGACGCTTCGGGGCTGCGGTTATCGTTTANAGAATCCACGAGAGCAAAGCGCAATGACGACGGAAAGACCCAAAATATCCTTAACAAAGAGCACTCATTTCCGGATGACCCTTTGGTATACGGCCCTGCTTGGGGTCGTATCGATAGCGTTCTGTACCTTCATATACGTCAGCCAGATGAGAGCTATCTATGGTGATAGCCGCTTCCGTGTCGAAAAGAAGATAAGCGACGCATGGCGCGCATTCGATAACGGCCAGCCCATACTGACTCAGGAGGATGACGCCTACGCGCTATTCGATTCAGACGGCACGATAGTCAAGGCAGTCGGTCTCTCTGAGGATGTGGCCCTCTCGCTTGTCAAAGTCGCCGCTGGGGTTGAGGATGACACCCTCCGTGACACGGAGGGGCGCCACGGCAAACCAATCGCATGGGCCAAAAATAGCAGCTCCGGTACAGAGATGCTCTTTGGCTATTCTGAAATGCATCCGAATCCCAGGACGCCGGGCGCCAGCAAGGATGGGGCAATCCTCTTTGGGGCCNCCCTCGACCCCTATGGCCTTCGCGGGCGACTCTTGGCGACTCTTCTCATCGCGGTCAACTGCATGCTGGCCATTGGCATACTCAGCGGCATATGGCTCGCCAACAGGGCCATGCGTCCCGTAGCCCAGATAGCCCGCACGGCGCGCTCAATCGGAGACGGCGATCTCTCGAGGAGGATCAACCTCAATACGCACGACGAGCTCGGGGAACTCTCCGAAGTGTTCGATGTCATGCTCGATCGCTTGGAGGCTGCATTTGAGCGGCAGAAGCGCTTCGTCGCAGACGCCGGCCATGAACTGCGGACGCCTCTGTCGGTCATCTCTCTTGAATCTGAGCGGGCACTGGCATCGGAACGCCGCGCGGATGATTACAGGCAGAGCCTCTCAGTCGTCAAGACGGAGTGCTCCTACATGGCGAAGCTCGTCGAAGACCTCCTTCTGCTCGCAGAGGCAGACCTGGGGAGCGCGGGAAGACCCTCAGAGGTTGTCGATCTCGGTGCCACGGCATTGGAAGCGCTGGAACGCTTTGGGCCTCTTGCCCGTCTCCGCGGCGTCAGCCTGAGTGCAGCAGATCTGCCAGAGGTGAAAGTATACGGCGACAGCTCTGCCCTAGCGAGGGCCCTGGGCAATCTCATCGAGAATGCGGTCAAGTACTGCGGACCAGGAGGACATGTCCACGTTTTGCTCAAAGCTACAGCGAATGAGGCTATCATACGCGTCCACGACGACGGGCCAGGTATTCCTCCAGAGAAACTGGGGCGCGTATTCGACCGCTTCTATCGGGTCGATGAATCCAGAACAGAGGAAAATGGAAGACCTGCTGGCAGCGGCCTTGGACTGGCGATAGTGAAGACTATAATCGAGTCTCACGGCGGCAGGGTTTCCGCCAGCAGCGACTTTGGGCATGGATCGGAATTCTTTATCACCCTGCCGCTTGCCGAGGGAATGACACATAACAGATCAGTTTTTTGAAGGGAACAGATGAAGACCATACTCAGAACTATTGCTATCCTCACAGTCGCGGCGGTGTTCGGCTGTGCGGCATACTTTGCGATTCAGACACTGATCCCTCCTCCTGATGCCATTTCATCAGCCGCTCCGGGCAGAAATGGAAGTCAGGTCACTGCCGATTCTTCTGAAAAAAGCGGCGCAGTTTCCCCGGCGCTGCAGAATATGGTGGTCGTCTTTGGCAAGTTCCTCGCAGCCTTCTTCGTTGCCGCAGTTCTCAGGTCAGCGATAGACACGATTAACAGGCGGAACAGGCGCAAGCCGGCCGGTGTATCGGCAACTTAGGAAAGCTTCTTCTCAAGTTTTTTTAAAATAAAACGTACCATCGGACCGGCAAGACCCTCTTTCGTCTTAACGGAGAATTCAAATACTATAAATTTTTGCTTGACAGATTGAAAAAACCGTTGTATCAATTGTTCAGATGAGTGAACATTTGAACAATTCCATGCTCACGAGAATCGCATGGCTCTATTATTACGAAGACAGGAGCCAGCAGGAGATAGGTGAACTCCTGGGGATTCCCCGCATCAAGGTGGTGCGCCTCCTGAAAGTGATTCGCGAGAACAAGATCGTGGAGATCAAGATTGGCCGGCGCTACATCTCGCTCTTCGAGGCCGAGAAGGAATTTAAGGCGGTCTCCGGGCTCTCGGACGTAACGATCGTGCCCGCGGGCCGCGACACGGGCTCCAATGTGGCGTATGCGGCCTCCCTTAAGTTTTCCGACTTCTGCAGAAAGTATGAGAATATTGGCATTGGATCGAGCCGTGCAGTCTCCGCCGCGCTCGGCATGCTGGAATCGCTCCAAAAGAAAACGGTGAAGCGGATTGTGTCGCTCACGGGCAACGCAATGCCGAACTATGCGGTCAATCCCTTCAATCCCTGTTCGAGCGGGATACTGCTGGCCAAGCTCCTCGGAATCGACTACTTCAACATATGGGCCCCCGCCATAGCCTCGACTCCCGAGACCGCAAAGGTCCTTCGGAACGACTATGTGGTGGCGTCCGTACTCAAGATGGCCAACTCCGTGGAGTGCGCCATGATAGGCCTGGGCGATGTCGCACAGACGGGACTCCTGGCCCGGGGCTTTATTCAGGAAAACGATGTGGCAGACATGCTGAAGCGTGGCGCTGTGGGCGATATTTTTACGCACTTTTTCGATGTGGAGGGGAGGAGAGTTCCCACTCCCATCGAAGAGAGGTCCGTGACGGCGGATGTGCCGATGAAGTGCCCCGTCACTGCGGTGGCATACGGAGAGACCAAAGTGTTGCCCATAGCGGGCGCGATACGCGGCAGATTCATAGATGGCCTGGTCACCGATGAAAAGACTGCCGCCGCCGCACTGAAAATTCTCAAAGGGGCCTGACGTTCGCCAGTTCAGGCTCCAATCAGAGGGTATAAGCGCCCTATGGGGGCGCATAAGCGATGGGGGTTCCCCATCAGCAATTTTCCAAGGAGGCTGTGTGTGAAAAAGTCATTATTGACTTTCGCCGCAATGTTGGCAGTGTTTGCGCTCTGCGCCAATGCCGACACGAAAATGACCGCCCAGCAGTTCAAATCGAAGGGCTACAGGGTGGCGTATGTGCTCAACGGCACATCGACCGACATCTTCAAGATGGCGTTCGATGGCGCCATCCGCGAGGGTACCTACTACGGGATCAAGGTGGATGTGTTCACCTCCGATGGCGATGATGTGAGATTCCAGGACATCATCCATCAGTGTGCGCAGCAGGGGTATCAGGGGATGATCATCTCGCACGGCAAGCCACAATACGCCTACGATCTCATAAAGACCATTGTGGCCAGAGGGATTAAGGTTGTCACCTTCGACACCGTTATCCAGGACTCTGAAGGCAAGGGTATCCCCGGCATCACCACCATGTTCCAGAGCGATCAGGAGATGGCGCGGCTGGCGCTCGACTACATATGCGACGTGCTGCTGAAAGACGCGCCCAAGCCCATCCGCGTGCTGAAACTGTGGCGCGGCCCGGGCATTCCTCCTTTCGACAGGAGACAGGAGACCTACAAAAAGTACGAAGACGCCAAGAAGATTAAAACGCTCGAAGTGCTCGGTCCGACCAATCCGGCCGATTCGGAAGGTTCCATCGCCAGCGTCGTCGCGTCCATACTGCCCAAATATCCCAAGGGGACGGTGGATGTGATCTGGAGCGCCTACGATGCATACGCACGCGGCGCCTACAAGGCGCTCATCGAGGCCAACCGCAGCGATATCCCGCTGGTGTCGATCGATATCTCCAATCAGGATATCAATTATATGCGCGCTCCCGACAAGATATGGAAAGCCTGCGTGGCCACCCACTTCTCCAATATAGGCATCTCGGCCGTACGGCTTGTCGCCCAGAAGCTCATGGATGACCCGACTCCCGCGGAGTATATCCTCCAGCCCTCGGTGATTTTTGCCGACCAGCTCACCCCTGAGGCCAATGTCACCAACCTTGGCACCATAATCAAGGGATACGGCGTCAACAACGACAACATATCGCCCTGGATGGCCGATCTGAGAAAGGCAGCAGGAGCAAAATAGCATCCTTTATAATCGGCGGACGGCAAGGCCCGGTACCCGGGCCTTTGCCTTAAGAGGATACATGCGTATGAGCGAGAATATGTGCACACTCGAGATGAAAGACATCTCCATTGAGTTTCCCGGTGTGAAAGCCCTCAACAATGTAAACTTCACCATGAGGAGTGGAGAGATCCGCGCAGTGGTTGGCGCCAATGGAGCGGGGAAATCCACTCTCATGAAGGTTCTTGCGGGGGCCAACGAAACATACACCGGCGACATATTTATCGACTCGCAGCATTACGAACTCCGGACTCCGAGAGCAGCCAAGGACCTCGGCATCGAGCTGGTGTATCAGGAAGTGGACACGGCTCTTTTCCCCTACCTGACCGTCGGCGAGAACATAATGTTCAACAGCATCGTCACGGGCATGAAAGGCAGGGCGATGATCCGCTGGCGGAAAATCAACAAGTCCGCAAGGGATATCCTCAGGCAGCTCAACATGGACATCGATGTCACCCGCAAGATGTCGAGTCTCACGCTCGCGCAGAAGCAGATGGTGCTTATAGCCCGGGCGGTTCGGGAACAGTGCAGGTTTCTGATACTGGACGAGCCCACCGCCCCATTGAGCCTCGGCGAAGTGGCGGAGCTGTTCCGCATCGTCAAAGAACTGGCGAGCAAGAAAAATGTGGGCATTATTTTCATCTCGCATCGTCTGCCCGAGCTTTTCCAGATATGCCAGAGCCTCACTGTCATGAAGGATGGGCAGGTCGTCGCGAACCGGACCGTGGACAGCAGCCTCACCGTGCAGGACATCGTCAATCTCATGCTGGGCAGGAGCTTCGAGGAAAATTTTCCCAAGATACCTGCCCCTATCGGGGATGTCGTGATAGAGGCCGAGCACCTCATGGATGGAGAAGGGAAGGTCCGCGACGTCTCATTCAGCATACGCAGTGGTGAGATCGTGGGTGTCTGCGGGCTGGTGGGCGCGGGGAAGACCGAACTCTGCAAACTTCTGTTCGGGGCGAACAGGATGGGGGCGGGGACGGTACGCTATAAGGGCAAGCCCATATCGGTGCACAGCCCGACATCGGCGGTCAGGCAGAAAATTGCACTTGTGCCCGAAGAGCGCAGGAAGGAAGGCGTCCTTGTCAGTGAACCTGTGTATTTCAATCTGTCCGCGGCCTGCCTCGGCAAATTTGCGAACCGGTTTTCCTTTATCGTGAGGAGCCTCGAGATTGCGAATGCCAAGAAGCTCGTGGGCGACCTCGGGATCAAGACGCCCTCCGTGTATCAGCGGGTGAAATACCTCTCCGGAGGCAACCAGCAGAAGGTCGCCGTCGGGAAATGGCTCACGTCCGACTCGGACATCTATATGCTGGACGAGCCCACAAAAGGCGTCGATGTCGGGGCCAAGAGGGACATTTTCCAGCTCATCCAGAGTCTGGCAAAGCAGGGGAAAGCCGTGCTCTATGCCTCGTCCGAAATAAACGAAATCCTCGCCATCACCGACAGACTCTACGTCATGTACAACGGTGAATTCGTCACCGAACTGGAAACGCACAAGACTACCGAAGAAGAGATTCTCTATTACGCCACAGGGGGCAGAAAATAAATGGCACGAACAACAAAAAACTCGGCAGCGAGAGGGGCGGTGACCGGATTTCTCACAAAATGGGCCTCCATAATCGCGCTCATAGCCATATTTGGTTTCTTTGCGCTGAAGATGCCGCAGCTCTTTTTGACCAGCAGCAACATGATCACCATTCTGCGGTCCATCTCGGTGACTACGATCATAGCCATCGGCCTGACCGTGACGCTCGCCGTAGGTGGCTTCGATCTCTCGTCGGGCTCGATGGCGACCATGTCGGGAGCGCTCGTCATCAGCTTCTTCGTCTGGTACCAGATGAACATGTGGCTGGCCATTCCCCTTGCCATAACCGCCACGATGGCACTCACGCTCATCACGATGTTCCTCATCGTCAAGTGCAAGATACCTGATCTGCTGGCTACGCTGGCCATGATGTTCATGCTCGATGGTCTGAGCCTCACCTACTCGGGTGGAGGGGCCGTCAGCGAGGGCATGCCCAGGTTCGACGGCACGCCGACCATAGGCAAGATCCCCCGGATGTTCAAGGACATGGGACAGGCCCCGGCGATCATCATCATCATGATCGTGATCGTCATCATCATTCACATTTTCCTGACCTACACCAAGTACGGCCGGTACATATACGCGGTGGGTGGCAATAAGGAGGCGGCGCGCCTCTCCGGAATTCCGGTCAACCGGTACCGCATATTTGCGGGCATGCTGTCGGCAGTCTTTATAGGGCTCGGGGGTGTGCTTGTGGCCTCGAGGAACATGTCGGCCCAGATACAGGGAGCGGCTGGGTATGCGATGCCGGCCATCTCGGCGGTCTTCATCGGGCGCTCCGTGGCAGGAGCGGACAAGCCCAACGCATTCGGCACTTTCATCGGAGCATCGCTCGTGGGCATTTTGGAAAACGGCCTCATTATGATGTCGGTGCCCTATTACTCGCTCAACGCGGTCAAGGGCGTGGTGCTCGCCATAGCCCTCGCGTCGACCTACTACTCCAGCAAGAGCGAAGGCTGAGAGAGGGGAAGAGGAAGGAGCCGTGAATGTCCAAATTTGATCATCACTTCAGGATGACTGAGGCCGATGCCGCGGAATATGCGGCGCAGCGGCTTCCGCTGTTCGGCGGCAGCGGCCCGCTCGAGTGCTCGGAAATCGGCGATGGCAACATCAACTATGTGTTCAGAGTGCGGGACCCCATAGGGGGCAGGTCCGTCATCATCAAGCACGCCGACGCAGGCACACGCTCGGGCAGCCGGGTCCTCGGCTTCGACCGCAACAGGATAGAGGCCGAGATTCTGAAGATGGAGGGAGAACTGGCCCCCGGACTGGTGCCCGCCGTGTACGACTACGATCCCGTAATGTCCTGCCTGTCGATGGAGGATCTGTCCGACCATAGGATACTGCGCTACGAGCTGATGGCGCATAAAAAGTTCCCGCGACTCGCGGAGGATATTTCGGACTTCATGGCCAAAACCCTTGTGCCGACCCTCGATACCGTGATGGACCCGGCAGAGAAGAAAGAACTGGTGAAGCGCTATACGAACCCCCAGCTCTGCGCCATAACGGAACAGCTCGTGTACACCGACCCTTACACAAACGCCGCGGGGCACAACAAGGTGTTTCCTCCCAACGCAGACTTCGTGGCCGGGGAGATATATGGCGATTCCCTCCTCCATCTCGAGGTCGCCAAGCTCAAGTATCAGTTCATGAACAATGCGCAGGCGCTCATCCATGGCGACCTGCATTCCGGTTCCATTTTTGTACGGGAAGATTCGACGAAGGTCATCGATCCCGAATTCGCTTTTTATGGCCCGGCCGGCTACGATGTCGGCAACGTGGTGGGGAACATGTGCTTTGCGTGGGCCAACGCCGCGGTGACCATGGAGCGCGGCAAAGACAGGGAAGAATATATCGACTGGCTGGATGCCACCATCGTCGACATAGTAGAGCTTTTCAAGAAAAAGTTCAGCTCGCTGTTTGCGGCGCGTATCAGCGACAGGATGGCGATGACTGAAGGATATTCCTCCTGGCTCCTGGGCACGATATTGGCCGACAGCGCCGGTGTCGCGGGTGTCGAGATGATACGGAGAGCCGTAGGCACTGCCCAGGTGAAAGACTTGACTTCCATCGGGGACAGTGCGGCCAGAAAGCTCGCCGAGCAGCTCGTCATGCTCTCGGCAAAGCGCTGCATCATGAACAGGGAGTCCTACACTGAAGGCCGGAATTATACCGATACACTGCACGAAGTACTTAAAAGCCTCGGGCGCTGAGCGTTGCCGAGAGTAGCATCAAGAGAGAGGCTATATATGGACATAATCCGTGAAATGAAAAAGAAAGTGCTTGAGACAACGTTGGTGTCCTACGACGAGGGGCTTTTCGCAGGCACAAGCGGCAATCTGAGCATGTGTGATCCCCAGCGGGAGGTGGTGGCGATAACGCCGAGCAGCATTCGGTACGAGACGATGTCCGAAGATGACATCATGATAATAAAGATGGATGGCACTGTGCTCGAAGGGGCGCACCGGCCTTCGTCGGAGTGGCGGATGCACACCGCGATATTGCGGCAGCGGAAGGATATAGGAGCCGTGGTGCACACGCATTCGCCCTACGCCACCAGCTTTGCGGTGGTTGGAACTCCCGTGCCCCTCATTCTCATCGAGATGCTCGGCTTTCTCGGCGGAGATATCCCCGTCGCCGATTTCGAGCTTCCCGGCTCCCTCGAACTGGGGCTCAGCGCCCTCAATGTCCTGAAAAACCGCAACTCCTGTCTTCTCAGCAATCACGGCGTTCTGACCATAGGCTCCACGATAGAGCAGGCCCATATCCGGGCGGTCTACGTCGAAGATGCGGCCAAAATCTATTCGCTCGCGCTCCAGGCAGGCAGCGTTCGCCTGGTCCCCGAAGAGGCTGCCCGGAAAATGCGGGCCAGGCTCGGAATCTCAGAATAAAAAGGAATAAAGACTGAAATGACGACATACAAATATTTCGGGCCGGTATGCAGCATGTTCGGGTATGGATGCCTTGGCGGGCTGGGCGATGAGCTCAGAATCAGGGGCTATAAAAAGGCACTCATCGTTACGGACAGGGCGATCGTCGAACTCGGCATAGCCGCTAAAGTCATCGAAGTGCTGGACAATACAGGGATAGGCCATGCCGTTTTCGCGGACGTGAAGCCGAATCCGACCGTCGCCAATGTGAAAGCGGGGCTTACGCTTCTCCGCGCCGAGGGCTGTGATTTTATCGTGACCGTCGGAGGAGGTTCTTCCCACGACTGCGGCAAGGCGATAGGGATACTGGCCACCAATGGGGGCGAGGTGGAGGATTACAGGGGCGTCGACAAAAGTAAAAAGAAGGCGCTCGACATCGTGGCGGTGAATACGACCGCGGGGACAGGGAGCGAGTGCACTCGCGCCTATGTGATTTCGGACGAGGAGAAAAGGACCAAGACAGGCATCAGAGACAGGAACGCGCTGGTGGCCATAGCCGTCAACGACCACTCCCTCATGATGTCGCTGCCCCGCGGGCTCACCGCGGCGACAGGCATGGATGCCCTTGTCCATGCCGTGGAGTGCTATATCTCGAAAAACGGATTTCTGCTCACGTCCCAGCTTTCGCTGGCCGCTATACGCTGTGTGTTCGACTGGCTGCGCGAAGCCGTGCGGACTCCGTCGAGTGAGCGGGCGAGAGAAGGCATGGCAGTGGCGGAATATCTTGCGGGGCTCGCATTCGGGAACGGCGGCATCGGCATGGTTCACGCCGTGTCGCACCAGCTCGGAGCCCTGTACGATCTGCCGCACGGGCTGTGCAATGCCATTCTCCTCCCTCCCGTCATGGAATTCAACAAACGGGGGGCGGAGGCGAAGCTCGCCGAGCTGGGCCGTTTCCTGCGTCCTCTCGACTGCGAAGGGAAGAGTGACTCCATAATGGCCGATGTCGCGATAGAGGAGTTCAGGAACCTGTCGTCCGACATCGGCACTCTCGTGCCGCTCGGTTCGCTCGGAGTCCGCAGGGAGGATTTCGACCTTATCGCGCAGAAAGCTCTTGCGGACATGTCGCTGCTCAACAATCCGGTGCAGCCCACGGCGGACGAGATCGTGGGCGTGCTCCAGAGCGTGTATTAAAAGAGGAGACAGAGAGATGGATATGGCAGAAAGGGCGGATAAGGACCTCGCGTTCATGCTGCGCTACGAGAACGTGGCCTGGTACGACGGTGAAGTGGTGCGCATATTGGACAGGCGCGTATATCCCGCAAAGACCGAGTATGTGACCTGCAGATCATACGTCGAGGTCGCCGACGCGATCAGGGACATGGTCACCCAGAGCGGCGGCCCCTACCTCGCGGCCGCGATGGGCATGGCTCTGGCGGCGAAAGAGGGCGCGGGCAAAAAAGGGGAAGCGTTCATCGCCCATATGGAAAAGGCAGCCAGTGTCCTCTCTCACGCCAGGCCCACAACCATGCAGCGGATGATAGATATCACCTCCGGATGCCTGGAGGCGGCCGCGGCGGCCATCGTGCAGGGGGAAAAGGTCGACGAGGCCGTATTCACCGAAGCGCTGCACACCGTGAATGCCCGCTACGCAAAAACCGCACTGGCGGCGAAATACCTCGTGGACAAGATACCGGACGACGGCACTGTCATGACCCAGTGCTTCGCCGAAACCATAATAGGCATGATGCTCAAGGAGTGCCGGGCGCGGGGAAAGACCATCAGCGTGATCTGTGCCGAGACGCGGCCATACTTCCAGGGAGCCCGCCTGACGGCCAGCGTGGTGAAGGACATGGGCTTCGATGTGACGGTGATCACAGACAATATGGCAGCTTATACACTCAAGGCCAGAAAAGTAGACGTGTTCACTTCGGCAGCCGATGTCATATGTATGGATGGCCACATCGTGAACAAAGTGGGGACCTTTCAGATAGCCCTCGGGGCCAGCTACTGGGGCGTACCCTATTATGTGACCGGCACGCCCAACCCCAAGCACCCCACGATCGATACGGTGCACATCGAGGAGCGCGACGGCGAGGAAGTCCTCTCGGCCATGGGCGTGAGGACGGCCATGGCCGGCGTGAAGGGCTTCTATCCCGCCTTCGACATCACCCCACCCAAGCTCTGCGACGGCGTAGTCACCGACAAGGGCATCTATCCGCCCTGCGACGTCGCGCGATACTGGAAAAAGGCCTAGGAACACACCCGGAATGGACACCGCATCCCAAAAGGGCGGAATACGCAGAGGATTGATCTTGTCCTTCGGCGCCCTGATGATGATCTTCAACGGCCTTATCTATGCGTGGTCGATTTTTGTCGCCCCGCTCGAAAGTGCCTTCGGCTGGAACAGAGGGCAGACATCCCTCGTGTTTACGCTCTCCATGAGCGTCTCGATTTTCGGGCAGATCGCGGGGGGATACGGCGCATCGTGCGGCCGCCAGGGGCCCATGCTCAGATTGGCGGCGATCCTCCTCACACTGGGATTCATCTGGGCCTCGGTCATCAATTCTCTGCCTCCCCTCTATGTCTCCTATGGCATACTCTGTGGTTTCGCCGTCGGAATAAGCTACAACACCGTCATATCCACCGTGCTGAGCCATTTCCCCGAGCGAACGGGTTTTGCTTCGGGCATACTGCTCATGGCCTTCGGATTGGGCAGCCTCGTGCTCGGCTCCGCGACAACCTCGCTCATACTGCACTACGGATGGCGCACCGCGTTTCGTGCCCTCGCCATAGGCTTCGGGGCCGTCACATTCGCAGGCAGCCTCATAGTGGTGCCTGCGGACCGGAAGGTCGAAGAAGAAGGCTCTTCCGCGGACCCCGGACCGCGCGACATGATCAGGGAGGGCCCGTACGCAAAGTTTTTCATATGGGCAGTGCTCATGAGCAGCACCGGCCTTCTCATACTGGGACACGCCGCCCCCTACGCCGCAGATCTCGGCGCTTCAGTGGAACTTGCGGCCCTTTCGGCAGGCTTCATCTCCATCTTCAATGGGATATCGAGGCTGATATTCGGCCACCTCTATGACAGAAGAGGGCATGTCACCGTGATGTTCCTGACCTGTACGCTCTATATCATCGCGACCGCCGGCCTGGTGGCGGCGTATTTTGCCGGCAGCCTGTGGATCCTCTTCCCTTCATACGCTATGCTGGGCCTCGCCTATGGCGGAGGGCCGGTCACCGTTTCCACCTACATCAAAGAGCGCTACGGCGACGGGCACTATGGAGTCAATTTGGGGATCACGAATTTGAACATCGTCGTGGCCTCTTTCATAGGCCCCCTGCTTGCGGGGATGCTCCGCTCCACGTGGCAGTCGTACCTCCCGGCCTTCGTCCTGATGTTCATGTTCGTGAGCGTCGGCCTTCGCACTCGTTCCGCATCGCCGTGACAATATTGCCGACACGAGGAGTGTGGACGATTTCGTTAAAAATTGAAGCGTAGTATAATAAAAAAGGAGTTGCCCAGGATTCTTCTTGGCAACCCCTTTATGGAATAGGATATGAAACCATATCGGAAACCGACAAATACTGAATATGCTATAATACAGCAGCTTTTGTCAGTTGTTGAAGACCGAAATGAAAAAGAACGTTATTTACATCAGATACAGGATCTTGAAGTGAAGGAAATAGACGATGACGGCTCCCTCGAATTGAAGATATCCCACCTGGAATTCCGAGACAGTAACACACAAGCCAGAGCAATTGCTGAAGGCATATTGGAAGTTCCTGATAACCATTATGTCACGTTTATACTCCATGGAAGAAATGGTCTATTGTCAGAGCTTGAAAGATTTAAAGAGGATTTTTCAAAAATCACTGAAAAGATCGACGGCAAATTGCTGCACGTAATTCCAAAATAGGGAAATTGTAATTAATATTATTTGTGGGGCTGCCGTTTGGTCTCTTTCTCTTCAAGCAACCCTGTCTTGATGTATTTTTTCATCAATTCATAGATATCTTTTTTATCACCACTTTTTCGCATCCCTACCGCCACAATAATAACAATGATCTCTTCTTCAATGACTTTGTAGATAATTCTATACCGTTGTCCTCCCGCACGAATCGAGCGATAGTCTTTCAAAGGGCCTTGTAGGGGTTTCCCTAAAAGCAGGGGCTCCTGTTTCAAGGCTTCAATTTTGTTGATGATCTGCTTTTGTGCATTCGAGTCGAGCTTTTGTATGGTCTCCGCAGCGATGAGGGTGAGTTTAACGTTGTACATTGAGGTTCTTCTTGAATGTGTCGAAATCGATAAGTTCATTGTGCTCAAATTGCGAAATGCCTTTTTTCAACGCACCGAAGAGCTCCTCATCAGAGATGATGTCAAGCGTTTCGGCAATACTCTCATAGGTATCCCATCTGAGTAATGCATAGACTTCTTTCCCATGATTGGTGATAGAGATGGTGTCATCATAGGCAAGGTCATCAGCGAGAGACGTAATTCTTTTCCTCGTTTCGGAGATAGACATCTGCTTAATCATAAGGGACCTCCGAAGAAAAGATACAATATAATGTACAATATGTCAACATTAAAATGTACATAAATATCCTTTTAGTATATGAATTGCCTTATACCAATACCAATATCACGTCAGCGCGGTCGTCCGCCGCGACGAATACTGTATTTGAATCTTTTACCGCCACTTGTTTTAATAATGTCAGAGATACTTTCTGCTTCTTCAATATTTCCTCTCCTATGTGAAGCATGTGGCTGAGAAAGGCATGTTTACTTCGCTATGTATCAGATTCCAGGTCTTCGGTTTCGTATCGTATGCCGCCATATCTATGTGCTATTTTGTTGTATATCCACACATTTATTCTTACAGTGATATAGGCGCCTATGAGCGAGAGGAAGCTTATACCTATTCTTCCCAGCAATTCAGAAAACGTCTCTACTTCTTCGATTTTTACGCCACAGAGAAAAAGGATGAATATTATGGGTACCGCGATTATCCATGGAATAAAGAGCCACATAAATATCACATTTGCGAGTCTCTCTCCATCGATATTGGTAATTTCTTTTTTCATAGTTTCCTCCAATAAGTAAACGATCGAGGCGCGTGCGGCGGGCGGGTCGTTCTGCCATTTATATCTTATAGAAGGCTGAAGATACTGGCCGATGTGGGCTTCCGTGTCACAGCCTTCTATTGGGTCTAAAGCTGTCTTGGTGCTTTCTTCATTCCCGCCGTCAGCTGCCAGAATGTACTTCTCGGGTCACGGTATCCACGAAGATAAACAGCCCCGTACCATTTCCAAAGATGAAATAGGGGTTGCTCAGTTTGGGCCCGAGCGGATTTCGTAGTGTCACTGTAGTATATTTGTCTTTAAATCCGGCCTTTTCCTTGAGTTCATTCGCCTCCGGCAGATCCATCCCGATAGGCCATTTTATAATCACGTCTTCCAGCCACGGTNNTTCCTGAATCAGCTGCGGTTCGCCAAATTCACCATATCCGGTCGATTTGATGATGACGGTGCTGTTGTTCTCGTTTTGGAAAACGACCCTCAGCTTATCGATCTGTGCAGGATCGGTGGTCGCCCCGCGAGTGGCGACGCCGTCAGCTTCGTACAGTTTTGCTTTGGGATATTTTTCTTTGACAATCCTTACCGCAATATTGACACGCCCATCAAAACTTAAAATAGCCATATTGATCTCCATTGAATGAATGCGGCTAATCATAAGTTCAGGCAAGAGGCCGCCTACCTTGCTAAGTAAGATAATTGCGTATCCAATTATTTTTCGCCGGCACACCTCCTTTCAGTGAAAAGATTTTGTGGAAAATACCGCTTGCCTCACCTCCTTTTTATATGAAGTTATTCGGCGCAAAAGACGTCAACCTGACATGTATGTGACTTGTGAAGCGTAAAATGATGCTGTTTGTGCTATGGGAGAATAGCACAAACAGTAATAGTATTAAATTAATTGTATTATAATCCTGATTCTATTGTTTCGCCAGGTCATAGGTTATTGTTTTCCTTTGACTTGTTCTGATATAGATTCTTATTAATTTTGAATATTTCTATTCTTGAGTTTATCTTCAATTTTTTAAAAATATTATAAATATGAACTTTTACCGTATTAATGCTCATTCCTAAATCACTTGCTATTTCTTTATTGAATTTCCCCAACAATAATTCATCAAAGACTTTCTTTTCGGTCTTAGATAATATGGATAAAAAAGAAATGCTATCTGTATTCATGATTCGATATTCATATAATTTTGTAGATGATAGTTCTACCTTGCCGGTTAATATATTTTTTATTGATGTATAATATCTTATTGTATTATTCTCAAATGATTCAATATTAATAATCCCCACCACATTAGAATTATAGAAAATATAGTCTAAATATCTAAAATATTTAGAAATGAATAATATAATTCGATTATCTTTGCTTTTGTATTTATTTATAAAATAAGTTATCGTCTTTTCCTTAATATTCTTACAGGAAAAATCCAAAAAATAATAATTATAAGATGTATCAATTATGAAATTATCTGCCAAGATTTCAGATAATATTTTACATATAAATATTTCTGCTAATTTATTGTTGCTTATAATATTAATATTCTTTTTAATCCACATAGTATTATTTAATTCATGTAATGCTGTCGAACTCAAATATTAACTTCAATAATACTTTTTTCATATTTCATATTCAGATAATACATCGTATCTATTCTCTATAAGCTTTTACAAGGAGGATAAAATGAAAAAGCAATTCGTTTTAGTCGCCCTTCTTTTTGTAGTCGTTATGCAAACATTCGCCGCCGGAAACTTTTTGACAAGACTATTTGGGAAATCTGAAAATTCAACTAATGCCGGTAATAAGAAAAGTGAATATGTAGCAGTTCCAATTCGGCCACGATATAGCGACGCCCTAGAATTTGAAAACTATGAACAACAGCGCTTTAATTGGTACATGGAAAATTTAGCTCCTACAGTCACAATTGATACTAATAAAATTGCTATTTCATCAATTAGAAGTGGGGTCATTGGAGCTGGTATAGGGTTTTGTGTGAACCCAACACCTGCGGGTGCTGTATCGGGAGGAATTTCGGGAGCAATTGGAGGAGCAATCGATTCTATGCTTCCAGGTGGCGGTGCAATCAAAATCATTCCTAAAAAGCCGATTTTAGGAATAAGCAGATAAACACTCTGCAGCGTAGCTATTCTATGAATAGCTACGCTGCAATTTTAATAAAAGAATATATGTTGCATTGGCCAAGTTATTGCTAAAACTAAAAATATTAAGCTAAGTGTTATAAGCTTCTTATTTTCAATCCTTTTCAAGGATATAATCGAAAATAAGATACTCATAGAAGTTAGAGCACAAAAAATAATAATGTTGGAAACAATGTATGTATTTTTATATATACATAATATAAGATATATAATAACAACTATAGCATCTAAGAAAAGAAGTCTATATTGTTTTTTTAACTTTAACCAAGTCATGACTCCCTCCTTGAATATCTAGAATAATATAAAAATAGTCATTTTTAAAAGAGCATAGCGAAATCAACAATTGTTTTGACTCATAATCCAAGTTTTTGTTTTAGTCAACCTAACATGCGTTTAAGTGTCAAGACTCGATTAAAATGTCCCCTTTTCACTCAGGCTAAGCGGGTGGCCAGTTCCTCCTTGTGTGGTAGTTTCTCAAGTTCGACATACTCGAGTTCAGTGTTTTGGTAGAGCAGCTTGATCCGTCCATCGAGCAGTTCTCTGACCGTCACCTGCGCCCGTGGCTTGGGAAGCATTCGTCCCGTGTGCGTAATCTGCAACAGCCGTCGTTTGTAACTGACCACGTAGTCATTGCTGACCACCCGAGGCGTTTCTTAGCACAAGATGTCCTCAAGCGAGGTTGGTGTCGTGAGCGGCACATGAGCATCCTGTGGCCGTGCGGGTGCCTTCGCAAACTTCTCGTTGATCTTCGGAAGGTAAACTTCCCTGAGATAACGATTGGCCTCCTCAATCGTCGAAATCTTGGCCATCCTGAGTTCTTTCACCAGCCGGTCCTGATACACCCCATGGCTTCGTTCCACCCTCCCTTTCGCCTGGGGCGAAGTGGCCACGATCACTTCAATCCCCAGCACCCCACAGGCACGCTCAAAAGGACTCTTCGGTTCAATCCCCTCCAGCTGCTTGT
>JADLKI010000014.1 GCA_015657395.1 Spirochaetales bacterium | reverse complement strand
ATGAAGAATAANTAATACATCGTTGGTGTTCCAATTAAGGTCAATATCTGTACTATTGTAGTCAAAACTCCAGCTATAATGTTAATCACNTCATTCGCTCTATANTTCAGTATTCTTGATAGAAAAACCATTGCAATGGATATTTCCATCAAAACTGATGCTCCGAGAAGAAACCCNTGTGACAACTGCATTCCTCCAACGGTTCCGGACAAATACTGTTGTAATAAGTTTGAATCCATCAGTGATACGACATCGCAATATAAATAATTGAGTACAACAAATATCCACAATGTTGAGAGTATTACCTTCGTTTTAGAAGTGACATCATCTGTTACTTTCTCTCTTCCATAATAGTCCTCTGAATGATCGATACCAATATTTGTATTATAGATTAAATATTATGGCAGATTTTTAAAAATTGATGAGAATCGCATTAGAGCTCTTTTCAGAAAAAATCAAATCGGCAGACCATCAGTACCTTCTATTCGATGGTTTGTCAGATCGTTCTATAATAACGATACTTTTACCCGAAATAATCTATCCATTCTACCGTTTTTATTTTTCGATCCTTAATGACNCCGTCACAATGCCCTATATGATACTGCATATGCCGTATTTGCCCTGCGATAATATCGATATTCAGTATTTTATCATAAATCACATTCTGGTTGAGAAGCATNTCATCATCTTTATTAGTGAAAAATATATCTTTTGATTTTTTNACTTTTTCGGCAAACGTCTTCATTTCTTCTTTTGTTATACACCCGATCGGTTCCTTTTCTAGTTCAGGGTAAACCTGCCTGTCGGCGAATGGCTCGATAAAATTGCCCTTATTCTCTCTGGTCCAGAATAATATCCCTGTAAATGCATGCAACAATTGTTGCCAGAATACAAATCCGCCAAGTTTTTCATTCCATAGAGTATCAGGACAATTATCTATTTGTTTTTCCAGCATTTCGAATGACAAATCAAAATGGATCTTCAAATGATTGATTAACACATTACCCATATGGCTCTCCTTGGCTTCGATACTACTACGCTACTATGAACAATTATTTACCTATGCGCCGAAAGCGCCCAGCTAACGTGCGTATAACTTGCATATCTGCCCGCTCTGCTATTCCATATAATACTTATATACTTTTACCAATTCTATTGTTGCATTTACCATAAAAGAATCACCATCTTCGCTTTCTATGCTTCCGTCCCTGTTTTGCGGTATCTGTTCTATGATTTTCCGGGCGAAATCCATATCTTTGGGCATTCCATATGTAGAAAATGAACATAACATCCATGTCTTCATGGATGGAGGAGTCTCCTCGGTTATTCCTTCACATATCTGTTGTATCATCCCTTGTATTTCCTCTGATTCCCATGAGTATTCCTGACTTAAAATAGATGCATAGAGCCATTTTGTATGTAAATACTCATTTCCCCATATAAAGTTTTTCTTCAGGAAAGCTCTTGCTTTCTCAACTACGCCTGTATTGCCAGAACATTTCAGAAGCCAGAACACAGTATTAGCTGTCTGAAACAGAATTGCTTTATGATTGTTCGATTCTTTCCATTCTGGTACCGCTATTTCGTCATTTAGCTTTTCTCGCCATGAGCCGTCTGTATTTTGCTGCAATTCTAGATAATGAATGGCGTGCTTTGAAATATCTGATGAAAGGCAATGAAGATCCGAAAGCCAGCCAAGTACGAATCCCGTATCAGAGATATTGGATTCCCCGCATTCGGGAACAGCAAATCCTCCGTCTACATTTTGGAACTTCCTTATACGGCTGAGTATTCTATCTTGATCAAATGTATTTCCCAAGATCGATTCGAGCCGTGCAATTTCTATTGCATTACCATATTGTTTACAAAATCAATTGCTTTCGCGATATCAATCATATGGCATTGTCCTTTCCATAAAGCCCAATTGAGCGATTTATCCTATATATTTCTTCCCCATTATTGATTCCATATTCATTCTTAATATGGTTACTCTATCATATGAATGATCGTCTTTTATATTTCTTTCGAATATAGGCTGTGGGTCCTTCTCCAGATGGTTCAAAAGAACTTGCAAACCATGCTTTTTTTCTGACAGGTCATTCACGATATGCATTTCCCCTCTTATAATAAGCGATTCGTAATCATGCTCACACTTGGTTTCCATATATCCATTATCTTTAATAATTGTTGCGCATGCATTGGGATTCTTTTTTATAAAATCCAACTTATCTCCCTTGTTTGCACAATGGAAATACAAACAATTGTTTGCTTTATCAAAACCATAGCTCATGGTAACGATATATGGGATATCATTATCACACAGCGCTATCGATATATGATTCCCTCCTTCGAGCAGCGCCGTCTTTTCGTCTTCATGAATGATTTCGTTTCTTTTTCTTCTGGGGTGGTAGTGGTCCATACGACATCTCCTTTCTTCTGTTTTAAATATTCATACCGTGTATCGCCCGTTTATACATTAACTCATATTTCCCACATGGTGTTCCGGTAATTATTTCTGCACATTTTAACGGTGTAATACGATTCTGTTCAGAATAGCATTCTTCGCATGCATAATAACTCCTCAATTATACTATTCTTATAATATTCGAATAGTCATTTTTTATTCCATTTTCATATGAATACCCAATAATTTTAAAATAAGTAGCCCGTTTCTTTTCGAAACGATTCCATCTTTGATTTTATAGTCGAAGATTATTTGATCTCCGACTATCTCACCGTCAAAATAGATACGATCGTATTCATTTGACAGATTCTCCGCTATCTTATTATCATGCGTCGCAGAGATTATTATTGAATCTTCATTCTTCGCAAAATCTTTTAAGATTATCGTTGCTCCAAGTATTCTATCATCAGAATTGGTCCCGGAAAGAATTTCATCGATTAGGCAGAGAGACCTATATCCATGAATTTTATTCTTTAACTCTACCAGCCTATATGCTTCGGCATAATACCGGCTTTGGTTTTTTAATAAATTATCATTGATTCTAAATGACGTCATTATTTTTAATACTGTTGTGTGAAACTCGGATGCAAATGCAAATCCAAAACTCGTGGACAACAGCTGATTGAGCCCAAGCGATTTCATAAATGATGTTTTGCCGGCCATATTGAGACCGGTGATAATGATGCCTCGTTCAATCTTTTTTGTTTGTCCGACCGGGTTGGCGATCAATGGATGTCGCATATTTTCGAATGCTATGGAAAGAGTATTGCCGATGTGAGATAAGATCGCATCATTTTTCTCAAGAACAGCCTTACTGTTAATACAACAATCAAGGTAGCCAACGTAATAGATTATATCCCTCACAGTCTCGAGATGTTTTAATACAAATTTAGATGTCATCTTGTAGGCTATAATCTCAAGGCAAAANAATACACGCAGATAGTCTATCATTATGGAGAAAAGGTCTTGGGATTGTGCACCGCCAAATCCTTCTTTGAACAGCAACGAGCACCAGTTGATATGCTTAAATAGGCGGTAATTGGGGAAGTCTACATGGAGTGAAACCATAGCTCTCTTTTCGATTTTTTTCAGGCATGCACATATTTGTATAAAATAGTTGATGGAACCAGCAACATTTGAGATTTGCCTGTTTGTTGCAATATACACAACCATATTCACTGCAAAGAATAGCATTATTGAAAGAGGAATCAGGTTACTATTGATGAATGAGAATAAAACTGAGAGAAGGATATTGAAAAGTATGTTAACCAAAAAGATCCCTTGAAAATGATCGATAGTCCACGAGGTTATTTTGAATCCATTCCATAGGTCAGTAACAATATTACCGCGCTTTTGTTTACCAAGTTTATTCAGATATTTGACGACTATTGTCGTATCCCTGTCAGTCAGTATTTGCTTTAAATCATTTTGAAGACTTATGATGTCATGTTCATTCTTTATACTGCGAGACCAATGATCGAATACCTCATCTCCGCAGCTTGTTTTTGTATGGTTGTATTTTTCATTGAATTCAGGCAACATGAGGTCATTGAAGGTCATTTCATCGATTTCGTATTCATAATCCTTCAAATTTTTATGAAGGCTGTCCACTTCGAACGAAATGCTTTCAGTATACTTGTTTCTAGGCACACGAAGAGAATTCATTATTTTCGTAAGAAGTGATGTTGGATCCGATATCAGTTTGGCAAAAGGATGCTTCGGATGTTCGTTATCCGATACGTTTGGTTCGATGTTATTCATAACAGGTTGTTAACTGCTGCCCCTTAGTGTCTACCCTGTAATGCTGCACCTATTGCCGTTGCGTATTCGGCATCGGCAGGATATATGAAATCTATCTTATACATGTGCGTTATTTCATTCAGCACTTTCTTCCCTATTACATTATTACTTCCATTACCCGTCACCAGTACTTTTGACTGGTTCTTCGCCCTTGCGGCAAATACTGACAGCATCCCTATGACCTGATACACCATATTTATTATTCCTAAGGCTATATCTTCTTTCCTCGCCGTATCCTGCATCTTCCCAAAATTTGACGCCGTTGAATCAGGCTTCAGGAAACTTATTTCAGTATCTACTATGTCTCGTATCGAAAGATCTATTTCGTTTATATTCCCTTTTTCTGCCAGTTCGATAATTGTATTAAAGCTTGATATATTCAGCATGGCTTTCGATAGACCTACGATTGTNCCGCCTCCAACACCGGATCCNCCAATATGNCGTCGCTTTCCATGACTTGCTTCGATTATTGCTGTTCCCGTTCCTATGTTCGTTATGATTATTGGGTCAATTGAGGATAGATAGATACCTCCACAGCCGATCGCGGTGATCTCATCCACTGCTTGAGTTTCTATATCAAATATATTGCTTCTTATCTTCGATGCCCCGGCACCAGTGATAATTATCCTATCGATTTGGTTTATATGAATATCATTGTCAAGGGTCAATTTCCCCAACACGCCGGTCGCTGATGTGATTGCATCACTCGCTTTAATCTTTATTTTGTTGAGTATCTTCTGATTTTCCACGACTACCGCTTTTGTCGTTGTACTNCCGATATCTATGCCAATGATCATCTGGTCCTCTTATCAATAAAATGTCGTATTATTTCCACGCAAATCAGGTTGAAGCGATTCTTGGGTTCGCATCATTTTCTATTTTCCAATTTCGAAATTTTTGTCCTAATCATTGTGCGCATCTCATCTATTCCCCTCTTTTTCTCTTCAAGCTCTTTTAACTTTTCTTGTAATATTTCGATTTTCTTTGTATTACTGATTTCAGTCATCGATATTTGATTTATCATTATCCCTATCTCTGCAAGCGTGAATCCAATTTGCTTTCCAAATTTCACTGCTTTTAGTACTTCTATGATTTCATTGTCATATTCTCTGTAGTTGTTTGGTAAACGATGTATAAGTCTCTGATTTATTATTCCTTTCTTCTCATAAAATCTTATTGTGTGTGGGCTTATTTCGGTTATATCCGATATCTCTTTAATCGTCATTGCGCTGATATTCCCTTGACCTTAAAGTATACTCTAAGGCTTATACTTTTATATCCCATCTGGAGGTAATATGAACTACTTTTTCTCATTTCTTGCTGGTTTGCTATTTGCAAATGGTATCCCGCATTTTATTCATGGTATATCCGGTGAAGCCTTCGCCTATCCGAAGTTTCAAACCTACTTTCACCAAATACCATCGCCGTTATTCAATGCAATTTGGGGGGTTCTGAACTTTACCATTGCAGCGCTACTTATACTAATGTGTAAAAACACAAATTTCGGAATGAATATCTTCTCGTTTTGTTTTTTACTGGGTTTTTCCCTTTCTTCAATTGGCCTGTCAATATATTTCAAGCATAATAAAACTAATGAAAAACCACATGTTCCTCAATGAACTCGTTCATCAGGTCTTTCGAAAAATGGTCGGAACTTTCCTTGATGATGAAATTGCATTTCTTTATCTTTTTGGCTGTCAACTCTGCGGTGACAAATGGAGCATTACCGTCGTATTTGCTATGTTGAATCGTAATCTCACTATTGATTTCTTCAAGCATAAATCCNCAATCATTACATCTCAATTTCAGGTCTTGAGCTATTCCAAAGCAATTATTCTTGAATGAATCTTTCTCATTATTTGGGAGACTTTTCTCATCCTGTACTCCAGGGAAGAACACTTTTCTTGCAATATCTTGCAATGCTTCTATTGACAACTCAGGCGTGATCTCAAATGGCCATAGCTTCTGGATAGATTCGTCATAGAGTGCTGGTACTCCACTCAAAATATATGAATTTCTTACTCTATGAGAACATTTATGCATTATTGAATATACATAGCTTGATCCTGAAGATATACCGAAGACATCGAAGGTTTTTATCCCTAAAATTGAACTCCATTCTGATATAACCCTACCNCAATCGTTCATATTGTTCATCCGATATACAGATGAATCACCATATCCTGGTCGAGCAATACAGATTACTCTAAAACCTCTGTCGATAAGATTGCCAAACAGTTCGCCATCAGAAATACTGGCGATCATCCCATGCCGGATCAGCATTGGAAATCCGTCATGATTACCATATTCAGCATATGATAAACGTAGATTATTACCGAGATGAGCAATCCTATTCATAGAAAATCACTTCACTCCTGACAAGTTGCAAGCCAACATGCGCTTAGGCGGCTGTCAGATTTCTTGATCTACTCATTTTTTGCCACATATATTGTATAAAAATCGTTAGAATTACTGTCATGCTTAGTATAATCTGAATAACATTCCATTTTTTTAAAACCATTTTCCCTTAAACAGCGTAATAAATCGTTCTTCACGAGTGGCAATAAATCTGTCGAATCCCGATATGTGATTTTAGTCATTTTATCATAATACTTTATTTGAAATACTATCCTCTCGTCAGTAATTTCGGTATAGTTCCTTTCAAAAATAAATCCCTTCCCTTCAATTGTTGCAAATTGTATCTTCTTTTCTTTTATGATTTTATCGTAATTTAGTATTTGAAATATAAATGTACCCTGTTCATTCAACACAGCATGAACCTTGGAAAATAAACTATCGATATCTTTCCATGAGGGCAAGTGAGGCAATGTATTTCCTAAACATACGACACAATCAAATCTTTCATTTTTATCGATATCCAGCATATTCAATACTTCAAACTTTATATTCATAGATTGCTGCTTTTTTTGATTGGCAATATCAATCATTTTTTCATTCAGATCAATTCCAACTACACTGCCGCCTTGTTTAGAAAGTTCTAATGCAAGATCTCCTGTGGCACATCCGATATCGAGTATATTGGCTTTCGTTTTAGAACAATAAGACTTTATAAACTCGATTTTCTGGGGCTCAAGTGGAAATATTTCACTGTAGTTATTCGCTATTAAGTCATACATACTCATATTGGAATTAATTCCTTTCAATTTTGATAGTTAAAGGTAAATCTAACGTGCGTGTAATCTGCAAGCTCGACCCGCATCGGCAGGTTGGTGCGATTGTCGGAAGATTTTTTCATCTCTTGTCACAAACCGTCTTTCTGTCCGTCTAATATTATAGCTTACAGCAAGGAGCTTGATCATGCTCAACTTTCTTATCTCTCTTGGTTTGGGTATTATTGCTGCACTGATTGATGTATTACCCATGATAGTCCGAAAACTGGACAAATCCTTCATTCTTTCTGCTNTTTTTATGTGGATTGCCTTAGGAATTATAATTCCCGTTACAAAACTTATACCCCTTGGTTGGTTAAACGGTATTTGTGTTGCATTGCTTTGTGTACTACCTATAACTTGTCTCGTTACTAAACTGGATAAGCAGGCTATTCCTGTAATGCTTATAACCACGACAATACTTGGTGCCGCTATTGGGTATATTTCAAAAATGCTGATTAAATAGAACCATAAACTAATTTTTCGATCGTTTGATGAATTTCATCGGTATAGAACTCTGACTTTTCTATATAAGGATTATCTCGAAATATCTCTGCAACAGCATCCAGGCTGTTCATACCTGCGAGATAATCCTTAATCTTTTTTGAATTCGTAGAATGCAAAAGCATATCCGGATTTATTCTATGACGCTCTAACGCAATACGTATTCTTTTTTTGCAATGACACGTTGCATTAGGATTTATTTGCCCACAATTGAGAGTCATGAAATTTGTAATTCTTTTTGAAGCACGAGACAACCGCTGTCTATACGCATCTTCAGTCATATCGCATATTTCTGCGCCATCTTTACTACTAAATTCAAATATTTTGCCAATAATAAAAACAAGACGATCGATGGGCTCAAGGCATTGAAGCATCGCTTTTGTGCATCCAATCTTTATCTGCTCAATATATATATCCATTTCCTTTTTTGAAAGCCTGAGTTCGTTTTCAAAGGGTTTAGAATTATTGACATCTTGTTCAAACGCTTCAAATGATATCTCTTCTCTAGACTGTGAACGCTTTTGATCTACTAAATAGTTATATGCTATTCGATAGATCCATGTGCTTAAAGATGATTCGTGACGAAACGTAGATATTGACTCATTTACCTTCAAGAATACATCTTGGGTTGCCTCTTCTGCTGCATTCTCGTCATGAAGAAAACCCAATGATAAATTAAAAACCATATCCCAAATTTTTTTGAGTTCTGCTTCTGCAATATTGATCATTATTCTTTCCTCACGCGCCGAAGGCGCTTGTCAAACGTGCGCGTAGCCTCTGTCAGGTGAAAGCAATTGTTAGCCAAAATTCTTATCCTAATATTTTCATTATTTCATTGTACTTATTCTTGAATTGCTTCTTTCCTCTTTCACTCATCTTATTCCAATCCCTCTGTATCTTTCCTCTTATCCAACTCATTCCTTCATCTATATCCATATCCATTTCTTTATATGCAACATAAAAAAGGGAACCAATCTCTTGGATATGCGCTATTGCATCTGCGTCTGCTACACAAATTTCTTCAATGGTACTTTTGGGATTGTTAACGCTTCCACGATGATTCAAAATGCACTTTTGAACAAGCTCTATCTTATTATTGGAATAGTTATATTTAGTCAATATTGTTTTGGCTTCTTCAGCCCCAAATATATGATGTTCTTTCCGTTTTGATCCATCTTTGATGGCTGCGAGGTCATGTAGCAATACGGCTATAATAACTACTTCTGTATCTGCATTATAGTCTTTGGCGAGTTTCCGCCCAATTTCTATCATAGGCTTTATATGATGTGACCATATTCCAAAGCCAAAAGGATTGTTGGGTGACTTACAGGCATCTTCAACATGAATTAAAAGTTGATTTATAAGTTCAGTATTCATTATAGCTTATTCCTTGAGTGATTGTTGTTGGCCAACATATAACTTCAAATCTTATATGACTTATATCCTTGTATTTGTTCTAGAACGAGCGCCCACAGGGTTTGTTTTTTCTTATAATTCACCTTTCTTAAGCATAGGGACATCCCAATAAACCGCGGGGATTTTACCCGTCTCGATCACAAAAAAANNTGGTACATAATCATCAGATACGCCCAAAAAGGGAGCCGTCGCATCCACTGATATCCAACCTTCATGCTGAATATATACTTCTGCCCAAATATGACCATCCATCCCCTGTACCCATCCAGCAATTTGCCTTGCGGGTAAGCGAGCGGCTCTGCACAATGTGACTAACACGTCACATTTATCCCAACATCTACCATATTTCTGTTGCAAAACTTGTAATGTCCCATACCTTGAGCCCATGATTCCATCATACTGTATAGTGCTATAGACCCATTGCTGAATCGCTTCCAATTTTTGCACATCAGTATCCGCACCTTTTAAAATTTCTCTTAAAATAGAGAGTATCTCCGGATTATCCGAAGGCCAATAGATATTCGGCATGGTATAAAAATCAACATCAATATCATTCTGTGGTTTGTAATTCGTGAACCCCTGAACAGGGATTGAAGCGACGACATGGATTTTAGGTGTGTTGAGCTCTTTAGGAGGATCGTTGACTTTGAACGTGATGAGATCATTATTACTGCTTTCAACAGTAGCAGCATTGATCCTATATCTGGGTTGTATACTATTAATTGTCTTATTATTGAAAGTCACAACATCGGCGAACATAAAAGATTGACTTTGCTGGAGGATCTTTTCCTCGATTTCAGCGTTGTTTTTGTCGTCATTATATGCGCACAGTAGATTAAATAAATTGGTATATTCCATATCATCTGAATTGGTAACAGGCGCGATATCGAACTCGGCGTTCCAAATAACAACATCAGCACTTGGGTGAAAGAGGGATTTTGCTTTTTTCATAATCAATGGATTTTTACATATGAATTCATACACCGTGTGATTGGTGAGAAGATAATTTTCATCTGTTTTCTGAAGAGTTATGAAAGTATTATAAATATTTTGCGCATCGTTATCACTTGAGCATTCGACTCTATTGATTTGAAGAGGGATTCGNCTAACGGTCAGAATATAATTCTCAATGGAGACTATTTCCCCTCCCAATCTCTGGCTGAAAGAGGGTAATTTGTTTTTTGGAACAGAGATGTATTTGGTAATTGGCCAGTTTGCGGGTACGACTTCTTCAATAGCGGGTTGGCAATAGGGGATACTATTGAAGGCAAATAAGAATAAAATGATATTTAAAGTATATTTCCAAGTCTTCATCATAGGGGCCTTATTTTTATACTATTGCTCCCGTTTTCCCCTTACATCCACCCCATGCTCCCAAAGACTACCAACCCTACCAGGTCTACNCCATAGATTATCCCTAACGTTATCAGCTGATCCTTCCGTCTCTTCATGTCATGAACTATAAACGCCATGGTGAAAAATGGCGCATACCCNAGTAGCCACACTAACCAGGGCGCCTGTCTGCTCCACCACGGATATTCCCATGTCAATAGACCACAATAATTTAAAAAGCATTCTATTATGACCGAGACTGTCGTAAAGACTACNCCATATACTATCCGGTTATTAATCCCAAGGATCTTCTTCCCCTTATCCTCTGGTAAGCTTAGGCATACCGCTATCCCCATAATCGCAAACATCAACGATATCTCTATATTGTACCCTATCAATAGCAATAATGCGGTATTCCCCGGTCCCGCCGGAGTTCCCCATACCGGCGCAAACCCCGTCGCATGAAATACTATGCTGTTCCAGATTTCATTGAAGAGATCCATCCCCCATAGCGCAAGTCCGCCTAACACTACATTGTAGTGTTTATCATGCAATTCCCTATAGTAGATGTATAAGACAACAAGAAAGAGGGGGATTATGTACCATTGCATCGTCTTTTGTGGATTCCGCAATATCTCCATTGCGCTCTTTGAATACTCGGACATGCTTTCTACTCCTTCCATTGAATCTTCTCTTTCTGTTCTTCCCTGTATCCCGGCGCGCCTCTTGCCTTATCAATCCGCGGAGACAGGTCGAAGCGATTGTCAGGTCAAATTCTCCATATATCCAAATGCTAAATCAACGGCTTCATCATTTCCTGGGAAAAAGTGAAAAGTTTCTTTCTCTCCATATGATATCCATTTTAATTGCTCTACTTCTTTTCTATTGATTTTCCCAATCTTTTCTATCTCTCCTACATACAGTACATTCAAGTATTTTTTACTTTCGTATTTTGATATTTTTGTCTTTATCTGTTTAAGCCATAGTGGACTACAGCCAATCTCCTCAAATACTTCTCGCTCTACACATTCATCCAATGTCTCTTCGCCCTCAAGTCTTCCGCCTATGTTTTCCCATGCTCCTGGAAATATCTTCTTATCCATGCTTCTTTTTGCAATCAATATTTTCTTGTTTCTATAATCTAGTGGAATGAAGGAACAAGATACTTCAACATCCATATTTTTCTCCTTCGAACTTATCAGATAACAATCAGCTGTTCATTGTCCTTCCACGCACGGGGCATCTACGATAACGACCGGTTAACCTGCGAGGCGACTTGTCCGCCGAGTCAGATTGAACTGATTGTTAGAATTCTAGAACAAATACAGACAAACACTTTTTTCTTGTCAAAGAATATTCAAATATGTATTAAGTTTTTCTGGAACCAGTCGTAATTTCCTACTTCCGAATTCTTCTTCATTAATCCAGCATGCTTCAAATATTTCACCATTATCTTCTTTGATTTCAAATATCTTTCTCTCATAATACTTCTCATCAACAAATTCTGCACTATATATAAATACTATTTCATGCCCATCTAATCCATCACAGGTAAAAATATTCTCACAAACAGTTTCTAGTTTTATATTCTTAATTGTCGTTCCAAGTTCTTCACTAATTTCTCTCTTCAGCGTATCCTCTGAATATTCACCAAATTCGTTCGTTCCACCAATAGGGCGAAAATAGAAATCCTTCTTTACAGAATCATATGCTTTTGAGACAAAAATATCATTATCATCNGCAAAAAGGCATATAGTTTTGACTCTTATTTTTTTATTTCCAGTAAACATAACATCTCCTTATAAATTTATTGTGTTTATAAAAAACCTGTAAAGGAAATATAAGAGCGGGACGCTTCCTGTTTCCATTTCATAGGCGACAGGAAATGTGGACACGGCTATACACCATGTCCACAACGGCTATCCTACTGTGACTTTTTAACAGCGAAGCGCATCTGGCGCCGAAACAAGCTCAGGTGCAACGGTCCGCCTTTTATACAACGTTGTACAAGGGAATATGGTAGGATGCTTATCATGCGCCGTCAACGCTAATTCCATGCCCAGCCCAACCGCGCGGGCGGGCTCTTCAACTTCATCCCAGAGATTCATCAAGACAATAGGTATTTCAAGATATTTACTGATACAGTATTGGATTGATTTGCAATCTATAGGTCATGGGTTTGAATCCCTATTCTCCATAAGGCACTCCAGCAAAAGGCATTATTCTTCGGAGGTAACGATTTTATTGGATCGGAGCCCAAGCCGCCACAGGGATGTGACTTCAGTTTTCCGGGCCATATGCAACGGATCATCTGGATCTTTGATTCTGGGATGATCAGGCCGTATATCGTCACGGGCAAGTACAGTGAGATTACCAGCATTGATCCAGGCATTGAGTTCTTCACGTGAACGCAGGCCGAGACGTTCGGCTAAATCGGAAAGGACCAACCATACTTCACCCTGAGGTTCGAGATGATCGGCGGCCCCTGCTAAAAAATTTTTGAGCATGCGACTATCGGGATCAAAAATGGCATGTTCGATCGGTGAGGTAGGTCGAGCCGGTATCCAGGGAGGATTGCAGACGATGAGTGGTGCCCGGCCTTCGGGAAACAAATCGGTCTGCATGACATCGACCTGTGACTGTAGCCCCAATCGGGCAAGATTATCGCGCGCGCATGCGACGGAACGCTCATCAATGTCTGTCGCGACTACCTTACGTACACCGTGGCGAGCCAGAACGGCTGCAAGCACTCCTGTGCCTGTCCCGATATCAAAAGCAATATCCTTTCTCTCCGATGGCGCCCTCGCTACTAAATCGATATATTCGCTGCGTATGGGCGGAAATACTCCGTACCAAGGATGTATGCGGCCATCCAGCGCCGGAATTTTTATTCCGTTCTTGCGCCATTCATGAACTCCTATCACTCCCTGCAGCTCACGGAGCGACATGACGAATTCTTCCTCCCCCGGGCCGTAGACTTCCAGGCAAGCTTGTCTTACGTCTGGAGCACGCCGCAAAGGAATTCTGTAATCACCAGAAAAAGGTATGAGTACCATGCCGAGGATCCGTGCCCTTTGACATTGAGTTTGACGGTATCGATGAAAAGTTTCAGCCATAGTGCTGCCCGGCCTCGTACTTTTTCGGTCGATGCGTCGGGCGAGTGCTCTCAGCAATTGGCGTGCATTCTGGAAATCGCCTCGCCAGAGTAATGCAGTGCCCTCACAGGCGAGACGATACGCAATATCGGCCGACATGGTATCGTCGATCACCCGGATGCGCTTTGGCGGCGGGGTCGCATTTTCCGAACGCCACCGTGCTGAGTGATGATTGTCGCCCTCTTTCCAATAGAGGACTAAGTATTGGTCTTGTCGCATGAAAACCTCGAATTACTGAGAACGATACACCATCGCAGCCTTTTTGCGAACCCACAGTTCCCATGCCGAAACCGAAAGGGAACGCTTCAACTCGGGCGGCGGTACCTTGACATCCCTCATTGGGTATACTTTTGGTTAAGACAGCCGGGTCTGTTGTCGCATCCTATTGTTTCCCAATCGGGAGGAAGGCATGAATCGAAGGATTTTGGCTCTGGCTGTACTGTTCCTGGCCGTCGGCATGCTGCCGCTCGCGGCCGATCCCGAAAAAAGCATCGCCATCGGCGGCAAGTTCGGCTTCGCCGACATCGGCGTCTCCGCCGATTTTCCCGTTGGGCCTCTGGTGATCACCCCGGGGATCGGGTATCCCGGAGGGCTGTGGTTCCTCGGCGAGATGCTGGACGTCTTCAACCTGCCGTTCGTCACCGAGCCGGGGCCGACGTTCACGCTGGACGTGACCTACCCTGTCAGCATCGGCGAGCGCTTTGATCTGAAGCTCGGGGCTAACATCTGGATCATGCCGGATATTAATTTCAGCGGGATGTGGGGCACGGCGGGACTGTCGGTCAGGCCCGAGTACTGGTTCGGCGACGGCAGGTGGGGTATCGTTTGGAACCTGAATGTCCCCCTGATCCACTACGGCTGGCCCTCCCTTTCGGGGAATTTCTTCAACGAGTTCGACCCGACGCTGCCGCTGTTCGGTTTGCTTACTTCATCCCTGGGGGTACTGTACTCGCTGTAGACTGACAGGAACTGTGGAAAGTGAGGGTACCTTATCTATGGCGAGGCATATCCCTGATCTTTGCACCTGGTCGGCGAATCTACCGTCTTCATACGCTATTTCAGTGTTATTCTATTTAGGACAAGGTATAAAATGATAAATAGAACCCCACTGACAATGAAGGTTAATGCGAGCGGAAATCGTGCGTTCTGCTGCTTCATCTCTTCTGGATAGCCATGCATAAAATAATCTACCTGTTGAGTTAAATTCATTCCATAAGTGTCTGACCGGATACCCCACAATATTGCCCCGATGATTATATATAATATTCCAAATATCATCGCGTTGGAATTTGGATCATTCCCTACAATATCGAGCGGCCGAAAACCTATGGCATTGAATGCGATCATGAATAAAATCCCGGTCACCATGAGAATGGCGAATAGAACCATGATCTTTTTCATTCGTTTACCTCATAGAGGATGCTCTCACTTTATTGTATCCAAGCGCTAAAGATACGAAAAGAGTGATCCCCGATTCGATTGCTTTGTCGTTGAAGTCGAAGTCGGGGCTGTGCAGGCGGGGCCAGTCGACGCCCAGGCCCAGGCGCAGGAGGCATCCGGGGACACGGTCGAGGTAGTAGGCAAAATCTTCGGTGGCCATGGATGGTTCATGCTCCCCGGTCCAGGCATGCTCGCCGAGCGCCCCCGCGACAATTGCGTGGGCGGCCGACACGGCCTCCGGATCATTGATTAGAGGGATATATCCCTCGATAAACTCAAGCGTATGGGAACATCCTCCCGCCTCGCAGGCTCCTTTGAGGATCGAATCCATCTTGTCGCGGATAAAGTCTTTGAGGCTGGGCTCGAAGTAGCGCACTGTCCCTTCGAAGACGACTTTCTCGGGNATGACGTTCCTGGTCTTCCCGCCGTGGATCGAGCACACCGACACTACGGCCGGCAGAAGGGGNTCGAGCGAGCGGGAGACGAGGGTCTGGAGGGCGCCGATGGCCTGGGACGCCGCTACGATAGGGTCGGCGGTCCTGTGGGGCTGTCCGCCGTGGCCTCCNCGTCCNTGGACTTCGACCACAAAAGAGTCGGCCGCGGCCATCCTCGGTCCGGCCGCTCCGCTCACCAGACCGACACCGAGTCCGCTCCACCCGTGGAGCGCAAAGGCGACGTCGGGCCGCGGAGGGAGTTCGAGAAGCCCCGCTCGAACCAGAGCCTTGCCTCCGCCGATCTCTTCCTCGGCAGGCTGGAACACGAAGCGGACATTGCCTGTTAGTTCATCCCGGCAGGCTTCGAGGACTTTTGCGGCGGCCAGCAGCATGGCGGTGTGGCCATCGTGCCCGCAGGCGTGCGCGACGCCGGGGGAGGTCGAGCACCAGGCCCTGCCGGGAGTCTCCTCGACGGGGAGGGCGTCTATGTCGGCGCGCAACAGCACTGTCGGGCCACAGGTGCTTCCCTCGAGAAGGCCTATGGTATCGGTTCCCAGCATGGGCTTTTCCAGCTTCACGCTCCCTCCCGCGAGATAGTTGCGGATGAGGGCCATGGTCTTCTTTTCCTCGAATTTTGTCTCGGGGGAGGCATGGAGCCTGTGACGGAGGTCTATGGCCTCGGGGACGATGTCGCGGATGCGACTCCGCACTTTATCGGAAAGTATAAATGCCATGTCGATCCTCCTATGGTTCTAGGCTCGCCCGGGCGCCAACGAAAAGGCCACGGGCACTCTCCGGCCGCCCCGGACACGGGGAATTCCGGTGTACGAGTGCACAGGGGCAGGCTCATGTCTCTGTGTCGAGTCTTGGCAGGACATAGCTGTCGTTGAGCACTGCCACCGACGAGCCGGGGATGAGCCGGACACTGTCTACGACCGACTGAAGTTCGCCAGTGATGGGGGCCCCAAGAAGGGGGCGTCCGTACAGTGAGGAATTGCCGGTGACGATGCGCAGGGAGCAGCGTTCGCCTATGCGGCGTATCGCATACGATGCCACGGCCGCTAGGGGGTCTGACAGCCTGTTCCCGGCGAGGAGCTCGAGGATATCCGCAGGCGGGCGGTCAAGAAGGGCAATAAAATCGGGATGATCTCCCAAGCCCTCCTCGAGAGGCGTCACGAGGATGAGTGTCCCNCCGTCTTTGACGAGCATGTCGCCTATATAGAACCCCTTGCCGCTCTGCCAGAGGTCCGTGGTGGCGGGGTACGCCGAAACGAGTACAAGATCGGCCCTTGCGGCAAAGCCGGCGGCCATCGCCTTCTCGGCACAGGAGATGTTTCTGTCGAGGACGGCCCGGGGCTGCCCNGCCGCCACGCCGGCGATTCCTCCGATGGCGGGCACGAAGTTGAGGCAAAAGCTGAGGCCGGCCAGCTCCCCTACCGTGTCGATGAATCGCCTGAACCAGTTGTCGCGCTGGCCGGGGAAAATACGCTCTTCAACAATGGATTTGTAGTGACAGCGATAGATGGTCTCGTAGCCGGCCACGCCGGGGCAGATGATCTTCGCTCCTCCGGACCAGCCGGAGAACTTGTGGGCAACGAGGCTCCCTATGCCGATCACTGCTCCCGCGCCTTTGAGGCACCGGTTCAACCATACGGGGATACCTTCGACTTTCCCCGCGAGGTACAGTCCGTCCATATCCCTGCAGTCGTGCTGTACCACTTCGAGCCGTTCCCCAATGCTGCCGGTCTTCGCCCTGATTTCTTCGTCGCTCATGCGGCGGTGTGTTCCCGCCGAAGAGAGGATCAGCATCTGATCGTCGTCGAGGCCGAGGTCGCGGAGGCGCTCGTAGAGCACTTCCAGGGCCATGGCGCTCGGAGTGCCCCGTGTGTGGTCATCGACAACCAGCACAACCTGCTTTTTGCGGTCGATCACCTCCGAAAGTCTTGCTCCGCATGTCTCGTCGATGGCGTCCTCCACTGCGCGCCGCAGGGCCTCTCCCTGCTTTGGCAGGGCGGCGGGTTGACTCTCGGCGATGTAAAGATCGACCCCTGGAGGCAGACGAAAGGGGACCGCGTCGCGGATATTCATCCGCACCGAAGCGGGTACGGGCTTTGGAGTAAGGGGCTCACTCATATTCATGGTTTTCGGCCTCTTTCCCCTCACGTGGCGAGCCGCCGCAGTTCCGCGAGAAGCGCCGCAGGTATCGCAATGCCGTCGCGCAGCGAAACTTCTCTGGCCGCCATTTCTTTCTCCCCATGGAAGTATATCTTGTCTTCGCCCTCGGTTTTGGCGCTGGCACAGATGCCGTCGACAATCTCCTGCACATGTCCGCGAATGTCGTCGGGGTCACCGAAGGCTTCCAGTTTCATGGCTCCGAAGAAGTGACAGACGCCGCCGCCCCTGCCCGTATAGGTCTCTCTGCTCCCCTGCCCGAGCGAAAGCCCCGCCGAAAGAAGATCCACGAGCATGGCGAGGCCGAAGCCTTTGTGGCCGCCGAACTTTTCCCCGTTTCCGCCCAGGGGCAATAGGCCGCCGTCCGCATGGGCGTTGAAGTTGGCTATCACCCGGGGAGCTTCGGTGGTCGGCTGTCCGGACTCGTCCACCGCCCATCCTTCCGGGAGGGGCCGCTCCGCGCGCTGGTATACCTCGATTTTTCCCCGCGGCACGACACTCGTCGCCATGTCGAGATGGAAGGGTGCCCGTACGGCGGGAATGCAGAGCGCGATGGGGTTGGTCCCNAGCATGGGAGATCGGCCGAAAGTCGGCACTACGAGGGGATATGTGTTGGTCATGGCGATCCCGATCATGCCCCGTTTCTGCGCCATCTCGGAGTAATAGCCCGAGATGCCGAAGTGATTCGAGTTCCGCACGGTGGCGAAGCAGAAATAACTTTTCTCCGCCTTTTCGATGCAGCGGTCCATGGCGAAGATGGACACCTTCTGGCCGAGGGCCCTCTTTCCGTCCACAACCAGGGATACGGGGGTTTCGTGCACAATCTCCGGCTCGGCGTCGGCCTCAATAAAGCCCTGATCCTTCTCCGCGAGATAGCGCTTGAGGCGCACGACGCCATGAGAGCGGATGCCCCGGGCATCGGCCTCGGCGAGCACGCGGGCGGCCGTCTCGCTCTCGGAGCGGGAAAAACCGTGCTTCTCGAGCACGGCGGCGGACACATCGATAAGCTCTTCGAGGCTGATATGCATATCTTCCATGGTTCCTCCAGAAATCAAGCGATAGTGAGAGCCCTTTCTCTCCGGGCGGCTAAAGTCTGGGGCCTATCCGGGTGATGCCGATATCGTGGTATCCGAGTTCTTCGGAGCGCGTCTGTTTGCCGTTCGCCACATCGATCAGCGCGTCGAGCATTGCGGCCGCCTCGCTTTCGAGAGAAGCCCCATCTTCGAGTACGGCGGACACATCGATATCGATGTCGCCCCGCATTCTCTCCGCGGTGAGACGGTTGCCGGTCACCTTGATGATCGGTGTGACGGGATTCCCCAGCGGGGTCCCCAGACCCGTCGTGAACAGCACGAGGTTACAGCCGCAGGCCATGAGGCCGGTGGTGCATTCGGGGTCGTAGCCGGGCGAATCCATGAACCAGAGCCCGGAGTCCCGCCCCACGCGTTCGGCGTATTCCACGACACCTACGATGGGGGAAGTGTAGCCTCCCTTGGATATCGCACCCAGGGATTTCTCCTCGATGGTGGTGAGGCCGCCCCGGACATTGCCCGGAGATATATTGTTGGGGACCGCGACGCCGTCGATCTCGTCTCTGTCCTCACTCCTGCTGTACTCGACCATCCGCCGTATGCGCTCCACGAGCTTTGAGGCTATTTCCGGGCTGGCGCAGCGGGCGGTAAGTATTTTCTCGGTACCGATCACTTCGGTCGTCTCGGACAGGACGGCGCGCCCGCCCGCAGCGCATATCGCGTCGGCGACGTAGCCCACGACGGGGTTCGAGGAGAGACTGGAGGAGAAGTCGCTGCCGCCGCACTCGACGCCGAGGACGACGCTCGAAGGAGGCACCTCTTCACGACTCGCCGTGGCGAGCTGCTCCACCATCTCGGCAATGATTTTCTTGCCCGCCGCCACCGTGGGAGCCGTGCCCCCCAGTTCCTGCATCACGATGCACTCCACTCTTTTCCCCGAGGAGGCGATTTCGCCCGCAAGGGTATGCGGGTCCACACGTTCGCAGCCCAGTCCGACAAGCAGCACCGCGCCGACATTGGGATGCAGTCCCGTGTTGAGCAGCGTCATGAGCGACTGGCGGTAATCGGCCCCGATCTGGGCGCATCCGACCTCGTGGTGCAGGGACACGACGCCGGGGCTGTCGCGGGCTATCAGTTCGGCCGTGTGGTTGACGCAGGCGACGGCGGGCATGACCAGGACCCAATTCCGGAACCCCACCGAACCGTCTGGCCGCCGATATCCATAGAGCTTTTTCATCCTCAGCACCCCCCTACTCTTCGGTTCTCTTGCTTCCGACATTGTGGACGTGAACATGGGCGCCCTTCGGAATGTCGGTGAGGGCGTATCCGATTGGAAAGCCATATTTCAGAATGTCTGCGCCTGCAGGGATATCGGCAAGGGCAATCTTGTGTCCGCGGGGAATCGCCTCGCGCGCGACGGTCTCCACCGGCACGGCCAGACCCCTGCTCGCCACGGTCTCGCGGACGGGGACATCGTCGAGCACCGTCGCGACATTGTCCGCTTTGTTCATTATGATTCCCCGCTTCATTCACTCACTCCTTCGTTTTCTCGGCAAAGAGGCCGACGTGCGCCAGCCGCACTTCCACGACCTGAATGAGATGGGTAATGTGCCGGTACAGCATGTCCGTCACTTTCTGCAGATCTTTCTGGAGGATATACTCGCCCATCTGGAGGTGTTCCTCCAGCTCCGACTCGATCCACTCGTCGTCATCGGGCAGCGACACCTGCCGTATGAGGTTCCGGTATCGCTGGATGTTCGACAGGAGCCCCCAGTACGTGTTCTGAAGATACGGATTTTCACAGGACGAGATGATCAGATCGTGAAGCGTGTAGTCCAGCTCGTAGGGAAGAATCTTCTTCTGCCCCCTTCTGTGTTGGGCCAGAAGTTCCTTCATATTCTCGATGAGCTCGGAGAGTTTCTGCCGGTCGATATTTTCAATCGCCCGCTGGAGCGCCAGGATCTCCAGCGAACGCCTCATCTCGTAGAGGTTCTCCACATCGGTCTTCGTGAGCGAGGCGACATAGAAGCCCTTGTTGTGCACACGCCAGACCAAATGCTCCCTCTCCAGGAGCTGGAGAGCCGCCCTCACCGGGGTTATGCTCACCTGCAGAAGCGAGGCCATCTCATTGATGTTGAGCGCCTGTCCCGGCTGGAGTTTGAGGCTCACGATCATGTCCTTGATGCTGAGATACACGCTGTCTTCAAGGCTCTGCACTTTTATAGGCTCAACTTGCATAGTGTACCGCCTTTCTTATTTTACCTTTTATTTCTGCTTCGCGGAAAAACTTCGAAAGCACCCCTGCCATCTCGGACAGGAACTGCCTCTCATTCACTGTTTCATCGGAAAAGACTTCAATACTACAATACCCCTGATATTCCATGCTGGCAATCAGTGAGAGATAGGCACGGAAATCTATCTTTCCACGCCCCAGAGGCGCATGCATGGAGTCCGCCAGATGGACAAAATCGGGACTCTCAGTCTCTCCCCGCAGCCCTGACGCCTCGCCGAGTTCCACATGGTCCGTATCCAGAAGCCAGCCGAAAGACTCGAGACCCGCGGCGTCTATGAAGGCCGTCGTCGCAGAGACCGAATTCAGGGTATCGCAGATATCGGGCCGCAGGGGTTCCAGGAGGACTTTGACACCTTCGTCGCCGGCGATCCGATCCAGGAACCTCATCGAATCCGTCATACGTTCCACCGAGGCACGGGGTTCTGCATCCCATATCTTGCCCCGGAAACGCCCGATGCCGACGGAGCAGCGCCATCGTCCCGCCAGCCTTATGCACTTTTCGGCCGCGCGCACTGCGGCTTTTCTCCTGGCAAGGTCGGGATGATTCAGCGCCAGACCATATGAGCCGCTGAGCTCCCCCGTGCAGATTTGGCTCACCTCCAGTCCCGAACCCTTTACCGCAGAGGCAAAGGCGTCGGCATCGAAAGCTTCGGGGTCTCCTATCATCAGCTCGACGCCGTCAAATCCCAGAGAGGCCATCGCCTCGAGAGCACTGGCGAGCGGCATCGAAAGGCCGGTGATGCGGTGATCGTTCGGCAGTCGGGGGTCGATCCACATATATGAGGTCTTCACTCTTCCTCCATCGCCAGTTTGCAGAGACAGAGCGAGACATACTTGGATTCTTCCGAGTCGGCGCGCGAGGTGAGCACGATGGGGCGCCTCGCGCCCCAGAGAAGGCCGGCCACGCGCGCCTTCGCCAGATATACGGCCGCCTTGATCAGCATGGCCGCGCTCTCGAGGTCGGGACATATGAGTACGTCCGCAGGGGGCGTGAAGGCGAACCGGAGGCCTTTCTTCTCGCAGGCTTCCTTCGAGAGGGCGGAATCGAGGGCTATGGGGCCGTCGACCACCGCTTCCGGTATNTGCCCCTCCCCGGCCATTCTCGACAGTTCCCGGGCATCGCTGCCGGAGGGGATGCCGGGNAGGACGAGCTCGTTGGCGCTCAGGACCGCGACTTTGACGGGGGCTCTCTCTAGAAGCCGGGCGCACCGTACGGCATTTTTGGTTATCTCGATCTTTTGCGACAGATCGGGGAAGGGGGTCACCGTGCCGTCGGAGACCACGATCGGATGCCCGAACCCTTCTATGTCGAGGATAGAGCAGTGGGTGAGGTACGAGGTCCGGAAGGATGATCTCACGACAGTCTTCAGAAAGGTATTCGTATTCAGAAGACCTTTCATGACCGTATCGGCGCCTCCTTTCACACACAGCTCCAGAGCGTTTTCCGCCGCCTCCTGGGGGCTTCCAGCGAGTTGTGTCTGCATCCTTTCTATAGGCTCCATGCCGAAGGCGACAGGTTCCGCCAGCCCCCTGGCCTTCGCGCGGAGCGCCACACGAGCCACCCCCTCGTCCGGACAGACCAGGGCAACCCGCATCTTCTTTTTCAGCGCTTCCGCCTTACGGACACAGCGTTCAAATGCTCCAAAATTCTCTTGCATTGCGCACCCATTCCCTTGCTTTGACGAGAGCGCCCCCCTGCGGGGCCGCCGGGCCTCTCCCTTCGCGCCCTTCAGTATTCCCGTATGATCTCCCGCCCCAGGAGAGCCGACCGAACCCCCTCTGCCAGCGCATCCATCTCGAACTCTCCGGGGTACCACAGCAATCGCCCCACAAACGAAAGTTTTTCCTCCAGCGCCTTTCTAATGGCGGCGCTGTGCACAGCGCCGCCGGTGAAGACGACGGCATCCACGGCTCCTGAAAATAAAGGAAGAAAACTGGAGACACCCTTCGCGATCTGATACACATAGGCGTCGAGCACCGCACGCTTCTGGGGAGAATCCTGGGACATCGCGGTCATCTCCGTGATATCCCTGAGCCCGAAGTGCGAGAAGAGCCCGCCTTCGTGGCTGAGCAGCCTCACCCCTTCCCCGAAGGAGAGCCCCCGCTGCTCCAAATAGTCCAGAAGTTTCAGGCTGGGGAGTCCCCCTGCCCGTTCCACGGCAAAAGGGCCCTCCTGGTCGCTGTTGTACAGGTCCACCATGCGCCCTCCCCTATGGGCGCTGACAGAGCCGCCTCCGCCGAGGTGCACGACAATGAGCCGCGCGTCTTCGTACGCGATTCCGAGCTCTTTCGACGCCCTCTTTGCCACCGCTTTCATGGACAATGCGTGCGAGAGCGAAGAGCGTTCGAGCCCAGCCAGCCCCGTAATCTTGGCCACGGCGTCCATCTCGTCCACACTTATGGGGTCGACGGTAAAGCCGGGCACACCGTACTCCCGTTCCATCTCAGCCGCCAGAACGACGGCGATATTGGAGGGGTGCTGTCCCTGGAGTCCCTCCCTGGCGTGCCTGACCATAGCCTCATTGACGCGGTAGACACCGGAGGGGATGGGCTTCAGCCTCCCCCCGCGGGCCGCAACGGCGTCGAGGGCCGCGGGGGCAAGGCCCTGACCCCTCAGATAATCGAGCACACTGTCGCGCCGGAGTCTATACTGATCCGGAAACAGCGGCATATCGAGGGCGGCCTGACTGTGCTCAAGCCTAGTATTGTTCCTGCATCGCCCCTCTTCGTACAGGGCGACCCTGGTCGATGTCGACCCAGGGTTCACCACCAGTATCAGCATCGGGTTCATGCCTTGCCGAGGACGCTCTCGACGATTTGGGCGATGAGGGCTTCTTCGAGCACGACCTTACGGATCCGTCCCTCGGCGTGCACCTTTTCGAGGATCTCCTCGAGCTGCCCCTCCGTCGCCGATAGTCCATGCTGCCTGAGGTAGTACTTCAGGCTGGCGTTACCGCTGAAAGCGCCGTATTTGATCTCCGGGCCCGGGCGTCCCACCAGCTGAGGCATATAGGGAGTCATGGCTGAATTTATTCCTGCACTGTTCAGCTTGTCCAACGCGTCGACGACAACGCCCGACTCAACCCAGAAAAGCCTGTCTCCGACGACGGGCGCGTTGTAGGCCGGCAACAGTTTGGCTATGTCCCGCACCAGCCCGGAAACACCCCAAAGCTTGGAAATATCGACACCCGTGTCGATATTGAGAAGAATTTTAAGGGCTGCGGCGACCTGCTCCGTGGCCACATTGCCTGTTCTTTCCCCCAGGCCGTTCATGGATGAATGGATAATGCGGGCTCCTCCCGCTATGGCCGCCATCACCGAGCCCATGGCCATGCCGAATTCGTTGTGCACATGAAATTCCAGGCCGATATTTTCGGGAACGACCTTTCTGAGTTCCTCGAAGGCGAACTGGATCGCCTGAGGTGTGCCCACGCCGAAGCTGTCCACAAAGGCCACCGTTTCCGGGTTGGCGTTGCGGGCTATCTGTGAGAAGGTATCGAGCACGTAATCGAGGGAAGAGCGCGTGGCATCCCAGCCCATAAAACTGACTTTCACCCCGTTTTTTCTGGCATAGTTGATGCAGTTCGTCACCTTTTCGACGACTTCTTCCCTGCTGCTGTGGTACACATAGGTGTTGAGATAAGGATTGACGGCGTGCTCGACGATGATGCGATCCACCCCGACGTCGATCGCGGCGTCCAGGTCCTTGGGGATGGCCCTGCAGAATGCGACTATCTCGCTCTTGAGGTGCATCTTCTTGAGCCGCTTGATCGCCAGGCGATTCTCTTCCGATATAATCGGCATGCCCACCTCGATTCTGTCCACGCCCAGCTCGTTCAGGGCCTCACCTATCCTCACGCGGTCGTCCTCCCGCCACACGAGACCACAGGTTTGCTCACCGTCCCTGAGTGTCACGTCATGAATGCTGACCCTCGCGGGCAATCGCTTAAACAGAGCCTCATCCATGAAGTTTAAGGGTGACACCCAGCGCGCATCGTCAAAATAGGGAGTTCCCTTCATTGGCATACCGGCAAGCTCTTCTAATGTGTGAGCCATGATCAAAAACCTCCAGTTTCAGCGGTGTCTCTCAACCGCTCCTCATGATAGAACATTGAGAAAAACACAAGGGCCAACAGTCGATTCCCCGGCTCTGCCGGCCGTCTGTCAACCCTTGGCAAAATACATATCCTGAATCATCTGGTTGCCGTGAATCTCCGAAACCGGGCCCTCCATGGCGATCGCTCCCTGTGAGAGGACATAGATGCGGTCACTCAGAGGAAGAGAAAGCTTTGCGTTCTGTTCGACCAGAAGGAGGGTGAGGGCCGTATCCCTGACGATATCCTTCAGGGTCTTGAAGATTCTCTGTACCACGATCGGGGCCAAGCCCATGGAAGGCTCGTCGATGAGAACGAGCTCGCACTCGGAAACGATGGCTCGGCCTATGGCGAGCATCTGCTGCTCTCCCCCCGAAAGCGAGCCTGCCTGCTGGTCTTTCCTGCTCACCAGTTCCGAAAACAGATCGTACACGGAGTCGATACGCTCTCTGCGGCGGCTCCGGGGAATCCTCACGGATGCCACCTCGAGGTTCTCGTTCACCGACATCGCGGGGAAAACCTGTCGCCCCTCCGGCACATGGGCTATGCCCCCTTTCGCGATCCGATACGGGGTACAGCCGACGATCTCCTTACCCTGAAAGCGGATGCTCGCGCCCGCTTCCGGCCTCACGAGGCCCGAGATGGTGCGCAGCAGTGTCGTTTTTCCTGCGCCGTTGGGTCCCAGGACGGACACGACCTCCCCCTGCCGACGCTCATAGNNAGATCGACCTGAGGGCCACTATCCCGTTGTACGCGACGGTGAGGTTTCTGATCTGCAGCAGGTCTTCCCTCGTTTCGCTCATTCTTCGTCTCCCAAGTAAGCGGTGATGACTGCCCTGTTCTTCTCGATTTCCTCAAAGGGCCCCTGTGCGATCACTTCACCGAAATTCAAGACATACACCCAATCCACGGCCTTGCGGATGAACTCCATCGTATGTTCCACAAGGAGTGTGGTGATTTTTTGCTCTTTCAGAATGTCCATGATCCGCAGAATCTCCACGAACTCATCCTTGGTCATGCCGGCCGCCGGCTCGTCCAGCAACAGGAGAGAGGGTTCCAGGGCGAGCGCCCGCGCTATCTCCAGGGCGCGCCTCTTTCCGTAGGGGAGACTGGAAGGCAACTGCCACGCATCCTTCTCCAGACCGAAGAGGGTGAGCAGCTCCATGGCTTTGTCNGAACTGCGCCTGCTCTTCGCGCTTCAGCTTGGGGTCTGCAGCGCGACTCCGAGCGCCGAAACGCTCATGAACTTACTTCTCGACACGAGGACGTTTTCCACTACATTGAGGTGACTGAAGAGCTGTATCCGCTGGAAAGTCCTCGCAATGCCCAGGGAGGCAATTTTACAGGCCGGCAGTTTGGAAATCTCCTGGCCCTTGAAAACGATGCTCCCCGAGGTCGGAGGAAATATTCCCGACACCTGGTTTATGAAGGTGGTTTTACCGGAGCCATTGGGGCCGATGAGCCCCGTGGTCTTCCCTTCCGCGATCGCAAGATCGATACCGTTGTTGGCGACAATGCCGCCGAATCGCTTCGTAAGCGCCTTTGTNTTCGAGGATATTGGTCGTCATGCTCTTTCTCCCTCCGGACCCTTGGGGGCCTTGGAGTTATCCCTGGAGTTATGCAGCGTCATGGCACCCGGCTTTTCTCCCCACAGGCGGGAGAGCCCATTGAAGAGGCTCGCCCCCAGGCCGTTCGGCAGGAAGACGATTATCACGAGGACGATCACCGCATTTATTATGAGGTAATAATTCTCGAAGCCCCTGATGTTGAGGCGAAGCAGCTCGGGAAGCCATGTGAGGGCGAATCCGCCGACAACGCCGCCACTCAGGTGGCGCAGACCTCCGACGACCGCCATGGCCACAAAGTTGCCCGAATCGAAGAAGGTGAAGGGGTCCGGTGTCAAAAAGCCCAACATATGGGCATACAGAGCGCCCGAAAGCCCCGCCAGACCGGCCGAGAGTCCAAAAGCGAAGGTCTTGGTCCTCCGCGAACTCACACCGCAGGCTTCGGCGGCGATCTCGTCATCATTGACCGCGAACATCCGCCGGCCGATAAAAGAGTACTTTATCCGGTACATCAGCCCGATGACCAGGAAGACAAACACCAAAAACACATAATAGTAGGCAGTGTTGGTGAAAGGGGCATCGCCCATCTTGAAGAAGGGGATATTGAACAGGCCCTGTGAACCACCCGTCACCGTATTGAGATTGACGAGCAGCAGATTGACTATCTGGCCGAAGGCTATCGTGACAAGCGAGAGGAAAAAGGCTTTCAGCTTGAATGAGGGTATGGCCACCAGGAGCCCCACCAGCACGCTGAGGGCCACGCCGCCGACAATCCCGACCACGGTGGGCAGGCCGAGCTTCACGGTTATCAGGGCGGAAGTGTAAGCCCCTATGGCGGAGAAACCGGCCTGTCCAAGAGATATCTGGCCCGCAAAGCCGGTAAGAAACACCAGACCGGACGCGAGTATAATGTTCAAAAGCGCCTTGTTCGTAACGAACAAATCATAATCGCTCTTGCTGAACAGAGGTAAAGCGACAAGCACCACAAAAAATGCAGAATANAAGGATTCGTTTCAGCTTCCGCCGCATGGTCAGTCTCCCTTGGTCGTCCAGTTGAATATCCCTCGCGGCTTCCAGAGCAGCACGACGACGAGAATCACAAAAGAAATGATGTCCTTATAGGCCGACGATATGAAGAGCGCAGAGAAATTCTCGATCAGGCCTATTGTTATCCCGCCCAGGATCGCCCCGAAGGGATCGATGAGGCCGCCCATCACCGCAGAGGCGAATCCCTTGACACCGATGGGCCCGCCGCCCAACTCGAGAGAAACAAAATAGACCGGTGCAAGCAGCATGCCTGCTATACCACGNATCGTCGTCGACAGCATAAAGGCGAGGGACGTCGTCAGGTTGACATTGATTCCCATGAGCGACGCAGCTTCTTTGTTCTGTGCCGTCGCCCGGAGCATCTTTCCTATCATCGTCTTTCTGAGGAAGAAGAAAAGCGCGATGATCAGAACCAGCACCACAAAGAAAATCCAGAAATAGACCGAGGGGACGCTCAGCGCTCCGATCTGGACAAAGCTCGTGGCCTCGCCGAACACCGGGGGAAAGGGCTTGGGAAGCCCGCCGTAGATGGCCTTGATGACGGACAGCCAGAGAATGCACACCATCAGCGTCGCCACGACGAACTCCAGCTTTTCCCCGCCGTGGCGGTTGATCGGTTCAAACACGACATAACGCAGAACGAGTCCATACACAGCGATGATCACGAGCGAGGCGAGAAACGACAGGAAAAAACCGAGGTGAAGCTGTGTATAGAAAGTATAGAACAGATACGACGTGAGCATTGCCGAGCTTATATTGGCAAAATTTATCCTGTTGATGCTCTGCCAGAGGAAGACCACGCCGAGACCGATAAGGCCATAGGTCGATCCAATAGTCACGCCACCTATGATATTCTGAAGCAAATCATTAAGAACCATAGCCATTTCCTCTCAGAGCGGAGAGAGGGAGCGGGTCGACCTCTGAAAGAGAAGATCGACCCGTCGTCCACCTCCCGGGGGTTCTGCCCTCCAGAAACTATTGAAGCTTGGAAATGATCTTCCAGCCCTTGCCGTCGAACTGCGAGATATAACAGATGTCGGTGTAGTTGTGGAGCGCATCGCACTTCATCGGCCCCTGGACACCGCTGTACTCGACTTTCTTCAGAGCCTCATCGATCTTCACAGAGTCCGTGCTCCCCGCCATCTCGATGGCTTTCTTGAGAAGATACACGCCATCGTAATAGCACTGCGCCGGATCGCTCGGCTCCCTGCCCCATTTCGCCGTGTAGGCGTCGACAAATTTCTTGACTACCGGGTCCGTGTCGGCAGGGTTGAAGCCCTGGACGGAGATTACGCCGATCGCCGCATCGCCGGCGAGGTCGGTAAAAGCGGGGACACCCCAGGCGGAGAATCCGACTACGGGCACCGTCAGCTTCATCTGGGCCACCTGTTTCATCACGACGGCTGCCTCGGGCTCGTGGGTCAAACCGACGAGACAATCGATGCCGGCATTTTTGAGCTTGGTCATCTGAGCAGTCACGTCCTTGTCGCCTTCCTTCATCATTTCGACAGCCGCGATTTTTATGCCGTATTTCTCAAAACCAGCCTTGGCGACGTCGAGGGCGGAAGTGCAGTAGTCAGTCGAGCCGCAGATGATGCCGGGTTTCTTGGCCTTCAGGACCTCGGCGATGTATCTCACCTGCTGCATGACCTTAATGCCGTCGTCCGCCCTGAGACGGAAGAGGTAGTCGTTCTTGACCTTGTCATAGCGGAACGAGACCGACGTTGCGCCGACAAGCATCGGCTTGCGGGCTTGCTGGGCAAGCGTGTGAACTCCAATCACCGCGGCGCTCATGTTTGGCCCGAAGATCGCCACGGCATTGTCGTCGTACAGACCGCGGCGGACCACTGTCGCCGCAGTGCTTGCGTTGGCCTGATCATCGTACACGATGAGCTGAAACTTCGCCCCGCCGACACCGCCGCTGGCATTGATCTCATCGACAGCGAGCTGCGCACCTTCCTTGATATAGTCGCCGAGAATGGAGCCGCTACCCGTAAACGGAGCACTCAGAACGATCTTGATGGGCTTTGAAGGGTCAATTTTCCCCTGAGCCCATACCGGAGAACTAAAGAGGGCCAGAACCACCAGCCCAAGCATAGCCTTCCGCGCGAATCTAGACATAAATGCCTCCTATGCTTTTATTGTAAATTATATGATATATGATGCATCATATAATTTACCCATCCATGGTAAACCCGGACTTCCGATATGTCAACGTTCTTTTCGATTTTTTTGCGACTCGCCATTCGATAAAGACAGGACCCCCGCAGGGAGTCCTGCCCGGGCTGAGTAAAGTATTCCATATAATAGGATTGGGGGCCCGTTGAGGCCCCCTAACATGTGAAAGACGACCTCGCGAACGACCTGAAACGCCTCAAGCTTCTAAAGAGAGATCGAAGCGATCGAGGTTCATCACCTTGGTCCAGGCCGCCACGAAATCCTGAACAAACTTCTCCTGCGAATCCGCGCTTCCGTAGACCTCGGCCAGAGCCCGGAGCTGAGAGTTCGAGCCGAAGATGAGATCGACCCGGGTGCCGGTCCACTTGACCTCGCCTGTTTTGCGGTCGCGCCCTTCGAACAAGTCCTTGGCGTCCGACAGCGCCCGCCACTCCGTGCCCATGTCGAGCAGGTTCACGAAGAAGTCGTTGGTAAGCGTTTCCGGCCTCTTGGTAAAGACTCCGTGCCGGGTGTGTCCAAAGTTGGTGTTCAGCACGCGCATGCCGCCTACCAGCACCGTCATCTCCGGTGCGGTCAGCGTCAGCAGCTGCGCTTTGTCAACCAGCAATTCCTCGGCGGACACGGCAAAACGGGTCTTCTGGTAGTTGCGGAAGCCATCCGCGATCGGTTCGAGCACGGCGAAGGAGACCACATCCGTCTGCTCCTGTAGGGCATCCATGCGTCCCGGCGTGAAAGGAACTGTCACTTCGTAGCCGGCATTCCTGGCGGCCTGCTCGACGCCCGCACAACCGGCCAGAACGATCAAGTCGGCCAGCGAGACCTTCCTGCCTCCGGAAGCCGTTCTGTTGAACTCGCTTTGGATCCCCTGGAGAATATCCAGCACCTTCGCCAGTTCAGCCGGCTGGTTGACTTCCCAATCCTTCTGCGGCGCAAGCCGTATTCGTGCGCCGTTCGCACCACCGCGCTTGTCGGAGCCACGGAAGGTGGACGCCGAAGCCCAGGCGGTCGACACCAGTTGGGATACGGACAGCCCCGAAGCCAGGACCTTGCCCTTGAGGGAAACAATATCCCGCTCATCGATCAACGTGTGATCGACTGCAGGGATGGGGTCCTGCCAGATGAACTCTTCGGCCGGAACTTCCGGGCCGAGATAGCGGGTACGCGGCCCCATGTCGCGGTGCGTCAGCTTGAACCACGCACGGGCGAAAGCGTCTGCGAGCTGGTCCGGGTGCTCATAGAAGCGCCTCGAAATCTTTTCGTAGACAGGATCGAACCTCAGGGAAAGGTCAGTGGTCAGCATGGTCGGCGCATGACGCCTGGACGGGTCATGGGCATCCGGAATCGTGCCGGCGCCGGCGCCACCCTTTGGCGTCCACTGATGCGCGCCAGCCGGACTCTTCGTGAGTTCCCATTCGTAGCCGAACAGAATTCTGAAAAAGTTATTGCTCCACTTCGTCGGCGTGTTAGTCCAGGTGACCTCCAAGCCGCTGCCGATCGTGTCACCGCCTTTGCCGGTGCCGAAGCTGCTCTTCCAACCGAGACCCTGTTCCTCGAGGCCCGCCGCTTCGGGCTCAGGCCCCACATGGGACGCGGGACCGGCGCCATGGGTTTTGCCGAACGTGTGACCGCCGGCGATGAGCGCAACCGTCTCTTCGTCGTTCATGGCCATACGGGCAAATGTTTCGCGGATATCCTTGGCCGCCGCAATCGGATCCGGCTTGCCATTCGGGCCTTCCGGATTGACGTAGATCAAGCCCATCTGGACGGCGGCGAGAGGGTTTTCGAGGTTCCGGTTACCGGAGTAGCGCTTGTCATCCAGCCACTTGTTCTCGGAACCCCAATAGACATCTTCTTCCGGTTCCCAAACATCCACACGACCGCCGGCGAATCCGATAGTCTTGAACCCCATCGACTCCAGGGCGACATTGCCCGCAAGAATCATGAGATCGGCCCACGAAATCTTCTTCCCATACTTTTGCTTGATCGGCCAAAGCAGCCGACGCGCCTTGTCCAGATTCACGTTGTCGGGCCAGCTGTTGAGGGGCGCAAAGCGTTGCTGTCCGGCACCCGCACCGCCACGACCGTCGCCGGTGCGGTACGTCCCGGCACTGTGCCATGCCATACGAATGAACAAAGGCCCGTAGTGACCGAAATCGGCCGGCCACCAGTCCTGCGACTCGGTCATCAGCGCACGCAGATCCTTCTTCACGGCCGCCAGATCGAGGCTTTTAAACTCCTTGGCATAGTTGAAGTCCTTCCCCATGGGGTTGGACAGCGATGAGTGCTGATGCAGAATCTTGAGGTTCAGCTGATTGGGCCACCAGTCCCGATTCGAAGTGCCCCTGATAGTTGCCTGTTTGTTTGCGTCATCCATCATTGGATGCTTCCCGTCGGCAGACATATCATCACCTCCTCGTATTCGATACTATTCATTGTTTGTCATAATTATACTGTTTCCCTGTTCATATAGCAACAATAATATGCAAGAATATATATAGTAGACAGCTGCCCGGATTCCTGCCGCCGGAGCCGCCCAATGTGTATCCTGTCTCTTTATCAATCCATGAAATACAAGATTGACTCCCCGCCACATCGAGGCATACAATATTCTCAAGTAAAACAAAATGCGAACTTCTGAGGCGCGAGCCTGTTTCGGCGACCACGCCCAGGATCGCGGTCAAAAGTTTCTACTGACACTATGTGCGTTGGGTGACATATATCCTATATCAAAAGCAATTTGTCTAAAGCAGACTTTTTAAATAATGATGGATATGAAATATTGGTAATACTATTGCCTGTATTACAGAATTGTAAATGACTATGGAAGCAGATATGAGCAATGATATGAAAAGGGAAAGCAGAGAGAAAAAATTTGCCTAACACTCACTTTAAGTCGCTGAATTGACTCAAAGCGAATGTTAGGCAGACTAAAGACGCCCTTATCTCCTGTAAAAAGACTATTACTGCATTCCTAAGCTCATCCAGCCACGAGATGGTCTATTATCACCAGAATAGGTTATTGCCGATGATCTTTCGAAACCATCGACTGCATAGCCTCCAATTGATTTCCCCGTCGTTACAAAAACTACATAATTTACAACAGTAAAAGCTGCTGCCACGGGCACACCTTTAACAAAACCAAGAGCAATGCCAATAATCGCATCGACGCCCAAATCAACCTTTTCTCTTGGTGTTGGCCTACCAAAAACTGGTACGACAGACACAACTAACAGAACGATCAGAATAAAAGCAAATATCTTTTTCATTTTTGTCCTCCACTTTTATATTTTAGGAGTGTTGCAAAATAATTAAATAATCAAAATGTTTATATTTATTGGGAGGAACCTAATACAGGTTAATACCGTGTTATGAAAAGTATTATTATTTCTCATAACAAGTTATTTGCTATTTGCCTGCATAATATGTTAGATTATCTAATCAATGACAACAGAAATATTATGAATAACTTTGTATTAATCGTCATTGATGCTACCAGTATTGATAGCAAGATAATCTTACAGAAATTATTGTTAAAGTATTCCGATAGTATGTATAGGATAGTATTAATACATGACCACCTTGATGCTCTAACTGAAAAAATCGTTTACAATAGCAGAGTGGTGGCAGTCTATAACCCTCAAGCAAGTAGTGCAACAAAGTTTGGTCGCCTGTTACAACATATTCTAAATGGAGGAGTTATGTTGTCAAAGGAGAAACTTTTTGAATTACGGCGTACAGAATCGATTCATACAAAGATCGTATTGACAAAACGGGAAGAAGATATCAATCAATTACTCCGTAAAGGAGATTCAATTAAAGTCATTAGTTCAGAATTGCATATCTTTCAGAATACTGTAAAGGTATACATATCGAAGATATATAGGAAGTTCGGTGTCCATTCGCGTGCAGAATATTATGTCAATTATGATGTCTTATCTGGCAACATGGAGGTAAAGATATGATCTATGGCATTCTTGTAGCAGTGTTGTGGTGTGTCATCGGGTATTTCTTCAGTGTAATAACAGACATTCCTCTTGGTTATGTAGGGCCAGCGGCCATACTGATAGGAGTCATTTTCATGAATATCATAAGAAAAAAATTGAAGAAATAATCGATGTTGATTGTGATATTATACTTGATACTCATCCTGATTTAAGATTGCTGTTGTCATAGTTGGGCTATTTCTTCACAATATAATTAGGTTGATAAAGATATGATCAACAATTCTATTTTACAAAAGTAAACGACCATCCTTTACATCGAGATCTGAAAGAAAGTGTAAAGAATGATCCTTATGAGATTAAAACTACACATAATTATATTTACAGTCTTGTTGAAATTGAGGGGAATATATCATACTATAAAGCTATTATTATAGAGATTTGATATAAGCTGGAGATTGATATGAAAAAGCTAAAGAAACAATTTATTGTCTTATTTTTAAATATTATAGCTATAATAATATATATTGTTGTATATTTATATAAAAAGTTAAACATGCCCACAAATATTATAATCTTTTCTGTATTCAGCTTAACCAGTATATTATTTTCATTTTTATTCTCAAGAAATAATACCCGCGATATTTACTTAAAAGTGGCATTATTATTATTGTTTATTGCAATAATATTGCCTTTGCGGTATATAATCCTTTTTTAATATTAAGAAGCAGGGGGTTGCTTACCCCTGCTTCTTAAAGTTATCTATCTATTTATGCCACGAATCTCTTTTCTTTTTATTATTATTGCTCCATTACCATACAATGATTCTGGAAGCATCGCGCTAATTGCTCCTCCCACAAGTGATCCACCCAGCCTCCCCATATTGGGTTACCACTAATAGCGCCAAGTGCAGCTCCAATAATTGCACCTTGAACTGCTCCCCCAATTATTTTATTTGTATCAATCTGAACTGTAGGAGCTAAATTTTCCATGTACCAATTAAAGCGCTGTTGTTCATAGTTTTCAAATTCTAAAGGATCGCTATATCGCGGCCGAATTGGAACAGCCACATATTCACTTTTTTTATTACTGTTTAATGTCAACTGAATTTCCCCAGAATTATCATAAGGATTTCCCTATCGTCATCACCAGGAATTCCCTGGTTTCATCATCGCTGTATCGCTTTCGCGTATCGGTCAGGCACCTCCTTCCCTGGCCAGGGCCACGGCTTCGGCAGTCGCCTTTGGCGTGGCCTTTGCAGGACTGGGCTGCCGCATAAGCGCATGCGTCATCCGGTAGCTTTTCGCTTCGAAGAGTAAAAGATGGCCGTGGTGGACCAACCGGTCGATCATGGCAGCGGCCATCTGCTCGTCGGTGAAGATTCCTCCCCACTTCGAGAATTCAAGGTTCGTCGTGAGGATCAGGCTCTTGCTCTCGTAACTGTCGGCGATAACCCTGAACAGCAGCTGGGAGCCTTCCCGGTCCACGGGGACATACCCCCACTCGTCAAGAATCAGGAGATCCAGCTGCTTCAAGTCCCGGACAAGGTGTTCGAGCGTGCCGGCCTTATAGCTTTCGGTGAGTTTGAGTACGAGTTCGGTGACGGTGTAGAAGCGTACCGAAAGGCTCTTTTCACAGGCGGCAATGCCGAGGGCGATTGCCATGTGGGTTTTCCCGGTGCCGACGCCGCCATAGAGCACGAGATTCTTTTTCTCGGGAATGAAGTCGGCACGAAGGAGCTCTTCTTTGCTGAGTGCTGGCGGGAAGCGGATTTCTGAGAAATCATATTCTTCGAAGCTCTTGAACACGGGAAAACCCGCACGATTCAAGAGTCTGGCTTTCCTGCCGCGTTCCCGTCTGTCGATCTCTTCCGACAATACCTTATGCAGGAATTCTTCCTGTCGCGGGGTAGCTTCGATCTCGCACAATTCAACCACACGGCTTGAGAGCATGAGCGTGCGGCTCATCGAGGCAATGGCAAGCCTCGTTCGTTCGCGTTCCTGGGGTGTGTGGATCATAGGCGCGCCTCTTCCAGAAGCTCGTCGTAGACGTGAAGATCCTGGCCCCGTTCGGGAGCCATATCCAACCCGTATCCTGCGATCCTCGCAGCAAGGACCGCTGCGTCGTGGAAGGAGGTCCTGGATCGCCGTATGCCTTCCTCCAACGCCTTTACGGCGATTTCAAACCCGTACTCGCCCGAGAGCGTATGCATAGTCTTCAGGGTCGCCTGGAGTTCGATTCGTTCCTGCCGGTCCATCAACGCTTTTAGGAGGTCGGGGACCAGTTCCCGGATTCCTGAGTTCTTCCACGCCCCGGGGTTGTTCATGAGGACCGAGAGCGAGGTGCGGTAATCGCAAGAGTCACTCCTTCGTTCTCCGTAGACGCGGGTATGACGCACGACCAGACGTTTTTGTTCATCGAGTATGTCGATCGAATGCGCCCGTAGGGCGACAAGCACCTCCGCATGGGCATACACGGGACTTGTCGAGTAGAAGTGCCGGGAATCGATCCTGACTTTGCCGTAGCCATCGGCCTTCAGGTACTCATAGCGCACGGGATCGAACGCTGAGCGGGGAAGCGGCAGCAATGCCCTTTTATCCTCTTCGAAGAGCTCCTTGATCGGCAGAAGCTTCTTGTAGTGAATTTCCTGGGCCTTGGCTGAATGCGCCGTAAGCAGGGTCCTGTTGTAGTCTTCGATATCGTCAAACGCAGGCACGGGCACGAACAGGTTTCTGCGGGTATAGCCTATCTTGGCCTCGACGTTGCCTTTCTCGTGACCTGACTCCGGGTTGCAGAATCGTGCGGAGAAGCCATAGTGCGCACGCATTCGGGAAAACAGTTCCGCTTCATGGATGACTTCGCCGACCCTTCTGCCAATACCGGTCGCATTGTCGAAGACCAGTATGGATGCAACGCCGCCTAGGTAGCTGAAGATATCCTTCAATCCTTGGCAGACGCATTCGGCGGTCTCCCCTCCGAACACCTGCGTAAAACTGTTATTGCTGTAAGGAAACGACAGGGTCAGGTACTTCTTACGAACGAGATTCCCCCGTTCCTGAAAGTCCGCCTCGCCGAAGTCGACCTGGCCTTCTCCCGGGTGCCAGACCAGTTCAAGGCTCGCCCGCACGGTACGCTGCTCCTGGAGCATGCGTTTCACGTACCGCTGGACGGTGTTGTACGAACAGGCATACCCGGGAGCCTCGGAGCTAAGCCTGTCATGGATCCTTTGGGCGGTGTGCCGCTGCTTGTACCACCGACTCTGGTCTTCGGTAAGCCATGAATCGATGAGCGGTTTGTAGGGATCGAGGATGGATTCTTTTACCGCTCTCTCGGGTGGCTTTGGTGAAAAGTCTTCCCGCTTCAGATATTTGCGTACGGTTTTGGGGTCTACGGAATAGGTTCTGGCTATTTCGGCCACGGTCCTTCCTTCACGGTATAGTTCCCTGATACCTTGTATGTGGGGCATAGTGAGCACCTCTCTTGATCCTCCCTTGTCGTTGTTGGTCCTTCGACGAAGGGATTCTGGATTACCAAGGGCAGATTCTCAACTGCCCCTGATTTTTCTAGGGAATTCCCCTTGATACAACCAGGGAAATCTACCTGATAATTTCAGGGAGTTTTAGTTTATAAAAAACAAGAAAGGGCAACGAAACAATAAAAGAGTTCATAGAAGAAACCGAAACGGTCGCGTGACTTGCACGCCTCGCGCCAACCTGCTTCGCAGGGCGCGCGTCGCAAGTTACGCGCACGTTAGCTGGGTGCTGCGCACTAAGTAATAAATTCATTTATATAGAGGTTTAGAATGGGTAGTGAAGTCTCTTATTGTTTACTTGCAGAAATACGAAGTAGGAAATCAAACATTTCGTCATTAATTGAAGTTTTTGAAGAAATGGTTGAAACACTATTTTCGCATTATTATAAAAAAGGTGCAATTTCCGAAAATATTAATGATCTTCGAAATAAGTTTAATGATACATATGGTCTTGATATCCCATTTCCTACACTAAAATTAATCCTCTCTAGATTGAAACAAAAATACGGAGAGAAATTTTCTTTGTTTTCTGATTATGCATTTTCAATTGAAGATGAAACAATAAAATCTGGAATAGTCGATATTAGAAAAAGTGAAAAAGAAATCGAAGAATTGAATAATCTTTACGAGAAACATTGTGGAAAAACCATGGGAGAATGTAGAGATCTATATTCTTTTCTTGAACAATCAAAAGAGAACTATTATCTTATATTAATGATCCTCAAAGTTTTTCACCGGATGGTTGGGATCAAAATGTTGTTGATTTTATTAATCTTATATTGGGATTATCAAAATATCGATCGATATTTGAAAAGCTTTTAATGGGATCTATTATATCTTCGTATTTTACATTACTGACCCGGCAATTTAAAAGCTGCTTGAAGCATAGTGAATTGCTGGATTTCGGAAATACGAGATTATCCTTTCAGGACTTCGGAGTAACATCCTCATATGGTTTGTCGCTGATGCTTTCAGATTTGCTTTTGTCCTGACCGGTGTGCGCGACCCTACACCTTGCTTCAGGTCGGCATTCAAATGTTCGTCAGGATTCAAATCAGGACTGTATGCAGGAAGGAAAAACAATTCGATTTTTTCTTTGTGTGCCGAAACCCAGTCCGTGACGATCGTCGCATGATGCACTTTCAGGTTATCCAGAACCAGGAATACTTTTCGTGGAGCATCCCTCACCAAGGCATCGAGGAACTCAATGAATTTTTCGATGTTTACTCCTCCCTCAACGATCATCCAGTGGACATGCCCTTTATTCGTGATCGCCGAGACCATACTCAGGTTTTCGTATTTTGCGGTTGCCTGGACCACCGGTGTCTTGCCTTTGGGAGCATAGCCACGGCACCTCACATCACCAGCGCGTAGGCCCGTCTCGTCGCCCCAGTAGATTTCAGCATTCTCCTGCTTGGCTCGATCCTTGATCGCAGGGAATTCTTCCTCAAGCCATGCTTTTACTTTTTCAGGTTTACGTTCATACGCAAACTTCACCGGCTTCTGTGGTGTGAATCCCCATCGTTTCAGGTATTCTCCAACAGTGCGTATCGGCATCGTGAATTGGTATTCATTCTGGATGAGCATTCGAACCGCTTCACGGGTCCATAGGGCAAAATCAAGTTTCAGCTGCTCGGGTCTCCGGTCAATAATCTTTTTCTTTATCTCTTTTTCTTGCTCAGGGCTCAGGTGTCGCTCTTCGCCGAATTGTCGCCCCCTTGGCTTGCCCTTGATCGCCACTGCCTGGCCGTGTGCAAGAAAAATGCTCCAGGTTTTACTGACCGCCGTGTGGCTCATCCCCACAGCTTCCTGGACATCCTGCATTGATTTTCCTTGCTGTTTCATCCTTATTATGATCTTTCTTCGATCTTCCAATGCTGCTTTCGACAGCTTCCGTCCATCTTCTTGTTCCATGCTTTAGTATAACATAGACTCTACAGCTTTTCTATTGCTAAGTCAGTAGAAATAAGTGATACTCCAATAATAAAGACATTACTATTAGATACAAATTTTATCGTTAGTCTTATGGATTTGCATTCTGAGGACTCACAAATAACAACAAATACAATTATAAAATTAGCGAAAAAAGCTAGCTATAAAATTCAAGTATTGCCTGAGACAATAAAAGAAACTCGCAATTTACTAGAAAAAAAGGCAGAGACAATTGAAAAGGTCAATATATTTAGTGCTCAAAAAAAGCATACAATAGAGGCTGGCTGTGCAAGAAGAAAAATTAAACGGCAAGAATTATTAGTATATGCTGAAAGAATTGAGGAGTTTTTAAAAGGTAAAGAAATCGAAATAATTAGTGAAGAAATTAATGCATCGCTAATGCAAGGCCTAGAAAAAACAGAAATTTATAAGACACTAAGCAAACGACCATTTAATATAGATGGGGTTTCTCATGATGCCGCAGCAATGAATTATATTAAGAGCATTCGAAATCCAGAAGCAAGAAATTTTTCAGAAGTTGATGCATTTTTTGTTACTGATACCACTGGATTTTTAGAAAACAAAATTACCCAAACTACCCAATTACCATACATAATACGAGCAGAAGAACTATTGAATGTTTTATGGTTATCAAATCCAATGTTTGATTCAAATGTAATTATTTCTAATGTGTCTCGGATGATGACATTACATCTGGACCAAAAACTACCAGACAAAGAAATGCTAAGAAGAATAGATGAAAAGATAGAAAAGTTTTCTGATTTGGGATTGGATAAAGAAGCATGTGTTGAACTTGCGCTGAATATTGCTGAAGTTGATACCAAACAATTGGTTGAACTCTTGAATATTGATGAAAAGGATAAGTTCAACGAAATGCTACTTGAAATGGCTGTGACATCAAGAAAAATTAAAGATGAAAAGGAAAGAGAAAGGATTAAAGAATATGATGAATTGTTAGTTTACTTAGAAGAAGAAAAGCAAATAGAAAAAGGGGAAGCTATTGCGGCCATGGAAAAGAAAATTATTGATATAAGATCACAATATGATGATTTTTCAAGAATAAAAGAAAGAGAGCATTTAGATGATTTACTAGTACGGGATTCAGAAACAAAGAGCCTGATTGAAGAAGATATTATTGCGATAAAAGCCAGATGCAAAAGAAAAGAACGCATAGTATTTATGCCCATTATTGTGCTTATCATAATCGGACTATTGTATATTATACTCGCTAAGGTAATTAATGATTGGCAAAATGTAGAACCATGGACATATATAATTAGCTTAATACCGATTATATTCGCAGGAATCTTATATATTTTCACAGGTAAAAGTATTAGTTATAAAAAAGCAATTAATAATATAAAGGAATTCATTAATCATAATGATATTTCGATATTACGAAGTAAGGAGAATGAGCTTAATATAGTTAATAAAAGAATTGAAGAACTTAATAGAAGAAAATTGCAAATAATAGAATAATTATAAACACAAATAAAAAATAGACAGCTAACAATCGCGTTGACTTGGTTCGGCTACTGTCACGATTCTTGCTTTCTTTCTGCAGTATGTAAAATTATAAAGGCCAACGAATATAATGAGCCCCTCTGTCAAGACAGAGAAAGATGAAAAATAAGGTGGACTTTTGCTCCCCTCATGCGATTTCTTTGAGTTCCCTAACAGGGAATCTGCTCCAATACATCGTGTCCGGAGTCTCATACTCCAGCGACTGGTGAAATCGCTCGCTATTGTAAAACTTCATATAGCGAGCAAGTCCTTCTTTCAATTCTGACATCGTCCGATAGTCCTTGAGGTAAATATCCTCGTACTTCAAAGATCGCCAGAACCGTTCCACAACGATGTTGTCCAAAGCCCTGTTGACGCCGTCCATGCTGATCCGTATACCATGCGATTCCAACACCGACACAAAGGCGTCAGAAGTAAACTGGCTCCCCTGGTCCGTGTTGAAAACACCCGGTACTCCATAATGGGCTATCGCCTCTTCAAGTGCCGATACACAGAATTGAGCGTCCATAGTGTTCGACACTCGCCACGAGAGAACTTTCCTGGAATACAGGTCAATGATCGTAACCAGGTACACGTAGCCACCCGAAAGCTTAAGGTACGTTATGTCAGACGCCCACACCTGGTTCGGCAGCCAGATGTGCATTCCTTAAGCAGGTACGGATACTTCTTTGAACCCTTTGCTGGCTTTGAAAGCTGTAGCCCTGGGTAGATAGCCCGTAAGCCCGCTTTCTTCATGATCCTTCGAACCTGCTTTCGTGTAACGCCTAAGTAATCGAGTTCTCTTGCCATCCTCCGGTACCCGTAGAACGGTTTTTCTTTCAGTACCTCGAGAATAGCTTCTAAAACAGCCAAATCTGTATCTTCCGCTACCTCCTTAGGCTGATAGTAATAGGATGACCTCTGTATCCCAAGAATCGCACATTGCTGTGCTATTGAAAGCTCAGGATGATCGGCTTCTACCATTTCGGTTCGGTCCCGTACAGTTGTTTGAATTTTTTTTTAAGGTAGTCGTTTTCAACCTGGAGTTGGCCTATCTGTTTGTACAGTTCATCCTTTTGGCGTTCGGCTTCTTCAGAAGCTTTCTCCTTCCCTTCTTTCTCAAAGACCATCGACGCATGTTCCATAACCTGCTTTTTCCAGAGCGCAATCATGTTCGGATGGACCGCGTAGGTGGTTGCCAGTTCCTGTAAGGTCTTCTCGCCCTTCAGGGCTTCCAGGGCTACTTTGGCCTTGAATGCTTTGTCGTACCGCTTTCTCATACCCAACTCTACGCCTCCCGCTTCGTGTCCCGCAAGGAGGAGCGGTCTACCTTATTCCCTTGCTAATCCTGTCCAGTTTTCACGGCTCATTATAGAACGACAAAAGAGTTCAAACAAAAAACCTAAACGGCTTGCGCGACTTGCAAGAATCGCGCCACTGACGCCTCACAAGTCACGCGCACGTTAGCCAGACTATAGGAGCAAGAAGTGACTCAAATTGTCTATGAAGCAAAGGCTATTGCTTATATTATTAGAAAATCAAAAGATCATTATTCATTGCTTACATATTCTCTAAATCATCAACCCTATCACTATTCTAGATTACCTGGCGGTGGGGTAAAAATAGGTGAAAAGGTAATTGATGGACTTTATCGAGAAATATATGAAGAAACAGGAATTAAAAGAGAAGAACTAACCTATTTACGAAAAATCGGAATGTTGAATTATTTCAAACCAACAAATTATAAGAATGTGGAAAGAAGTGATTTTCTTTTACTCTATAATGGCAATTTACCTAATGACTTTGAGTATACGATAGATAGTAACGATAAAGACAATGGAATTACTGTTAAATATAGATGGATTACGAAAGATAGTTTTGACACAATTGATCCAGAATTAAGTCAGTATTTAAATATCTATAATAGTCCAGAACTCTATATCCCTGTGAATGAATATGGTCTTGAAAGTGGAAAAATTGCATTATCAACTCATAATGAAATATGGAGATGCTGTATAGGTATGAAGAATATGAAATAAATAGGGATGAAGACAGACTTTTCAATATTAGCCATGTTGGCAGTACTGCCGTTAGTGAATTAATAGCAAAACCAATTATCGATATTTTAGTAGGAATAAGTGATGAAGATGGCAGAGAAAAACTAAAGCAAAAACTAAGTACTATTGGTTATGACTATAAAGGCGAAAATGGAATCAAGGGAAGAGACTATTATATAAAAGGGAACAAAGGGCTTGTTTTCTTTCATCTTCATGCATTTATGATATCAGACAGTGCATATACAAATCATTTAGAAGTCGTAAAACGATTACAATCAAATAAAACCATGCGTGATAAATATGCGGAATACAAAAAAACATCGTCTCTGAAAACAAGAGAAGAATATACAGAGGGGAAAGAGAATATTATGAAAGAAATATTAGCTGGCTAACAAGCGCTTGAACCAGACGTGCGCTTTGTCACGATGCTTGTAGGCTTCAGTATCTAAAAGGGAAAAAAGCAACTAGAAAAGTTTATCTGCCGCTCAACCAGCAACCATCGCGGCCAACCTGCTTCGCAGGGCGCGCGTCGCAAGTTACGCGCACGTTAGGTTGACGCCTTCGGCGCTCAAAAATATGTCTCCTTTACTTTACAATACGTATTAATTTAGTTATATTAGTACGTGTTAGGAGATGCCTATGGAAACGAAACTTACCCTTAAGCTCGATAAATCAGTAATCCAATCCGCAAAACAGTATGCACACCATCACAACAGAAGTCTCTCGAGGCTTGTGGAAGATTATTTCCGCCAATTTAGTCGCATCTGATACTCAACAGAAATCGCACTTTTCTCCCTTGGTTGAAGAATTAAGTGGTGTTATCTCTGAAAAAGACCTCAATACCCTCAGCTATACGGATTATCTAGAAGCAAAATATGAATAACATCCTCTTTGTTGATGCTGATGTCATCCTCGATCTCTTATGTAAAAGAGAACCGTTTTATGCATTTGCCGCTGAAGTATTTACCTTGGGGGATAAAGGAGCGCTGCATCTTGCGACTACATCCCTAGTCTATGCAAATGTGTTTTATATCTTGCGAAAAGTATTGGGCATTGAGAAAGCGAAGGAGTTATTACGGAAATTACGGTTGATAGTTCGTGTAATTCCCATTGATGAAAAAATGGTGGATCTTGCGCTGAACTCTCAATTCTCCGACTTTGAAGATGGTCTACAATATTTTACTGCCCGGGAGAATGATATAGGAATAATTCTCACGAGAAATGTAAAAGACTATAAAGAAAAAGATCTTTTGATCCAAACACCAGAAGAATATCTCAAGACATTACCTATAAAAAATAAGCGATAAAGGAATACGAACTGACTGAACTATATTTTGTGAGACATGCAGAATCAGACTTTCTTGTTACCGACGAACAAAGGAGACCATTAACTCCACAAGGGTTTTCTGATCTTGAAAAGCTCGTAAAGCTTTTTCGGGCCTATACTATTGATACGATTTATTCTAGCCCATATACACGAGCGATTCAAACGGTGAAACCAATTGCTGAAGTCAAAGGACTCACGATAATCATAAGAGAAGATTTTAAAGAAAGAATCAGTAAATCGAATTGGATTGATAATACAGGAGATTTAGCAACATTTGTAGAAAAAATGTGGGAAGATCACAGTAAAAGTATTGACGGTGGAGAATCAATTATAGAAGTACAAGAAAGAAATATAAAAGAATTACGGAATGTAATAAAAGAAAATGAGAATAGAAAAGTAATTATTGGAACACATGGAACCGCACTTGCATCAATAATGAGTTATTATGATGAAAAGTTCACGTATAAAGACTTTATGCATTTTATTGGCAAAATGCCCTATGTTATCAAGATGGTAATGAACGGCGATGTGTTCATAAGCTTGGAAGAAATAGCAATATAGAATAAAAAGAAACCTAACAACCGCGTTGACTTGGTTCGGCTACTGTCACGATTCTGGCTTTCTTTCTGCAGTGTGTAAAATTATAAAGACCAACGAACGACAAAAGAGTTCAAAAAAAACAAGTGAAGCTGCCGCTCAACCGCAAGCATCGCGCCACTTACGCCTCACAAGTTACGCGCACGTTAGATTGACGCTTCGCGCTATTGTGAACATAATTCAATATTTCTTCTTTCTAAGGATTATATTTTTATAATTATTGATACTTGATGGGCAAACATAATATGCTTTCATATAGTAAACCATATTTAAGATGGGCTGGTGGAAAGTCTTGGCTAATAAAATACATTCCGAAACTATTTCCTCAGCTTAATTTTATGAATTATCATGAGCCGTTTTTAGGAAGTGGAGCTGTATTTTTTCTATTGCTTCTGATAAATTATCATATCTTTCTGATATTAATTTTAATTTAATTCAAACTTATAAATGTTTAAAAGAAAATCCTAAAAACATTATTTCTATCTTGAAATCATTTAAAAATGAAGAAGAATTTTATTATAAAATTAGAAACACTAAGTTTTCTGATCCCTTTGAAATTTCAGCTCAATTTATTTTCTTAAATCAAACATCCTTTATAATGAGCCCCTCTGTCAAGACAGAGAAAGATGAAAAATAAGGTGGACTTTTGCTCCCCTCATGCGATTTCTTTGAGTTCCCTAACAGGGAATCTGCTCCAATACATCGTGTCCGGAGTCTCATACTCCAGCGACTGGTGAAATCGCTCGCTATTGTAAAACTTCATATAGCGAGCAAGTCCTTCTTTCAATTCTGACATCGTCCGATAGTCCTTGAGGTAAATATCCTCGTACTTCAAAGATCGCCAGAACCGTTCCACAACGATGTTGTCCAAAGCCCTGTTGACGCCGTCCATGCTGATCCGTATACCATGCGATTCCAACACCGACACAAAGGCGTCAGAAGTAAACTGGCTCCCTGGTCCGTGTTGAAAACACCCGGTACTCCATAATGGGCTATCGCCTCTTCAAGTGCCGATACACAGAATTGAGCGTCCATAGTGTTCGACACTCGCCACGAGAGAACTTTCCTGGAATACAGGTCAATGATCGTAACCAGGTACACGTAGCCACCCGAAAGCTTAAGGTACGTTATGTCAGACGCCCACACCTGGTTCGGCAGCCAGATGTGCATTCCCTTAAGCAGGTACGGATACTTCTTTGAACCCTTTGCTGGCTTTGAAAGCTGTAGCCCTGGGTAGATAGCCCGTAAGCCCGCTTTCTTCATGATCCTTCGAACCTGCTTTCGTGTAACGCCTAAGTAATCGAGTTCTCTTGCCATCCTCCGGTACCCGTAGAACGGTTTTTCTTTCAGTACCTCGAGAATAGCTTCTAAAACAGCCAAATCTGTATCTTCCGCTACCTCCTTAGGCTGATAGTAATAGGATGACCTCTGTATCCCAAGAATCGCACATTGCTGTGCTATTGAAAGCTCAGGATGATCGGCTTCTACCATTTCGGTTCGGTCCCGTACAGTTGTTTGAATTTTTTTTTAAGGTAGTCGTTTTCAACCTGGAGTTGGCCTATCTGTTTGTACAGTTCATCCTTTTGGCGTTCGGCTTCTTCAGAAGCTTTCTCCTTCCCTTCTTTCTCAAAGACCATCGACGCATGTTCCATAACCTGCTTTTTCCAGAGCGCAATCATGTTCGGATGGACCGCGTAGGTGGTTGCCAGTTCCTGTAAGGTCTTCTCGCCCTTCAGGGCTTCCAGGGCTACTTTGGCCTTGAATGCTTTGTCGTACCGCTTTCTCATACCCAACTCTACGCCTCCCGCTTCGTGTCCCGCAAGGAGGAGCGGTCTACCTTATTCCCTTGCTAATCCTGTCCAGTTTTCACGGCTCATTATACTTCAATGGTTTATATCGAGTAAACTTAAAAGGTTTATATAATGTACCATATGGATTTAGAACAAAAGACTTTTTAAATGAAAATATTCTATATCAATCATCACAAAAATTGCAGAATGCCGAGTTATTAGTCGGAGATTTTTCAATGGTTAAGAATAATGTTAAAAAAGGAGATTTAGTATTTTTAGATCCTCCATATACAGTTTCTCATAATAATAATGGTTTTATAAAATATAATGAAAAATTATTTTCAATTCATGACCAATATAGACTAAGCGAATTAATTCTTGATATTAGAAAAACAAAAGCTCAATATATATTAACAAATGCTTTTCACAAAGATATAAAAAATATATTCGACAATGGAGATAGGATAATCGAAATTAACAGAGCTAGTTTAATCGGTGGAATTAATGCAAAAAGAGGACAAATTACAGAATATATTTTACTAATATTCAAGGGAGTTAATAATGCCAACGACAGAATTTTGTAAAGAATTATCCTTAGCAAAATCAAATGAATTAAAATCAATATATAAGAAAAGAACCAATCATTTTATTTATGAGACTATAAAACCCGAACTATTTGAAAGATATAAAACAGAAAATTGGTTGTTTGATAAAAAAAATCAGCATACGATTCGAATAAAAAAATTGAAACCATTCGACGAAATTTTTGAAGATAGTATATGGTGTATGTTTCAGAAGATGGGATTTACAGAAATGAATAAAGACAGAAATTTTAAATTGTCTTATTCAGATGAAAATACGCTTATGCAACAGATAGACATTTTTGCCGCTGATTCTGAAACTATCTTAATTGTAAAATGCAAGGCAAGTGATGAACAACTTAAAAAAGCAAGCTTTAAGGAGACAATAGAAGCTATAGGGGGTAAAAAGGAAGGGTTATTACGTACAATTCGAGCATCTTTTCCAGAAGCAAAACATAAAATAAAATTTATTTTGGGGCTGACGTAGATAACCTTGTTATATTCGGCACCATTTCCTCAATATCTTCAGCTGGTTCGCTGGTGTTCCGTAGTTAAATCTGAATTCACATTCCTTCAAGAATAATGGGAATGATTTCCTATCTATTCCGTTATACTTTCTTAGGACTCGCTTCGCTTGGTTCCAAAAGTTTTCAATTCCATTAATGTGATTTTTCTGGTTTGCAAATTCTTCGGAGTGATTGATTCTGTGATGATGAAACTCACTGACATCCAATGCATCGTAGCTGCGATAAGTATCTGTATAAACAATGCTATCAGGCTTTATTTTATTGGTTATGACAGGCATTAGAGTAGCTTCCTTAGTGTTCTCGACAATGACTGTGTAAACCTTGCCATGACGCTTTAGCATGCCGAATACAACAACTTTTCCCGCAGCGCCTCGGCCGCGTTTGCCTTTCCGAACTCCGCCGAAATAGCTTTCATCTATTTCGATGTCACCATTGAGTATTTCCTGTGCTTCGATCGCTAGCTTTTCTGCAATTTCTTGACGTACTTTACGGTAGAAAAGAATGGCTGAATTAGCTTGGATTCCGAGCAAGTTTGCTGCAGATCTAGCAGTCACTTCTAGCACAAAGTATTCCAGCAAGCGCAACTGCGTATTTTTACTTAATCTGCAATGACTTATCGCCATAACGGCAGTATATCATGCTACTTTATCTACTTCAGCCCCTTTATTTTTGCTACTAACAATTATATAATCAATGAAAATGATCAAGAACGACTGAGAAACTATGACATCATACATTTCGATGACGAAGTAATTAGTTATTATATAGAATTAACAAAACACTTAGGCACTTCTGCGCGATTTCAATTACAAGGATTCTTATTTTCTGGACAAAATGTGCCTGAACTAGATACAAGAGTACCCGCGATACAAGGAAAGATAGGCGGACATACGTTTTATTCATTTTCAATTGAACCAGAAAAATTACTAAAAATAAGTTATGTATTGCATAGAAATAATGCTAATAAAAAAATGATGCCTACTTATCAAAGGATTATAAAAAAATCCAGATTAATTATAATTAAACAGTTTCTAGATAATGGTGGATTTTTCCCGAATTCAATTGTAATAAATATTGTATCAAATTGTAAAAAAATCAGATTTGATATTGCATCTCCTCAAATTGAATCTGCTCTTTCGAAAATAGGTATATTATATCTACCTCAAACATATAGATCTGCATACATAATAGATGGTCAACACAGACTTTATGCATACGGCGAGTCCGAATATAAAAGCAAACATACAATACCAGTAGTAGCATTTGTTGATCTTGAAAGAGAAGAACAAATAAGACTATTTATGCAAATAAATGAAAATCAAAAAGCAGTATCTAAAAACCTACAAAATACTTTAAATTCAGATCTTTTATGGNACTCTCCGAATCTACTTGAGCAAATAAAAGCCCTTAAGCTTCAAATTGAACAGAGTCTAGGTGAAGACTTTGATTCTCCTTTGCATAATAGAGTAATTATTGGTGAAACTGAAAAAAATCGAGTTCGATGTATTTCTATAGAAACAATTAAGACGGGACTTGATAGAAGTAATTTTTGGNGTGAATTTACGAGAAATTCAATAAAAGTGGATGGTACATTTTATAAAGGAAACAATGATTCTACTCTTGAATATATTTTACCATTTTTAAAAGAATCATTTTTCTATATACGTGATTCTTTAAAGGAGGATTGGGACAAAGGTGAGGATCTTGATGGTTATTTAAGTATAAATGCTGGTATCGAAAGTTTTATTAGATTGTTTTCTGATATTGTAGATCATCTTATTACGTCTAAAAAAATAATTGCTAAGAGTGACAAACCAATAAAAATAGTAGAAGAATTAAAATATTATCTAGACCCTGTTATTAGTAAAATGAAAACTTTTTCATCATATGAAAAACTTGAATTTAAAAAGAGTTATGGAACAGCCGGTAAAACAAATTATTGGAGAAAAATTCAAAAAATGGTTGCCGATGAAAGAAAGGACTTTTGTCCTCCAGGCCTTACAGAGTATTTGAAAGATTCAGAAAATAAATACAATGAAGAATCTTTTAAGATGATACGAGACATTGAGATGTTCTTAAAAGAAGATTTCAGAGAAGAACTAAAGAAAGCTTATGGAAATGCGTGGTTTAAACAAGGTGTTCCTACAGATGTTTATGTTCAAGCAAATAATTTGAAAGCATTAAAAGAAAGAGATGAAGAAAATTTCGATAAAGAAATAGATGCATGGGATTGTTTAACTTTAATAGATTATAGAAAAATTGCTATTTATGGAGCAAATTGGCAAAATATATTTGAAAAAATATATACTAGGCCAGAAGAACAAAAAATTAGAGGTGGAAAAGAANGAAAAACAAAATGGTTCCAAAAACTTGAAAGGATTCGGAATCAGAATGTTCATAGCTATGTTATCACACAAGAGGAATTTGAACTCCTAAGCAAAATACATGAGTGGCTTATACAATAATAAGAAATCTAACATCTGCGTTGACTTGATTCGGCTAGTGTCACGATTCTTGCTTTCTTTCTGCAGTGTATAAAATTATAAAGGCCAACGAACGACAAAAGAGTTCGAACAAGAAACCGAAACGGCTGTGTGACTTGCAAGAATCGCACCAACCTGCTCACGCAGGGCGCGCTTCGCTGGTTAAGCGAAATGTTAGTTTGACGCCTTCGGCGCGCGAGGAGAAAGAATGTTTGAATTACATAATGTATATTCATTAAGTGAAATTTCAAAATACAAAATAGAATATGTTTCATTATTTGCACAATTTAACGAAAAATGGGTTATCTGCCATTTAAAGGATACGAATAAATGGGATTGTCCTGGTGGAAAAATTGAACAAAATGAAAAACCATTACAGGCCGCGATGCGTGAATTATTTGAAGAAACTGGAGCCGTAGAATCAAATTTCTNNATTCCTATTTTTATTTACTGTATAAATTCTGAAAAAGGGTTGTCATACGGAATTCAATATTTTTGTGATATTGTTGAATTAGAGGATATTCCTGAATTCGAAATGGATAAGATCGAATTCCATAAAAATATTCCTTTTGAGAAACTAAAAACGCCTGAAGTTCATAAACAATTATACAAATATATTAATGATATTATTAAGCATGGTATTTTCTGATTCTTATAAAAATGTTTGGTTTAGGTAAAAAATGAAAAAAGTAAGTAGAAATATATAGGATGGAAAATGGAAGATCAACGCGATATTTTATTTAATGAAAAACCATTTAAGTATAAATTATTAAAAGATAATAAAGCTCAGATATTTTATAGAAGCAAACCGATAACTTTCATTTCTGGAAAAGACTATAATAAATTAAAACGAGTAATCGAAATGGATAATGAATATGAAATTCAATTGTTTTTAGCTAAGATCACTGGCCAATTTAAGCATGGAAACGAAAGATAAAAAATAAACTAACAACTGTTTCAACCTGATAATTGCTTTTGTCACGATGCTTGCTGTCGCTCCGCTCGGCAAGAATCGCGCCAATCTTTCGCTTCGCTCAGGCCGCAATTACAGGTTAAACAAATGTTAGGTGGACGCTGCTTTTGCAGCGCAAATAAGAGATAAACTGGTAACAGTATTCTTAGGAGAAATGATGAAAGAGTGGTTTACTTTAGACCAAATTGACAAAGATACCTACATCATCAGTGAATATCGCCATTGGGAAGAAACCCATTGTTATTTGATAACTGGATCTGATCGGAGTTTGATTATTGATACCGGCCTAGGAATCTGTAATATTCTTGATTTCATTACAAAGTTGATTGATAAAAAAATAACAGCGGTAGCAACACATATACATTGGGATCATATTGGCGGACTATAATGAGCCGTGAAAACTGGACAGGATTAGCAAGGGAATAAGGTAGACCGCTCCTCCTTGCGGGACACGAAGCGGGAGGCGTAGAGTTGGGTATGAGAAAGCGGTACGACAAAGCATTCAAGGCCAAAGTAGCCCTGGAAGCCCTGAAGGGCGAGAAGACCTTACAGGAACTGGCAACCACCTACGCGGTCCATCCGAACATGATTGCGCTCTGGAAAAAGCAGGTTATGGAACATGCGTCGATGGTCTTTGAGAAAGAAGGGAAGGAGAAAGCTTCTGAAGAAGCCGAACGCCAAAAGGATGAACTGTACAAACAGATAGGCCAACTCCAGGTTGAAAACGACTACCTTAAAAAAAAATTCAAACAACTGNTACGGGACCGAACCGAAATGGTAGAAGCCGATCATCCTGAGCTTTCAATAGCACAGCAATGTGCGATTCTTGGGATACAGAGGTCATCCTATTACTATCAGCCTAAGGAGGTAGCGGAAGATACAGATTTGGCTGTTTTAGAAGCTATTCTCGAGGTACTGAAAGAAAAACCGTTCTACGGGTACCGGAGGATGGCAAGAGAACTCGATTACTTAGGCGTTACACGAAAGCAGGTTCGAAGGATCATGAAGAAAGCGGGCTTACGGGCTATCTACCCAGGGCTACAGCTTTCAAAGCCAGCAAAGGGTTCAAAGAAGTATCCGTACCTGCTTAAGGGAATGCACATCTGGCTGCCGAACCAGGTGTGGGCGTCTGACATAACGTACCTTAAGCTTTCGGGTGGCTACGTGTACCTGGTTACGATCATTGACCTGTATTCCAGGAAAGTTCTCTCGTGGCGAGTGTCGAACACTATGGACGCTCAATTCTGTGTATCGGCACTTGAAGAGGCGATAGCCCATTATGGAGTACCGGGTGTTTNNTTCAACACGGACCAGGGGAGCCAGTTTACTTCTGACGCCTTTGTGTCGGTGTTGGAATCGCATGGTATACGGATCAGCATGGACGGCGTCAACAGGGCTTTGGACAACATCGTTGTGGAACGGTTCTGGCGATCTTTGAAGTACGAGGATATTTACCTCAAGGACTATCGGACGATGTCAGAATTGAAAGAAGGACTTGCTCGCTATATGAAGTTTTACAATAGCGAGCGATTTCACCAGTCGCTGGAGTATGAGACTCCGGACACGATGTATTGGAGCAGATTCCCTGTTAGGGAACTCAAAGAAATCGCATGAGGGGAGCAAAAGTCCACCTTATTTTTCATCTTTCTCTGTCTTGACAGAGGGGCTCATTATAGACACAAATACTTTCCTGATTTCTATGCACATGCAGATGAGTTAAATTGGCTTAATGGTGAATTTCCATTAACCATGGATCAAATAAAAGAAAAGGTAATAGACCGTTGTGATCTTCCTGAGGAATTTGATGTAAAAAATTACGAGTTTTTTCAAGGCAAACCAACAAAAATACTAAATGATAGTGATGTGATTAATATCGGAGGGCGAAATATTCAAGTAATACATACCCCAGGGCATTCTCCCGGACATATGTGTTTTTGGGAAAAAGACCGTGGTTATCTATTTACTGGAGATTTAATATATAAAGGCACGCTTTTCGCATATTATCCGTCTACAGATCCAGATTTATATCTTAATTCACTTATAAGGTTATCGACTTTACCCGTGAAGCGCGTTTTTCCTGCACATCATTCTTTAGATATAAAACCCGAGATAATAACAAGGATGCGGAATGCCTTTTATGAGTTAAAAAAACAAGGAAAGTTACATCATGGTAGTGGTATTCATGATTATGGTGATTGGGCAGTATGGTTATGAAATAAAACACCTAACAACTGGATCAACCTGACATTGCTATTGTCACATTTTTTGCAGGCGTAGCTACGCTCCTCAGCAAAAAGTGCGCCACTGTACGCAATGCAGGTTAAGCACATGTTAGGTCGACTTACGCGATATGAGATGAAAAAAAGAAGGAAGACTTGGGATTCGTTTGAAATGTTTTTCCATATCGGCGCCGGGCCTCCAGCCGTCGGCGCCCTGCCCTTTGTGGGCGCAATTTGTACAGCAGCTAACAAGCCTGTCCACGCCCGGGCCGCCTGTGGTCCTGAGCGCCCTCGGGGTTCGGCGCGCTGCAGCGCGCGCCTCACTTACATTGCGCTCGCCGGCGAACCTTTGAAGTCTTTGTTTCGGTTCGCCTATATGGCTCGCGCAACGTCGTAGACAGGCGACCGTTAGGCGCAAGACTTTTCGGGCTGGATATTATGAAGTTTGTACGCCATCCATGGCGTGCAAAACTCTATATTAAATGAAATCTAGGATTGTCTGGATAAAGGATAAGTACATGATGAGTACAAGTGAAAAAAGAGTTCTAATGAAATATGAAACGATAGATAATGTTCCAACATTACATCTATTCGATGAGATCAAAACCAGTAAGAAACCTTTGGTTATATTTCTACATGGATATGGTGAAAAAAAAGAGGAGAATCTGAAGCTTGCGTACAAGTTAGCTATGAATGGAGCTTATATTGTTCTATTTGATGCAAATAATCATGGAGAAAGGCAAACGGAAGAATATAGAAAACTATCTAATTTAGAAAAGGATAGCTTAATCATTGAGACAATGATAGAAACGGCCAAGTCAATTGATAGAATTATTGATAGTATTAGCTGTATTCCTTTCGTTGAAATAAGCAGAACAGCGCTTATTGGATTTTCGATGGGAGGGAATATTATATATTATTATATATCAAAGCTATATACATATGCAATCAGCGTAGTAATACCTTGCATATCTACTCCAGTTTGGGGTAATGCCTTTCGGAGTTATGCAAAACAAAATAATGGGGCAAGTAGATATTTTACTGAAGAGCGATTAAAGGAGATTGAGATAAATCAACCAAGTAATAATATTGAGAACTATAGGGGACAAAATATACTAGTAATAATTGGAGAAAACGATCCAAGAGTAAATATTGGAGAAATGGAGGAGTTTTATAAACGTATCAAACAAAAAGCAAAAAATAGCGATTTAATCATACAAAAAGATATTGGGCATAGAGTTACTGATCAATCAAAAGAGGCAATTATAAACTGGATCAAAAAACATCTTTGATAGAAGAAAGGTGTAATTAATCTTACCCTCGCCATCCATGGCTCGGGTAAGTACTGTGAGATACCCGAAAAAGTCCAGCGCCTAACAGCCTGTACGCGCTCAGCGCGCTAGGTATGGGAATCCCCATATCTGGGCGCTCTTCGGTCCTCGTTCCGCAGAGGAAGAAATAATAGAAAAATAGAATCAATAACCTAACAACTGCTTCAACCGGATAATTCCTTTGTCATGAAAATTGCATGTCGCTCAGCAACTGGCGTTGCCTCGCTCTTTTATGCAATTTTCACGCCAAACCTTCGCCTGCGGCTCAGGTACGAAATTACCGGTTAAGCAAATGTTAGCTGGGTGCTTCGCACGAGAAAGATACTTGTCGTTTATCTGATATAAGTATATACTATGAAGTGTACACTTAAAGAGGTAAGAGATGAAAGTAACCACGAAAGAACTTCGCATTCAGCCTGGCAAAATCATTGACCATGTCGCAAAAGGCCAGGAAATTACCATTACGTATCGAGGCAAGGCACTCGCCAAAATAGTCCCTCTCAAAAAAGAAGACCAAACCTCTCAACACAATGAAACCATCTTCGGCATGTGGAAGGAGCACTCTCTTGAGACGACCGTTGAAGAACACGTACGGGAACTCAGAAAAGGGAGGACCTTTTGATTATTGATACTGATGTCCTCATTTGGTACCTCCGAGGCAATGAAAAGGCAAAGAAAGTCGTAGAGGATGCTATTCCTTTCTCAATGTCTGCCGTCACCTATATGGAACTCATTCAGGGAATGAAAGACAAAGAAGAATACCGACGTTTTCAAAAGCAGCTGCAACGATGGAATACTGACATAATCCATATAGATAATGATATTTCCTCAAGAGCTGTGTTTTATATTCAGGAATACGCGTTAAGTCATGCGATGTACTTAGCTGATGCCCTGATTGCGGCAACAGTGGTGCAAATGGGTGAGACACTGCTGACAGCGAATGACAAGCATTATAAATTTATTCCCAACATTCAATGCAAGAAATTTGAACCAGAAAATAAAGCATAAGAAAGAATATTTTTATAGGAAGAAACAGGAAAGATAAGCACAAGAAAAGGCATTTAGAAGACAGAAAATATAACAAAAGGCAATCTCGTTAAAATCAACCAAAGAGTGAAATATAAAGAGACTTTTATCAAGAATGATCTATTTCAGTCCTGTAATACTCTTTGATATTGAAAAAACGCAGCTAACAAGCGCTTGAACCAGACGTGCGCTTTGTCACGATGCTTGCAGTACTTCAGTGTCCAAAAAAGAAATGCACCGAGAAAAGAAAAAAGGGGCCTGTAACGATTTTTGTGTAAACGGCGTGAATCATAGCGGCACACGGTCGCCATAGAGAATCGCGAATTGATTGAGGGCAGCGCCCCAATCCCGTATCGGCATTGTCCATTTTTGCGAGATATTCTGCAATGCCATGAATACCAGTTTCATTGCCGCGTCGGCAGTCGGAAAGCTCTGCCGGTTCTTGGTGACTTTTCTGACCGAGAAATTGAGCGATTCGATCGCGTTGGTCGTGTAAATCACCTTCCGGATTGTTTCAGGAAACTTGAAGAACGGCATCAGTTCCGACCATCTGGATTTCCAGGACCGGGAAATCATGGGATACTTGGAATTCCACCGTTTCGAGAACGCCTCCAGTTCGTCCACGGCCATCTCCTCCGAGGGAGCCGAATAGATTTTCTTAAGGTCGGCGGCAATAGCTTTCCGGTCCTTGAACGGTACGAACTTCAGCGAATTGCGGACCATGTGCACGATGCACAGCTGTACTTCCGTCTTCGGAAATACTGCCGCGATCGCTTCAGGAAACCCGCTGAGGCCGTCCACGGCCGCAATCAGGACATCCTGCAGACCACGGTTCTTCAGTTCGTTCAGTATCCTGAGCCAGAACTTGGCGCCTTCCGACTGGTCGATCCAGAGTCCAAGAAGCTCTTTTCGGCCCTCCTGATTGATCGCAAGAGCCATGTAGATCGATTTCTTGACGACTTTTCCATCCTCCCTGACGTTGATCACCAAAGCGTCCAGAAAAAGAATCGGGTAGAAGCTTTCAAGTGTTCTCGTGCGCCAGTCGTCCAGCAGTTCTTTCACCGAGTCGGTCGCACGACTTATCAGTTCCGGCGATACCTCGGTGCCGTAGATTTCTTTCAGGTGGCCGGCGATTTCCCGGGTTGTCATGCCCCGGGCATACATTGACAGGATCTTGTCGTCGAAGCCCTTGAAATCGCGCTGATGCTTGGGCACGATCTCCGGTTCGAACTCGCCTTCCCGATCGCGGGGCACCTCGATTTCGAGCGGCCCCTGATCGGAACGGAGCGTTTTCTTCGTTGTTCCGTTCCTTCGGTTGGTGGTGTCTTTTTCCGCTTGGTCGTGCTTTTCGTAGCCCAGATGCGTCGTCATTTCAGCATCCATGGCTCGCTCGATCAGTGCCTTGGTCAGCTGCTTCAGGAGTCCATCGGGTCCTGTAATGTCGTCGGGCCCTTGGTAGCCCTTCAAGAGTTCATCCAAGACTTCCTTGGATATGGCCATACTCGCTCCTTTGCCTAGTATAGCCGTTTACACAGATTTTTTTACATGCTCTATTCGTATAACAACCGCTTCAACCTTACAAAGCCCTTTGTCACGGTTTTTGCATGAAATCTCATGCAAAAACACGTGCCAATCCTTCGCTTCGCTCAGGCCGGGCTTTGAAGGTTAAGCGAATGTTCTGCGTATTTTCTGGCAAGGTACTGAATGAACAGTCCTCTGTCACGTTCTGAGCTTCTCACCTTCTCCTTTGCNNAAAGCCTATAAGATAAGAAAAGCTCAATTGGGANGTAAGATGCTCTCATGGATTTCTAAGATTGGTAGTTGTGGTAGTAAGGAANTCAAAGATAGGTTTCTGAGCAGAACATCCGCGTGAACCTGTCTCGCGCTGTTGGCACGATTCCTGCGCTTTTTCTGCGGGGTTCCAAAGAGAACATTCATTGAGATAAGGAAATGATGGNACTGCATAAAGTGAAGATGTCGCTTCACCTGCAACAATCGCGCCAATCTCAGGCTCGCGGGTTAAGCAAATGTTAGAACGGATCTATGGTATCTGAAGGAATTTATAATCTTCTTGACTTTTGATAGCACAGGTACTATCATATAATCATGAAAGTGGTCATTGATACCTCTGTGCTCTATCAGGCACTCTACAGCTCATCTGGTGCTTCTCACGCCATTATACAGCTTGTACGCTCAGATGATATCAAATTCGCACTCTCTATTCCGGTCTTTGAAGAATATTGTGATGTACTTTTACGAGATACTTCGTTACATGCATTCGGGTTATCGCACGATGATGTACAGAAGTTTCTCGATTTCATCGCGCTGATTGGAGTAAAGACTGATATTCGGTATCTCTTGCGTCCCAATCTACGTGATGAAAATGACAACATCTTCTTGGAACTTGCATTCGCGAGTGGATCACACTGCGTGATCACCAAGAATACTCGTGATTTTATGTATCGACCGGAATTAAGGTTTGAGGAGATCAATATCCTCACTCCCGCGGCGTTTATGGAAAACTGGAGGAACCACTATGCCTAAAACCAATATTATGACGATTCGTGTTCCTGAAGAGCTCAAAGAGCAGATTGAGAATACCGCCCTTCTCCAGGGAGTCTCCATCAATCAATTTGCGGTCTATGCCTTTACTAAAGAGCTCTCTGAGTTAGAGAATTCTCACTACTTCAAAAAGTATCTGCATGGGAAGAAGAAAACGGACATTCTCAAAGGGTTTGATGAAGTGATGCAGAAAGTACAGAAGAGAGAAATCGAATCCTGGGATACGCTCGAGGGTTCCAACGCGTAGCAACGATCCAATATATTTCTCAAAGCATGTACCACAATACGGGGATTACAATGCAAATAGAGGAAAACTTATAAATTACCAGCAGCATATTTTGGGGAAATGATTAAATAATAAAAAGAAGTCATATATAGAAATATTTAATAAATACGAAGAATATAAGAAAACAAAAATATAAGGTAATCTGACAAAATATAAAAGTACAAAATATGTACTAATAGTAAAATACATAGAATAAAATGATTAAACGGATCGTTCTAACAACCGCGTTGACTTGGTTCGGCTACTGTCACGATTCTGGCTTTCTTTCTGCAGTGTGTAAAATTATAAAGACCAACGAACGACAAAAGAGTTCAAAAAAAAACAAGTGAAGCTGCCGCTCAACCGCAAGCATCGCGCCACTTACGCTTCACAAGTTACGCGCACGTTAGGTTGACGCCTTCGGCGCAAGCCGTCATATACTATCTATCGATGAATAAATCCGGCGTTAGCAGTTCAATAATTGGAGGCTAAAATGGCATTTTCGGAAAACATAATTAGCGATGCATGGAAACGGTCTGGTGGGAAATGTGAATGTGAAAGATCTTCTCATCAGCATGGGTACTATCGATGCAATAAAGAATTGGTATTTGAAAATCGAGGCAGAGAAGGGCGAGGTTCATGGGAAGCCCATCACAAGAACTCCAATGGAGACGATACGTTGAGTAATTGTGAAATTCTCTGCTGGGACTGCCATAAGAATACTGGGAGCTTTGGGCGATCGTAGGGTAGTTGCAGAATGATCTGTTAATGCCGGACTATTATTATAACTCGACTATTTGGAGGGAAGTATGAACAACGAGTATGATTATGTTTTCAAACAATATGTGAATAAGTTAATAAGTCCTGATGGAAGAGAAACGTTTGAGAGTACCAAAGAATTAACAGATAGAATAATTAAAAGTGCAGAATTGAAAAGCAATTATTCTGTTATAGATATCGGATCTGGTTGGGGAAACATAACAATTCCCGTATCACAATTGGTAAAAACCGTAATTGGAATAGAACCTGATAAAAAGAACATTGAAGAAGCAATGAAACGAACAGAAAAAGAAAAAAGAGATAATATACAATNNAATATTAAGGGTGCTTTTGAAAATCTCCATTATAAAGGAGTAGCGGATATAATAATTAGTTCCTTAGCATTTCATCAGATTAAATATGGGGAAAGGAGAAAATCAATAAAAAATATAAAATGCTGCTTATCAGAAGCAGGACGTTTCATTCTTTGTGACACGTTAATGCTGTTTGATCCAGAAAAGGATAGAAGTAAATTTAACGAAATCTACCGATATTTGCTTCCAATAACAACACCAAGAAAGATATATGAAAAATATATAAAACCATATATAGAAGATGATTTTTACCAATATTCATGGGATGACATGAAAAAGTATACTCCAAAGAATAACTGGTACTACTCAATAAAAGATCTAGAAAAAGAATTAGATAAAAACGCGATGGAAATTGAAAGCATCGATGAGATTACGCCATTTTTCGGGATCTTATCAATACAGAGGGCCTAACAACCGCTTGAACCAGACTTGCGCTTTGTCACGATGCTTGCGGTGCTTCAGTGGCCAAAACTGGAAAGTAACCGAAACAAGGGAGAAGGTAACTAGAAAAGTGAAAATGCCGCGCAACCAGCAAGCATCGCGCCAACCCTCCACTTTCGTTCCAGGGCGCACTTCGCTGGTTAAGCGCACGTTCCACGGACTAAGAATAGACTAATCATGGACGAAAATATCAAACTTATAAAGTTACCTCACCTTGTTATTCTTGGTGCAGGTGCAAGCATTGCTTCCTCGCTTTATCCTGGCTATATAAGGCCACAGACTTCCTTCAGTGCATGAATTGCCAACAGTTTTAGAACTTAGGGATATACTATCGAAAGAAGATTATAAAAGGCAACAGTAAATTATGAAGAGTTTTTCACAGAGATTGTTCATCGAAATGATAAAGATTTAATTGACAAACTTGAACAACGCACATGGGATTATTTCTCAGCAATAAAGATTCAAAATACCATCACGCTATATGATAAACTCGTTTTGGCTTTAAGACCTAAAGATACAATTATCAGTTTCAATTGGNATCCGTTACTTCCATATGCATATAGAAGAAATGGGTTCTTGCGAACACTACCGGCTTTATGGTTCTTACATGGAAATGTATTGAATGGGTACTGCCCGGAACATATGCGGATTGGCTGGAATGATGATAAATGTTCTGTATGCAAGAAGCCTTTGATAAGAACCCCGTTATTACATCCGGTTTTTGAGAAAGATTATGAATCTCATTCTGTACTTTCGGAAAGCTGGCGACACTTTGATCATGAACTCATGGATTCGTATTTTTTAACAATTTNNTTTGGATACAGCGCACCTGAAAGTGATAAAGCTGCAAGATTACGAATTCATAAAATGCTGGACAAAAATAGGCGAAAGAATCTAGCGCAATTAGAACTAGTAGATATCAATTATGATTACCTGATAAAAAGTACATATAAAGAATTATATAAAACTATGCATGTTTCATTATTCAAGAGCATTAACTCAAGCTGGATAATGCAATTCTCAAAATTAAGTTGTGAAGCTCTTTACTATGCAACATTAATGCAAGAACCAATTCATCCCAACCCACAACTTGAAACAAATAATCTAACGGAATTGCAAGGTTGGGCAAAAGGAATTTGATGATAAGTATCCAGAAGTTCATGACGAATTGAGATCTTGGCAAGGATGATCGTACTTGAAAAATGAGCCGTGGGACAACTGCTTCAAACCTGATAATCGCTGTTGGCACGGTTTGTGCTGATCGCTTCGCTCTTTAGCGCACAAACCGTGCCAAGTCTTCGCCTTCGGCTCAGAACGCGATTACAGGTTAAGCGCACGTTGGGTTGACTAACCGTAATATAAACAATAATAAGGAGAATATAGTGCTTTTAAAGCTGCCTAAAGAAAAATACCACGCAATAGACAGATTAATCTCCGAAATAAATGATAACTCAACTATTGTTATCAAATCTGTCTTGGGCAATAAAACTAGAGGGAAAGTGTTTGTAGATAATATCGAAAAACCAAAGGCCGCACTAATATGGGCGATTAATTGTATGTTTTATTTAATTGGCGATGCGCATTCGAAAGATTTTGAAGATAATTTATTAAGCTTTTTAAGTAATGATCTTGCGCTTATGAATAAAGAAGAAAAATGTTTGACTTTTGTTGGAACAGTTTTAAGCGATTCAGGTTTTTTAGAGCTATTTACGAAAATATTGGAAGGTAAAAAATATGAACTTGGGTTCCGGCAAGAACTAATTCTTGATAAGAATCATTCGCAATATAGTCCTTTGTATATAAGTAATAATAATTATGAAATAAAGCAAATGGACAATTGCCTAGAAAAAAAACCGGAAATGCAAGAATTAGAAGAATGCATACTAGAATTCTGGAATAGTATGGAAGAATTTTACGATAATGGGATTGGTTTTTACGTAAAGGATAAAAATAGAATAATCAGTAGTTGCTTTTCGTGCGCAGTCGTAGAAAATCAACATGAAGCAGTTATCGAAACTTATGATAGCGATGATCGTAATAAGGGATATGGGACTATCGTAGCGAGAGCATATGTCGAGAAGTGCCTAAATATTGGGGTAATTCCGCATTGGGGTACTTATGAAACGAATATTGCATCAGTGAAAGTTGCGCTAAATTCCGGATTTTCTCTTTCAAAGAAATATCCTTACATTGAGTTTCTATTCGAAGATATTTATTGAGTATATGAGCAGCCCAACAAGCGCTTCTATCATGACAACCCGGACTATCACACAATCTGCAGTTCAAATCCTTGAGGCAGATTGCGCGCCAGGCCGGCTCACAGATGAAGCGTATGTTAGTTATGTCGACGCCTTCGGCGCAGAAAATACTGATGGAAGTTGCCGATGATATCGATCATCCTCTTTGACGTAGATGGTGTACTTATTCGCCCAACTGAATATTATAGTCGTATATTATCTCGTAAAGGCTTTATTGAAGCCCCAACACAAATTGATGCTTTTTATAAAACTGATATGCCATGCACGGTTGGGAAAGAAGACCCCTTAATTCGTATTCGTGAATATCTAGATAATATGCTTTGGGAGAAAAGCGCACAGGAATATTTTGATGAACAATTTGCATTTGAGAAACAATTCGTTGATAACGAATTGCTAGACGGAATATCAAGATTGAGAAGCTCAGGAATTCAGTGCTATTTGGCAACTGATCAAAATCATTACAGAAAAAAATTCCTACTAGAGGATTTAGCTTTCGCAAAAAAGTTCGACGGATGGTTCGTATCTGCAGATCTAGGCTACAGAAAAATCAACAACGAATATTGGCAAAATGTTAAATCCCAATATCAAGTGAACAATAATGACGAAGTTCTCTTTGTTGACGATAGAATTGAAAATATAAAGGTAGCAGAACAATATGGAATAACAGGATTTTATATATCTTCTGAAGCTAAAATAGTCGATTTGAATAACCTTATTAATGAACTAGTAGTAACTAGATTTACGAAGGGATCATAAGATTATGAATACCAAATGTAAAATTAAAAACGCCTATGATGAATCTGCCTTGCAATACGATTCATTTGTGGATTGTGGGAACAGCCACAATAGCATTGCAGAGAGCCCAGCTGTATATAAATTACTTACAGATATTGAAAATAAAAACATACTAGATCTTTGTTGCGGCTCTGGGCGGTATTCTCTATGGATGGCAAGGCGTGGTGCAAAAATAACTGGCATTGATTATTCTAAAAAACTGATCAAAATTGCACGGGAGAAGGCTGATAAAGAATCACTTGCAATCAATTTTATTGAAAGCGATATCGAAAAGGTTGATCTTGGAAAAAGAAAATATGATGGAATCATAATTGGTATGGGTATCGGATATATCAGAAATGTTGGGAAGTTATTAGGGGAAATAGCAAAACATTTGAAAATAAATGGATGGATTATAATAAGTACAAATCATCCTATTAGAGAGAGTGGGGAATATATTAAAGATAAAGAGGGAAATATAGGACGAACGGTATTTACATATTTCAGTAAAAAACCTCGGATGGTTGAATGGAAACATATGCAAAGTATTACTGGTAAGAAATTCGAGGTACCGATTTATCCTCATTCGATTGAAGAAATTGTCTCTGCTCTATTTAATAGTTCAATTTATATTACAAATATTTTTGAACCAAGGCCCAGTAAGAATAACTTATGTGAAAGTGAATTAATAAAAAGAATGGCGTGTTGTCAACAGTTTATAATATACAGGGGAATTAAGGTTAGGATGTGAAATCTAACAACCGCTTCGACCTGGCTCGGCGGTTTGTCACACAATCTGCAGTTCGAATCCTTGAGGCAGATTGCGCGCCAAGCTCGGGTTGCTGGTTAAGCGCACGTTAGGCAGACCCTTCGGGCGGAGGAAAGATGAAGAAGGAAGATACCCAGCGATATATCAAGGATGTCGAAAACCGTATTACTCCTGGGAAAGTGGCAACCGTTTATCAAGGAGCAGAGTTGCTTCGAAAACTGCCTCTGTTTATTCAGAAGAAGATTATCACAAAAAGCTCAAAAGCGGATCCATATATGGGTTTTGTTGTAGAACCGTATAGTCTGTTCTTAGCATATGAGGTTGATGAAAGTCTTATAGGGGAATACCTCCCTGCTGAATATGAACTAGAGCCAGTATCCATATTCGATAATACTGTTGAAAAGAAATGTGCGATTATTGGATGTTTTAATGTACATACGAGCGTATTCTGGGGTAGTAGATTTGAGCTTTATCTGATAGCTCGAAATAAGAAAACGGGACTCGTTTCATGGTTAATATGTGATTATGAGTCAAACACAATAAACTATGATCCTGGTAAAGGATTTTTATCGCCGACATTGAAAAGATGCATCTATACAACATCGTATGATGGGGAATTGATTTGTGATATAGAGAGTAAGAAGAGTAAAAATAAAATAAAGCTAATAGCAGATATAAAAAGATTTAGTTGCATAGAATTGAATAAGAAGCTATGGATAGAAGGGAATCTATCGATAGACTATTCAGGTGAGCTTGATAATAGTGGTAATGATCCATTTGGACTGATATTTGATCCTAATGAAATGAAATGCGCACAGCTATTACGTAAAGAGGACATAGAAATAGAAAACATTGATTTTCTGTTTATTGATAAGTCGATGGGACCATTTGAAGCGTGTTGTTTTCAATATGCACAACATTACATTACAACAATATTTCCCCGTGGGCATGAAATGAAAGATGAGAGTGACTTAGAGAATAGGATAAAGGAAATCATTGGATAGAAAATGTGCCTAACATCTGCTTGAACCTTATAAATCCTTTGGCATGGTTTGTGCTCTTCTGTTATCGCGCAAACCATACCAAGCCTCCGCAGTAGCTCAGGCGCGGATTTAAAGGTTAAACCAATGCTAGGCGGACGCTCCGCGCAAATCTACAAAAGAAAAAGAATAAAAACAGTTGACTCCTTATGATAGTTAGGCTATTATATATATTAACCTAACGAATATGCAGGAGTATCTTTTTGAATTTACATAGATCACTCGTTAAGATATATAGAGAGTTCCTTTTACATGAATTGATGTTAATTAACAGTGACTTTGGATCCACTGAAATCACATATAATAGTTTACTATACTTAGATATCATTTTAGTTACTGAAAACTGCACAATAAGCCAAATCGCTAATTCTCTAAATATTGCAAAATCATCGGTGACTTTAAAAGTTCAAGAACTTGAGAGGATGGGGTTAGTATATAAAGTACAGAGCAAAACCGATAAAAGACAGTTTTATTTAAAACTCACTGAGAAATCAAAAGAACTTAGCCAAGTTTATAATATAGGAATAAGTAAATCCATTAAAGAAATATCCAAGAAATATTCAAAGCAAGATATAAGAAATTTCATAGAAATGCTGGAAATTATAAGAATTAATTATATTGACGAATGTGACAATCGGTCTAAGGAAATATGAGATGGGGATTGAAATACGTCAGCTTCAAAAAAAGGATTTTTCCGAGGCAAGAAAATTTGCTATTGAAGGTATGCATCTCAACTGGTATGTTGACGCCCCTTTTGGACTATACTGGTATAGTAAGTATTTTTGGTCTTTGGAAATTTCAAGAGCCTCAATTGCACTTGGTGCATATGATGACAATAAACTTGTAGGTGTATTATTAGCAGACATCAATAATGAAAAGAAATTATTCAATTCAATCAAACATCGCATAATGATCTCAATCGCTGAATTCATAATAAACTGTTTTGCTAAAAATGCTTCTGATGAGTATCATAATGCAAATAAAAAAATGCTTATTGATTTTAATGAAAAAAACAACCCAGATGGAGAAATAAACTATTTTGCGGTAAATCCTCAGATCAAAGGGCAAGGCATTGGTACACTACTACTTAATCGATTTGAAGAGATGACGAAAGGGAAACTCATCTATCTTTATACAGATAGTGGTTCTACTTATCAATTTTACTATCACCGTGGATTTGTTGAATCAGGAAAGAGAGATATAAAAATGATCATTTCTAAAAAAGAAGTTGATTTAACATGCTTTTTGTTTAGTAAAAGGATATAAATCTTCAACTTAATATAAAGAATTTGCCCAACAACCGCTTGAACCAGACTTGTGCTTTGTCACGATTCTTGCAGGCTTCAGTATCCAAAAGTGAAAAGTAACCGAGAAAAGAAAAATGTAATTAGAAAACTAAAAACGCCGCTCAACCAGCAAGTATCGCGTCAACCCTTCACTTTCGTTCCGGGGCGCGCTTCGCTGGTTAAGCGCACGTTAGATGGATGCCGTTCGGCGCCCGAAGATTTGGTTGATCTGTAGAAAGACATACTCTATGAGCACCAGAAATACTGTTACAGTTCGTCAGTGGTATTTGACCGTATCAGAAATATCTTTATCTGCCTTTATTGTTCTTATTCTGTTCATGATTCGCCAAGCGCTCATTATCCTGAATTGGAAAACTAAGATCTTTACCATATATTCGGACATCTATTATTGGATAATTGTCATTATCCCTAGCCTTTGTGTTTTGTATGTACTTGTTGATTTGTTCCATCCAATTATCAATTTGAGAAAGAAGTTGAATATTTTCTTCCAAAAGATCAAAGTACTTCTTCTTGTAGTAAATGTGATCCTTGGATTTCTGGTTGCAGGTATTATACTAAACTCCATTTTGATGGTGTTTGTGATTCCTGAGGACAGTCAACAAGCATCTGAAGTCACTATCATCTATGATTCTGGATCATTGAACAAAATAATGGTGAAAGAATTGGCTACGCCAATGGTAGTGGAACTAGGTATAGACAAGACTCAGGTATCAATCCTACCACTAACTGAGAAGAATATTGAAGCTGGAATAAATGAATCACGATATCTCATAGTGTTGTCTCATGGAGCGGGAGGAAAGGTCTACGCAACCAATCCATTACAAGCATATACATATGAGGAATTGGAGAGGATACCTAAACGGAACTTGAAATTGGTCTATTTTTCAGCATGTTATTTAGGAATGGATGGGAATGACGAGAAATGGAAAGAGGCGATGGCCCCAGCAGAGATCACAATATACGATCGGGAATCAGCAGTACTGGAACATATGATCTGGCTTATATTCAGAGGAAAGAGGATTATTAAGAGAATAGGATAAGGAATCAGGGAACTACTGGCATCTAACAATCGCTTCCACCTGATTCGGCTATGGCACAGTTATGTGCTATTTTGGGTCTAGGAAGTGACCCTTAAGGCACAAACCGTGCCATGAACGCCTCGCAGGAGAAGCGAGATGTTCTACGGGAGGTGTATGGCGGAGCTATTTTGCAATGTCCGATGCATCTCCTTCTTCGCATCCCATCTTCTTCTTTGATAATTTTTAGAATAAACCAAGAAGATAAAAAACAACACATTAACCTATGGTCATTTGATTCTGGTACGACTATTCTCCATTTCATACTTCCTTGTTGTTTACCTTTGAAAACCCTTGAGAGTGTGCAACGTATAGGCCAGTAATACGTTCGATCATAGAATCCTGGTCCTTCTATGGCTACCGGAAAGTCGCGCTGGAACTGTGAAGTACCCTCAGAATCCAACGTATCCCTATCTCTTAAAGCACAAAGATATCCGATAAAGGTGCTCTCCTGGCGGGTTTCCAACAGCAGGGACTCAAGATTCTACGAAGAGGCTTTAAAAGAAGCTCTGGAACGCTATGGAGCACCCGTTATCTTCAACACCGACCAGGGCGGCCAGTTCACCTCGAACACTTTCACGCAGATTCTACGCGACTACGGCATTCGGATCAGCATGGACGGGTAGAGGCCGGTGGCACGACAGTGTGCATATCGAATGACTCTGGAGAACCATGAAGTACGAAGACATTTATCTGCAAGGATATAAGACACCGGATAAAAGGTACCAGTCGTTTCAGAAGAAGGAATTGGTAGCATAAATGATGGCCACTTTGTTTTTCGTATGATTTTGGCCTTGACTGGAGGGCTCAGCATATGTAAAGGTTATTGGGGCAGTTTTGAAGCTCACCGTAAGTACTAAGCCGAAAACCCACAGTTCAAGCTGATGCTTCCCGAAGGCTATGTGAGTTATGATCAGTATATTGGGGATGTCTTAAAACATTTGGAGTGCAAGGAGGTGTATCAATTCACTTCCGCGGCCAGTGCAAAAGGCGCCGCCATCCGGCGAGGCATCCTCGATGGGATATCCTTCGGCGGGACTTACGTTTTCCTCCTGCTGGAACAAGGAGGGACATTCAATCATTGACGGAGGATTCCATGAATGAGGGGCATCGCTCCTTCCTGCTTTCAGGATCGCTGATCATTTTCCTTATCCTGCTCTGGGGCTGCGCCAGCGACCATACAAGGCCCGGTTCCATCTCAGGCCGCATCGCAGTTCCCGGATCCCAGCCCGGGACTATCTACGTCCTGGCCATTCCTGAACAGGACAAGGCGAAACTCAGGGTGGCCGAGACAGAAGCGCGCCCTCATGAATCGCCCTGGGTCACCCGTTACACCCGGGTCTCCGCATCCGGAACTTATACTCTGAGAGGGCTGCCATCGGGCCAATACGTCGCCTGGGCCTGGGTCGACGTCGATGGCGACGGGGGCGTCAACCACCAGAACTACGCCGAGCCGGTAGGATGGTATCAGACTCCGACCCAGCTCCATCTTGCCCCTGTCCTGGTCGAGGCGGGCAAGAATACCTCCGCCGTTGATCTGACGCTCATTGCCCCCACCCCCTATCCCGATACGGAAAAGACCATCGCCCGGNGTTCGGGAGGAGGGAAACTCAAGACTATCAAAGGCCAGAAGGTCCTGCAGCTCTGGGGAACGCCCGAGGAACGGGCCTATTGCCACGGCTACCTGGTCGGCCCCCAGATCATGGATTTCTTCAACTACGTGGTCGTGGAGTACTTCACCCAGTCCGTCACCCAATACCAGGAGATCCTCCAGTACGTGCAGGGCCATTTTGCCGGTCAGACGCCCTATGCGGGCGAGGCAGACGCCATGCTGCAGGGGATGAGGGACAGCGACACCAACCTGATCGCGACTCATCTGGGAAGGGAGTTGATCCGGGACGACCTGATCGTCCAGAACAACGTGGCTATCTTACGATACTGGCCTCTACACGCCCGACCAGTCTGGCCCCTTGATGCCCCTTTCTGCACCAGTGCCGTCTTCTGGGGGGATTGGACGCAGAACCCCGAGCTCAGCGGCGCCCTGATTCACGGCAAGAACAACGACGGGGAGAACGATCTGCGCAAAGTAACCGTCAACAGCGCTCTCATCATCGCCACGACCCCTCCGGAGGGCAGCGGGAAGAAAAGGAGAATCGGCATCGATTGGCCGGGCTATTACGGGACCTACCACGGCATGAACGAAGACGGCCTGGTTCTGGTGGCCCAGAGTTCCCTTTCGGTCCCCAATTGGGATGCGGCGAACCTCCTGGATTACACGTTTTTTTATCGCGAGGCCCTGGAAGGGACAAATACGATCACGGGGGCGGTGGCCCTGTGGGAGGCCTTGCCCGCGACCCGTGCCGTGGGCTTCAATACGCCGATCTCCACCCCCTACACACTGGGGCAACCCAGTGTCCCTTCGTCGACCTACGAAAGCGACTCCTACGGATGGGCGCTGCGCACGCCGCCGGACTTCGCTCCTGCCGATGCCTACAGCATCCTGACGACGAACAATTACTACAAGTACCAAGGAACGGCCCCCTACGAACCAGCCGTCAGCAAGGTCCATGGCTACCACGCCACGGTCGAGGCGAATGACTACCGGTTCCAGGATATGCTGAGCCTGATCGCCCAGTACAAGACCCAGGGCAGGACCGTAGGGACCCCAGAGGTGATCGAGCTCCTGCGGGCCGCCGCTACTTCCCAAGAATATTCGGGCACCACGGAGTTCAGCATCCTCTGGTACCCCAACAGCCGGGAGTTCGCCTTGGCCAAGGAGGACCTGGTCCACAAGATCCTGGATGCCCCCTTCGCCGCTTACACTCGCTTTACCTTCGCCGAGGTCTTTTTCTAGGTCCGTGCCAGACTTGCCGAGGAGATCGTCTCGCCCACGCTCGGCCTTTAGGACTCCTTGGCCGTTCTCCCCTTTGTGGCCGACCCCTGACTGGCCTTTGGGAAACCGGTCGCTCCATCAGGCCGCCATTGATAGGCGAGGGCTCTTTCCCCTATAGTCGCAAGACGTCATGATTCCGATCCGCAAGACGTTTCTTCAGGGGGATGACCATATACAATATGTTGCATAGGATTGAAAAGTGAAAATGGCGCCCTAACCGGCAACAGTCGCATTGAGCCGGCTCGGCGGCAGGCATATAGTTTGCAGTTTAGCAAGAAGCCAAGCACGCAGTGGAGCAAACTGGTCCGCCCTCCCCGTCTCGCAGTTCATGCGCACGTTAGCTTGACGCTTCACGCAGGGATGAAAAAGATGGAAAAAGAATTCAAGAATATAGAACAATTTCGTGAATGGTTGGCAAATAACGTAACCAAAGGAAACGGGATATGGATTAGGTTTTATAAAGATAAAATCACTGAAACTATTTCAGCAGAAGAGGCACTTGATGTAAGCCTTTGCTTTGGATGGATAGATGGACAAATGAAAAGTGAGGGCGATAGAAGTTATTTAAAGTATTTTTCTCCAAGGACGAAAAACAGTAAATGGTCTGAAAAGAATAAAATTGCCATAGAAAGGTTACGCAGCCAAAACTTGATGACCTCGTATGGTGAGCAAGAAGTTGCAAAGGCAAAAGAGAACGGACAATGGAATAAGATTGTCAAGAATTTTGATTTTGATAACATGATCGAAGATTTTACATTGTTAATAGATGATGATACTGCCATTTTAGAAAAATTTACTAAATGCTCATTCTCAATGAAAAAGAGATATGTAGGCTTTTATTTTGACGCAAAAACAGAAGAGACGAAAAGAAAAAGGCTTGAAAAAATAAAGACAGCAATAAATGATGGGGAGAAAGGAATGTTATATTAACAAACGACCGCTTCAATCGGACCTGCGCGCGCTGATCTTGTTAGGCCTGTTTACCTATTTTCGAAGACATACCAACTATGATCGAAAAAGGTATAATAAGCCCAATATCAACTAAAGCAGTTTTTTCGTTCCCTAAAACAGGACAGTCAGAATATGCTTAATCATAATTTCGTAATAGTCGGAACTTTAATTGGCGCCGCAGGCGCTTTCGTGTATTTATGGCAAACTATTAAAGGAAAAGTAAAACCTAATAAAGTCTCTTTCTTGTTATGGTCTATCGCTCCGATGATTGCCTTCGCAGCCCAAATAAATCAAAAGGTAGGTTTAGAGTCATTGATGACTTTCAGTACTGGCTTTCTACCCTTTTTAACATTTATCGCCTCTTTTATTAATAAAAACGCCGAATGGAAATTGACTAGGTTTGATTTAGCATGCGGAATATTGTCTGTGGTAGGTCTGATCCTTTGGCTTATAACAAAGGTTGGGAATGTAGCCATTTTCTTTAGCATCGTAGCAGATGGCCTCGCTGCATTTCCAACATTGAAAAAGGCATATAAATATCCAGAAACCGAAATTGCATGGCCTTGGTTGGCAACCTGCTTTGGTGTCGCATTAACATTACTGACGCTAAAAGAGTGGACATTTGCCAATAGCGGATTTATTCTTTACATCTTTATTGTAGACTTCATAATTTTCAGCTTTGTGCAATTCAAATTGGGGAAGCGGGCTAAAATCCGAAAAAGTACCAAATAAGAATCATAATTAAGAATCGCCTAACAACCGCTTCAATCTGACACCGCGGACAAGCCGCGCTACCGGTTAAGCGGATGTTCGGCTGGCATTGATAAAGGAGGCATACGCATGGACATGTGGAAGTTCTTTAACATCACGCATCGGGAGCACATTCTCTGCAATCCGATGAGTCTTGAGAAACTTGAACAGCTTATCACCCTTCTGCCTCTGAGACCTGGGGCACGAGTGCTTGATATCGCCACTGGAAAGGGTGAGTTTCTCATCAGGCTTGCAGAGCGGTACCGACAAATGACAGGGACAGGAGTTGATTTCTCTCCCTACTGCATTGCTGATGTCCACAAGAAGCATCAAGAACGTGTTCCGGATGCCCAACTCCATTTCTTGGAGATGGACGGGGCCAAGTATGTCCCAGAGACCTTAGAGAGCTTTGATCTGGTGGCCTGCATCGGTGCGAGTTGGATTTATGGCGGGTATCGAGGGACGTTGGCCGCGCTGCAGAAGATGGCAGCCCCAGAAAGTTGGATCGTTGTGGGAGAGCCGTACTGGCGGCATGAACCGGAAAGAGAGTATTTAGAAGCGATCGGAATGACACGGAACGACTTCGGCACACATTATCAGAATGTAGAGGTCGGGCGAGAGCACGGATTGGAGGTGGTCTACACACTCGTAAGCAGTCAGGATGACTGGGATAGATATGAAGGGTTACAGTGGTACGCTGCAGAAACCTGGGCGAGTGATCACCGGGATGATCCAGATGTGGAGACCGTGCTGAAGCGAGTGCGTGAGAGTAAGACAGCGTATCTGAGGTGGGGACGAGAAACGCTGGGGTGGGCGATTTATGTGTTCAAGAAGGGGGGTATAGCACATTTCTAGTTGGCCAACGCGCCTTATTGACATGTCCATGACGAGCCAGATGAGAAAAGAGGCATCACCACCTCGAACAAGCCATTCCATCGGATCGGCGTTTCACGCCCCCCGGTGAACTTGGTGTTATGCTGGACTCACTTTCGCGAGCAAAAACTGGTTATTATAAGAGGAAAACCAGCTTATAATGATAAGAGCTGTTATTTTTGATTTTGATTCGACATTAGTAGACTATTATAAGAGCGATAGAAACGGCATATATGCACTAACGTCTATTCTTCCAATCAAAGTTGATCCGAATGATTTTTGGGAAAAATCAGGTGACATCCTTGTCGATATCTATAAAGATGGAATAGTTGGATCAGATGTTCATTACGAAAGGATAAAGAGAACCATTGCGGCGTATGGAATTGCATGGAAAGCAGATTATGTAACCACTTATCTTGAAAGCTATCTTGCTGAAGTCTTTGTATATGATGGTGTATTTAGGCTAATGAAGTACTTAAAAGAGAAGGTAAAAATCGGGCTATTGACTAATGCTAGTGATCCTATGGAACAACGAAAGAGAATAAAAGCATCAGGACTAAAAGACTTCTTTGATGCAATAAGCATATCTGAAGAAACAAAGAAATATAAACCAGATAAAGAAGTATTTGAAGAGATACTTGACAAACTCAGTGTAAAGAATAGAGAAGCAATTTACGTTGGTGATTCTGAAAAATATGATATTGAAGGAGCAAAGAATGCAGGATTGCTTGCATTCAAAAAAGGGAGCGTGGTACTACAAACAAAAGCAGATTATGTTTTTACTGAGTATGAAGATTTGATTGGGGTATTGAAATATAAGTACTATATATGAAGAAATCGGCTAACAATCGCTTCAGCCGGACTCGGCTGCTGGCGCGGTTTGTGCAGTCGCTGCGCTCGGCACAGACCGCATTCATGTACGCGTTACAACAGGTTGAGCGTTAGATCGACTCGCTTCGCCCGCGAAGACCATTGATATATTAAAGCGCAAAAGCAAAAAATATTATATATAGAAAATACGCTGGGCACTATCGTAAAGTACGAACAGAACATTAACAGAAAACTCAAATAAAGGCCACATTCCTACGTTTACCTTATTAATAAGTATGTGCTGATATGGAGACAGGGTGAAACTATGGAAATTACGGATATGCGTTTACATAAACTGGCTGGCTGGTCAAGCCTTGTTGTTGCATTTCTTTACACAATTATTACTTCACTTTACGTCATAATTGGGAAAGCGCCAAGCGACATAACAAGTGCCTTAAGATATTATTCAAGCTATCATCAAATTTGGTACTGTATATTATATTTGTCAGTTTTTACAGATATATTATACCTCCCAATTATGTATTTGCTTTATTACAAGAGGCAGCCAATAGATGAAATAATTACCAGTATAGCATTTTTCTTCATAATACTATTCGTTTTTCTTGATTTATCCATAACTTGGCCTAATTATTCCGTATTAATAGATACTGGAATGGCATATATAAATACAAATGATGACATTAAAAGACAAATACTAATAAGTGCTGCCACGAACAGCAAAATGATACTAGATTCTACTCTCTTTGGAGTTTATACGATACTTATTCCAGCTACTGGAATTTCATTAACGGCCCTTATCAAGGGAAATAACGTAATAAACAGGCCCATACGGATAATCGGGCTACTAATAGGCATATTCGGCATAATTGCCGTGCTTGGCGGGCTATTTATCACTATTCTGGGATTATTTGCTATAATAGCTTCAGTATTAACGCTAATCTGGTTCCTGCTAATAGGGATTAGTTCGTTAAAGAGAATATCTCTGACCTGACAAACGCTTCAACAGGACAAACGCGTTTGGCGTGATTCGTGCGGGCCCACTTCGTTCACTCAAACACAAACGACACCAGTCTCGGGTTGCGGGTTAAGCGCATGTTGGATTGGAGTTCCATGCAGGGGGAATAAGAAAATTGGGTAGTGAAACAATACTTGTATTATTCGATTTTGACGGTGTGCTTGGTAATACATTGCCATTCATAATTAAAAATGCACAAGAATATGCAACACAGATGGGAATTAGAGTAAAAGTTTCTGAAGATGATATAAAAACCTTGAAGAAGATGGAGTTTGAGGAACTGGGCTTGAAAATAGGCATACCAAAAGCCAGAAGCAAAGAATTCCTTAAAGGCATGTTGGAATTGGCTTCGAAAAATGAAGTAGATATTTTCCCAGGTATCGTAGATGTTTTAGATTATCTAAAAAATATTGGCTGTGTCAGTTGTATAAACACTGGGAATTCAAGAACTACTGTAAAGCGCTTTCTGGAAAGACATGGGATATCAGGGAAAATATCAGAAATATATGATAAGGAGAACGGAGATAGTAAAGAAGAGAAGATAAATATGGCCTTGAGTAGGTATGGAATTGAGAAATGTAGATGTTACATGATTGGAGATGCCATAAGCGATGTAGAAGCCGCGCATAGGGTTGGAGTAAAAAGCATAGCAGCAACATGGGGTAATCAAGATTTTAAATTATTGAAAGGTTCAAGACCAGATTTTTTTGCCAGCGATCCTAAAGATATAATTAGTATTATAAATAGGAATATGAATCTGACAACCGCTTCAACCTGACAATCCGGCCCGGCATGCTTTGTGTGGGCCCACTTCGTTCACTCAGGCACAAACGACACCGGTCTCGGGTTGCAGGCCAAGCGCACGTTGGGCGGCATACAATCAAGCGAAAGGATAATATGAATTTGCAAGAGGCCTTAACTGCGGTTGTTACCAGGCTGGAGACGGTCTCCAGCGTCCAAGGAGCTTTCCTTTCGGGCTCGCTGGTGAATGAATATCAAGACGAGTACTCAGACATTGACTTGGGTATTGCTACGGGAAACAGCGCCAAAGCGTTCAACAATGCCTTCACTTTGAGACATGAGCTTTTAGCGGCTGTGGGGCAACCTCTTCATTCTTTCGACAGAGGCTGGGGACACTGTAAAATGATAGCCGCCCTTTTCGGTAAATCTCAATTCCCTCCTATCGGTTTGGAGATAGACATCATCTTCAGCCAATTACGCTATGTTTCTGAGCAAATGCCATATTCTGAATATCGGATTATCCTCGACCGCAACGGAAAACTACAGCCTGCGCTCGCTGAGATGAGCCAACCAAAAACGCGACAAGAGATAGAGAGCGAGATCATATCGCATCTGAAGTGGTTCCCATTCTATGTCCATGACGCACTCACGGCATGCAAAAGGGGAGATGAGTTTCAGGTACAATCGCTTTTGGAAGAAATCCGAAAACTGGTTTTCTTTGCAGCAGCTGCTCGTTATGGCAAGCAGGTATATGGCTCCAAGAGAGCATATCGCTATCTGTCAACCTACGAGCGGCCGATACTGGAAGATGCGTACCGTCGCTCCGATGAAGACATGGTCGGCCAACTGGCAGAAATGTATTTTGAGTGTTTGATGGAATTGAAGCTGAAACGTGAAATTCGAGATATTGTAGAGAATACCAGAACCATATTGCGGGAGTTGTTGTGAAACTGTGATTCCGCCCAACAATGGCTTGTACCTGACGCCGCTCTGTTGCACTATAAAAATTATATGAAGTATTTACATAAATTAACAAAATCTGACAGAATTAAGGGATAATGCTTATTGGGAGTACATGATATGAATGATAGTAAAGAGTTCAAGCCAACAAAAAAAATGTTTTTAAATGAATGGCTGACAGCAATTGGCTTGTTGTTAATGGCTATAATTGCACCAATTGCACTCAGTAAACTAGAAAGTATATCGAATACTCCGATTGAGTCTAATACGGTAGTTTTACTATGGCTTTCGATTGGTTGCATTTATAGTTGTTGCTTTACTAGATTTTTTGTTGCATGGACATTAAAAGAAATATTCAGAGACAAACAAAAAATATTATCAAATATTACAATGATTATACGCTGGATATATGGTGTATTATTACTTCTTAGTCTTTTCCCTTTAATCCATATTAGTAACGAAATTACTTCTGATAATATGATAAAAGCTTTTAATTCGTTCGATTCAAATTGGAATGCTGCCCTATGTATATTTGGACTTCACCTGATCTTTCTAGGAATAGTAATAATCCGTTCTGGATTTTTATCATGGATTCTTGGAGTTTTGGTAGTAATAGCTGGTTTTGGGTATATGTTTGATTTCATTATTACACTTATTATACCAAATACAACATTGACGATATCTGGATTTACTTTTATTGGTGAGGCTTTATTAATAATTTGGCTTCCTATAAATGCAATTAGATTGAAAAAACAAAATAATTAGCGCATATTTGTCAGGTTAGGCGAAACGTTAGGCGGTGCTCCGGTCCACTCGCGGAGAATGATGTGCGTGAAATCTATACGGTGAAGGGAAGCTGCATTGCCGCTTTGGAACCGATGACAGACAAACAGAGGCGCAAGAATGAGGAAGTACTGGCAAAACACAGCAGGCGCTTCTACAACATGCTCACTAGTACAGTGTATCCAGTCCCAACTTTGTTCAAGCTTATGGTTTTTCGTATGTCCCGAACGAGCCTGAAACTGATGCTCAACGACAACTATCCTGACTACGGCTACTATCGGGACCAAGGCTGGCTTGAATCAGACTATTACTATCCGACCAAACTCGTCCCCCTCAAGAAGGTCGCCGGGGTGTCATGTGATTGGATGGCTACTCGGATGTCCAGGCGAAGATAGGCCTAGCCTTTGTCTTGATACGGAACTTATGAACGGGAGGTGTGCTCTGTCGGACTGTAAGTGCGTGGCTTCGGGCGGGGGCGCAATTCAATTCTATGTTCGACAGCCTCCGCTTTTGCGGCGCAAAAAATGAGAATAGGAGAACACCATGAATGATAAACATAAATCTATTCATGAATTTGATTTCGAATTAATCTGTGAATACTTTTCAAGTATAGAAAGGCAAGGCCCCGGTAGTCCGGATATCACACTTAAAGCCTTAAGTTTTATTGATATCATTCAAAATGAAGCACGGATTGCAGATATCGGCTGTGGAACCGGCGGCCAAACAATGGTACTTGCCGAACACATAGCTGGCAATATCACTGGTATCGATTTGTTTCCAACCTTCATCGATTTATTCAATACAAATGCAACGATTAGGAATCTACAAGACAGGGTAAAGGGCATTGTCTGCTCAATGGACAATCTCACATTCCAAAATGAAGAGTTAGATCTAATTTGGTCAGAAGGAGCTATCTATAACATAGGATTTGAACGCGGTTTGAATGAATGGAATAAATATTTAAAGACGGGCGGCTACATCGCTGTTTCAGAAGCATCGTGGTTCACCGAGAAGCGCCCCGCCGAGATAGAGCGTTTTTGGAACGATGCCTATCCTGAGATAGATACCATTTCAAATAAAGTTGAAAAAATGCAAAAAGCAGGATACATACCAGTAGCAACATTTATCTTGCCCGAAAGTTGTTGGATAGAGCATTTTTATGCTCCACAAGTCTCCTCACAGGAGAAGTTTTTAAAAAAATATGCAGGGAACAAAACCGCTGAAGACTTAGTAAAGAACCAAAGACATGAAGCAAAACTGTACTATAAATATAAAAAATACTATGGTTATGCTTTCTATATTGGCAAAAAGATTTGAGCGTTGTCATACGTCAAACAGCAGCTTCGACTCGACGTTGCTACTGTCGCGCTTTCTGCATTCGCTATGCTCGTTGGCAAGCATCGCGCCACCCCTCCGCTTCCGCTGTGGGGCGCACTTCGCAGATTAAGCGGATATTCAATGGACGCTTCGCACAGAGGTAGTATGAAGGCTTTGATTCTCAACAGCAGTGCCAGGATTAATGGAAATAGCGCAATGGCTTTGGGCTATTTGAAAGAAATTCTGGGACATGAAAATGTAAGTGCTGAATATGTCAACCTTGCAGAAATGAATATCGGCATGTGCAAAGGGTGCAGACTATGCTTTGACAAAGGAGAAACCGCCTGTCCGCATAAAGATGATGTCCTAGGCATATATAAAAGAATGATAGATCAAGATTTAATCATTCTCGGTGGTCCTGTCTACGTAGAAGATGTGAACGGAATCTTAAAGAACTGGATTGACAGAATGGCCTTCAACTGCCACAGGCCGGGTTTATATAAACAAAAGGCATATATATTCATGAACTCAGGGAGTGGAGCTTCCGGACACGCATTAAGGACCGTCGAAAGGGCATTTCAAACTTGGGGAATGCGGGTAATCGGGAAAAGGAAAATAGTACTTGGCGCTAAGAGCAAAAAAGAAGAATTTATGCCAAAATATAGCAACCTTCTGCGTAAGGACATGAAAAAAGTATTGGGTAGACTTAGGAGAACCAGGAGCCCTTCGTTTATTCAGGTAATGACGTACCATATTCAAAAATGGTTCTACAATAACAAAACTGCCAAAGAATCATATGATTATCAATATTGGCTGGGAAAAGGATGGTTAGATCGTAGAAGAAAATATTACTCGGATTCAAAAATAGGAACTCTTAAAAATATCGGAACGAAAGTGATAGGCACTTTTATAATAAAAGTAGTATTAAGATGACTTCATGAACAATTGCTTCAACTGGACTCGGGGCAAGCCCCTTTCCCGGTTAAATGTATGGGCGGGCGCCTTCGGCGCATAAGGAATCATAGAGAAAATAGGTTTGGTTGCTGTATACTGAAAAAAGAGATATTTTATTCATGTGTTCAAATATAAAGGAGCGAGGTGTTATGTATGGAACTGAATAGCACGAACTCTCCCCTCTATACAAAGCCTGTCACCACTGACAATTGGAAGGATTTTGAAGACCTATTTGAAGGCAAAGGTGGCCCCAAATACTGCTGGTGTATGGCATGGAGGCTTACCAAAGAAGAAAGGAAGAACAATACAAAGGAATGTAAAAAAGTATTTATCAAAGATCGGGTCGAAAAAGGTATCCCAATAGGGATTATTGCATATATGGATGATATCCCAATAGGATGGTGTTCAGTAGGTCCACGAGAGAGCTTCCAGGGATTGGATGGGAATAACAGTATCAAGAATGTATGGTCAATAACGTGTTTCTATATCAGGAAAGCATATAGAGGGAAAGAGCTGACAAAGTATCTCTTACAAGACGCAATTGAGTATGGGAAAAAGAATGGGACAGAATACATGGAAGCGTATGGCGTGAATGAAGATTCTCCGAGCTATAGGTATATGGGATTTAAGAAACTATATGAAGAATCTGGGTTTGAATATGTGAAGATGGCGGGGACGAGACGGCATGTGATGGATTTAAGACTATAACAAAATGAACATTCTTATTACGGGCGGACTGGGTAATATTGGTATTTATGTAGTAAAGGAATGCCTAAATCGAGGGCATTCTGTCACCATATTCGATATTGGCAATAATAAAAACCAAAAATTAAAAGAAAAATATAAAAAGCAAAATGTAAAAGTATATCTTGGCGATATTAGAAAATATGATGACATTGCTGAGGCGGCCGATAATCAAGACGCTATTATACATATGGCCGCCATTCTTCCCCCGGTCAGTGAAGAGCATCCAGATCTTTGTGATGCTGTAAATATTAATGGAACAAAGAATTTAATAGAGTCGATCACTGCCAGGTCGAAAAAAACTGCTATTGTAGCGGTCTCCTCTGCAAGTGTAATGGGACCGACCCAGCATAAAAACCCTCCAGTAAAACCAACCGATCCAGTCAATCCAATAGATGTATACACAAGAAGTAAAGTAAAAGCAGAAAACATTGTCGCAGCATCTGGTCTGCCGTATTGCATAGTACGGCTGGCGGCAGTAATGCCAACGTATATTGGTATAGAGACCATCTTAAAGATGATAAAAGTGATATTCGATATGCCGCTACGTGCCCGTTGTGAGATTGTGTATGATTTAGATGTAGCATATGCATTAGTGTCGTCAGCAGAAGACCTTGTCGGGCCAGGCAAGATGAATCAGAAAATAGCATTTATTGGAGGAGGAAAGCAAAAAGGCTGTCAGATATATATAAAAGAAATGTTGCTAGGTGCATTTAGCCCAATGGGATTAGGCCTTCCGAAAGAAAAGTTATTCCCCGATGATATTAACTCTTATTATTTGGACTGGTACGATACGGATGAAGTGCAATCAATCCTGCAATATCAACGTTATTCCTTTAGTCAATGGCAGGAAATATTCCAAACGAATTACAGATTTTTAAAACCAGCAATATTCCTATTCAAAAGAACGATTATGAAGACAATAGAAAAGTTGTCGCCAAGATATGGGAAATAAGCAGCTAAGGTTTGGCCTATCCTTGCGCGCCCTACTCTCTTCTATGAACCTTTCTGCTCAGCCCGACCTACTGCTTAGAAGGCAGTCGCTCTCTTCATTTCACGATGCAGGGACAGTCGGAAATACGGTGAAGGAGTGGGCCCGTAAATCGTATGTTGAACATCATGCGGTCTCGGTGTTTTTCTGTTGATCAGCAGACGAAAAAACGCCCTTTGGAATTTGGCTCATGATGATTGCCGGGATAATAGTCTCTGCTATCCCGCTTTTCTGACCGCACAGGAGGAAACTCATGAATCGGAAATACCCCATGCCGGCATTTGCGGCGTTGATTCTCATCGTCTGCACGCTGCCGGTTGCCGCGGGTCCTGAACGGAGCGTTTCGATCGATGCCCAGTTCGGCATAGCCGATACAGGCATCATCGTCGATATCCCGGTCGGTCCGGTCGAACTGAGCCCGGGCTTGAATTATCCTGCAGGGCTGGCGCTCATGGGACAAGTGCTTGGCGTATACGAACACTTGCCGTTCATCAACGAGCCCGGACCGGTGTTTACGCTCGACGTTACCTATCCGTTTGATATCGGCGAACGGTTTACCCTGAAAACCGGGGCCAGCGTCTGGATTATGACCGATTACCTGTTTACTTCGATGATGGGAACGGCAGGCTTTGTAATCAGGCCTGAATACCTGTTCTCCGGCAGCAATTGGGGACTGTTCTATAACCTGAGACTGCCGGTCGTTCATTACGGGTATCCGTCCCTTTCGGGCAATTTCTTCAATGAGTTCGATCCAATGCTCCCTGTTGTAATGGGATTCCTCACTTCCGCCTTCGGAGTGCTGTACAGGTTCTAATATTCTGTACTATACAGACAGCCTGAATGAAATACGCAATACTAATATAATGAAATACTTTGCAAAGTTTAGCGGGAAGAACATATGTCGCGCTTTAACAGAGCATAAAAGGCTCAACGAATGAAGCCATGCATAGAAATAAAGAATGGGCTAGAGAATAGAGTCGCCGTTTGCATTATGAATCCTGATGACAGGACTTATGGTTTCTGTTATAGAGAAAATGAGAGCATAGAAATCGGAAGTACCTTTAAGGCTATCCTATTGGCTAAGGCAGTCAAATTAATCGAACAGCATTATCTAAATGAAGACCATAGTGCACAAATAAAACCCGAATATATTTGTGGATCAAGCCCAATATTTGGCAACTGTCTCGGCGAAACGGTGACATTAAAGAGCCTATTGCTTGCAATGATGGGAAAAAGCGACAACACCGCAACCGATGCCGTGCTAGATATTATCAACGGCATTGAAGACAATAAAGAAGGAGACGATCTCGTAGATCATTACCGGGGAACAATTCCAAAATCTATTAGAAGTATTTACGAAACAAATCAAACGAAAGCCGCTATTTGTGATGCAAGGAGAGTTGTTGGGTTCTTTGCCAATGTGGACGGATATTTTTCGACAGATGAATCAAGAAACATGTTTTGGCATTATATGGAACAAGAGGAAATAGCCCAGCCCTCTGGAATAAGCGAAAAAGTTAAACTCTACCGAAAAGGCGGATTTGCCGATTTCGAAAAGCTCGGCCATTGGTCAAATATTGCGGGTGCGATTCAAAGAGATAATAAGAGGATTTTCTTTTGTATTAATTCTGGAAGAGTATATAGCTATGAAGAGAAAACAGATCGGCTATTTTATGAATTTGTCCGAGCATCACTGAACGAATGTATAGATTATGTCAATAGTTAATACATTAGCCTGACAACCGCTTCAATTTGACAGGCCGGTGTGTCATGATTCCTGTAAGGAGGCCCGACGAGCAAAGGCTATTGAAACAGAGCGAAAAGGGAGGAATTGAAATGCAAAGATCAAAAGACATGGATGCAAAACAACGCGATGAACTACTCAAAGTATTGAAAGCCAGATTTGAGAAAAATATGAACCGCCATCAAGGTCTTGAATGGCCCAAAGTACAGGCAAAGCTGGACGCCAGTCCTGAGAAACTGTGGTCGCTCAATGAAATGGAGAGGACCGGCGGCGAACCTGATGTCGTCGGTNTTGATGAGAAGACTGGTGAATACATTTTTTATGATTGTTCAGCGGAAAGCCCTCAAGGCCGCAGAAGTATCTGTTACGAACNNCGTGAAGGCCAGGGTTCAAGGAAAGAACATAGACCGGAAGATAACGCTGTTGATATGGCAGCTGCCATGGGCATTGAGCTTTTAACGGAAGAACAATACCGAGAGTTGCAGAAACTCGGAGATTTCGATACGAAAACGTCGAGCTGGGTAAAAACACCTTCCGATATTAGGAAACTTGACGGTGCCCTCTTTTGTGATCGTCGCTACGGCCACGTCTTCGTATATCACAATGGGGCTTCCTCTTACTATAGCGTCAGAGGGTTCCGTGGCTCGCTAAGAGTCTAGATAAGGTAATATATGCCTATCAGAGAATGGAAAGAAACTGATATTGATCACGTTATCGGACTTCTCAATGAACTGAATGAAGCCCTAAAAGAAGATCAACAGATAGTCAAGAAGAATGTTGAAGATCATTACTTCATAATGCAAAAGAATAAAGAAATCTATATGAATTTTGTTTATGAAGAAAAGGGGAAATGCATTGGATTTATCTCAATGATATGTTACAGAAGCATATACCATAAAAAAGGAACTGCACTTATCAATGAATTGGTCGTATCAAAAGAGCATAGAAATCAGGGAATAGGCGAAAAACTCCTTGAGCACTGCATCAAAATAGCANAAAAAAGCCAGATGGACGAAATTGAAGTAGGAANNGTGATGTAAAGAGATATTAAAGCTATAAACTTCTATAAAAAACATGGAATGAACGAAGAATGTTATCTATTGGGAATGGACTTTGAATAATGAATGATGGATCGGAATAATTGTCTATATAGGGTCAGGACTGTTTCTCCTGAAGAAGAGAAGATGCTAGAGAAGATATTTGGCCAGGAATATGGAGAATACAAAAAGAGAGTAAAAATACCATGGATTTGAGGAAACTACAAAGCAACTCAATATAACACCCTCGCCGCCGTAGCTCGGACGACAAAGGAACAGTGCATGGATTCGCGTTACGCGAAATTCAATCAATTGCAGAAAGCAATTCTGATGCCANATTTGCTAGGGGTATATAATATTGTCGTCATATGTTGCATGTTCATACAGTATTATTCCCTAACCATAGCCTTTATAAGCACCGTAGCCGTCAGTGTCGCCGTCATTGTCTGGCTTCTCGCCAACGGCATGATACGGAAGGTATCGCGTTTGCTCGTATGGNGTATTGCGGTATCGGTGGGTGACATCCTTTCGACTTTATGGGCCTTGCTCGATCCCGTCGTGAGCGCGAATGCTGTCGAGACCAATCCCCTTTTCAGCGCAAGCGCCGCACGCCATCCCGTCGGCGCTCTTTCCGTATTCCTGCTCTTTAAAATTACAGTCATGCTCATACTTCTTTCCTCCTATTATCCCCTTGGGATGCCCAACACTATGGAGCAGAGACTCAAAGAAGCGCTGAGAGCGGTTGATGGACGGATTGAAGAACGAATGGGTGGACTAGAATTGATCATCCCCCGTTGTTGTTTCGCGTTGGTGTTTCGAAAGGCGAACGTCCTTACCGTGGAGGATATGGAAGAACTCGATTCGTCCATCGTCCTGCTGATGGCGCGGCGGAAAATCGAATACATTGCTATCTGCACTATTATTTTATTGGCTTCGCTCTCGAATATTGCGATAATCATATTTAACCATTTAACATATTTTCGATGTGCATACTGGACATGGCCTGTGTTCTTGGGGTGCGCCGGACTCGTAATTCTCATACTGTATGTGTTCGACGAGCGGATAATTCGGCNNGTCAATACAAGCATTTTCAATCGTAGCGTATCGAAACGTATATTCCACACCGCAATCTGCAATAAATTTCCTGTTTTTCAAGCAATTGCCGCAGCAGCGACTTGTGACTTACGTTCGCCCGGATTTAAGATGAAGCGTATGTTATTTATAGTATTAACCCATGACAAGAAGCCTATCGATTGGAGTCTTCAAAGAGACGCTCTGATTTTGGAAGCTAAAGCAGTCTGGAATCTGAATAAAACAGGTGAATTGCGGGATATCTGGTTTACTAAAAATAAAGATGCGGTACTACTTATTGAAGCCCACAATGAAAAATCTGTAATAGCGATTATGGATCAGCTGCCGTTGGTCAAAGAAGATTTAATCGACTATACTATCATTGAACTGCAGCCCTACACCGGCTATGAAAGGCTTTTTCATGGAACAGATTAATACTATCGAATTGTCCGACCCGGACATATTCCCAGATGAGAGTCTCCTCAAAAATATCCTCGGGGAATCATACGATAGATATTTAGAATTGCTGGACTGTTTTGTTGCAAATGAAATGAATCATGAATGGAGATACTATAGAGACGGGAAGGCATGGCTATGTAAAGTTCAAAAAAAGAAAAGAACGATTATATGGATGTCTGCATGGCGTGGATTTATGAAAGCAACGGTGTATATTCCTGAAAAAGCTATTGAAGGCATTTATAAACTTGCGATAAGCGAAGATACAAAACAAAGGATAAGAGAAACTAAAAATGTCGGGAAATCAACGCCGTGTATGTTTGAAGTAAAGAGTAAAAAGGCGATAAACGAATTAAGTCAAATAATAAAGTATAAAATCGAAGAAGGATGATGGATTCGACGAATGATTGTCGCCGACACGGCCATATGGATTGATTGTATCCGGAGAGTACAGGCATCTCATAAGGAGTAACTGTAATGGCACCGAATTGGATGAAAGTAGACGAAATCGACTTCAACTCATTACTTCTTCTGGAAAGAATTCAAATAAAGTGGCTATTCGATTTTGTTTNNCAAAAAAAAGATTTGACAATAGCATTGGCCGGGAACTCTATTATACGATGGTATTTTGAAAATAAATGTCCAGAAATAAAGGGGAAACTGAAAGACATCTCAAATACTGAAAACGGCGAGTTCAGTGCGGAAGAGATAAGAGCCGCTGAAAGTGCCGTAATGCAGCAGATTGAAGATTGGCTCGTATATGCAATTGATCCCGCCATATATGATAAACAAAAATTTCTGGAATGGGACTCAAATGAATTGACCTCCATTACAAACTACAATAATAAAGTAGTACTTGATATAGGGTCAGGAACTGGTCGTTTGGCATTTACGGTGGCAAAGAATGCAAAATCAATGTTCTGTATTGAGCCCGTTGCGAACTTGAGGGACTATCTAAAATCCAAAGCAAAGAAGTACGGATCGAGGAATGTGTATGTAGTAGACGGGTTAATTACTGAACTGCCATTCCCGGATCAATTTGCTGATATTACGATGGGTGGCCATGTATTTGGTGATGATTTGGAAAAAGAATATCAAGAGCTCATGAGAGTCACAAAAAAGAATGGAATTGTAATACTGTGTCCAGGGAATATCGACAAAGACAATGCTATACATGATTTCCTCATGGAAAGGGGATTCATGTGGTCAAGATTTGAAGAGCCGACCGATGGGATGAAAAGAAAATACTGGAAAATAAAGAAATAAATAATGGGAAAACTATACAGAAAAAACGAACTTTTCTTTGCGCTAGTCTGGATTGTAGTATATATCGTCCTGTTCAGTATTGCAGATACAGTATCGGACCAAATCGGTATCATTAAAATTGTCACTTTACCGGTTACACTTGCTTTTGTCCTTCTGATCATCGCTTTCGTCAGGAACAATCACCTATGGGAATATTACGGTCTGCGCCGTTTTAAAGGTATAAAATACAGTCAATATGCCTATTTCGTACCGTTTATAATAATTGCCTCATCAAATCTATGGAATGGCGTCATCATAAGATATTCAGCTCTTGAAACGATTCTGTACATCGTCGGTATGTTCTGCGTAGGCTTTATTGAGGAATTAATTTTCAGGGGATTTCTTTTTAAAGCTATCGCGAAGAAAAATATGAAAACCGCAACAATTGTATCCAGCGTGACGTTTGGGTTGGGTCATATCGTAAATTTGCTGAATGGCGCCACAATACTACCCACCGTCCTGCAGATCATATATGCAATGGCGATCGGATATCTGTTTACAGTATTTTTTGTCAAAAGTAAAAATCTTATCCCGTGTATTGTTACTCATGGGATTTTTAATGCTCTCAGTGTATTCGCAGTTGAAGGCACTATTGCATATCAAATCATTTGCGTTGCCATCCTGACGGTTGTTTGTTTGGGATATGCAACGTTTCTTAACAAGAATTCACAATAAATCATCATACGCCGCTTTGTATGCGGCTCTGCCCTCCGGAGTTCTGAATCCGCCGACGCTTTCTTCGCCGCTCGCAATCAGAAATACCGACAGACCGGCGAATACTATGGTCGTGGCGATGAAGAACACAAGGAATCGCCTGCGTTTTGTCTTCACATATGGTCCCTCCCCTGCACCATCTCGGGTACCGCAATATTGTTCTGCGAGATGTAGGCGGCAACTGCCGCCTCAATAAAGGGTTCCGCCAATTCAAACAGCCTTCGGTCAGCGACCGACCACTCTTTTCGGGAAGTGCCCATGGAAGCCATATCTTTTAAAGCTTCGTCGTGTCCGTTGGTCACGCTCACAACGACCTCTTTCCACCAGCGTTTGCCGAATGCCTGACCTTCAATGGATTCCGGCGCAATACCGGTTTCATGCAGCGCGACCGCCTTGACCATAAGTTCCCGCATCGTGTTGTAGTAGCCCATTATGCCGCTTAGCGTTGCAAGGCCGCCCGCTTCAATGTTTGACAAAAGTGAAGGCGAAGGATTAAACCCCGCCCAATCACTGAGGCTACTACCCTTGGCTGTGCGGATGAGTTCGACAAGTATTTCCCATGGCGGGAGCTTTTCCGCCCGAACAATGTCGATCGATGCCTCCAACACAGACATCGCCAATTGCAGCGCCCCGATTTTCTGTAAAAGAAGCGAGAGTTGCCCGTTAAAAAAATTTTCAAGTTCTTTCGGCGTCGGCGCGTTTGACAGCCTGTCGCGAATGTCGGAAAGCTTTATGCCAACCGATTTGTAGAAGACAATCTGCGTGAGTTCGAGCATATCAGCATCGGTATAATACCGCCTGCCTCCCTCTGTCCTGCCGGAAGGTGGCAGCAGCCCGATATTATCGTAGTGCTGAAGCGTCCTGACAGTCAGCCCGGCCTCTTTAGCCAATTCACCTACAGTGTATCGATTCGGGTCTTGTGTCATGTGCATCACCCTCCTGATCGAGTATAATACATGACGTTACGTCACGAGCAAGAGAATTTTTGGGTTTTTGTGCGAGGCAAATTGTTACAGGCTGCTTGCACTGTTTGGGGAAAAAGAAGAAAATGAGGTTATCGCCACCCAACAAACGATTCGTGCGGACTCACCAGACAAGCGGCCTCGCGGCCCAACCGAACGTCAGATGGACGCGCATGGCGCGCAGATGAGGGGGAAAATATGAATAAGGAAAAACTGCTCACACAGAGAATTTGGTTTTTGTTGTTGATTGTCGCTTTATTTTTTCTTCCTGCAATCAGTCAGACGAGATACGATCCGCGAAATACTGCTTTAGTTATAGCCACGGTTTTATCAAAACCAATAATTGGCGATTATAAAGAATTTTATATAATAGCAAAACTGCTTTTATTATGCGTATCTGTCCTGCCATTCATAATCAATAGAAGTGAAAAATTCGTTTTACTGTATTACAGCATAATATTGATAATTACAGGACTTTTCCAAAACATGGCGAACACTGCAGAATATGGTTTTGTATGGCTCATTGGAAACACGATAGTCATATTATTAGTAAGCATCTTTTGCGGTATCGACGTCTTGAAGAAAAAAAGTATTATTGAAAAATATGAACTATGCAAGAAAAGACTGTGGGTATTACCGTTTATGGCTTTAGCCCTGTTATTTCCCTACGGCATTGGACCTAACAACGCAATAATACCTCAGTTCGGAGTGAATATGTTTACCAATGAGGCCGGTCTTACATATTGCATGATTACTCCAATAATCCTCGGAATATTTTTATTATTCCCCAATAAGATAGATATGCAGACACATTTCATAACGGCATTCGTTGGATTTATTTTTGGAATATTCAATATAATGAATTGGTTTATATTACAGCCAGTCTTCTGGTGGATGGGCATATTGCATATGCCATTGATACTGTTATCACTCTATAGTTTCATTGTTCTGAGAAAAAAGGAGCGACCAGCACTCGCTTCAGCCTGACTCGCCCCCTTGCCACGCTTTGCGCTAAAGGTCCAGATGCAGAAAGCGCGCCGAGCTCACTCGGCTCATGCGCACGTTGACGCTTCGCGCAGAAATAATTATCCTACGGCTGAATCAACATGGCGAACCGAGAATTCTTCGACAGTATGGCCGATCAATGGGATAATATTGCTTTCCATGATATGGATAAAATACAGAAAATCGTTGACCTGCTGGATTTGCGACACAGTAAAAACATTTTGGATATCGGATGCGGCACAGGAATTCTGCTGCCATTTCTCAAGAAGAATATTCCATATGACGGGAAAATAATCGCCAACAATAAGGGCATATTAAAAGAAATCTTTGAAGACGAAATAACCAAAAAGAAAGTGAGAAGATATCATATAGGATTAGACTGAGAATGATTGAATCTGCATGTCATGATAGCCAGGCCGAGCATTATGACTCAAAAATCAAAAGAGACCAAAAGGATAGCTCAGATTATATCCGCGAAAATTATGATGAAATACATCAGATCGCGCTAACCATGCTCGATTTGCAACCACATGATGTTTTGTTGGATATTGGGATAGGGACAGGACTGCTCGAAGAGAAGATCCACGAAGACATTCGCATTTGCGGCATCGATATCTCTGAAAGAATGCTCAACAAGGCAAGAGAGAAAGAGCCTCCGATAGAGTTANAAAGTGGATCATTTTTAGCTATTCCCTATCCTGACCAAAGCTTCAATAAAATAGTGACATGCTTTGCATTTCATCATTTGGATGATACAGAAAAATGTCTAGCAATCAAAGAAATATTTAGAGTATTGAAAGAGAATGGGGTTATCGTCATTGCAGACTTTATGTACAAGAATCATACGAACGAGAAGGAACTTAAGGACTGGTTTAAGAGAAGAGGCAGAATAGACATGATTGAGGAGATGGAAGAGGAAAACTTTACGGATATAGAATGGCTCAAAGAGATGATGGAAGGATATGGATATACGATAGACAAGAAAAAGGGATCGAGGATCAGTTGGGTAGTGAAGGCATCAAACAGAAGCAGAATGTTGGTCTGACGCTTCGCATAAAAATATCAAGCGGTCCAGATAACAGGATAATAGATGAGCAAACAGTATAACGGCCTATTTGCAGACTTCTATGATCTTATCCAAAATGAATGCTACGAACTGCCGGCATATATCAGCTTTTTGGAGAGCTATGGGCATAAAGTATTAGAATTGGGCAGCGGAACCGGCAGATTGACAATACCTCTCGCAAAAGCAGGGGCTAAAATTACGGGCCTGGATTTGAATGATGACATGATAACAATCTGTAGAGGGAAAATAAGTAATGACATTGAACAAAATATCAAGCTTATTAAAGGAGATATGACAGATTTCAATCTAAACGACAAATTTGATTTAGTCATTGCACCATGTAATGTTATCAATCATCTCATTTCGCTAGAGGAAATAAGTAAAATGCTGGCCTGCGTGAAACAACATTTGAACGGGAATGGTAGACTTATCATCGACAACAGTATTCCTCGTATGGAAGAAATGGTCAAATCGAACGGGAAACCAGAAGTGTACGATTTTAGGAATACAGAAAAGAATACAGTGATAAAAGACTATTTCCAGGCCAACTATGATTTTGTAAGTGGCCTGGAATACGATCATATAAAGCTCGAGGAATATGCTCATGGTACCCTCATCCGATCTGAAGAAATTGTAGAAACCGCTGCATTCTATTTCCCGCGCGAATTGCGATATGTACTGATGAAAAACGGCTATAGGATAGAGAAAGAGATAGGTTCGTTGAAAAAGCGCACTCCCCTTACGAAGGATAGTCGAGAAATGGTTTTTATCTGCAGTATGAAGTAACCTAAGGTGTACGGCGCTTAAGAGAGAAGATAAGGATAAAGAAGGATTTTGATGATGGCTTGGCATGACGAAATGTTTGAACTCCTTGAAGGGATGGAAAACCCCGAAAAGGCCGCTGAAATGGCTGCCTATATGAAAAATTACTTTCCTTTCTTGGGGGTTCAGAAGCCTGCGCTAGAGAAAGTCATCAGGCCCTATCTCAAGAATGCTTCAAAAGAAGCGGAAGTTGATTGGGAGTTCGTTGATATTTGTTGGGGAAAAGAATATAGAGAGGCTCAATACATTGGTACAGAATATCTATATTGTATAAGGAAAAAGCTGAGTAAAAATGACCTTGATAAGATAAAGAGGCTCGTTACAATAAAACCATGGTGGGACGTTACAGACTCGCTTGATGAGGTAGTAGGCTATTTGGTCTTTACCTACCCAGAGCTGAAAGCAACAATGTTGACCTGGGCAAAGGATAAGAGTATCTGGGTACGGCGGATTGCTATCGATCATCAGTTACAGAGAAAAGAAGACACCGATGCCGAACTTCTGGAGAAGATAATAGTCCTTAATTTAGGGACGAATGAATTCTTTATCAATAAAGCCATCGGGTGGAGCTTACGGGACTATAGTAAAGTAGCTCCCCAGTGGGTCAGTTCATTTGTCACCAGGTATAGAGATCGCTTATCGGCATTAAGCATAAAAGAGGCCAGTAAATACCTTTAATATGTTAGTCTAACGACCATATGGGAGAACTAAAGTGGGTATGTATCTTGAGAATAAGACCATTCGCTTGAGAACCGTAGACAGGGGAGACCTCAAAGCGTTGAGCCTTATGATGTCGAATACAGATATCGCTCGCCTCTCCGGTGAAGTCTATCCCATTACAGAACAAGCGATGGAAGAGTTTTATGAAAAGGCCCAAAAGACCGACGAACGGATATGGTTCCTGATAGAAACCATATCATCCAATAAGATCATTGGAGAGACAGGATTCCTCAGAATTTTCATGCCATGGAGAACTGCCGACTACTCGTTAATCATTTGGGAAAAAGACTATTGGGGAAAAGGCATTGGCACCGCAGTGGCAAATATGATGCTTGACTACGGATTCAATTACTTAAACCTCCATAGAGTAGCCATAGGCGTGGTAGAATGCAACAAGCGGGCGATCAGATTTTGGAAAAACATGGGGTTTCTAGAAGAAGGAAAGCAGGTAGATGGCTTTTTTAGTCAGGGTAAGTATTCTGATTTTGTCATGATGCGGATGCTGGAAGATGAATATAGGAAGGGACAAAAAGATAGAGAATAAAATACGTTGTATGCATAAATGACGGGAACAGTGTCATCGAGGTGTAAAAATGGAGTATTCAGATACTGAAAAGCGTATTATCGATTTAAAGGGAATGCACATATATCTAAAAAAATTAAGTCATGAGTATGTAAATGAGTTTACCAACTATACAATGAATAATTGCATTGAAACACGAATAATGGAAGGAACATATCTACTGCCTACTCCTGACAATATTGCGACGTATTTAGATGTCATTGCAAAAGACAGAACAACATTCCATTTTTTGATATTTCTAAATGAGAATGACACCATTGTAGGTGAAGTGGTGATCAGCGATATTGATTATCGCAACAAATCGGCAAATATAAGAATCGAAATAGGAGATAGTCACAATTATAGAAAAGGGTATAGCTTCGAAGCTTTGTTTCTTGCATTGAATTATGCCTTTGGAATGATAAATTTGAATAGGATTGAGCTTGAAGTATTTCGTGACAATCTGACCGCACAAGGATTATACGAAAAAATTGGATTTAAGAGAGAAGGCATAAAGAGAAGTGCATATTATTACGAATACGCCTATAGAGATCTTGTGATAATGAGTATTCTAAAAGATGAGTTTGAATCGATACGCAAAATTGATATAGCCCAAACGAGTACCTAACACTCGCTTTGTGCCGCCTTATGTCGGCCTACTATCGTGCCCGATAGGCTTTGTAGATGAGGAATAAAATGCATACCGATATCTACAATTACGCTTCTACAGATGAGTTGATCTCTCATCTCTCCAAGAATGACAAAATCATCGGAATAGTTGAATATGGAACAAGAAAAGTAAATGAAATGTCTATGGGCGGAGATTATGATATCTCAATATTCCTCGAAAGGGATATCTCCAATAACATAAATGGAGTCCACTTCCATATCGACTCAATACCTGTGGATTGCATGATCCTAAGTATCACTGAACTCGAAAAAGACAAACCTTCAAATCCACTGCTCCTTGCACATATTGGAGCGACAATCCTCTACGATAAGAATGGCAGAACACAAAAGGCACTCGAGCATATCAACAAAACATGGAATAAAATAGTCCCTTTGGAAGATTGGGAAATCAATTTCTATAGATTTTTCTTCAAGCATACTCTCGATAAAATAAGAAATAGATTACACAACGATATCGTCTTTTCAAATTATTCAATTGCATTGGCTGAAACAACCCTTATTGATGCCTATGAAAGAATAAATAGTTTAGAACCGGGAAAGCCGCGAAAAGTTCTAGAGCACATGAGGAATAATGATCCTGAATTATATGCAATGATTGAAGCAATGCAGACGAGCCCTGATANNTTGAGAAAAAAATATATCGCCCTAAGAGACGCAGCCGAAAGAATATTGGCAAGATACAATGGAATTTGGAAAGACAAAGAATTACTGTTTCATTTAAAACATGGTGGTAGAAACGATGTTGAAGAACAAGAAAAGATAATACATGAGTTATTGAAGTAAATAGAGCGATATAACGACAAGGAGGCTCATATGCCGATGTCCGAAAAAGCAATGGAAAACGTTATCGATCAAGCACCTGTTGCGATCATAAGCTCTGTTGACAGTGATGGATTTCCCAATACAAAAGCGATGCTTCCTCCCAGAAAAAGGAATGGGCTTAAGGAATTTTACTTTACAACCAATACGTCTTCGATGAGAGTACGACAGTATAGGGACAACAATAAAGCGTGTATATATTTTTATAATAAAAGATATTACCAGGGAATAATGATTGTTGGATATATGGAAGTATTGGAAGACCAAAAGAGTAAGGACATGATCTGGAAAGATGGTGACGAATTATACTATCCCAAGGGCGTCACTGATCCTGACTATTGTGTATTGAAATTTATAGGACATAAAATAAGGACGTACCATAATTTCAAGAAAGATGACATTTTGATATGAAATGTAACGATCGCTTTTCTGGCGCATGTTAGGCAGGCGCTGTGCGCGTAAGATTAAGCCTGGGACAGACGAATATGAACTCTGATTTATTTACGACAAGCATTTGTTCTGATCGCCTTATTCAGAAAGCAATTTCGAAAGAATATGCCCATGACATCTTCACAGAATTTACTTCTGAAATAGCTTTATATATGGGTCCTAAGCCTCCAGAAAAAATTGAAGAGACTTTTCTCTTTATTGATCAATCAATTGAAAAGATAAAGAATGGCACTGATTTGCAGTTAGTCATCATACTGAAGAATACCCACGAATTTATTGGCTGTTCCGGCATACATAGAATAGATAGCAAACACCCACGGTTGGGAATATGGATAAAAAAGAATGCTTTCGGTAATGGGTATGGATTAGAGGCCGTAAAAGCACTGATACAGTGGGCACGAAACAATCTATGCTTTGAGTACATAAGATATCCTGTCGATAAGAATAACTATCCAAGTAAAAGAATACCAGAAATATTACATGGGAAAATGGTACGAGAATACAAAGCTGTGAATAGATGTGGAGAATATCTGGATTGTATAGAATATGCTGTTTATTAATATACGTTAGATATCATAAATATCTTGTTTTTACTGGAGGTAATAAAAAGTGCCCCTGACGAATACTCAATTTGAACAAACAAAACTTACTTTACGGGAAGCATACTCAAAAGGCATGATCGAAACTGCATTGACCATCGCCCTCAACGCGGAACAAGCATATCCTCATGAGAGAGATACCGTCCTCTATTGGAAGGCATGCCTGTATTCATTATTGGACAATAAACAAGAGGCTATTCAAGCCCTGCAACGTGCTCTACAAGAAGGAGTCTGGTGGTCAAAAAAGATCCTGGAAAGCGAATCCGATTTCGATCATATACGAAACGAACCTGAATATAGGATGATCGCCGATGCCATGGAAGAAATATATACCCGTGCCTGTAATGCTGCAAAACCCATATGCATAAGAGATAAGCATAAGGAAGGCATGCAAAAAGTCCTCAATCTGCATTGGAGAAATGATAATGTCGAACACTATCGACGCTATTTCCCCCAATCGCAGAACGTGGCCATGATCTATGTCCAATCCTCTCAGGTCGCAAGCAGCAAAGGATATTGCTGGGATAATAAAGAGAAGGCAATAAACGATATAGCAAGTGTTCTTGGCAGTGAACTGGAGGATATAACAGTATTTGCGGGGACATCGCAAGGGGCGGTGATTGCCCTACGATTAGCACTACAGTACAAGAAAAATTATGTAGGAATCATGCCCGCCCTGAAAGACAGTTCCATCGTGAATGAGATTGCAGACAAAAAGAGCAAATACCGATTCCTCGCCGGAGAACGGGACGGTTTCTATCCTGTGTGTAAAGAGACAAATGAAAAACTTAAAGAGAAGAACATAGATTCCGAATTGATATCCATGGGGGATGTAGGGCACTATTTCCCTGAAGATTTTGAGAGGTATTATCAAGTGGTGATCGACGACCTATTCGCCTAATACGCGCTTTGAACGGAGAAAATATGCCTCACTCTGATTTGATTCTCAGACTTATCGATGAGTACGAGAAACCATTCTCTGGGTGGGATTTCTCATACCTAAAGGGCAAGATGGAAGAAGATCCATTACCGTGGGATTACCGGTCCATCATCTCAAAGGCCATCAATGAGTCAAAATGTATGCTTGATATGGGTACCGGCCNNGGTGGAGAGTTTCTTGATTCATTATCTAGGCTGCCTGAGCTCACTATCGCTACAGAAGCCTACGAGCCCAATGTGCCTATTGCAAGAAATGGGCTAAAACAAAAGGGCATTGAAGTAGTCCACGTCGAAGATGAAAATTCCCTTCCCTTTGAGAATAGCTTTTTTGATCTAGTCATTAACCGCCATGAATCATATTCCCCCAAAGAAGTATATCGAATACTCAAAAAGAACGGACAATTCATTACCCAGCAAGTTGGTGGAATGAATGACATAGACACAAATTCAACACTGGGAGCTGAAAAGCCCGAGTATTTTGAGTGGAATATGCTCAAGGCAAAAGAAGGATTACTTGATACAGGATTTACAGTTATTAAAAGTAGCGAGTACATCGGAAAAACAAGGTTTTATGATATAGAAAGCATCGTGTATTATTTGAAGTGTATCCCTTGGCAGATTGAAGATTTTAGCGTGGACAAATATCAAAAAAGGCTTACATTATTGAATGAAGAAATAGAAGAAAAAGGATATAAGGATTTTATCCTACATAGATTTATATTGATTGGGCAGAAGTAGTTCTGTCTAACCGTGTGGGAGAAAAGGCTATGAATAAAAACATGCTCAATTCCTTTAGAAAACAATATGCCTCAATGTGGAAAATGCTGGATGACGGACTCGACAAAACAGGCGATGAAATCTGGAAGAAAAATGTTGATATCAGTTTTTTTGTACCTGCCAGATTGCTGCTCCATATTATTGAAACAATAGATTATTACTTCGACAATAATCCCGGAGAGTTCAAGTGGAATACAGTTTGTGATTGGGAACATGTAGAAGATACAAGGCTAGAATCAAAAAAAGATTTGAAAGAATATGAAGCGAAAGTAAAAGAGAAAGTAAAGCAATGGTTCAATGCAAAGGAAAATGTTGATCTCAATGCGCCTGAACAAACATTTAAAACTGATTGGGCCACAGATCTGGAACGAGCGATATACGTATTACGGCATACACAACATCACCTGGGGCAACTGAGCCATGACTTGCAAAGAAGAGGGTATGAGGAGATACAATGGGACTAGCGGCCCTTCCCCGCGGCATAATTCAGAATTGGAGTCACTATGATACGAAGAGCAACAGTAGACGATGTGCCGAGAATGGCAGAGATACATATCTTTGGATGGAGGTGTGCTTACAGAGGCCTTGTTTCCGATGAAATACTCTTTAAGAAGATGGGTGTTGAAAAAAGAATAGAGACCTTTAAGAAGGCAATAATAGAAAACAGAGAAGAAACCTATGTTTTTGAAGAAGAAGGTATAATAAAAGGGTTTATGACCGTAGGACCTTGCAGGAATGAAGATAAGCAGAGTGCGTTTGAACTATGGGGAATATATATAGAACCCCTCATGAAAAGACAAGGAATTGGAAGGAGATGTGTTGAATATTGTGAAAGGATAGCTCAAGAAAGAGGGTATAAAGAAAACGTCCTCTGGGTTTTTGAGAAGAACGAAACAGCAAAAATGTTTTATGAACGATTGGGCTATAAACCTGACGGGAAAGAAGCTCTATTAGAGAAATATAGCGCAAAAGAGGTACGATATATAAAGAAGTTATAAGAGAAAGGGGCGACGCGCACGCCCATCAGCCAGACGCGATACGCCCCCTTATTATGAAGATTGGCATGAAATTCATCTTAATAATTATCATCTATGAGGAAACATGATGGACAAAAAACTCAGGTATCACCATCTGGGAATCCCTACGACTGCTCCGCTAAAGGGAGAAGTGTATCTCAAAGAGTATAAATGCTATCACTGCGGATTTGAAAACAGTGCCTATGGCATTGAATACATGCGATATGATGAGGATTGTCCATTGCCCGAGATCGTAAAAACAAAGCCCCATATCGCCTTTGAAGTGGAAGATGTGTATGAATATATAAAAGGCAAAAAGATTCTGATCGAACCCAACAGTCCCTCGGAAGGGAATATTGTGGCCTTCATAGAAGAAGAGGGGATGCCCATTGAGTTGATCCAGACAGTGAGATCTTCAAGAAGAAGATAGAGAACTATCTTGGCTAATACGCGCATTAGAAGGAGGCTCTATGCAGCCGGAAGAACCGAGAATTTATAACGTTCTTCGAGGTGACGCAACCGCCACAAGAACCACATCATACGGGTCGGTCGGTCAGGTTTTCAGCGGTGAGGGTATCGAAGCTGTCTGGGTTTCAAAACAGGGAGAGGAAGTGGACCCCAACTGGTTCAGTCAGAAGACTGTTGACCTGATCCTCGTGGTCAAAGGCCAATTGAGGGTGGAGTTCGAAAACAGTCGTTTCCTACCGCGGACACTTGACGCGGGAGAGCTCCTCGTACTCCCGCCAGAAACGCGCTGTCGTGCGTACAGGTGGCCTCGGGATCGAATCGAAGCGACTGTCTTCGTCGCTGTTTACCCCTCAGCCGCAGAGGCTTCTCAACACTGAGGTAAATATGAAAAAAGTATGTTCATTTTGGGACTAATATTTTTATTAGCACAAGGTATAAAATGTATTTAACAATCGTTACAATCTGACAATAAGCTCGTTTAAACAGGAACATTATGCATACCATCAAACTATATCATCTCGGCTATTATTGTCCCTGGTGCGAATCGACACAGGCGTTCCTCCAGGCATACTGTGCTCGGCATCATATGCCTTTCTCTTCAGTGGATATTCAAACACAAAAGGCTCAGGTAGACGGTTTAGTAGTGTTTCCTTTCAATACCGCCGTCGATGGCACCATCATTACAGGATCTCCTGTCTTCAAATCCAATGTTGAGGACCTCTTTCAGTGCACCCGCATCCACACTCAAGTCGAAGACAAGGTCCTCCCGAATGGAACCTTAGATGCTGCCGCGCTGTTGTCAGAAGACAACATCAATGATTCTGTCTCAGTGTGCACTGATAAAGCATTATTCAACTGTCGCAAAAAGCAATGGTTCACGGGAAATAGCAACAATATCATTGGTTTTATAGGCTATAAAAACAACAGTCCCACAGCAATCCTCGAAACCATGAAATCAGAAGCATGTGCGTTCACGGGAATTATTCAAAACGACTACACGGCTACTATCCTGTGTTGCTACAGCAATCCTGATGATTATGACTACAAATATGATCTATTGGAGAAAAGCATTGCTACGATAAAAGCGAGAGGAATGTCAGAGCTTGAAGCCATTGTCGGAGAGCACAGCTATTATCCCAATGGCACGCTCCAGCAATTTGAGGACTATGGTTTTGTTCGCTGTAAAGAGCTTGGTACGACGTATCTGTTGCATCGTGGGCACGACAGCTTGTGGCTTGTTAAAAAGACGCTCTAATATATGCATGCTCTATGAATGACCCACTACACTTTAAAGACTATGAGACATTCAGAGCATGGCTTAAAGATCACTTTGCTCAAAATGTATAGTAATTAAGAACTATATAATTTTGAACAGAACCAACGTTCACATTCGAAGAAGGAACTATGGAATCCGGTATTGCCATCAGAAAAGCTATGGAAGAAGAAAAAAGCATATTGCTTACCGTCTGGCTGGAGAAAGTTCAATGGCTCTCTGAACAAAATATGCCCATGTGGGATCCATCACAATTTACTATAGAGAGATTGAAAGAAAAATACGGAGAACCTGAATATTTTGTATGCAAGAAAGGAAAAGAAATTATTGGGGGCTTTATATTAATTGAGTATGACGAAAGATATTGGAAAGACAATAAGGATAAAGCTTTCTATTTCCACAAGTTTGTCGTGAGAAATGGCCATACGGGGAAAGGATACTCGGGGCTTATACTCAACTGGGTGAAAGAATATGGGAAGAAAATGGGGAAAGAGTATATAAGACTAGATTTTGAGGAAGAAAGAACCTACTTAAAGAACATATACTATTCACACGGCTTTAAGCCAATTGAAAAAATCATTGATACTACTGGGCATGCAATAACAAAAGCAGAGTACAAGATACATTGATGGAAAGACGATTATTAAAAGGGAACCATGTATGGAATTTGATCAGATAACACGCCGTGCGGTCCAAATCTTCACGAAAGAAGGCCTTCTGGAACGACTCAATAGCGGCAAAAAGTTAAAAATCAAGTTGGGCGCTGATCCCAGTCGGCCTGATTTGCATCTCGGCCATTCCGTAGTATTGCGTGCATTACGTTTATTTCAAGATATGGGGCATGAGGTAATATTCATTGTTGGTGATTATACGGCAATGATTGGTGATCCTTCAGGGAAAAGTAAGACAAGACCTTCGCTGAGCTTTGAGGAAACAAGAAAAGCAGGGAAAACATACTTTAATCAAGCAACAAAAATACTTTTGAAAGATAAAACTCGTATCGAATACAATTCGCAGTGGCTATCAAAGCTCAGCTTTGAAGAGGTGTTAAAACTCACAAGCAAATATACTGTGGCAAGAATACTGGAACGTGATGACTTTAAAAATCGATTTGAGAAACAACAGGCGATCTGCCTCCATGAACTGCTATATCCGCTCATGCAGGGATATGATTCCGTTGCTACTGAGGCCGATGTAGAAATAGGGGGGACAGATCAGACGTTCAATCTGTTGGTAGGACGAGAGCTTCAAAAGGAATATGGGCAGAGGCCACAGGAGGTTATTACATTTCCGCTTTTGATCGGTTTGGATGGCGTGGAAAAGATGAGTAAGTCGCTTGATAATTATATAGGATTGAACGACTCGCCAGAAATCATGTTTGAAAAATCGATGAAAATCCCCGATAATTTGCTTTTGNACTACTACCGGCTTACCACCGATATACCGCTTGATGTAGTACAGAGCATGATAGATAGCGATATAAGAGAAGCGCATATTGAATATGGAAAAGAGATTGTCAAAATGTATCATGGCGAGAGCGCAATCGCTGCCGCGACCAGCAGATATTTCAAAGTTGCTCAAGGGGATATTCCGGACAATATCCCGATTAAAGTATTGAGGGCCAATGAAATCTCCATTATAGAAGCTCTGAAAGCAGCAGGAGCGGTAGTATCGAACAGTGAAGCGCGCCGACTGATCGAGGGGAGAGGCATAAAGGTCAATAGAGAGATAGTCCACGACTATAATCTGAAACTGGATTTATCAAACGATTGTGTTATTCAGGTCGGTAAATCGAAATTCTTCAAAGTAAAACGTGAAATCTAACAACGAGTGAGGGATGAAAATGATCAGCTATACCGAGTCTCTCCGGGGACTAAAACATTACTCACTGGATGGTTTCTGTGAAGGGTGGAAACAGCCTCTCACGGCGCTGCAATTACGCACCATAATAAAAAACAGCACTTATACCATTCTTGCAGTTGATAAAGCGCAGAAAAAGATCGTAGGCATCATCACCGCGCTTTCCGACAAACTCCACTGGGCTTTTATCCCCTATCTTGAAGTAATTGCTGAATATCAAAAACAGGGAATAGGGAAAAGGCTCATGGAATTAATGCTGGAGAAAACAAAAGACATGGCCTGTACAGATCTTACCTGCGATAGAGAGATGCAAGCCTTCTACAGGCAGTTCGGTATGACAGAATCATATGGGATGATGATAAGAAGGTATGAGAACAGGAAATAAGTACACGGGCCACTTGCGTCCCGCAGCTCGTGCACATGGCTAGGTGATTCACTCCAGCGCGCTGAGATTGATACATACTATTTCTGCAAGTATTATTAGAGCCTCTATATGCAATACCAAACAAAAAATCTCACTAGCCCTGATTCGGCCTATTTCGAGGGCCACATTAAATACCTCGTTGAAAACAACAAAGGCAGATATCTCGATGACCGCAGAACTCCGGGGAAAATAATAAAAACCGATCCCCACTACGCCCTATTCTATTGGGAAATATCTGATTTTGAAGATGCTGGTGCGGTGTGGGAATTGCCGTTTGAAGCGATTACAGACTTTCAATTCGAAAAAGATTCCTCTGAACTCAGCGAAGATATGCAAGAGTATTATTCAGGTACAATAAAAAAATATGAGAGAAAGCTTCATATAAAGCCTTTATCCCGTACAAAAACCCAAACAGAACATGAAGTCAACAAACAAGCACAAGAAATCATTACGGCTCATAGTATATGCTTTGAACACTGCACTACCCTCTCGGCGCTATTCGAAATGAAAAATGCCATTCATGATATATTTCAAGATTATATAAACATAAATGGCCTCTCTCTCATCGAACAACAGACTTCGGAAGTGATCGTTTCCAATCCGTATGCAGGAGAATGGCTCAAGCATCTCTTCATTGCTCTGGCCAATATGGGATTCGTTGAATATCGCGGCAGGCTTGCAAGGCCTCTCGACCCCCTTCCCTCAGGACATGATTTTAAACAATACATCATAAAAAGACTGGCCTTTATTCGGGCATTATTCTTATCCAACACTATCGAAACCATACCTTTATACCGCGGCATGAGTTCATCCTATCCATGGACGCTCTTCCCGAAAGCTTTTTCGTCGTGGACATCCGAATATTCGGTGGCAAAAGACTTAGCAGAAATCGAAGAGAATAATGACAAAGAAGTATCGTACATTTTAAAAAGAAAGACACACATCAATGAAATCTTCATGAGCTGCCTTGAGACAAGCGCCATGAATAAAAAATATGATGAGAAAGAGTTTTTATTATTCTGTAGACCAGATAAGGGCGTTTTTTAAATACATTAGGTGGACGCTTGCGCCGGTAATTTCATTGAATACTTGCAGAGAATTAACATTTATGACTCATCAATAATCTATAATTATTTACTATTTATAGTGCGAGTGTCAGGAGAGTGATGATAAGGCACCGATCAGCAACAAATGGAGCTCAAGAGAGATTTCATGAGACGCAGAATTATACTCTGTTTATTATTGGGATTACTCTATATTCCTTCAATCTATGCTGACAAATTTGCCATAGGATTAAAATACTTCGGGTTAAGCATTCATCCAAATGGAGCGGTAAACAGCAGCTTAATGCCCTTAAAGTTCGAAGATAAAGGAGTGTTCGTTTTAAATCTTGGAGTCAGCGCGGGCATAGAATACTTTTTACCGCTTGACTTTCTATCGATAAAATTCATTCAAGGGTTGTATTTTGATTGTATAGGAAAATTTGCAGGATTTAGTCACATTGGCTTGCGAGGCAGATTCTTAAAGATAGGGACATTCTCTGTCAATGGCGGAATAGGGCCAACATTTATCTATCGAAGAAGTTGGTATGAGGTGCCGGAATATGATGACTCATTCAGTTTTTTCAATGGTACGAAAGATGATGAATGGCAATGGCGGTTTATCTGGTATGGCGGAGAGATAGAATTCAACAATGAAATAAATAAATCATTGGAATTTTCAGTTACATTTATACCAGGATATCCAGATTTGATGAATCTCAGCTTTGGAGTAAAATATAAAATTGAAAATTAAAAAAGCACTTGATATGCTAACAAACGACGCATTGGTTCGGATATAACATATGGGGCACTTCAATTCATGAAAAGCGGACATTATAGAATTATCGATAATCCGGCTATCAGGCTTCCCACCATAGATGCAGGAAGGTTTCACAAACGAAACATCAGCATGGTGGGGCTTCTTGAGATCGATATAACGAATGCAAGACAAAAAATCCGGAGAATCCACAGGAAAGGCGTGGAATTTTCATTCACCTCATACATAATTAAGGTTATTGGAGATACTGTCGCCGAGCATAACAATGTTCAGGCCCTATTACTTAAGGACAGAAGACTCGTTCTCTTTGATGAAGTCGACATTTCCATATCCATTGAAAGAAAAATAAAAGACGGCTATCTTCCTTTTCCCCTCGTATTAAGAGCTGTAAATACAAAAAGTGTTCTTGATATAGATAAGGAAATAAAGGATGCGATAGAAGAAGAGATAGATGATGAGTATACGCTTTTTATGCCTCGCCATCCCCGGCTCGGAGAGACGCTGTTAAGATTTTTTTATGGTTTCCCATCTTTTATGCGGGTTCTCTTCATGGAACGGCTCGTCAAAAAGCCGATGAGGGCAAAAAAAATACTGGGAACCGTAGGATTTGCAACAGTAAGTATGACGGGAGGGTTGTCAGGGTGGACCTTTCCGTCAAAAAACGCCTATAGCCTTTATATTGCTCTTGGCTCCATAACCAAGAAGCCGCTCGTCGTGGGAGAAGAAATAAAAATACGGGATGTGCTCAACATGAGCGTCATATTCGATCATAATATAATCGACGGAATGCCGGCACGAAGCTTTATGAATTCATTAGTAAAGCGAATAGAAAAGGGGGATATTGAAGAATATCTCGATACATAAACCAGGCGAACCGCAGATCGCGCGCACTGTTCTGCATCTCCATCGTAATCAGCACTTCCATGGAGGTTATGTATGAATGATAAAGATTTTGATTCCAATCTTTCTGTAGAAGTGCAGCTTGCATGGGAAGTCATGACATGTAAAGCAATGCGCGAGACATATGATGAGCAGACTCATCCCTGTCGTTACTTCAATCAATATTTCGGGCCCTGGTTTGCGTATGGCTGGATTCATGAAAAAACCAAAAGAACAGTAAAGCCGGAGGAAATAAGGAAAATTGATGCGAGGACAAACGGGAACCGTTTTACGGTGCCGGCACTCACCGGAGGCTGCCGGAGAGCACCTATCATGACAATCGGGATAAATCCCAATAATCTTGTTGGCCCCTATGCATGGCTGAAGTTTACCCTGCAAAACCATGTCATGATGTCAGTCGATAACTCAAATTTGAAAACATGTATTATTATTTCGCCCCATTTCTCATATCCCATTAATTTTACCAGTTGTTATGCATTTTCTCTTGATGAGTGGAAAGCATTTCAGCAGAAATGGCCGGATGCAGCCAAGCTCTTGAACGCGAAGCCGGACGATGGACAAGTCTTAATAGCTCTCGACAATATTCATGCAAATAAAGAGGACATGAAAGACGCATGGGATGATCTAAAAAAGATGCCGATAGAGCCATACGATATGATCGCTTCAATTATTGTCGAAGAATTTAAAAGAGGAACTCTGAAGTTCTACAGTCAAGACAGACATTTCGAACGGACAGAGGGACCATGTCGTCTTTGCAATAATCATCTTTTTACCATAACCAAAAGATGCCCATATGGGAAAGATTCAATACCCGATACTATTGCATCTCAAAAACGTATCCATAAAAATGCGGTCAATATGTCGATTTGACCTGAGTCGCTATGCACGCCTCGCGCTATGCGCATGTCAGACAGATCTTCGGGGCAAAAGGAGGAAATTGTGAAAGCCATTATTTACAATAAAAAGCTTAGGCCCGATCATCTTGTACTTCGTGAGATAGAAAAGCCGATTCCCAAAGATGACGAGGTATTGATCAAAGTAAACGCCGTATCAATCAATGCAGCGGATTATCGTTCAATGAAGCTCGGAATAGTCCCAAAGAAGAAAATCTTTGGATCGGATATTGCTGGCACAATTGTTCAGAAAGGTACGCATGCCAGAGAGTTAAACGTAGACGATGAAATAGTTGGCGACTTATCGGGCTGTGGTTTCGGTGGTTTTGCAGAATATGTCGCAGCACCCGAACACATCCTCGTAAAGAAACCAACCGGTATTTCCTTTGAAACTGCTGCAGCGCTCCCAATGGCGGCGGTAACGGCATTACAAGCGTTACGCGATAAAGGAAAGATAACAAAGGGGGCGAAAGTACTTATCAATGGAGCAAGTGGCGGAGTCGGCTCTTTTGCCGTACAGCTTGCCAAGTATTATGGAGCTGAAGTAACCGGAGTATGCGGCACTGATAATGTAGAACTGGTAGAATCATTGGGTGCCGATTATGTCGTTGATTACACAAAAGAGACGATCNGGGATAGGATTGGTTATTTCGACATAATCCTCGCCGTACATGGGAAGAAACCGCTTGGCTTTTATAAAAAGTTACTGAAACAGAATGGGACATATGTACTTATAGGCGGCGATTTGTCGCAAGTATTTGCATCGATACTATTTGGGCCTTTTCATTCTATCGGAAATAAAAAGATGAAGTTCCTGTTTGCCCATCCTAATCCCAAAGACCTTTCCTTTATACTGAATCTTACGGCAGAGGAGAAAATTAAGCCAATAATTGAAAAGGTATACGCGTTTGAAGATATTCCGAGCGCTGTTCGGTATGTGAGTAAAGGCCATGCGCGTGGAAAGCAAGTCATCAGCTTAGCCGAAAGGTGATTCACGAGAAATGAAGGCACAAGCCGAAATACTATGATAAAAAATATTTTAGTCTATGCTGGGTATGCGCTACTCACCTATCTATTATTTATAAGGAAGAAACATACATTTAGAAAAAATTTGGGAAACTACTGTATACCGCAAAGATAAAAAATAAACACTATTTCCCCGGAAATATCATTCTACAATTACTATATATGCTTCCCATGTTTGGGATTGCTCTCACTTATCTCGACAACAATGAACTTTTGTCTATCGCCTTATTGTTTACATGGCTTCTCTCCACAATCTATCAAATAATTGACATAAAAAGAGACTGGAGGATCATGTACATCTATGAACACGGCTTTGTCGTGGGAGGATTTGACTATTACGAGGAAGAGAAAAATAACTCGGCATCTCTCTCTGAAGGAGTTCATGAGATAACAGTCAACAGCAAAGTATATCAGGTAGAAATAATCGACAAGAATAAAGAAGCGATGTAGAGTCCCTAAGAATTCCTTATGAGTTATTCATTTGCTTTTTCAATCTCCATAGAGGAGCGGAAGATGAGTAATAATTACCCCTTCGACCTCCCAAAGGCTGTCTCGATATGCGCACAAGCGTTTTTTAATGATGACCTCGACAAATATTTCTTTCCGAATGAAAGCGATCGAAGGCCTAAACAGGAAAGGCTGTATAGGTACTTCTTAAAAAGAAACATGAAAAATGTTTATACCACATCTACAGAATTGGAAGGTTTAATGATAGTAGAAAGACCGGATTCTCACAATGACGAATTTACTATCTCGGATCTGTTTCTGGGTTTACCGTTATTTAAGCTTGGGGTAGGGACCATCAAAAAAATGATCAATTTCCAAATAAATGCAGTTAAAATACGAAAGCAATTAATAAGAGACCCGTATTGGTATGTAGTGCTGATCGCCATAGCACCGGAATTCCAGNGGCGGGGATTTGCAAGCAGGCTATTGAAGCCAATATTGCTACAGGCGGAACAGGAAAAGGAATATGTATTCCTTGAAACCCATAATCCCAAAAACATTCCTATTTATGAAAAACTGGGATTTAAAATAATGGATTCGACAATAATTGAACATACACACCTTTATCATTATTGTCTGATTAGATAGATTAATTGAAAAGTCAGCAACGAGCGACGATGCCGATGATTTCAGTATTTTATGCCATGGAGACAGAGTATGGACTATAGAAAAGCTGTTCTTGAGGATGCGGAACGTTGGCACGACCTTGTGTTTGAAGTCAAATCAGAAAATCTGCCAACGTTGTTCAAAATGATTAAGCCAATAACACTGGAATCGACGAAAGATCATCTAAAGAGCATCATAGAAAATGATGGGTCATTTGTCCTTCTCTGCATTCATGAAACTACTATTGTTGGTTCGATCGATTGTATCAGGAAGAAACATCCGGAAGAGCATCACGTGGCTGATATTGGCATGTGTATAAGAAAGGGATATAGAAACCAGGGGATAGGGAAACAGATGCTCGAGCATTTGTTTGTGATTTGCCGCAACGAACAAAAAATCAAGAAAATAGAACTCGGGGTATTTCCCAATAATGTTGCCGGAATAAAGCTGTATGAGAAGATGGGATTCAGGCATGAGGGAAGAAGAATAAACAGCATAGTAAAAAATAATGAGAAGATAGACTTGATACTGATGGGGAAAGAAATCTAGCTTTCGCTTCGGTCCGACTCGGCGCCCGATGTATGCACACAGATTCTTGCTATGTTCTTTTGAACGCCCTAAAATTATGAAGCTTTTCGTTATAGACACCCGGCAATAATTCAACAACAGCATATCCGACCAATGAACCGCTTTTATTTTTTACTTCTGCGAGCAATTCAAAAAAGAATACATTGAATTGTCCATTGATTTTAGGCACGATGGTATACTCTTCATCTTTAATCCCTTTCATCAGTACATTCCATCCGTTCGAGAATTTATATCCGCCGGCTTCAGTGAAACCAACTGGCTGTATGGAGTATTCGTTCAATCGTCTGTACTTACCAGACTTTCTNATGAATGTACCATCGAAGTAATTGTCCTGGGGAAAGGCAAATAGCATCACTTCTTCATTATCGAAGAACCGAACAGAAAACCATTCCCAACATGTACGTCTGTCTGTGAGGGTATACGTACCACCCTGCTTATCAAACCATGATTTCCCCGATACGGAATATATTTTGCCATCTATGCTGAGGTTGCCGGTCGTTGCTAAGTTTGTATAAGAGTAATAATAGGTAGTCTGCTTAGGATCATCGAGAATACCCATCTTGAGGACACCGTTATCACAATGCCAAACCGGCGGCTTCACCGCAGCCATATGTAATGAAATTGAAAAATTCTTTCCAGTACTAGTAAGCTGCATATTGCCCTTGGCATCCATTTCATTTTTGCTGAATGACATCGCTGCTTTTTTACCGAATGATACTTCGTCGGATGTTGTGGTGATGTTCCGGCCCCAAAATGCTATATTTTGTTCATGATAATGCTTACCTGTCTCAAAATCAGTGATACTTGAGATCAGAATATGGAATTTAACACCATAAATGATAATCTTACCAAGCGTAAACTGAAACGAGAACATCTTTCCGGAATCATCGTTCAAGTATCCAGTGCTATACCACCATTCGGAACCATTTTTGTGGGTGAGGAATTCCTCTTCCATGCTTTTGGGCGGAATTCCAAGCGATGAGGCGTATTGAATGGTTTTCATAAAAAACTCCTTTTATTGGCCCGACTGAGAGAAATCAATTCCAATATAATAACTTATAAAAACGAGAAAAGTATCAAAGATGCAATGGCGCAATGCGGCTCATGCGCACGTTATTTAGCCGAAGAGTAAATGAGGCTATTATTCAACCATGAGCCAAGAAACACTTTCAAAAGAAATTGAAGACCTTGCGTATTCCNTTGGAATAGATGCTATCGGATTTTCCAACGCAGACGGATTTCTTCAGTATAAACTGCGTTCTTCAACAAGACGTGACCCAAAACTGTCCTTACCCAATGCTTCATCAATAATCGTTGCCGGCATCTATATCGGCGGCATAACGCTCCCGATATGGAATAACTATTGGTACGGCCGAACCAGCAGACTCTATCTATCATCCTATTTTCTTGATGTCGTCAAACCGTTACGGCCCATCGCACAATTATTATCCGATAACGGATATCAAGCCAGGATATGCGACGGCTCAGAAACATCAATTCTGCCTTTAAAACTTGCCGCCATACGGGCGGGGTTGGGCTGGCAGGGTAAGAATTCACTGTTGCTGTCGAAAAAATACGGCAGCTTTTTAGCCTTGGGCGGAATTATAACCGACGCAAAACTGGAATGGAATCTTGAAGAAGAGAATAATCACTGTGGTACATGCAACTTATGTCAAAAAGCCTGTCCTTTAGGCGCATTAAAAAGGCCATATGAATTAGATAAGAAAAACTGTCTTTCATATCAATTACAGATTGAAAATCTCCCCGGCAATACACAAGCAATACTTGAGAACAGAATTGGAGATTGCGAAATATGCCAGCAAGTGTGTCCGTGGAATCGAAAACACATCAATAAGCCTTTAAGAACAAAAGAAACGGAATCATTCGAGAACAAAAAACAGGCATTATCCGACATATTTTATTTACCTACACTAATACAATATACAGAAAAAGAGTATAAGGAAAAGCTTGGTTTTCTAAATACTGACATCGATTACGATATCTTTCAAAGAAATGTCTCGATCGCTTTATCAAAGGCCACCGAAAAACAAGAATAGACCTGAACAGTCAATAATGCATTATTGTAGAAAGTGCGAACAGAACTGTCCGATGCAGATAGAACTATTATTCTATAAGAATAAAATCAAAGGGTATTATCGACTGAGTGTATTTTATGTCAAACATGCAGCAATGTTTGTCCTACTGGCGCTATAAAAACGCCACTAAAGATCGATAAAAAATCAAACTGAATTTCGCGCGGCACCCGCTTGGGCGGACCCGGCGGCTGGTCTGCTGTCCACTGTCCAGCAAAGAGCCCAACAGGTACTATGGCGCATAGGCTTCTCAGTCGGAGGAAAACATGAGGCGATATACGGTTTATCAAGTTGATTCATTTACAGAGACCAAATTCAGGGGCAATCCAGCGGGCGTCGTGCTCAATGCGGATGGACTGACTGAAGATGATATGCACAACATTGCCCGTGAATTGAACAATTCGGAAACCGCTTTCCTCTTTTCATCTGAAGAAAAGGACTGTGACGGAGAGTTACGATACTTTACACCGAAAGTAGAAGTCCCAACCTGTGGGCACGCAACAATTGCAGCTCTGTTTGTAAAAGCACATGAGAATAAACTCAATGATTGCATTTTGAATATAAAGACAAAAGTCGGGATATTGCCGATGGAAATCATTCGACGGCCTTCCGGCTATTACATTTCCATGACGCAGGGTACATTTGAGATTGTGGGTTCATTGACTGATGAGGAACAAACAGAACTAATAAACGCGTTGGGAATTAAAGAGGATGATCTGGAGAAAAGATGCCCGGTGCAGATAGTATCGACCGGGCATTCGAAAGTGATGATAGGACTGAAAAGCAGAGACACCATGAACGGGATCATCCCGGACAATGAAAAATTGAAGCAATTGAGCGTGAAAATACGATGTAATGGATATTTCGTATTCACATTCGACACCGACAAACCAGGTATTCTTACCGAGGGAAGGATGTTTGCACCGGCGATAGGCATCAATGAAGATCCGGTTACAGGGAATGCGAACGGGCCTTTCGGTGGATATTTGATTGCGAACGGAATAGCGAATCCGGAAGGTAATGTATTTCGCTTTACCGGCTATCAGGGCGAGGCGATCAATCGGCCGGGGAAAATCGATGTGGAAATACTCTGCAAAAATGGAAAACCGGAAAAGGTAAAGATAGGTGGGAAAGCAGTGATAGTATTCAGGACAGAAATCGATATTGAATGATCATACGAGTACCCACCCGGTATGGCAACCGGGACTGTCCAGCTTGAGCCAATGATACGGAGGCATATATGGCCTTTATAACGATCGATGAATCGAATATTGCCCAGGAGCACATCTGTTGTGCCATTGGGAATGATAGAGAGAACAAGGCCCGCGCTCAAACAAAGAAGGACTGGTTACTGCACGAATTCAACAATGGATTGGTTTTCAGGCGGCTTGATCAGAGGGGGAAGGTGTTTATTGAATACATGCCTATTGAATCCGTCTGGAAACCAGTCATTGGTGAAAATTATTTAGTCATAAATTGTTTATGGGTTTCCGGCCAATTTAAAGGCAAGGGGTACGGCAAACAGCTTTTAGATGCATGTATTTCGGACGCAAAAGAACAAAAAAAAGATGGTGCCGCCGTAATCAGTAGTGATAAAGTAAAACCTTTTTTGACCGAAAAAAAGTTTTATCTTAAACAGGGATTCGAAGTGGTGGATACAGCGAAACCCTACTTCGAATTATTGGCATTGAAGTTAAAAAAATCTGCGGAAAGTCCGCATTTTACAGAGAAAGCAAAACTCGGCGAATGTGACAATAAAGAAGGATTCACATTTATCTATTCGAATCAATGCCCTTTCATGGAAGAGTATGTCCATTTATTCCAGGAGATTGCCACTTCAGAGAAAATTGCAACTAAAATAATCAAATTAAAGAATGCCGATGATGCCCGGGCTCAAGGTAGCCCGTTTGGAACATTGGGGGTATACTACAACGGAACGTTCATTACACATGAATTGATGACAGGAGAAAAGTTTAGACAGCTGATAAAGGACAAGTGCGCCGAACAGGCACACGATATTTTAAGAATATGATAGTCAAGGAAATACAAGCAAAATCCATCCTGTCTCCTTCTAAAATATATCCTTATGTGATAAATCCCTATCAAGGCTGTCAGTTCGGGTGCACCTACTGTTATGCCAAGTTTATGAGGCGCTTTACCGGCCATAAAGAGCCATGGGGTGAATTTGTCGACGTAAAGATAAATGCAGCCGAACTGCTGCGGAAAGAAGTAAAAAAGAAAAAAAGAGATGTGGTCTGGATAAGCGGAGTATGCGATCCCTATCAACCATTGGAAACAAAGTATGCCCTGACGCGGGAGTGCATCAAAATACTCGCTGAAAACGATTGGCCGGTAGTCATTCAGACAAAATCATCATTGATATTGCGAGACATGGACATACTTACACGAGCAAAAGCGTGCGAAGCTGGATTATCCATCACCACTGCAGAAGATACGGTAAGAGAACTCTTTGAGCCGAAAGCGCCAAAGATAATGGATAGAGTAAACGCTCTCGGGGCACTCCATGCAGCAGGTATACCAACATATGCGATGATAGCACCGGCATTGCCGNGGGCAGAGAGGCTTATCTCTCTTTTGGAGGGGAAAGTAGACTATATTTATCTAGATAAGATGAACTATGTGTATGCGAAAGGCATATACAGGTCAGCAAAGCTGGAACAATATCTTACAGAAGAGTATTTTGAATATATAAAACAAAAATTATTGCAAGAATGCAAAAAGACAGGCATCGAATGCAGGATTGTATATTGACCCGTACAACGAACAGATCAGCCTCTTTTCGAATCGTCCCGGCATTTACGATAATTTTATTCGCAATCCGTTGTCTCGATGTTCTGGTAATACGGTCTGATCAGTGGCNNTTGGGTGAGCAGATTGTCACTAAGGTATTCGGTATCATTCTCATATTTTCCTATGCAGCATTCAGCAGCCAATCGTTTCGGGGCATCGGTTTCACAGCGAAGAAACTGTGGAAAAGTGTTTACTGGNGATCAACAATAATTCTGTTGTCGCTTTTTATTGGCTATGCCGGTGAATGGCTCTTCCTGTATGTGACCGGTAAAAACCCAGTTATATACGTCATGCCGGAAGGCAACAGTCTCATTCCGAATAGTGCGATGTCAGGCGGGCTGGGACTGGGCATGATTCTGGTCCTGGGAAATATCCTCAATTCAATTATGGAGGAAGGCTTCTTCCGGGGATTTCTGATCGGCAACCTCAAAAGGAAGCTATCCGTCAGAGCCGCAGTGCTAATACAGGCATTGTTATTCGGAATTTGGCACATTTTCTGGCCTCTGAGAGATTTCCTGGACAGTAAAACAGACCTTACGGCATTTCTCGTGACATCGGCAGTGTACTGTGTGGCAGCGACAATAATTGGACTTGCCTGGGGTGTACTCTTTACGCTGACGGACAACTTGTGGATAGCGGTCGTTGCTCNNCATACAATAAACAATACTGTTATGAATTTTGTGCATATAGGTACCGAAGCGGGGGATTCATATAGTCTTGGAATCAGAACCGCGTTGCTGACGATTTCTTTTTTGTTGATCGTTCTGTTTCTGAATGCCAAAATGAGGCCGGATAAACTTTATGAAAAAGCTGGAAACAAAATACCTGGATCTCCCTGATATCAAAATTGCATATACGGAATATGGAGAAGGCNCGGTATTGATTCTTCTTCATGGGAATTCGGAAAACAAAGGAATCTTTAGGAAATACCAGGCAGTGTACTTCAAGGATTACCATACCTATGCGCTCGACAGCCGCGGCCATGGGCAAAGCATATCGAATGATACTGGGTATTCGATTAAGCAGTACAGTAAAGATGTGATTGCATTCTGTAACGCCCTGAATCTGACGAATACTTTCTTGATAGGCTACAGCGATGGCGGCAATATTTCGCTCTTCCTGGCAAAGGACGCTCCGGAAAAATTCAATAAAATAGTAGCAATATCACCCAATTATCTTGTATCCGGTACAACTGACAAGACATTAAAGCTCTTTCGAAATATATATGCAGTATTCAAGATCTTCGGGAAGCTGGGATTTAATACACAGAAATGGATATGGCGGCTCGATCTCATGCTCAATGATATCGGCCTGACGGAAAAAGATTTACAGTCAATAAAAGCAGATATGAAGATATTATATGCGGAAAACGATCTGATTAAAGAGAATCACATTGTTGAAATACATACCTTAATAGAGAGTTCGACAATAAAGAAAATAGCTCACTGCACCCATTTGAATATTTTAAGACAAGAAGAAACGATACAAGAAATAAAAGAATACTTGGGCAGTCAATAGCAATTATACTTTGAGGAGGCTCGTATGGACATTCAGACAGTACAGATGCTCGACGAATATAATCGGCATGTGAACAAGGAAATGAATGCAATAATCAAAGGATTGAATGCAGAAGNNCAGTGGAACAGAAAGTTCGGGGGATATTTCCCTTCGATACATGCACTGTGCAATCATATCTATATCTGCGATTTTAACTGGCTGAAGCGGTTTTCGAGATTGAGGGAATTTGAATTCGTAAAGGATACACTCTTCAATAAGTCGATAGGCTTCGACGCGGTCGCGATAGGACCAATAAAAGATTATATAGCGAAAAGAGAAGCACTGGACGAACATATTGGGAAATTTGTAAAAGAGATAAAAGAAGAGGATTTGGGGAAGAAGCTGAAGTACGTAGATTCGGAAGGAAATGAGTACAATAGAATGTTTGGAGGGTTGATATTGCATATATTCAATCATGCAACACATCACAGAGGAATGATTTCGCTGTATNTGGAAGAGATGGGGATAGCAAACGACTACAGCAATTTAGTAGAAATATTATAAATCAAAGAAAATTTTTATCGGTATTTTGATGATTTCTTAAAGGCAATAAAAGTATTCTGATATAACATAAAAAGAATCGAGGCCGGAGGAGCCGATATGAATCGTCAAAGAATAAGATATTCGATGATTTTCATCCTGTTCCTGTTATTCCCTGCAATCTTTTACTATATGTCTCCCTACATAATTATCGATGGCACTATTCATGGGGTTATCACCGGAAGTTTCATCCTGTTTTCCCTCCAATTCATTACAGCGCTCATTTTGGGTCGGTTGTTCTGTGGATGGATATGTCCTGCGGGAGGAGTACAAGAAGCGGTATTCAGGATAAATGAAAAGAGAATAAAAAAGGCANATATAATAAAATGGATTCTATGGGTGCCCTGGATTGCGACTATCGTTCTATTGGCAATCAGGAACAAAGGATATTCGACAATAGAAATAGCCTATAACACAATGTACGGTATATCCATCAGCGACATCTATTNNTCATTTATCACATACCTGTGTGTCCTGTTCCTGATAGTACTTCCAGGCTTATTGGTGGGGAAAAGATCCTTCTGCCATCATGTGTGCTGGATGGCGCCCTTTATGATATTGGGAGAAACAATAGGAAGAAAATTAAAGTTTCCGCAGCTACAACTCAAGGCAGATAAAGAAAAATGCATACAATGCCATCTATGCACAAAGAACTGCCCGATGAGCCTGGAGGTTGAGGAAATGATAGAAAAGAAGAGAGTATATGATAAAGAATGTATAAAATGTCTGAACTGTATAGATATATGCCCCAAGAATGTGATTAAGCTGGAATTTAACAATAAAAGATAAGATACGCAGTCTCACACCGCTTTGAGCCGCCCCGGCGGCACATGTGCGCCACATGGACCTTTGGGCGACGATGAGATGGGCATCGGGAGGATAGTATGAAGTTTACAGAGGAATTCATAGTCAATAAAGCACTGAAGGAATTCAGAGACGGTAATGCGGCGTTCGATATCGGTAAAAATGACTGCGTTCTCCTGGTGATCGATATGCAGGATGAGTTTGTGAAACCAGGATGGACATCCTCATGGATCCCCGAGGCTACGCGGCAGGTCCCGGCAATCAGAAAGATTATCGNNGAAGAATGCCGGAATCTGAATGTTCCTGTTATCTATACGGTTTTCAGCGCAACAAATATGTTGTTAGATCGACCGAAATACGGCAGCACGATGCCGAATCGATTTCTTGACATAGCGCCTGAAAAGGACTGGTTCACTGAAGGCCATGTCTGGCATGAATTANGCCCCAGAAAAGATGAGATAGTGATTCATAAATGCTCATATGGAGCCTTTTATGATACTCCATTGGAAACAATCCTAAAGAACATGGAGAAAAACACAATAATCATTTCCGGGACCTTGACGAACTGCTGCTGCGGGACAACTGCAAGACAGGGATATGAAAGAGGATTCAAAGTAGTATTTGGATCCGATATTACATCGACGTATACACAGGAAATGCAGGATGCGGAATTGGGGATATTACGATTTGCATTCGCCAAGGTAATGACCTGCCAAGAGATAATCGATGAATTAGAAAAATGAGTATAGCAGGAGGAACTATATGAATAAGAAAATGTTGATTTTCATCGCATTCCTCTTTACTGGCATGATCGTGTTCGCTGAGGTTGATATCTGGCAGAATTGCGACCAAGATACAATGAATTTGCTTGCCACTGCCGACACACTGATCGCCGAAAGAAAATATGAATCGGCTTTCAAATCGCTTGGGACAAGTGATACCAACGCGTACATTGTGGCGAAAAAAGTAGAAATATGCCTTAACTTTTTTTGTACAGNNAGTATGAATCATCAGTTCTTCGCCCTAGNNAAAGACCTCTCTCCCAAAGAGGATTTAGAGACACTGCGAAAGGGATCCGGTACCTATAAGCTGTATTCCTTCGATCCGGTTGAGGTCATCAATAAGTTCCCACCTGAAAATCGCCCCATTATCCTATTTAAATCTCTGGGTGATTATTATTACGAGGTGAGCCTGAGATATCGCGGACGTTGGCTCGAAGATGACAGAACTATTGCCCAAAAAGCGATAGAGAACTATCGGATCGCATATCAAAATAATTTCTATACCGTGGACATGCTTTTAAACTATGCAGAGAAAGAGATGGAACTCGGGGATTTTCACAATGCAATAGAACTGTATGAGAAAGCGTTCTCCGAAGATACGACCCTGGACAATGCACATTACAATCTTGCGTATGCGTACCTGATGACTGAGGATTTCGACCGCTCAATCAAAAATGCAGAAATTGCGATAGAGAAATACAAAGACAATCCCAATTACTTAATGGATGCACTTCTGTTGTGCGCCGATGCATATTATTACAATGGGCAATCTGCTGAGGCAATAGAATGTCTGAAACGTTCGCTCGATATTTCCGATGCCGACTATAGAGTGTATCGGAAACTTGGATATGTATATTTATCGCAAGGGGACATCAATAATGCCGACAACAGCTTCGATGCGCTTTTCTCTCTTGCGCCGGCCTACCCTTCAGTGTCGCAAATGGTGATGCAGGCATACATGTCATTCGACAGGAAAGACGATTTGGTATCCTTCTTTTTGAGGAATCTGGAAAAATATAGCGGCCAGAATGAAATAAACGGAAATCTGTATTTCCATTTCGCATTACTGTATCATCAGGAGAAAGACAGCACGGATGCAAGTAAGTATGCATCACAAGCCAAAGACTGTTTCATCAAGGCCGGGGAATATAGTGGTGATATACAGGAATCGATAGAGACGTTATTGGGAGAGAATCAAATCTGACTATACGGGCACATAGAGTGTATGGTGTGATAAAATTATTCCCATGGGGATGCGCAGATATTGTATTCTTTCACTATTCTTTTGTGCTCTCATGAATTCTTGTGAAATTGCATATACTCCCTCGACCCCTGAATTAGCTCCGGAATCGGTGAGAAACGCTGCATTAATGTATGCTCAGAAATATGCCGAATTAGGCGCAGTTTATGAATGGGGTGCGCAGGACCCGTTGCCTAAAATAATAAAAGTGGATTGCTCGGGATTAGTTGTTCGCTGTTATCAGTATGCATGCAGCGATTTTGGTTATTCTCTGCCGTTTACCGACATGAATGCTGCAGGGATGGCAGAATATTGTGACACTGTCTCCCCTCCTGAAGCCGGGGATCTGATTTTCATGGGAGACAACAATAGTATTTCTCATGTTGCGCTATTCGAAAAATTCGAAAATCAAAAAGTCTATTTCATCGATTCAACAGACTTGACAGGTGGGGTTAGCGAAAGAAGTTATCCTCTTGATTCAGATAAAATCATACGGTATGGCAGGCTTCATCTATATCATTAAATGACCATACAAAACCCTACGAATTAGAAATATAAAAACAAATGAAAATACGGTATGATGAACATAAAAGTAGTTGGAAGCCGCTGAGGCGGCAGGCAGGCAAAGGAGGACGCCATGAACCCCTATCCCAAGGAATGGTATCTTGCGGTCTGCGGGCTTGATTGCAGCACATGCAGCATTCATACACGGGAGGGACATATATTAAAATATTTCGAAGAAAAGGGCATCGATCCCCAAAAAATTAAATGTGATGGCTGCCGATCGGAAAGAAATGAGAATCATTGGAGTAAAGACTGTGAGTTGCTGCTGTGTTGTATTGATAAGAAAAACAAGGAGTTTTGTGGCGAATGCGATGACTTTCCCTGTGATAAAATAATTGAATGGGCAAAAGGTGATGAGGGATATCAAGAAGCTATGGCAAAAATGCAAAAAATGAAGCAAATCGGCAAGGCTGAATGGCTGGGTGCCCTGCGGAGTTGAAAAATGCAAGAAAGAACAATGTATGAAGGCGCAGACATCTACGATATCGAAAACTCGGGAAATCGAGACGATATCGATTTCTTTGTCAAATGTTCCCAAAAGTATAAAGGCCCCATCCTCGAGCTGGCATGCGGTACGGGAATTCTCACACTTCCCATCGCGAAAGAGGGAATAGCCATTGATGGGCTCGATCTTTCATCAGCCATGCTGCGACGTGCAAAGATCAAGGCAAAAGGATATAAAAACGTTCACTTTTATAGAAAAAATATGATGAAGTTCAATCTCAACAAAAAATACAGGATGATATTCATCGGCTTTAACAGCATCTTTCATCTCAAAAGTCCGAAAGAAATAAGTGCAATGCTCGATAGTGTGAAAGCACACCTTGAACCGGGAGGGGTTTTTATTGTTGATTGTTTTATCCCTGATTCGAAGTATCTTATCCGAGATACAAATAAGAAATATCCTGTTCATAATAAGGATGGATTAACGATAGTCGAGAGAAACGAGTACGATACTGTCTCGCAAGTGAATCATATAGAATGGTTTTACAGCTATAAAAATGAGGAGTGGATAGAGAAATTTGATCTGCGGATGTATTATCCGCAAGAATTTCAAACTATTATAGAAATGCATGGCTTTACGATTCATAAAGCCTATGGGGATCATGACTTCAGTGCGCTGGAGAGCGGATCACGCTTTCAAATATATGAATGCAAGATAAAAATGTGAAAGAGTTATATATGAACATTGAAAAAAATTTATGTATTGAGATAATCGAAAAAGAAGAAGATGTCAAAAAATTTTGGCAACTTCACGATGAATATATGCTTCGTGATATTTTCCCTAATTCCTCTTTAGGGCGCCCCTTAACAGAAGATGAGAAAAAATGGTTCTTTTCCGATGAGTATAGAAGCGCTTTAACAGCTCTAACAAAACGGAATATAGATCGGTTCCATTTTGTCTTCTTCAAAAGAGAAGATACTATTGTAGGTTTCTCTGATTATGGTACTTATCTTTCTGAGGATGGGAAATGTTTTATAGTTGAATACTGTATTTTACCTAAATTCAGAAATAGGGGCTTAGGAAGCGAGTTCTTTAAGTTGATAAAGCAGTCGGAAACAGAAAAGAGAGCAAAATACTTTGCATTGAATGTATCTAATGATAGAAACAGACATTTTTGGGAAAAGCAAGGTTTTAGGTTTGATGGATATGATAAATATGGCGTCATGTTAATGAAGATGCAGAACCACCGCACAAGAAAACCGATGAAGAATCATATGGACAAAAGCAGTTACGCATAGAACCCAAAACAGANNAAACAATTGACAACACTCCTTAAAGACAAAAACACCTTCAGTGAAGGAATATCATTGTGTCTGGAGATGCACACTCAAGTTCATGATTTGAAAAAAGAGGCGCAAAAAACGCTCTATCAACTTCTCCTCACAGACCTCAATGAACAGTTGGTCAAGTTCAGGCCGGAGCAGCAATTCAGTTCCATTGCGTGGAACATATGGCATATCACGAGAATAGAAGATGCCATCGCAAACATTTTGATTGCCGATACCGACCAGGTATTCAATAAAGCATGGCAGGAGAGCATCGGAGTAGAAAGAACGGATACCGGGAATGCCATGAAATGGAGTGATGTCGACAGTTTCGACACTATGATGAACGTAGAGGCATTATACCGATATCGCATGGCCGTAGGGGAACGGACTCAAAAGATTCTTCCACAGATAGGGGTAGAAGCCAGGTCAAAGAAGCCAGGGGATGAACAACTTACACGTCTATTGAATGAAGGTGTGCTCGTCAATGATCCTGAATCACTGTGGCTGCTCGATTATTGGAAAGGAAAGACAATAGTGGGTTTGCTGTTGATGCCCATAACCAGGCATCAAATTGTGCATATCAATGACTGCTTTAAGATCAAGCAGAGGTATAGTAAATATTATCAAGGTGAGACATAACCTATTGCGGCGCTGCTGAGGAGTCGATTCGATGAAAGCTGCCAAGATTGGACCCAGAAATTCCTGTAAGGCCATCATTATCAATGGCAACAATGAGCTATTGACTGTACAGAAGAGAGATCAAGACGAAATATATTTCGTCCTTCCCGGAGGAGGGCAAAGGCACGGCGAAACCTTCATAGAAACCATTAAACGGGAATGTCGCGAAGAAATTGGGGACGAACCCAAGGTTCATGAGGAGATACTGTTTATCAGAGAATACATAGGGAAACATCACATGTTCCCTCATAAGCATACCCATGTCCATCAGATAGAGTATATGTTCCTCTGCGAAATAGGCACTGCGGAACTCGGGAAAGGCACAGAATGGGATAAAGGGCAGGAAGGCATAGTGTGGATAAAGATAGACGAGCTCCATACCTGCAACTTTTATCCCAAAAAGCTCATACCGGAAATAGAAAAGTATAGTAAGGGAGAGCATAGTAAAATCTATCTGGGAGATATAAACTAGCACCATTCTTTTACCTACAGGACATATCCATGATTATCAGGCCAATGACTATTCAGGACTACGACGATGTCTACTCACTGTGGATACAGACTCCCGGCGTGGGATTGAACTCTCTGGACGATTCAAAAGAAGGGATAGCAAGCTACCTCAAAAGGAATCCCCGGACATGTTTCGTCGCTACAGAAGGTTCAAAAGTAATAGGAGTGATCCTAAGCGGCCACGACGGCCGGAGAGGCTTTATCTACCATACCGCTGTGGCGGCATCAGAGAGGAAGAAAGGGATAGGGAAAGCGTTGGTAGAGAGGGCGATTGAGGCTTTACGGAACGAGGGAATACATAAAGTAGCCCTGGTGGTGTTTACCAAGAATGAANCGGGGAATGGTTTCTGGGAGAAGATAGGCTTTGAGAGAAGAGAAGATCTGGTATATCGGAATAAGGTAATATCATGACAAAAGAAGCACATTCATTGATAACCAAAGCGATCCTTAGGTTTATCGCCGGAATGGGTATTCTGTCGCTCGCTGTTTTCCTGTCGGCGGGAAGTATTCGATACTGGCATGGGTGGGTCTACATTGTCACCTTCATTATTTTGATGCTTCTGAGCTTTACATGGCTCCATAGACACGATAAAGCTCTTTTGGAACGACGACTGCATTCCAGAGAAAGGGAAGACGAACAAAGAGTGTTTGTCATACTATCATCGGTCCTTACTATCGCGATATACGTTGTACCCGGTCTGGATTATCGATATGGATGGTCTTCCGTATCGCTGTTCGTCGTACTGCCCGCCGAAGTGCTCTTTGTCGTGAGTTACTTGCTGTTCTTTCGGGTTATGCAGGAGAACAGCTATGCATCACGGGTGGTAGAAGTGCAGGAAGACCAAAAAGTAATCGATACCGGGATGTACAGGATAGTGCGGCATCCGATGTATATGGCTATGAGCCTGTTCTATATAAGTACGCCGCTCGTATTGGGCTCATATGCAGGATTGATACCGGCAATACTCTTCCCTATAGTATTATCGTTGAGGATAAAGAACGAAGAAAAAGTATTGGAGGAAAGATTAAAAGGCTATAGAGAATATAAAGAAAGAGTACGGTATAGGATGATACCCTATATATGGTAAATCAATGCGCCTGGCAGATGGTCCACAAAATGGTGCCATGAAAAAGAATATAGGTATCTCTGTAGTATTGGCTGTAATCGCGATATTGATGTGTGCAGGATGCCGTTCTTTTCAAGAGCAAGCGGAGACCTCTTTTCTTTATGATGACAGTGTCCAGAAACTCAAAACGATTGAACCGGCGGGTGCCACTGCCATACTGTTTGACAAAAATGGGATATTGATGGAGATAAATGCAGGATATGCCAACATAGAACACAAAACCCCGTTTAATGGATCGACGCGTGTTTCCATCGGAGATCTTTCAGAAATCATTATTTCGATTTTGGTCATGCAGTTGGCAGAACAGGGGAAAATAGATATTGATACGCCGTTCCGGAATTATTCCAATATTGGAGGTACGCGGACGGAGAGTCCCTCGGGGCTTCGCATTCAAGAAAGCACAATCAGAGAAATGCTGTATCATGGTACGGGGATTCGCGCAAACTATGCGTTGACGTTAAAGGGATATAATCCAGCAACACAGTTGAATCTGCTCTTAAGACAGGCGCCAGTCATACGGGAAGCCGGAACCGCGAGAATTCAGTCCAGCGCATTGTTCGATATGCTCGGATTATTTCTTGCTTCACTTGAACAAGACGATCTGGGGACATACTCAAAACGCCATCTGTTTGATTTTCTTTGCATGAGGTCCGCTTCGTATGGACCGACGGACAATGATGTATTGTACGCGGCTCATTACAAATATGGTGCGCCGCTTTCCGAACCGGAGGACCCTCCTGCCCCTTCAAAAGCATTTGTTGCTGACTCGTATGATTTGGTCAGACTTTTTTCGATCTTTTTTGAAAAGGACGACGATGAAATAAGAAAAAGCATACTTAGCCGTAGTTCTATTGAGGATATGATATCCTCACAGTCCGCGGCGATCGAGAGAAATCAGGGATATCGGGTCGGACTGCCATGGCTTTTGGGCCCCTCCGAATTGTCATATATTGGTCAAGGGGTCTGGTACTCTGGAAAGTATATAGCACACAGAGCGTGTGTTATTCTTCTTCCCGAGAAAGGAATTGGTGCGTTGGCGGTTACCAATTCCTGGGCATGGGATGCCAATGAAACACTCTATGCGGTGTGCACTTCTCTATTGGCCCAATATGCAAAAAAAGTTCTTGGAATATATAGGCCACCTTCCAGTCCATTATTGCAGGAAAGTGAAATCCCCGAAAACATTCAATCATGGATTGAAGGAAATTATGCAAGTGACTTGGGGCTTATAAAAATACGAGTTGCCGGCAAAAAACTCTTAGCAACATACTCCGGGATCACGAGTGAATTTTCATATATTCCGAATGAAGGATTTGTTGCAGGAAACAGAATGTTCGATATCAGGAGGATTCAGCCTGCGGGGAATAGTCTCATTGATCTACAGTTTTCTTCTGGTTTTATAAGTTTTTCGTGCAATAAAATCCCGGAGTGTTCATACCCCACCGCATGGAGGTCTCTTCCTGGAACATATCGGAGGAATACCGCAGACACTGCGTTGCCTTATGCGCTTACAATTCGAGTCGAAGATGGAATATATTTAGTCTCCGGTGATGATGGCAGGGAATATGTGCTGCTTCCCGAGATCGATGGTAGAGCAAAGATAGTCTGTAATGAATCTTCTGTATTTTGGGGAAACGCGCTGATTCCCTGCGGACCTGAAAGTATCAAGGTCGGTGAGTGTCAATATAATCAGTGACACAGGAGAAGCGCGTATGGCTACGTCAGATACTCTTACTCATTCGTTTGGCTGGGTCAAAATTGAAATATTTATTCCTGAAAATTATGTAAAAATATTGAGTGATGAATTGAGCAACATCGATGTTGGGCATATAGGCAATTACGATCACTGTATGTCGGTCACTTCGGTAAAAGGCTATTGGAGGCCACTCGCTGAAGCGCATCCTTTTCAGGGAAAGGCTGGGGAACTCTGCGAAGGGACAGAATGCAAGGTCGAGGTAAACTGTAAATTCGAACAAGCAAGAGCAGCCTTAAAGGTCATACATAAAGTCCATCCGTATGAAGAGCCGGTGATCAATGTCATTCCATTGATCAGTGATATGGTAGAATAACATTGCACAAATGAGCAAAAAAATATTGCTGATACCGCCGACCAGAGATGATTGGACTAAAGTGAAAGAAATCTGGAAGACCCCGAAACCATGGAAGCGGTGGGAGGGGGCATCCCTTATCCAAAGAACAATACGACGCGTGGTATATGAAGCTTTTTAAGGCAAACGCAGACAAGAATCAATACTTCTTGGTAATACAAGAGGATGACCGTCAATGTATTGGAGAAGTGAGCTTTCATGGCTACGACAGCATGAGCAAAAGGGCCCATCTCAACATAAAGATTAAAAAGGAATACCGGAAGAAAGGCCTTGGGAAGAAGGCTCTTGATGGTCTACTGCAGTACTACTTCAATGAGTGGGGCGGAGAGGTCATGGAAGACCACATCTGGACAAAGAATAAAGAAGGATATGAAAGCTTAACCAAATATGGTTTTCAAGAAGTGCAACGGGACAGCCACGGAATTTTGGTAGAGATGACAAAAGAGGAATGGCGAAAGAGGCAAAAAACCTGACGACCGCAGTGGCCGCAAGCTCACAGAAATTATTGAAGCTGAACAGCAGGCAAATAAAAGATGTGCTTATATTGAATATAAGCTTGCAGATAAATAGTCTATTGTCCATCTATAAGATTGGCCTGGTCAACAATGAATATTACAGACTGGTAGTGGATTACTACGAAAAGCGGTATAAAGACTCGACACATCACAAAAACCGTACCCTCATTCGAAGCGATATCATCGGTTGTATGAAAGCGCTTTTTGATTTCTACAAGGATAACGAGCTTAAGGACAAAGCTAAGGCATTAATAGATATGGAGACAGATGAGAAATACAAGAAAAAAATATGCGGAAATACTGAAAAAGTTTGGCTGACGGCCTGTGATAATATGTTATTCAGAATTGAATGCGCTTTTTGTGATTGGGAGGTCATATATGGAAAAGGGGAAACAAGTCAAAAGAATATCCATAATGTTGATTGCGGCCATCCTAGTATATATTTCAACCTATATTATTAAAGATATCCATTTACCTTTGAATATTCTCATATTTGCAGTGCTCATAGTATTAAGTTCTATTTCAATAATTGTTTATAACAGAAAAGGTAAAAATTCATTTTTTACAGCCAGTCTGATGTTTCTAATACTGGCAGTAACATGGCCATTAAGGTATATAATATTTGAATATAAGTAAAAACAGCGACAAGAGGATGGTAAAATGTAAGCTAACTTCGGAGCAGAAAAGACTTAAAAGACTTAAATAAAATTTCCGACCAAAAGGAGGAATAGCATATGAAAAAGTTTGTACCGATGAGCATGTTATTTCTCTTTATTGCCCTCCATGGATACGCACAGTCAAATAATTATCAACAGGCCAACGGGACAATTCTGGAATCGAAAACAGATGGCAATATCAACATCATTGTCAGGAAATACGATCAGCGCATACAAATTGGCGATATTGCCATGGATAAAAATCTCCATGTTTATAGTCAACCAGACAGGGAGAACAGTAGAGAGCTGTTCAAATTGAACTTGGGCGATTATATCAATATTTCCGAATTGTTGAAAAAAGAAAATACAAAAGACCACATAACAGATATTTGGTTGAAGATAACGACGGAGAAAGGACGGATGGGGTGGATATATTATAGTGCTTCCGATCCATACGAAAATGACAACTGGGCAGTGATGGAAATAATTACTGTAAATAATAGAACATGGACAGTGAGGAAATTAGAACAATCAGTAGCTTTTTGGGACGCGCTGGATGTCCGTAATACGCCAGGCCTTGATGGCAGTATTGTTTTATTCACATTGAGCCAGGATGAAAACAATTCACAGATAAATGTCGATACCATCAGTATAACAGAGGAACAGGATACCATCGATGGCATAACAGATAGCTGGATAAAAATCAGAGATGAGCAAGGGAGAATCGGCTGGATATTTGGGGGATACGCCACTGTTGAGCGGGGAGGTNCCAAATACCATACTCCTGAAAACGACATCTCCTTTAGCCTGGGATATTATTGATGTACAAATATGACTCGTGGGTCAAGCGCACACTGGGCTGGCGCGCTCCGCGCGCTTTTTTGTCTCTCCAATAATTCTGAAAGCTGGTGAGGGCTTATATGAGAACAAGAAATATAAGAATTGACTCGGATAACGCTGAAATGATAAAAAGCATCATTCTCCATGAAAGAATGCCAGACAATATCGTCGAATTTGATCAGGGATGTCAGATTATTTTTGAAAAGCACAGTTTTCTAAACCAGAATAATTATCTCGATGTTGTCCTTCTGATACAGCATAAAGATTATGCTAGTCTTTCCATCTCATCGGGGGAGCAAGCACCGGATTGTTCATAAAATTCGATTGGGGTACGGAGGGAAATTCCCTGCACAGGATATGGAAAGCGGTTGAGCTGTGGTGTGATTCAAATGGAATCGGTTATGAAATATTGGATTGATGCATTAAATGGCGCTACAGAACAACTCAAGGAGACACCTTGAACAAAAATTATACCGAGATAAATTCAACTGTCATCGACCGATGGGTCGAATCTGGGTGGGAATGGGGAACCCCAATCGACCATGAGACTTTTATAAACGCGCGGCAGGATGACTGGTCCGTAGTGTTGACTCCGACAAAACCAGTCCCCAAACCATGGTTCTGTGAATTCAAAAATGCCCGTATTCTAGGCCTGGCTTCCGGAGGGAACNAGCAGATACCAATCTTTGCGGCATTGGGTGCACACTGTACCGTACTGGATTATTCAGAAAAACAATTGCTCAATGAGAAAATAGTGGCAGAACGAGAGCACTATGATGTCGACATTGTTCAGGCAGATATGACAAAGCCCTTGCCCTTTGAAAATGAATGTTTTGACTTAATTTTTCACCCTGTTTCCAATTGCTATATCCATGATGTGCTTCCGGTATGGAAAGAGTGTTACAGGGTATTAAAGAAGAATGGGATTTTGTTGGCTGGATTCGACAATGGTATCAATTACCTCTTTGATGATGACGAGGTAACAATCAAATATAAACTACCATTTAACCCCTTGGATGATATGAAGCTCTATGAAGATTCAATAAAGAATGGCTGGGGGATTCAATTTTCCCATTCCATCGAAGAACAGATCGGGNGTCAACTGCAGGCAGGATTTGTTTTAACCGATATCTATCAGGATATTAATGGAACAGGAAATCTTCATGATCATAATGTGCCTACATTTTATGCAACGAGGGCTGTTAAAAAGAACTCTTCTGGATAAGTGCTATTGATGGAGGCAGTTCAGGTAGACACCACACGCAGTAATCAGTAGTATTATCAGTCTATCACGTCGATGAGGAACCGTAATGGATTTTACACCTATTATTATCGGTCTGGCTTCATTTGTCATAATCGGTCTTTTTCACCCCCTCGTTATCTGGACTGAGTATTATCTCAGCCATAAGGCTTGGCCGCTGTTTCTCATCCTAGGAATTATTTTCTGTGCGATTTCCATTTTCTGCTATGTAAATATGATACTAAATACCATCTTCGCACTCATAGGATTCTCGTCATTATGGAGTATCGGTGAATTGAAACACCAAAAAGAANGAGTAGAAAAAGGTTGGTTCCCCAAAAATCCAATCGGAAAATCCCTTATGAGAAATGACCATCTGCCGCAATGAGGAGGTCGGCCATGGCAACACTTATTGTATCCTATTCCCTGACTGGTAATAACCAGGCTTTGGCAAAAGGCCTGGCGACGTCATTATCGGCACAACATATCAGGATTACCGAACCTAAAAAACGAACGACAGGCACCATAGCACTTGATGTGATGTTGAACCGGACACTGAAAATCGAGCCATTGCAGGACAGGTTTGGGGAATATGATGTTGTCATGTTTGTGGGGCCCGTCTGGATGGGACAGGTCGCAGCACCTTTTCGGGCATGCTTCAAGCAATATGGGGCAAAAATTGATAAATATGCTTATATCTCAATAAGTGGCGGAGCGGAGGGTCCCAATCCGAAACTCAAGGATGAATTGACGAAGAGACTCGGCAAAGCACCTGTAGCTGTCGTGGATCTGCACATTGCAGATCTGCTGCCCAAAGAACCAAAGCCGGAACGTAAAGATACATCTGCCTATAAGATCAACGAAAAAGAAGTCGGGCAGTTAACAGAGTCAGTTGTTACCTCTCTCAAAGGATCAAATCTCCCTATATAGAAAGTAGCGTTGCGCTTCGGCTGCGCTCAGTGCGACAATAGACAGGCAGGAAAACTCTATAATGCAAACAACAACACAGGAAGCGAAACTCAACCCTACCCCACTCTATTCGTTATTCGCCGCCAACGCGATTTCGCTCGTCGGCAATGTCTTTTCGACCATCGCCATTCCGTGGTTCGTGCTGCAGACCACGGGCAGCGCCGCACGGACAGGCATCACGGGCTTCTTTACCATCCTGCCTGTCGTACTGGCCGGCTTCTTCGGCGGGACACTGATTGACAGGCTCGGTTACAAGCGCACCAGCATCATCTCAGACCTGGCGAGCGGTGTGACCACCGCAATGATTCCTGTCCTGCACTTCACCATAGGACTGGAGTTCTGGCAGTTGATGGTGCTGGTGTTCCTCGGCGCCCTGCTCGATGCCCCCGGCAACACTGCCCGCGAGGCGCTGCTCCCGGAACTGGCAAAACAGGCGGGCATGCCCCTCGAAAGAGCCACCTCCCTCATCCATGTGATCGAGCGCGGTTCACGGCTGGTCGGCGCCCCGCTGGCGGGTTTCCTGATCGGCATCATGGGCACGGAAAACGTGCTGTGGCTGGACGCCGTCTCGTTCTTCGTCTCCGCGGGGATCATTTGGGCCATCATCCCCGGGAAAATGTCGGTCGAAGAGGGATCCAAACCGGGCGGATACTTCGATGAGCTGCAAGAGGGGCTGCGCTTCATCAGAATGGACGCATTGATCCTGGCCATCGTGGTCACGGTCATGCTGACAAATTTTCTGGATGCGATCTTCGGCGGTGTGGTCCTGCCGGTGTACGTAAAGGAGGTCTATGGCAGCGCGCTCAATCTGGGCCTGCTGATCGCGGCAAACGGCGGCGGGGCGGTCATCGGCGGCTTGATCTTCGCCGCCATCGGACACCGCCTTCCTCGCCATGCGACCTTTGTGGGAGCGTTCATGCTCACCACAGTCCGGTTTTGGGTCTATCTCTTTCAACCGCCCATCGCCGTACTGGTGGCGTCGACCCTTATATCGAGCATCGGCGCGGGTCCGTTGAATCCCATCATCGGAACGGTGGAGTTCGAGCGCATCCCGCCGGATATGCGCGGGCGGGTCTTCGGCGCAATTCAGGCAGGGGCATGGCTTGCGATGCCACTGGGGATGCTGTTGGGCGGCATTCTGACAGAGAAACTCGGCACGCTCCCTCTTCTGGCGGGGCTGGGTGTCGCCTATTTCATCACCACGTTCAGCATGGCGTTCATCCCCGCAATGAAAGAGATGAATAAGAAGACAAAGATAGAAAAAGCATTGAACAGTACAGGGACCGGACATTCGTCTTGAGCCGGCGTGGGGAATCTGCAGTGCGTAATTCTTTGCAGTATATATATTTTTAACCAGAAATTTGGTATTCTGATTCTATCCATAGTCTGGGAGGTAATAACAATGACAGAATTACGACCCATCAAAAAAGTCATCAGAAGCAGGGCTACCATTGAAGGCGCCGGCGTTCATTTACACCGTGCGATTGGTTTGGGAGACCCTTATGAATATGATCCTTTTCTCTTGCTGGACGATTTCCGGTCAGACAATCCAGAAGACTATCTGAAGGGATTTCCATGGCATCCCCATCGGGGCATAGAAACTATCACCTATGTTCTAAAAGGCACGGTAGAACACGGAGACAGTACGGGCACTTCAGGAGTTATCGGTCCGGGCGACATCCAATGGATGACGGCAGGAAGTGGTATCTTTCATCAGGAAATGCCCAAAGGCGATAAAGAAGGATCAATGCACGGATTTCAGCTCTGGGCAAACCTTCCTTCAGGCCACAAGATGATGGACCCACGGTATCGTGGGTTGACCAGCGATCAAATACCAGAAGTAAAGAGAGCAGACGGAGTCCTCATAAAAGTCATCGCGGGCGAGTGCGATGGCATTCGGGGTCCCATACGGGATGTGGTCATCTCGCCGGAATATCTCGATATTTTTATTCCTGCGGGGATCAACTTCTCTCTTGCGACGACCAAAGGGCATACCGTATTTGCCTATGTGATAGGAGGGTCCGCCGTATTCTGCGATCAGAGCAACCCCTACAGTTACGACATAGAGGGAGCCAATTACTTCGATATGAACTGCGGGAAAGCAATAGGGAACGGCAATCTCATATTATTCGGTGATGGAGACCACATAACAGTTTCCACTGAGGGTTCGTCGGTGCGGTTCTTGCTGATTTCAGGGGCTCCCCTCCATGAATCGATTGCCTGGTATGGCCCCATAGTGATGAATACGAGAGAAGAATTGGAGACGGCCTATAAAGAACTGAGAAAAGGCACCTTTATCAAGAATAAAAAGAAATAAGATTACCAATAAGCGGATCGATGGCACTGAACTTCCTCCGTAGTGGCCATACTCTCCTCTGCGCAGTATGGCCGTTTACACAGAGTTTGCTACAACCTATCATTATAAAAAAGGATGTCATGATGTTATATAGTAAAACGTTCCTCTTATTACTCACCTCACTTATTCCTGTCTCGATATTCTATTTAACCGGCCTCGTCGACATACGAATCGCTTCGCTTCAAATTTTGCCTCTGATGCCTTTGGCCGCACTCATCGTCAGAATGGTGAGCTATCATATCTTGAAAAAAGATACCCTTCTCTTCACCTCCTATAAGAAATGGCTCACACTATTCGGCACCTTCTTAGTCATACTGTCTTTTACCGTCATGACCCTATGACAAATTGAATCAACGACTATCTGGTCAATATCCCTGGGTATTTCCTTGGCTTTGTTTTTCATTTTTGATGCACTGCTGAGAACTGAACTTGTGATCAGCACGCATTGGATCTCTATACAAGGAGAACTTGTATCACGGTCCGAGGTTCATGCAGAAATCCATGATGATGTGCTGAAGGTGGAAGGAGAGAGAATAAAATTCAAGGCGAAGATACAATCACACAGAGATGAGATAGAGAAAGTGCTGGAAACAGGAGAAGAAGGAAAGATGGCTGAATAGGCGCAATACGCGCCTTGGGCCGACACGGCGGCAAGCCGCTGTGTCGGCAGAGCAAAAAGAATGATAGTATGAAGTGATAAAAACGGTGTGGGATATGGAAACTCCATTTTCCGAACCATTCAAAAAGATTAAAATACGCCATTTCATTCCTTATGCCGTGCTCTGGTTTGTCCTAACTATTGGCGCCGAATTTATTGTGGGAATATTTGAAATTTCATCCTCCCGAGAAGAAGCAATATTAAAGACAATAAACGGCCTTCTGCTTTATTCTTTAATGTTGGTATTCATCGTAAGGAAACTCAAAAAGAATGGGTATTCGCTGAGAACAGTATTCTTCTCCAGGGATTTTGAAAAAATAAAAATACACCACCTGCTATTCATTCTTTTTATTCTAATTATTTTTAGCATATCATCATTTTACGTAAGTTATTATCCTGTTTCTTTGATATTTCCCGATTTTGCGACTTCGGTAGTCAGCAAAAGCAGGGGCCTGGACTCCTTCGACATAAAGAATATTACCACTGTAAATATCATATATATGATGACGATTTGTTTTATAGCGCCGTTTGTTGAAGAAATATTTTTCAGAGGTTTTTTGTTGAACCGACTGGCGCAGAAGAAAAACATGGTATTTGGGCTGATAACGTCTTCATTGCTATTCGGTCTTTTCCACGACAATGTGCTCGGTATGTTCGGATTTGGAATAGTGATGTCGGTATTGCTTCTCCGGACAAAAAGCCTTCACTATTCCATACTGTGTCATATGTGCAACAACACCATTCCCTATATAATAAAAATTGGTGACAGTTTCGGTACCGACGAATATGAATCAACGCTGACAATTGCAAGTCTGCGGGATTATTTCCCAATAATGTTCATTGTATTTATCATATCAATCAGCCTTATAATACGGTATACATATAAGACCGTTAAAAACTTTGCAATTCCACAGGAATAGAACAAATGAAATATTATGCTTTTATTCGAGGTATCAATGTCGGCGGAAACACGAAGGTCGACATGACTCTTCTGAAAAAGGAAGTGGCGCGAAAATATTCGATACAGATGGATTCTTATCTCAACAGTGGAAACCTGATCATTGAATCGAGTATAGATAAAAATCGAGTCGTCGAAATAATAAAGGAAAATATAAGGGAATTGTTCTCTGTAGAGACGGAAGTCATAATAAAAACAAGGCAGGAACTGGAAGAAGCTCTGGAGAATAATCCATTCCGGCACACAGAAGGAATAGATCCATCGCATCTCATCATATGCTTCTTGTCGAAACCCGTCGGCAGCGATGCCATACAGAAAATAAAAGCAAACGACAGAATCATAGAACCATTGGGAGTGAAGGACGATATTCTATATATCCATTATGTCAACGGAATTGCCCGGTCAAAATTGACAACGGGATACATAGATAGAGTATTGGGTCTGTCTTCAACGGGAAGAAACATGAACACGATTGAGGGGCTATTGAAGAAATAGAAACCCGGGGAGGGGAACAGCTATGAGCAGGCGAACATTGACCAACTGGCTATCTTTATCTGGAGTTATTGCTGTAATGGTCTATTTTTTGCATGTCTATATCGGACAGATGAACTATCCTGGCTATGATTGGATGCGTCAGGCGGTGAGCGATTTAACCGCGGTCGATGCACCATCATATCTGATTGCCTCAAGGTACACTTCAATCTATGGTTCGCTCTCATGCCTCTGCTGCATTATGCTGTGCATCCTCATTCAGCACACAGAGACCAAGACATTCCGTTTGGGAATATATTTATATACAATAATGAATTGGATTTCATATGTCGGTTATACTCTGTATCCCCTTTCGAGCAGCGGCTATAGCGGGACATTCCAGGATGTCATGCATTTCTATGTCGTAACGATATCTGTGGTTCTCTTATCAATAGCGTCGATGGTTTTGATATTTATAGGCGGCATAAAAAATAAAAGAAACAGGTATATAGCGATTTTTGCGGCGATCGCGCTTGCCTGCATGTTTTTCGGGTCGGTCGGTGTTGGATTTGTCCCTCCCGGCTACTTCGGATTGGTGGAGAGATTCAGCGTATTCAGTGTGGTGATCTTCACGGGAATATTGGGTATCTATGGATTCTCCACAAGCCGGTGAACTGCCGGAGACCGGCCTTGTGTATGATAGAGTACCTATAGATCAAGACACCGGTCGTTCTACTCCAGAAGGAGAAGCACATGAAGGATATCAATATAATTCTGTTCGATTATTTTACCATTCTCGATGCTTTCGGGCCTGTCGAAGTATTTCAGCGTCTGGAAACACATTACCGAATAAAGTTCTATTCAGAAAACGGCGGAAAAATAAAAACCAAGCCCGACCTTGGAATCGAGACAGTCAACATGAATGAAATTGAGCATTACGACATACTGCTTATACCCGGCGGACAGGGAACGCGAGAGCTGGTGAATGACGGAGCATTCATAACAAAAATAAGAGAAATAGCGGTCAAGAGCGAAAATGTATTGACTGTATGCACGGGAAGTGCGCTGCTGGCCAAAACAGGCTTACTCTCGGGACACAGAGCAACGACGAATAAAATGGCCTTTCAGTGGGTAGCAAGCCAGGACGGCAGTGTAGCATGGCAGAGACAGGCACGATGGGTTGTCGACGGAAAGTATTATACATCCTCGGGAATAACGGCCGGAATAGATATGGCACTGGGATTCGTGGAAGATACCATCTCAACCGAATCGGCAGACAAAATATGTTCGGCCCTCGAATACGTCTGGAACAAAAACAGGGACAATGATCCGTTCGGAATATAGAGGAGAATAATGCAAAAACGATTGGAAACATTATTGAACTCGCCTGTTTCGTACGTTGCCTACAATGCCGCTCTTCTACTGAACAGTGAAACCGGCAGTTCCCTAAAAAGACGCATGGAGCACGATGCACGGGTCCTCGCCCTGATTGCCGAACTGCAGGACTGGCCCGGGCCTCAGATCAGCAGTCATAAAAGTGCGCATCAGTTCTTTCACAAGCTGGCATTTCTTGCAGATATTGGAATCGACACTCAAACAGAGGGAATACAGGAGATTGCCCACAAGATACTTTCCATCGTCGATAAGGACCAAATACCCTGTCTATACGCAATTGTCCATCACGCAGCCGGAGACTCGGGGTCGCTCGAACGGGCCTGGGCGCTGTGCGATGCCCCCACTACCCTCTATGCATTGACAAAAATGGGGATAAAGGACGAAAGGATCGATGCTGCCGTCTCTAAATTGGCAGAAAAGATAGAGGCATTCGGATACGGCTGTCATGTATCGGCATCCTTGGGCAATTGGCGTGGGCCCGGGAAGAAAGACGAACCATGCCCCTATGCGACCCTCATCATGCTGAAACTCCTGAATCTGTATCCCGACAGATTCAACGAAGGAATAACCATCTGTTGTGACAGTCTGTTGAATGTATGGGAGCACAGCCAAACGAAACATCCGTATATGTTCTATATGGGGACGGATTTCAGGAAATTAAAAGTACCATATATATGGTATGACATAATGCATGTAGTAGAAGTGCTCAGTCAGGCAGAAAAATATCAGGATGACAGAAGGCTGAACGAAATGTATGAAATAATCAAAAAGAAGGAGACGGAGCATGGATTTATTCCCGAATCAGTCTATATGCCGTGGAAGGAATGGGATTTCGGGCAGAAGAAGACCGTCTCGGACTGGTTAACGCTCTGTATATTGAAAATAGAAAGGCGACTGACACCTGTCCTGACGTGACGCAGCATCGGCTCCCGCGTATTGATTTAACATTCGTGTTGATCTTAGTATTTGATCTGTCCACGCGATGTGCCTGGTAAGCTTCAGGCTCGTGCCAAAGGAGTTTTTATGAAAAAGAACATCATAACGGCCCTGCTCTTTGTGCTATTGCTCGTCAGTCTCCATGCCCAGAATACCGCCGACGATGTGGCCGACTTTATTCTGTCAACCTACTCAACGAAAAGCTTCATCAACACACCAATACAGGCTGCCGACCTGGAAAAGATACTCATGTGCGGCATAAAGGCTCCAAGCGCACGGAATACCCAACTGTGGAAGTTCACCGTCGTAAGGGATATTGCGCTGGAAAGAAAGGTCATTTCAAACATTACAGAGGGGAACATCCTCATCATCGTGTCCGGTTCAGAAAAAAGTCAGCCGGGAATTGATATATCATTCGACTGTGCATTGGCAACACAGAACATGTACCTGGCGGCGCAGGGCTTGGGATTGGGCGCACACATCTATACCGGCCCCGTAGAGAATATCAACAAAAACCTGAAAACGACATTGAAGATTCCGGAAGGATATAAGGCAATAGCAGTCTTGAGGATAGGGAATAAGGACTCGCGTGTCGACGCCACGACGGCAGCGTCCAAGAGGAAAGGATACAGCGAGATAGTGAACGAAAGCACGAAATAGAGAACCGCTTGGAGCCGACGCGGCTCATGAGTTATCTTATACTACAGAAGGAGGACGACGATGCCCAGGATAATTCCTCATCTGTGGTACGATGACAATGCGAGAGAAGCTCGGGATTTCTATTGCCGTGTCTTTCATCAGGAACAACAGAACAAGCCTGTCAACTTTGATGGTACCCCTTCAGGCAAAGTGGAACTTCTTGAAATGAGTCTATTTGGGCAGACTTTTAACCTGATATCGGCAGGCCCATATTTTAAGTTCAACCCATCGATTTCCTTTCTGGTGAACTGCAACAGCGAGGAAGAAGTAGGAAGATACTGGACGGAATTTGGTAAAAATGCCCACATAATGATGCCCCTGGACTCATATCCGTTCAGCAGGGCCTATGGATGGCTTGAAGACAAGTATGGGCTGTCCTGGCAGTTCTACTATACTGAAAAAGCAACACAAAAAATAATCCCGACCTTAATGTTTGTCGGGGAGAACTGTGGAAAGGCCGAGGAAGCGGTCGATCTCTATACACAGGTTTTTGGTGCGAGCGGCATAGGCGCGATAAGCAGATACGAAAAGGAAGAGGGCGACAATAAAGAGGGAACAATACAACACATCGATTTCAAACTTGAAGGAACGGGCTTTGCTGCCATGGACAGCGGCTACAAGCACAATTTTACGTTCAATGAAGCTATATCATTTTTAGTGGAATGCAGGACTCAAGAAGAAATAGACTATTATTGGGAAAAACTATCGGCGCATCCTGAAGCTGAACAATGCGGATGGCTGAAAGACAGATACGGTGTTTCATGGCAAATAGTGCCACAAGTGCTTGGCGAGATGATGAAGCGCGGCGGCGCCGAAAAGCGGGCGAAAATAACGGAAGCCTTTCTGAAAATGAAGAAGTTTGACATCGGCAAATTGCTTTCGGCATATAACGACTAGAAGAGCGGGTTTTGATTTCTGGAGTTGAAGTGAAAGAGTACAATCGAGGAGTTGGCTATGAAAATGGCGCTCATGGTTATTGACCTTCAAAAGGCGTACCTGAATGAGTACACCGAACGATATATGAAGTCGGCCTGTGAATACATAAATGCCGTCATCCCGTTGTTCCGGAAAGACAAATTGCCCATCATATGGGTCCAGAATAAGGATGAATATGACAGAGCCGTCCCCGGCAACAGGGAATTCGAATTCATAGACTACCTGAAGCCTGAAGAGGGCGATTTTCATATCGTCAAAGAGTACGGGAACACATTCAATAAGACGAACTGCTACGAAATAATAAAGGCACATGGCGTCGACACCCTTCTCATCACCGGATTTTCCGCAGAGTACTGCGTGCTGTCCACCTATCGGGGCGCGTTAGACCTCGATCTGACTCCCGTCATTCTCAAGAATGGTATTGCGAGCGACAACAGAGAAGCGATCGACTTTGTAGAACGGATCAGCAGTATTATGAGCTATTCGGTAGTGGCAAAAATATTGAGCCAGGTACACTTGACTTGAAAGGTTCCGCAGGCCTAAATATAAACAGGATTTTCACACGATGCCTTATCCAATCGAGAAAAAATTAGTCGTCGGCGTCTCGACAAATGCACTGTTCAATCTGGAAAAGGAAGATGAACTATTCAGAAAAGACGGAGTAGAAAAATACAAAATCTATCAGGAAGCCAACAAGGATATAATCCTGGAGAAAGGATTGGCTTTCCCATTTATCCGGAGATTTCTCAATATCAACAATATCTTCTCTGAAGAAAGACCGGTCGAGGTTGTATTGTTGTCCAAAAACAGCCCGGAGACTGGCCTGAGAGTATTCAAATCCATAAAGCATTATGGCCTGGATATAAGCAGGGCCGCATTCACTTCCGGAAAAAGTCCATATGAATATATACCTGCATACAACATATCACTGTTCCTGTCCACAAATAAAAACGATGTGGACAATGCAATAAAGGCTCATTATCCTGCAGGAGTCATCCTAAAATCTGTCGTCCATGACAACGTCGATGACATGGAGCTGAGAGTGGCCTTCGATTTTGACGGTGTACTGGCAGACGATTCGGCCGAGACGGTCTATCAGAAGTCTGGGCAATTGGACTCGTTTCATGAATACGAAGAAGCTCATTCGAAAGAGCCATTGAAGCCCGGATTGCTCAACGATTTTTTTATAAAGCTGGGTTTTTTCCAGAAGCTGGAAGAAAAAAGAGCCGGGGAAGACAGCAACTATAAAAAAATCCTGAGGACCGCAATCATAACCGCACGAAATGCCCCTGCCCACGAGAGAGCCATAAATACCTTAAAGAGCTGGGATGTAAGCGTCGATGAAATGTTCTTCCTGGGAGGGATCGAAAAGAAAAGGATATTGGCTGTCTTAAAACCGCATCTGTTCATCGACGATCAGAGGACACATCTGGATCCGTCGCTGGAAAATATTGCCCTGGTGCATATTCCCTTTGGAATTATGAATAAGTGAATATCTGACGGCCAACAGGGGCGGGCCGACCCGGCGGCGGATATGGAGCACGCAGTAGGATATTCCCAGAGAGAAAAACTCTATTTCCAATCTCATTAAAGGCCGTAAATCCGCATATCTCCGCATAACTTTTCAGCAGCTCATTCTGATGGCTGTTTTGCAAAATAATGATCGACAGCGTAACGAAAGCTTCCCATTAAAAAATCAGCAGCTTCCCGTGCAACGCTTGACTTGGCGCAGACAATGTCAAAGGCATGGAAACAACCCTTAAACACCTTGTAGTGCACAGGGACGCCGCTTGCGTGCAGCTTTTCAAGATAGGCGACTGCTTCGTCCCGAAACGGTTCTATGCTGCCGACAAACGAGCATGTTGGCGGCAGATTCCTTAAGTCCTCAGCTCGTGCCGGGGCGGCGTATGCAGGAACATCCGGTTTGCCGAACAAATCGCCTAAGTAAAGTCTCCAACTGATGTCATTTGATTTAGAGTTCCACAGCGGCGCGTCGTTGTCCCTCGCAGAGGANGTATTCATCCTGTCGTCCAGCATAGGATATAGCGGCATCTGGAAGGCGATGGCCACCTCGTTTTTGTCCCGTGCATACAGTGAGACCGCCGCGGTTAAGCCGCCACCCGCGCTGTCGCCCCCGATCATGATTTGATCATCCCGCATCCCGTAGTCACCGCCATGTTTTTTCAGCCACAACAATGCGGCATAACAGTCTTCCAGAGCGGCGGGATAAGGCGCGTCCACCGATAGCCGATAGTCGGGAGAAACCACCACGCAGCCGCTTGCCTCCACAAAGCGCTTGATAAACAATTCATCCTGTTCCGGTGTACCCAGTGCATAACCGCCGCCGTGAATCCATAACAGCCCNGGAACATTCGTCGAAGGCGACAAAGGCGAATAGACGCAGACGCGGAGCCGGCTTCCGTCCACCCGGGGTATGTATTCCTGTTCATATTTAAGCCCGCTCCGATATTTCCCTTTCATAAACCTGATCATGGTCTTTGCCATATGAAATTTCCGCTCTGTGAAGCTGGGCAGGACAAAACGGATAAAAATCCCCGTTTTTCGCAGCTCCGGGTGTATCATGAACCGATCCACATGCATATATGCGACTCCAATTCAGAACGGCGCTCACGCCATGTCTCCGCAGTTCATCTGTCCCAGCAGCCTGTATAAAAGCGTATACAGCGTTCCGGCTTCCTCCGGGGGAAGCGACATACATTTTTTCATTTTCAAGGGAATTTCTCTTGCTTTTTCCTTAAGCTTTTCCCCGGCTTCGGTGATGGTGATATTGACTGCGCGCTCATCCCCNCTGGAACGCTCACGCAGAACAAAGCCCTTACTCTCAAGTCGTTTTAGAAGCGGCGTCAAAGTGCCGGAATCGAGATACAGGTGCTTGCCAAGCTCCTTCACGCCGACACTTTTGTATTCCCACAGCACCATCATGGCGATGTACTGCGTATAGGTCAGGTCGATTTCGTCAAGAAAGGGTTTGTAGCGGTTCACTACTTCCTTAGCTGCGGCATAGAGCGGAAAGCAGAGCTGGTTTTCGAGCTTCAGAACTTGGTCATTCATAATTGCCCACAGAAGCGTAGACGACTCCGTTCATGCTGCACCCTCACTTTACAGTAACTTTTCGATATCGCCGGCAATGTCTTTCGGTTCGACCGTCGGCTCGTAACGTGAAACGACATTTCCGCCATGATCAATGAGGAACTTGGTAAAGTTCCATTTGATCTGCGCATCCAAGAAACCGTCCTTATATCTGGCCTTGAGCATGAGTTCCAGCGTTTTGGCCTTCATGCCCTTGCCAAACCCCTGAAAGCCTTTCTGGGAGGTCAGGTATCGATAGAGGGGAATGGCGTTTTCATTGCGGACCTCCACCTTTTGGGACAACGGAAAAGTAACGCCGTAGCGCGTCGAGCAAAACTCCGAGATCTCCTGCTCACTTCCCGGCTCCTGCTCCATAAACTGATTGCAGGGAAAGCCAATGACCGTAAAACCCCGGTCTTTGTATTCCAGGTAAAGCTCCTCAAGGCCTTTGTACTGGGGTGTAAACCCGCATTTACTGGCCGTGTTGACTATGAGCAGCACTTTCCCTCTGTATTCGGACATTTCCACCGGCTTACTTTCAATCGATGTGTATTCGTAATCATAGACAGACATGATGTTACCTCTGCAATAAATTTATCGCAATTAAATTGCGCAAAATCATTGTATGACCGGAATCTTGAATTGTCAAGCTGGAAATAAAAGGATTTCTGCTTAGGCAGTTTACATGATTTCCATTCTTATTAAAGGCCATAAATCCATATAACTTTTTAGCACCTAATGCGGGAAAACCCTTGTAAAATAAGCGCTTCTTGTATCGGCTCAAAAAGCCAATTTTTTCTTTACAAATCCGTTTTAGAAGGCCGGGCACCATTCGGGCACCGCAAGCACCATTATGTCAATTTTTTCGAACTTCCCATCCTTGAGAAGCGGCAAAGCAAAAACGCCTATGCTTTGAAAGTCACCTGAATTTTGGTAATATGCGTTAGACCGCTTAAATTAAGAGATGGCACTACACGGGCACTGCAGAGGAGCAAACGAAAAATACGGCTCGGACTACCGGCGGCTTGATCTATATATTATAATAAAGATGAATTATTATAGCCTATTTAAGGGAGGGAGCAAGGTTTGATTGAAAACAATGTTATTCTAAATCGGCTCTTTACCCAAAATGTCTTTTTTGACATGGTACATGACAGCGACAATACTACTTATGGCACGGTTATTCAGCGGTATGTAAATGACGTAGAAGATAAAGACAACGGTACTCTCATAAGCGAAGTTTATAGGTTCATGTCAAAAAAATACCGTAATGAGTATTTCTATCAAAATACATTGCTTAATACGTTACTGCTAGGGATACACAGCATTAATACGACTACTGCATTAACACAAATACCAATCAGCAAATCAAAAGCGGATTTTATTCTCATCAACGGCAAGGCTGTTGTATATGAGATAAAAACAGAACTTGACACTTTTGACCGCCTTGATACTCAGCTGGGGGATTATTTTAAGGCTTTTAACCATGTATGTGTAGTTACCTCTGAATGTCAATATGAACGTGCCGCAAATCTTCTTGCGGATACTCCTGTTGGAATTTATGTGCTTACTCGAAAGAATACAATAAGCTCAAAGCTAAAGAAGGAGCCAATAGAAGATAATTCAAGTTTGGATTATACAGCTATCTTTAAGGTGTTGCACAAACGCGAATATGAGGACATTCTATTACAATATTACGGTGCATTACCGATTGCTTCACAGATTTTTTACTATGGTGAGTGCCTAAAACAATTTTCTCAGATTCCTATTCTCGAAGCCTATAATATGGCATTAAAGCAGTTTAAAAAGCGAAATAGAATTTTGATAAGTGAATTTGAGAAGGTACCGTACGAATTAAAATCGTTGCTCTATTTTTCCAAGCTTTCTAAATCGGATTGGCAAGCACTCAACAGTTTTTTAAGTGAAAAATATGGAGGGTGAGGCTTATGTACTTCTCATATGTTCGAGGTCGACAATACGAACTACTTGCGTTGCGTGAACTGGCGGTAAACAACCTTTTGGGCGAGTATGTAACGCCCATCGTTGAACCTGTCAAGCTCTCACCCACGCTTGTTAATATGATGGAAGACTTCATTAAGGCTCCTCACCCTATTGCGATAATTCGCAATCCAGCTGTTGGGACATTCATATCAGATTGGGAAGACGCCCAGGAGCATTCTAAAGAAGCTGGATATAAACAGCGTTTTTCAGATCAATATGAAAACCCGACGATTATTAAGTCCCTTATCATGCAGCGTAATGCAAAATCTCTACTTGACTTCTGGGATAAACGCGGAGTAAATAAATCTGACTTGCTAGTAATCAATACAGATCGCGACTTTTTAGATTTGTACGAAAGCGTCTTTGGAACAAGTATTCCTAAATATACTTTAATGCCTGATGAAAGCGTTTTTAGGCGTAAAGTACGTCATCACAAGGTATTACTGGATGATAAGTTTGAAAAGCAGGAAAGAAATGTCGATTATAAAGAAGTAACGGACGAGTTCTTTTCTGACGATCATCTATACTACAAAGAAGATGGCTTTGTTGGCTTTTCGGATTATTCAGTCGTTGGAAATGAGTATTTTGAGGCTGGCTTTGCCCCTTATGCTGTTGCAATTCACATCGTTTACTTTGCGCCCGATAAAACTCTCCGCGTAAAACATTTTGTATCGGATTCAAACGAAGATATAACTAACCCCGCTTTAAAATACTACGAAGCCGTATCAAAATTGGCCTCTTGGTATAACACTGAACCGCATCCAGTTGAAATGACATTAGGATTGCAGACTTTTCTGCAACATTACGAGCAGCAGACTTATCCTGGTCTTGGAACATTAAAAAAGCTGTCGTTAATGCACCACCTTGAATTGATGGGGAAATACCTAAACAGGGTTGAATAATATGTTTTGTTGTAGCAACTGTTTTGCTGACGCTGAAATAAAAGCTATTATTGACGGGAACAAGACGACCGGAACTTGTGATTTTTGTGGAAGTAAGAATGTTCATGTATATGAACTGGGAAAAGACCAGATAATCACCGAGCTTTTTGATGGATTGTTAGACACATATACACCTGTATTAAATTTGCCGAATGGCTTCCCAAAGCGACAAACAGATTTAATCAAAAACATCCTTTGCTATAATTGGCACATTTTCAACCTAAAACCAGATTGTATTTACAGACTAATTACATCAATTTGCGCTGAACGATATAAAGAGCAACCGGAACTGTTTGATAGTCCTGTTGGAATCCTCCAAAGCCAAAACCATGATTATTTGGAAGAGAATTCCATATTAAAAAACTACTGCTGGGACGATTTTGTTGAGGGAATAAAACGAAAAAACAGATTCCATAGCAACTATATCAACACAGATAAACTATTTACTTTTTTAAGATGTGCAAGAAAACCACATAAAGCGGGAGAGGTGTTTTTTCGTTCAAGAATTTGCCCAAATGAAAAAGGTTACTCCCGGAAGGAAATGGGACCTCCTCCAGATACGAAAGCGAACGGTGGACGTGTTAATCCAACTGGCATTAGCATACTATACCTTTCTGATTCGCGGGACACAACGCTATATGAGATTCGGGCAGGCGTTTATGATTATGTCACGGTAGGGCGTTTCCGACTTCAAAAAGATATTGAAGTTATCAATTTGGCTGATATTGATAGAATTAGTCCGTTTATTGGAATCGATTATGGCTTTGATTTTACGCAGTATGCTACCAACATTGAACATCTGAAAATGATCGGTCAAGAAATTGCGAAGCCTCTCCGCAACGATAATGCTCTTGATTATTTGCCAACACAGTACATAAGTGACTACATAAGAAGCAAAGGGTATGATGGCATCGAGTACATCAGTACCATGTGTAAAAACGGAGTGAACTTAGCAGTATTCGATCAAGACCTTTTTAAGTGTACTGGTACTACTATATATGATGTAAAATCTATCGCCTACTCCTACGATCAAATATAGAAAACAGTTTGGCAGCATATTTGGGAAATATGCGATTGAATGACAAGGCGGTAGTGGTGAGACTCTTGTTTACTGGATAACGTAAACTATCGGGTCTGTTGCCAAACGGTTTGAAGCTTTACTCAAAGTAATGAAGGAGTTAGGCTGAGCATCAGAGGTAGCCGATGCAGGGACGAAAGAGCAGTGAGCCGAAATTGTTCTATCAGGTCAGCCTGGACCATTTTGTTCCCCAGGATCATATCGTTCGAAAGATACAGGACGTTCTTGACCTAAGCTATCTATATACGGTGACGAAACCATACTATGCCCATGACGGGAAACCTTCCATCGACCCGATAGTTCTCTTCAAGCTCTACATCATAGGATATTTCTTCGGCATTCCCTCGGAGCGAAGGATTCTGAAAGAGGTTCAGGTCAATCTTGCCTATCGCTGGTACCTTGGGTATGACCTTGATGAATCGCTTCCCGATCACAGTATCCTTACTAAGGCACGGTATCGTTTTCCGGGAACACTGTTCGAGCAATGCTTCAAACACATTGTCTGTCTCTGTAAGGACGCGGGACTCATTGATGGTAACTGTCATTTTATCGATTCGACCGTAGTGAAAGCAGATGCAGCACAGGAATCATTCAGGGCACGGCTTTTACCTGTGGAAGAGTATCTGAAGGAAGTACAGGCGAATGCGGAGCAGGACTATGCCTTCAATGGGACGGTTGACCCTGAGAAGATGGGCGGCAGGAGGAAACGGAGAGGGAAAGCCCACACGATGCAATCGAGCACTGATCCTGAAGCTGAAATCATCACCCGGCCGGGGAAAGGGACGTATGCGGGGTACAAAGCGCATGCGTGTGTCGATGGGCGAAAGCGGGTGATCCTTGCGATACAAGGGACACGGGCTTCCATCGATGATATGCGGGAAGTGCACGCGTTGCTGACGACCTCGATATTTCTGGCGGGCAGGAAGCCGGAACGCGTGGTGGCGGACAGCCATTACGGAGGGATTGAAGCGCTGAAGTACTATCAGGATCAGCACATCGCAACCTGCATTCATCCTCGGCTCAGTGATACCAACAAAGGGAAATTCAGGAACAGCCAATTCACGCGGTGACAGAATGGGGCGGTATTGCAGTGTCCTCATGGGCAGAGGACATCGAGGAAGGTCAGGTACCGATTCAGGGTTCAATATCGATTCGACGCGAAGGTCTGTCAGGCATGCAGTCTTAAAGGTCAATGTACTCAGAGAGAGGGAGGAAGGATTGTAAGCTACTATTCAGGTGACTATTTTGAGAAAGCTCTCTCGCTGGTGGACAGCGCTGAAGGGCGACGGCTCCTACGGAGACGGCAGACGGTGATAGAAGGGATATGATCGGAAGCGAAACGGCATCATTGTCTCTCCCGTTGTCGCTGTCGTGGACTGTCCTCGTTCAACGCGCAACTGTATTTGACCGCGGCGGTCATTAATATCAAGCGATTGGTGGCGGAGATGAACCATATGGCAGGAGACATGATGAACAGACCGAAAACTATAACGAAAGTGGGAAGTATGTATCCTTGCTTCCTCTCCGCGGGAGCCTAACATATCACTTTTTCTCTCTTCGCCGCTTATTACTGGTTTGGCAACAGACCCTAAATTTCGCACATTGTAAGAGTCTGAAAAGAGACGCCCTCATCTGGTTAAGTTGAGTTAGCAGACAAAACTTGGCCAAAAGGAGGGCGCCATGAACCAGGAAGTTTCACAAGGAAAGATTATACGGATCGATGAAGTGCTGGTGAAGCGGGAACTGAATGACATCGTCCGCGGCACGTTATCGGCTTTTAGGCGTCTGGCGGAGATGGAGGGATTCGAACCCTCGAACCGTTTTTGACGGTTACACGATTTCCAGTCGTGCGCCCTCGACCAAACGAGGCGACTTCTCCACGTATCTTTACAGTTTCTGCGGCCGGGGAATATCATTTCCAGATATGTATAAACAACATTCGGAAGTAAAGCACTTCTATGATTTGATTGCAGAACAAGAGGCCCGGGAATGGTATCCGAATAATCTGCTGCTACCGTCCATACAAGAATTCCTGGCACTCTTCAAGGCTAGGCCCCGGATACTCGATTTGGGATGCGGCACCGGGCATGAAAGCATGCGTTTGAAAAATGAGGGCGCAGAGGTTGTGGGTATAGACTTCAGCGATGAATCAATACGGATAGCAAAAGAAAAGAATAACGATATAGATTTCTACCTGATGGATTACGAGTCCATTGACCGCAGTCTGGGCTTGTTTGACGGGATATTCTCGAGCGGCTCAATTATCCATCTCGACGAAGAGCACCTAAAGGACCTTCTTGTACGCCTGCAAAAGATCCTGAAGCCACGGGGATTCGTCGTGGTCATCTTTCAGAGAGGAGAAGGGAAAAAGATTCATTATCCGGTCATCAACGGAGAAAAGATTGAAAGGATCGTGGAGCTCTATTCCAGAGAAAGAATGATCAGAATATTCGACGAATGCGGGTACGCCTACGTCAAAGAAGGATATCTTGATGCGCGAGAACTGGAAAAATGGATGAGCCTGATATTCCAGAAGGCTATGCAGGGCAAAGAGAGCGCTATGGACGCCGTCGGTGCGGTGTAGTACCCTTTTTCCAAGGTCGGGAAAACATGAGTACAACCATTGATGATTTAATGGGAAGACTCTCATCGCCGGAGGATGGGACACGATACCCCGCTTTTCAGGAAATGCAGCGCATTACTGAGAAAAGGGTGGACTGGTTTTCCCAATATAAAGATCAGTTCATGGCCAAACTCGCCAGCGAAAACTCTTTCCAGAGGAACATAGGCATCATCCTTCTGTGCAATCTGGCCAAGAATGATACGAACAGAGAATACGACACGATTCTCGATGTATTGATGCCCAAAATCGATGACGAAAAGTTCATCACTCAGAGGCAGTATCTTCAAAACATCTGGAAGGTGGCGATTGTCAACCCGGACTATGCGGAGCGCATCGTTCAACAGCTGGAAAAAGAGTTCAGGGTCTGTACTCACAAAGATCACTACAACCTCCTGCGGACAGACATCATCGTCAGTCTGCGCAATATCATGCAGGTGCATCAGAAGGAGCGTATAAAAGCCCTTATCGATGAGCTTATCGGCGCCGAGTCCGATGAAAAGAACAAGAAGAAATACAGAAAAATGCTCGACGGCAAGGAAAGACCTAACTCCGGGGCGCATCCGTGAGGTGCGAAATATGACGAAGATTGCCCTCGTGAGGGAGAACGGCACTGAAATCGCGTCTGAATCTATCATCCACAATCAAAAATACCTCGGCGTGGTGTTTTCGGGGCTTGGCTATACCTACAGTAAGCCCCTCCTCTACTATTCGCGCAATATCCTGCTGGAAAACGGCATCGATTACGTTGGCATAGACTACAGATATTATGAAGACGACCGTTTCAGGCAGCTGAATGATGCGGAAAAGAACGAGTATTTCGAGGCAGATACCCGCATTGTAGTGAAGCGACTGAAGGAGCTTGCATCACACTATGAAAAGCTTGTGCTGATTGGCAAGTCCATGGGCACGAGCATCATACGGCGCTGTATTCGGGAAAAAGAGATTAAGGACGAGGCCTGCCTCGTGCTCATGACCCCCGGCGCGGAGTGGAGCGACTTCATTCCAGAGCTGTGCGCTCTCGACAATCCGACACTGGTGATCGCGAGCCTTGAAGACACATACTACAATGTGCAGAATTTAAAGGAGATATACGAGAAGAAAAACGTAACGGTATGCGAAATGAAGAGGGGAAACCATTCGCTCGAAGTGCATGACATTGAGGAAGACATCGAGAGGTTGAAAGACATACTAGTAAAAGAAAGGAATTTTATAAGGGAATTCCTTGCATAGGCCGGAGCAGAGACCACTATTACGATTTTTATATGAGTAAGCACATACATATTCAGAAATTGCAGAAAGCAGACATCGGCGCGACAAAAGAACTCATCGAAGAATATATTCGGTGGACCAATGTGGACCTGTGTTTTCAGAATATCGAGAAAGAGCTCGCCACCTTTCCCGATATCTATAGGGAGCCGGAGTATAATGAGCCCCTCTGTCAAGACAGAGAAAGATGAAAAATAAGGTGGACTTTTGCTCCCCTCATGCGATTTCTTTGAGTTCCCTAACAGGGAATCTGCTCCAATACATCGTGTCCGGAGTCTCATACTCCAGCGACTGGTGAAATCGCTCGCTATTGTAAAACTTCATATAGCGAGCAAGTCCTTCTTTCAATTCTGACATCGTCCGATAGTCCTTGAGGTAAATATCCTCGTACTTCAAAGATCGCCAGAACCGTTCCACAACGATGTTGTCCAAAGCCCTGTTGACGCCGTCCATGCTGATCCGTATACCATGCGATTCCAACACCGACACAAAGGCGTCAGAAGTAAACTGGCTCCCCTGGTCCGTGTTGAAAACACCCGGTACTCCATAATGGGCTATCGCCTCTTCAAGTGCCGATACACAGAATTGAGCGTCCATAGTGTTCGACACTCGCCACGAGAGAACTTTCCTGGAATACAGGTCAATGATCGTAACCAGGTACACGTAGCCACCCGAAAGCTTAAGGTACGTTATGTCAGACGCCCACACCTGGTTCGGCAGCCAGATGTGCATTCCCTTAAGCAGGTACGGATACTTCTTTGAACCCTTTGCTGGCTTTGAAAGCTGTAGCCCTGGGTAGATAGCCCGTAAGCCCGCTTTCTTCATGATCCTTCGAACCTGCTTTCGTGTAACGCCTAAGTAATCGAGTTCTCTTGCCATCCTCCGGTACCCGTAGAACGGTTTTTCTTTCAGTACCTCGAGAATAGCTTCTAAAACAGCCAAATCTGTATCTTCCGCTACCTCCTTAGGCTGATAGTAATAGGATGACCTCTGTATCCCAAGAATCGCACATTGCTGTGCTATTGAAAGCTCAGGATGATCGGCTTCTACCATTTCGGTTCGGTCCCGTACAGTTGTTTGAATTTTTTTNTTAAGGTAGTCGTTTTCAACCTGGAGTTGGCCTATCTGTTTGTACAGTTCATCCTTTTGGCGTTCGGCTTCTTCAGAAGCTTTCTCCTTCCCTTCTTTCTCAAAGACCATCGACGCATGTTCCATAACCTGCTTTTTCCAGAGCGCAATCATGTTCGGATGGACCGCGTAGGTGGTTGCCAGTTCCTGTAAGGTCTTCTCGCCCTTCAGGGCTTCCAGGGCTACTTTGGCCTTGAATGCTTTGTCGTACCGCTTTCTCATACCCAACTCTACGCCTCCCGCTTCGTGTCCCGCAAGGAGGAGCGGTCTACCTTATTCCCTTGCTAATCCTGTCCAGTTTTCACGGCTCATTATAGAGGGAGCCTTTCTGGTGGCAAAAGATAAGGGCGCCATCGCCGGATGCGTCGGAATGAAGAAGATCGGCGACGGGATATGCGAGATGAAAAGGCTGTACGTAAAAGATGCATATAAAGGGATGGGAATAGGAAAAGCATTGGTGAGAAGCATTATTGAAGAGGCGAGGAGAAAGGGCTATCTCAAAATGAGACTGGATACGCTGAAAAAAATGGAGAGGGCGCGGCGACTGTACAACGAATGCGGCTTTTATGAGATAGCTCAATATGTGGAAAATCCCATAGAAGACGCACTATTCATGGAAAAGGATTTGACGAAAGAAGAAACTTGAGCCACCCCGGCGGCAAGGGGAATGACATGAAAAGAATGTATATTATTATCCCGATAATTCACTGGTTCGTGGGGATAGGAGCAGTTACAGGCGGTCTAGGCGCAGTATTGAATCCTGACAACCCCATGGGAATGCCCCTGAGCAGCCTGAAGAATGGCCCTTTCCAGAACTATCTCATCNCCGGACTATTTCTGCTCTTGATTATCGGATTGGGCAACATTGCCGCCGGTATAATAGTACGAAAAAAGATGCGGTACCATGAATTCATAAGCGGCGCCATGGGGCTGATATTGACAGCATGGATAATCATTCAATGCCTTGTATTGTGGGCAATAAACTGGCTGCACGTCGTATATTTCATTCTAGGAGTGCTCCAGGGAATACTGAGTTTAATACTGATATGGAAGAATGAGGCCTTCCCGGCAGGAATACTAAAAGCAATACTGAGGAAAACGGGGATAGGGGAAAAACAATAAATATGAGGGGGCTGTCATGAATGAGCTATTGGATAGGCTGCTCGATGCAGACGGTAAAGTAAAACGCTGGCCGAAGAAAAGCGCCGAAAAAGACGCAATCCTGCAGTACATCCAGGAGAAAATTGAGAAGGGCAAAATCTACACTGAGAAGGAAATAAACGAGATCATCACGAAATGGCATTCCTTCAATGACTATGCATTGATAAGAAGAATGCTGTACGACAAGAATTTACTCCAGCGGACCCCCGACGGAAGACAGTATTGGGTGGACGAAAAGAGCAGATCCGGAGAGAAGACAGAATAGCGCGCCAAGGCGAAGCAAATGCTCGAATATATCCATAATCCTTCAGCCGCAATATCCAAAAGATTATTTCGACTGGGCTGTTTCTCTGAATATAGGGCCGAATGGGACCATGATATCCGAACAATGAATATTGTAAGAAAGTGCCTCCGGCATATCCACGACACCCCAAAGACTGACTTCCTTTTTCATGGGTTCGCCGGCATAGAAGCGTCCATTAAATTGCTTTCGGAATTCGGCATCGATGAACAGGACCCTCATTTTGAAAAGTGTGTGGATATGCTCCTCGACACCCCGATCGACGATGCGTTCTATGAAAAAGGCATATCCAAAATCGGGAGAATCCTGGAACAGAAAGGCCACAGCGGCTCGAAAACAATACGGGCGGCAAGCCTGGTACTGGCCAATGCCAGCTATCAATCCTTGGTGAAGGATGAAATAGCCCATGCACTGGAGTGCTTCAAGGCAGTACAAACATACGAGACGATTGAAGACTTCGCCTACAGAAAGAAAGACCGATGGGTGTACAGGGAAGGATGCCTTTTCCCGGACTATTATAATCTGAGGCTGTTGGCGTTCAGCACTGGCTGGAGAAGTGAGGAAAACAGAAAGGTACTGAGAAAAGCGCTCCGAACCCTCATAAAACTTCAGCCGCTGCCGCATGTATATATTCTTGAAAAAGGCCAACTCATAGCGCCCGGAAGCTACTTGATGCATGAGTTCGACAACGACTTCGCGGATTGCACCGACGACAGGAAGGCCGAATGGCTTCTGCGGAACGAATACCTTGCGAGAATGGGAATGGCGGATGTGTTGCATATCACCGCGCAATGCCTTGCCGATGAGGACAGCCTCATAGAAAACGCAAAGAAAATTGCGAAATCATATTCTTTCAAAACATGGAGATCATATTCAGGCGTATCGCTCGAAGAAAACTGGAGAAAAGAAGAGAGAAAAGTAAACGATATCGCATTCAGAGTAGGTCTGATACAATATTACAAGAATGAAAATGGCATTGCACAGCATTCGTCGTGAGCCTGCGCGGCGGCCGCCGCGCACGACTCTCGAGGACACGGCAGAGCTTGTCACGACGAGCGCGGCGCCCTGCAGTACCACCGGGCGCGTCTGAGAGGAGACAAGCATGACAGGCGACGAAATCACGGCAGAAATCGGAAAAACGAAAATCGCCGTACATGAATTTATCGAAACATCGAAGAAAGCCACTCCCCGTGTCGGGACATTCGACGATTGGACTGAAAAAGATATCGTCGCCCACATCACTGGATGGATGAATTATTCTGCACAAAAACTTCAAAAAATAAGGAACAATGTTCAATATGGTGACATCGTGAGTCCGGACGAATTCAATATACGTCTCTATTATGCAAGCAGAGACCTGTCGATTGAGGAAGTCCAAGACAATTTTTCAACTGCGATACGGCGGTACATCGAAACGATCAAGCAATATTCCGATGAAGAATTGCCGAGCAAACAATTCAATACAGGCTTTTCCTTTGAATTGTGGCGCTACATGATGTTGGATGGGGTCATCCATCCCAACCGGCATTTGATCTACCATTATCTGAAACGGCAGGACTTTCCGAGGCTGATATCCCTGCTGGACCAGATAAAAAACACCTTCGAGGTCTATTCCGGCGGGAAAATAAACATCTACGATTTTGGCGAATTCAACGCAAATACACAAACAATGGAAGCCAGTCTTGAAGCGATCAAAAACCAGTATATGAATAATGAAATATTAGCCAGAATATACTACAGTAATTACAAAGAATAACACCCGACAGCCGCCCTGAGCCGTTCCTTGTCGCTGGCAGGTCATAAATGTATAGCAGGATTTTTAGTCACAGGAGGCCGTTTCATGAAGCGAATTGTTGCGCTTTTCCTTGTACTCGGTTGCATAATCGGCATATATGCGCAGGGGAACCAATCCAAACGTATCCTTTTTCTTTATGACGAAGACAATGAGAAAATAGAACCTTACAAAACGATGATTGAAAATGAACTGAACATGAACGGGCTGCAATATGATGTGTCAAACGTGCAGAACATTCAGAATAAAGACATCACAGCATACGATACGATCATAATATACAGCATAGTGATGGCGTTCAATACAAATTCTCCCATACGGAACTGGCTCAATACCAAACCGGACCTGGCGAACAAGAAGGTGGGTCTCCTTGTCACGGCCAACCGATGGTTTCTGAACAACCTGTTGAATGGACAAATGAATCTATTGAAGAAACAGCAGGCGACGATAATCGATGCGGTCTCCTCGGCAACGAAAGACTTAACAGAGCCGCAAAAAGCAGCCCTGATAAAGAATTTCATCAGGATTGTTAAAGATAAAATATAGAAGGGAGCGCGACCAATTGCAGTATCCTGAAATCACGGTGGGCGCGGTTATCTTCAACAGAGAAGATAAGCTGTTGCTGTGCAAATCGCACAAATGGAACAATCAGTATGTAATTCCGGGCGGCCACATTGAATTAGGCGAGCCGATGGAGGCCGCATTGATACGAGAAATCCGTGAAGAAACCGGCCTTGAAATATACGACATCAGGCTAATCGGAATAAAGGAATGCATTTACAGTAAAACTTTCCACGAAAGAAAACATTTCATATTCCTGGATTATCTCTGCAAAACCGACATGAACGAGGTCACTCTGAATGATGAGGCGGAAGAATACGCATGGATCGATATAGATGAAATGGCAAAGTACGATCTCGGCGGATTCACAAAAGACCTGTTGATGAAAATCCGCGGGCAGGACAAAGATCACGGGAAGATAGAAATATTTTACAACTATTGACAAACATTCTATGATCAACAGCGGAGCGAGCTATGGATATTGAGAGGGTCAATCAGTATATAAACGGCTTATATGCCACAAGAACAAACCTGAGCAAAACGAAATACAGCGAAGAAACGGCATTGAAGGACTTCACCCCCACCATAGATACTGAAGTCGCAAGATTTTTAAAGTTCATCATTCATCTCACCAATGCAAGGAATATTCTCGAGATCGGGACGAGCATCGGCTATTCCACAGTCTCGATGGCAAAGGAGATCATCAACAACAATGGCAAAATCACCACCATTGAGTACGATGAAGTGGTGGCAAAACAGGCATTGTCCAATTTTGCCAGAGAGAATGTCGACCGCGCAATAGAGCTGAAAATCGGCGATGCGTGGAAGATACTGCCTTCGCTGAGCGGGCAATATGATGTAATATTTTTAGATGTGGACAAGCGCCTGTATCCGGCCTTGTACGAGGACTGCATTCGTTTGCTGAAACCTGACGGCATCCTGATTGCCGATGACACTCTTTTCCCCGTGGTGGACCTGGATGAAAAATGGCGGTATTTAATTCCTTATATAAAGGAGTTCAATGACCTTGTGATACATGACGATCGGGTCATGAGCACGATATTGCCGATCGGCGACGGAGTGACAATCGCAATAAGGAGAGATGCTGATCTATGAGTCTGGAAAGGGCAAAAGAACACCTGAAAAAATGGAACAAAGACAGACAAGTACAAGAGCTGGATGTATCGAGCGCAACGGTGGAACTGGCGGCAAAAGCGCTCGGCATTGAGGAAGCGAGAATCGCCAAAACCTTGGCACTCATGGTCGATGAGAATGCCATATTGGTTGTCACTGCGGGAGATACAAAAATCGACAATAAAAAATACCGGCACCTCTTCGGCGCAAAGGCAAGGATGATCGATAAGGACCTGGTCGAACAATATATCGGCCACGACATCGGCGGTGTATGTCCATTCGGAATCAATGAGAAGGTACGTGTGTATCTGGATGTCTCACTGAAAAGATTTGCCACGGTGTATCCTGCCTGCGGGAGCAGCAATTCGGCGATAGAGATGACGTGCCGGGAGCTGGAAGAGATTGGAGGCGCAGAAAAATGGATCGATGTCTGTAAAACGGAGGGCGCATAGGAGTATCAAAATGGAAGCATTGGATTTTGAAAAATTGACGCCGTCCGACACAAAAGTGAAATACGGGTTTGTCAACGAACTTTTGAGCATGGGGAGAGAACATCCCCAGGATTTGTACCCCTACCTGCCGCACATCGTCGCATTACTGGACAGCGGCAACAACATACTACAGTGGACAGGACTGGATCTGCTCGGATTGCTCATAACCGTCGATACCGATCACAGGATACGGCCGCTGCTCCCGAGGCTCTACCGGTATCTCGACACGGGGAAGATGATCACGACGAATCACGCAGTATGGGCGTTATTTGAAATAGCCAAGGTCGAATCTGACGATCAGAATGAAATTCTTGGAGAAATTCTGAAGACACAAAAGTACAGATATGACACCGAAGAGTGCAAAAATATAGTGTACGGGAATATCATCAAGGGAGCGAGCGCGATATATCCGAACATAAAGGATGAGAGCACAAAAAAGAAATTCTATGACTTTATCGGGAGACAGACAGCAAACAGCCGCAATGCGACAAAAAAGAAGGCAGAAGCCTTTATAAAGAAATATGACGAGCAGAGAGGCTCAAGATGAGAGAAATCGTTCAGTATTATGCGCGGTGCAATCAAAAGATCAACAGCGACATGCTCGGCATAATCGCCGGCAAGGTCAAAGATCCAATGCAGCAACCACTGCAGGGCTACTTCTTCAAAACGCTCGGCCAACTGCTCGAGCACATCTATATAGCCGACAGCATCTGGCTCAAAGCATTCACAACCGTGGACAGCTACGGAATCGATGTCGAGAAGGAGATGGGACCGACCCCCAACTACGGAGACAAGGTCTTCAAGAATTTTGAGGACTACAGGACCGCACGGGGAAAACTCGACACACTGATCGTAGAATATATGAATAAAGTAGAAGACGACTTCTTTACCAAGGTAGTCGTGAGGGTGAACAAACGGGGCGAGAAGATGGAAAAGGAGACATGGAAAGCGGTCGTTCACGTCTTCAACCATCAGACACACCATCGGGGTCAGATAAGCAACATACTGGACGGGATGAACATCGAGAACGATTACTCGAACATGATCCGGATCGAGTGAGAGACCGCCGTATCATGAGAATCATCTATGAGACGAATGGAAAAGGATTCCTCGGCTGGCTGGTCGACCTGCCTGGTGCCTATATTCGCGGCAGAACCGTCGAAGAGGCCAGATCAAAGATAGGGCAGGAGATAAAGGCCTACGAAAGTTGGCTGGGAATCGAGACAGACTGCGCGAAAGAATATACAGAGAGCATTCAAGAGTGCAAACTCCATGTCGAGGATGCGGACACCGATATTCTGTTCGATACGGAACTCGCCGATTTCGAGGACCCGAAGGATTTCGAAGATTGGTGTACATTGATCTCCATATCGGGGACTAAGGCCGACAACATATATAAATGCTGCCAATATAAAGACTATGTCGATCCCCACATGGTAAGAAAAACCTTCTATGGCGACGTATATTCGACGATAAACAGGCAGTTTGCACATATTATACAAGTTCAGAATTACTATCTGGCTCAGATTGGAACGGGCATAAAAATCGGGAACGATCTGGTATCCAGCCGACGTGACTTCGTAGAAAAATTGAAGGAAAAATATCTCAAAGAGGGAAACCGCCTGTACCAAAACGAAGAAGAAGACTGGACGACAAAGAAAATAGTGAGAAGGATAATTTGGCACGACAGAATCCATGCGAAGGCGATAGAAAGAATAGAACAGCGAAGGAATATAAGTTGATGAACGCGGCATGATTGAAAAGATAGAATAGAGAAGGAAGGCTGAGAAAAATGTTCGAATTGCCGGAATACATCACGCTGGCGAACCAGATGAACACCGCGCTCTACGGGAAAACAATAAAGGAAGGCTCGCTGGGCAACTCACCGCACAAGTTCGTCTGGTACAACCGCAGTCCCCAGGAATTCTCCGCACTGACAAGTGGTAAGACAATCGGCAAGGCCTATGTCAAGGGCAGATGGCTCTTCATACCACTGAATCCCGACTACGTACTGGTGTTCGGGGAATGCGGAGGCAAGATACTGTTCCACGGCACACTGGACGGCATACCCCAAAAGTATCACCTGTTGGTCATCTTCGATGACGGCACCGCGCTTTCGGCGATGACGCAGATGTGGGGGGCCATGGAGCTGTACAGGCGGGGAGATGAGTTGCAGCGGCAGTATATACGGGGGATGAGGCCGACGCCGGTCGAGGCCGGGTTCACCTACGAGTATTTCTCCAGCCTCATCGATGAGTGCAACAGGGCCGAAAAGCGGAGCGTAAAGGGGCTCCTCACTCAGGACCAGCTCATTCCCGGCCTGGGCAACGCGATAGCCCAGGACATCATGTACAATGCCAGACTGCACCCGAAACACTCCATCGGCGATCTGACAGAAGAAGAAAAGAGAAGGCTGTTCGATGCGATACNNAAAAAAACACTGAACGACGTCGCCGGCGGCGGAGGCAGGAATGATGAATACGATCTGTACGGGAAGAGGGGCGGCTATACACGGATACTGAGTAAAGAGACGGAAAGATGCATGAGCTGTGGAAGCAAGGTGGAGAAGATACAATACTTGGGAGGGGCGACATATTATTGCCCGACATGCCAACGCCAATAAGAGGAGGCTTCAATGGTCAAGAAGTCCCGCCTGAAACGGCCGATCCTGGAAATGCCTTCCGATATAAAAGATCTGCTCATAAAAGAAGGGCTCTACGAGAGCTATCTGAACAGGCCCGCGTATCAGCAGAATGACTATATCGGGTGGATCCTCCGGGCAAAAAGGGAAGAGACGCGACAAAAAAGAATAGACCAGATGACCGACGAACTAAAAGCAGGAAATGTCTATATGAAGATGGCATATGGAGAGAAAAATGCGAAGTCCGGCCCGCCTGAGGCCGCGCCGCAGGGTGTCGACCCGATAGACGAATACATAGGGCAATTCCCGAAAGAGGTGAAAGAAAAGCTGGCCAAACTCCGGAGTATCATCAGGGGGATTGTGCCTGAAGCAGAGGAGAGAATGAGCTATAACATGCCTTCGTTCCATCACAACGGCCCCATAGTGTATTACGCCGGTTTCAAGCATCATATCGGCTTTTACCCGACATCGAGCGGGATAGCGAACTTTGAGGATGAACTGAAAGCATACAGGCACTCCAAAGGCGCCGTCCAATTCAGCATTGAAGAAAAATTGCCGGTATCTCTGATAGAAACGATTGTAGCGTTTAAGATGAAGGAAAATCTGGCCAAGACGAAAAAATTGGACAGATGAAGATATGCAGAGGAGACATCCGATATGCTGGTACTGATAGGCGGCGGGGAAATCGCCAATGACGAGACACTGGAGATAGACCGATACATTGTCGAGTCCTGCAAAAGAGAACGGCCGCATCACTTATTCATCCCGACCGCGAGCGGAGAACCGGAAGGATATATCGCCACCGTACAAAAAGTATACGAATCCCTCGGCTGCAGGTGCGACTCGCTGTGCATTCTGGACACCGGCATCACTCACGATGAAATTGAGCGGAAGATTGACCGGGCGGATATCATCTATGTCGGCGGCGGCAATACAAAATTCATGCTACGCGAATGGGAAAAAGCGGGCGTGGACAAACTTCTGATAGCTGCACTGCAGACAGATAAAGTGGTCAGCGGCCTGAGCGCCGGCTCGATCTGCTGGTTTGAATACGGCATCAGCGACTCCGAAAGTTTTGGAAACGATGCGGACTGGAATTATTCCTATGTGGAAGGTTTGGGCGCACTGCGGGGCTGCCATTGCCCTCATTTTGACGACAGGGAAAAAGAGGACCGATTCAGGAGATTCCTCGAGTCGAACAGGAAGAGCTTTTTGGCCATCGAGAACAACTGCGCAATCAGCATACAGAAGGACAGCTATAGAATAGTGCGCTCCGATAAAAATAAAAACGCTTATATTGTCACGCCCGCCGCGCATGGTATGATGAAGACGAAGGTAAAGGAAAGCGGCGACATACACGATATATATACTTGATTAAGTCGCGCTGGCCGCCCTCGTCCTCAGGCTTGACGGCTCCGCGGCCGGAAAAGCCCGGGTAAGACAATGCGTTGCTGCGCGCAAGAAGAGGTGATGAAAAAAAACATTCTTGTGTTGCTCATGATGAGCTTTGCGGCGACAGGCCTCTTTGCGGAAGATGTGGCTCAACCCCCGAAGGTCGCGTTAGGGACGAATCTGGCGTACTGGGGTCTTTCCGCGATCTCGACGAACGGCAGCAACATATTCCTCGTCGTGCCGCTCGAGGCGCAGGTGATGATAGGCGAGGCGCTGAGCCTGAACCCCGGGCTGACATTTCTCTATTACGGCAACTCAACAAATAAATACGGCGGCTCATTGATATTAGGAGAATGCGGACTGGGATATCATTCCGGCAAAGGGAGCTTGTCCGGCTGGAGTGCGGCGCTGTCGCCGGGGCTCGCCTACTCTTTCGACTCCAAGCTTTTCGGCTTTGTGCTGTCGGCTGAAGCCGGATATCAGTGGATCGTCGGCAGGGGCCTGTTCCTGGGGCTTTCAGGCGGGGGAAAATACATCTGGATGGACGGCTATATGGTCATGCCGGACTTGAAACTGCGTATAGGATATGTCTTTTAGGTCCGGCAGCTCTTGGAAGGCGCCCGCTGCGGGGACAAAAAATCGGGAGAAGGAACTGGAATGGATCTGACACTCCTATCGGACAACAACACCCTCATCGATCGGTATTTTCTGGGCGAACCCGGTTTTTCCGCGTATATAGAGGACCGCGACGTGCGGATACTTTTCGATGTGGGCTATTCGGGCATTTTCATCGCCAACGCGCAAAAGATGGGCATTCGCCTCGACCAACTGGATTATGTCGCGCTGTCGCACGGCCATATGGACCACACGTGGNGTCTGGATGCGCTCGTCCGTCTCTTTGCCGAAATGGACATCGAAAGAATTCCGCATGCCCGCCCGAAGATCGTGGCCCACCCCAAGACATTCGCCAGCGTGAGCGCGAAAGGGTTCAAGGAACTAGGCNCCCTGTTCTCGGAGGGCAAGCTCGGAAAGCATTTCGACTTGCAGCTGAAGAAGGGGCCTCAGTGGCTCGGCGAGCGGATCGTCTACCTGGGGCAGATACCAAGAGAGAACACATTCGAGGGAAAGAACGGCTTCGGCAGAAAAGAGAATGAGGTCGAAGAGGATTTCGTCGTCGAGGACTCCGGGCTTGTCTACAGAGGCGAAGAGGGGCTGATAATCGTAACCGGATGCGCGCACTCGNGGATATGCAATATCATCGAATACGCAAAAACAATATGCGATGAGGTCAGAATATCCGACGTCGTTGGCGGATTCCATCTACAGAATCCGCCGGAAGAACAGCTGTCCGGGACGATGCGGTATTTCAGCGCGCTGAACGCGCCGCGGATTCATCCCTGCCACTGCACCGACCTGAGGTCGAAAATAGCGTTGTCAAAAGTCGTCAGCATAGAAGAAGCGGGCGTCGGCATGAAATTGCGGTATGCATGACAGGCCTTGGGCCTGATTCCATGGACCGGCGCCTGCTTTTAAGGGAGAGCCTTACAGGAGGTCATCATGAAGCTGGACTGGAAAAAGGAAGAGAAAATCTATTATCTTCCCAAGGGACAACCGGAATTGGTGAATGTACCGGAATTCAAATACTTCACCATCGGGGGAAAAGGAAACCCCAACGATCCATTCTTTGCGGAATACATTTCCGTACTCTATTCATTGTCGTATGCAATAAAGATGAGCCCCAAACAGAACTGCGCCCCTCCCGATTATGTCGAGTACACCGTCTATCCGCTGGAGGGCGTCTGGGACCTGACTGAAAAGGGGAAAAATGAATACAGGGGAACAATAGACAAGAACAAGCTTCTCTTCACCCTGATGATACGGCAGCCCGACTTCGTCACAGAAGACTATGCAAGAGAGACAATAGAGAGGACAAAAAAGAAAAAAACCAACAGGCTGCTCGAAGAAGTGAGGTTTGAAAGAATCCTGGAAGGCAAATGCATCCAGATGCTCCACGTGGGCAGCTATGATGATGAGCCGGCAAGCTTTAAACTGATGGAGGCGTATGCACAGGGCCTTCACCTGGAAAGGACGGGCAGGCAGCACAAGGAGATATACTTGAGCGATCCCGGCAGGGTCGAGAAGGACAAACTGAAAACGGTCTTGAGGTTCAGGGTACAATGAGACAGGAAATAAGCCCATGGGTGCAGACATAAAGGATATCGATTCGCGGTCTTTTGCCGACCTGTTCTTTCCCTGCAACAGGTGTATCTATTGGGAAGCGCCCGAGCAGTTTGGCAGCAATGGGGATGACAGCCGGAAGTTGCCGGAAAAAGACGCCTCTGGAATAAAGTGGGCCTGGTTCGAAGAGACACTGAAAACATTCGGCCGCTGTGGGGTAATTCTCTTTATCGGGGGAGAGGCGGCAGGCTATGCCCAATATGCCCCACCCTCCCTGCTCCCCAATGCTGCAGGATACGCGCAGTCCATATCGCCACCGAGCCGGGACGCGGTTCTGATTTCATGCCTGTACATCCGGCCAGAATATCAGGGGCGGGGCCTGGGGAAAATGCTGCTCCGGAAGGTGACTGGAGATATAGGGGAAAGAGGATATGACGCCGCAGAGACATACGCCCGGGACGATTCGCCCGATAACTGCTCCGGCCCCACGGAATTTTATCTCAAAAGCGGCTTTACCCTGCTCGCGACGAAGAAATGGGGCGAGGCCACCTTCTCTCTGCTCAGGCTCACATTGAAGAAATAAGGAAAGAGGGAGCGCACATATGACAATCACCAAATTGAGCACTGAAAACATCACCGATTGGCTCGATTTTTTTGACAACAGGGCCTTCGCAGACCATCAGGACTGGGGGACATGCTACTGCACCTATTATTTTCAGCCCAAACCGGAAAATTATGGGAAGGCGAGGTCAAAAAAGCGGGATTATGCAGTATGGCTCATACAGAATGGCCTCATGCAGGGATACATGGCATATGAGGACAATAGAGTCATCGGATGGTGCAATGCGAACGACAAAACCCAATTCTCCCGGCTGATGGCGAAAGGACAGTCCAAAGAACAGCCCGAAGAGGAGAAGATAAAATCGGTCGTCTGCTTTCTGGTGGAAAAGCAATACAGGAAANGCGGTGTCGCGACCGCCCTGCTGGAACATGTCATCGCGGATGCCCGCGAAGAGGGATTCGCAATAATAGAGGCGTATCCAAACAAAGGATCAAAGAGCGAGTACGTGAACTACCACGGGGCATACGAAATGTACATGCGGCAGGGGTTCTCTGAATATGACGACAGAGGCACTCTTGCTGTAAGGAAATACCTAAAGTAATTTCTACGGCACTCTGTCAATGGGAAAGGCCTTCGGCTCTACAGTCGAGGGCTTTTTTTTGCACAAGCCCCTCGACCCCCTCGAAGAAAGCCTCCCCGAAGAGATGGCCCCGTCATTTCCGTTCCCGGGTCAACCCATTTCTGGCGGCGAAGAGTGCCGCCTGGATTCTGTCTCTGAAGCCAAGCGTCGTCAGGATGTTCGATATGTAATTTTTGACGGTGCCTTCGCTCAGCGAGAGCGTCTCGGCGATCTCCGAATTTGTCAGTCCCTCCCCCACGAGGGCAAGGACGTGCCGCTCGCGCTCGGTGAGGAAATTGCACTGCTCCAGCGCCGTCGCGTCGGATGAAAGCTCTTTCTCTGTATCCTGGAGCGACTGAAGAGAGCCCAGAAGTTTATTCATGACTTCTCCGTTGGCCAGGAAAACACCTTTGACAACCTGTTTAATCGCCCTCACGAGGTCTTCGCTGGGCAGGTCTTTGAGAAGATAGCCGACGGCACCCGAACGGAGGGAGCGCACAATGTACTCCTTGTCGTCGAAGGTCGTGAGCATCACGATATAGGGGGACGTCCCTTCGGCGCGGATTTGCTCGAGGGCCGAAATGCATCCATGACCGGCATGCGGATGTCCAGAAGGCAGACATCGGGCCGACACTGGCGGGCAAGGGCCACGGCTTCCTTTCCGTTCTCCGCCGTCCCCACGACGAGTATTTCCTCGTCGAGCCCTAGGAGCGAAGCGATGCCGTCCCGGACCAGCCGCTGGTCGTCGGCCACGAGGATTTTGATCTTTTTACTGACGGGCGACATCGTCGCGCTCCTTCCCGATGAGGGCCACAGGGTCTTTCGGCATGCATGCCCTCAGGATCGTCCCCTTGCCTGGGCTTGATTCGACAGAGAATGTCCCCCTCACGAGGCTGATCCTGTCAGTCAGCCCGGTGAGGCCGTAGCCGGAAACATCGTTGTTCCGTTTCTTCATGGCTTGGGGATCGAAACCCCTGCCGTCGTCCCGGAGCTCGGCATAGACCTGATCGCCGTCCATCCGGATTTCCAGATTCACTTCGTGAGCCCCGGCATGCTTGAGTATATTCGTCACTCCTTCCTGGACAAAGCGGTACAGCGCAAGAAGCACGGATATATTGTAGCCTTCTGTGCTTCCCCGTATGTCTGAAATTACGGATATTCCGGCCTGTCTGAGGCTCTCGAGCGGTTTCTGCACCTGCGACAAAAGGTCAAAGCCTTCGGCCTGATTGTTGAGTGTGTCGAGGGTCGAACGGATATCGAGCATGGCCTCGTGCATGCTCGTCCGTGCATCGATAATCGCCTTTATTGAGACTTCCGGGTCTTTTCTGAAAAAGGCCTCCGCTTTGTTGAGCTGAATGGAGATGGCCGTGAGCGTGTGACCGAGATTATCGTGAATATCGCGNGCTATCCTTGTCCGCTCTTCAAGGGCCACGACGCGGGATACTCTGGATGCATAGCGCTTGAGTTCCTCTTGATTCGCCTGGATCTCTGCCGTGAGCACAGCCTGCCGTTCGCGGTTTTTCCTGTCCTCCTTCCAGAACAGCGCAAAGAGAAACATGAGCAGGATGCTCATGAGTTGGTAGAGAAGTATCACTATTCCATAGGAATTGTCGGATTTTGGAGGTTCTGCGGGCGAAGGCGCGGTAAAGAACAAAAGCAGCTGTACCAGCCAGAAAAAGGCCACCACCACATAGCTCCACGCCTGCCTGAACACCAGGGAAAGATAAAAGGTCAGGAGCGGGGCCATAAGCCTCATCATGCCCGGCATCAGCCCCGGGTAAAAAACGACGAGGGCGAGGGCTGGAATGCAGCGCAGCACCGTGATTGCCACGCCATACCGCAAATTTTTCCACTTGTAGTTCCATGCCAGAAATTCGAAGACCTCGAGGACCAGCCAGAATCCGATGATGGCGATATTGAGCGCCACCATAAGCGAGTAATCGGACGGAATTCGTCCCCCATGCTCACCCCTGAAAGGGGGCTGCGTTGTCAGCATGAAATGAAAGAGGAAGAAGAGGGTCATGAGAATTATCCGGGTTACATCCCGTTCTCTGTGTGGCTGTGACGGAGAACTGGCCATAATTTCAATATACTTCAGCACTTTATCTCTGCAAAGTGCCGCCGGTCATTCCGGATATGACAATAGTCACATTCTTTTGTGACATATGGGACTGTCTGCTTTTGTTCCCGCAACGCTATCTTTTCCCATAACCTTGGACCTTGCATAGACGAGGAGTTCGGAAGTATGAAGAAAGCGGTCTCTCAGCATGTGCCACAGATTGTCATCGCCGTAGTAATCGCCGGCATAGCTGCCATAATCATTGTCAAAACACTGGGTGTTTCTCCTTCCTCGACAGGAGCACCGGTGGGCACCCCCTCAGGCCAGATGTCTCAAACAGGGAGCGAGGAAACGCGCACCGTTGCTGTACGGGCCAGCACAGTAGCCCTCGGGTCCATCAGCAACTATACCAAGCTCCAGGGCGATGTGGTCTCCAACAAGGAGGTCAAAATCTACCCCAGCATCGCCGGGAAGCTCCTCGAGAGAAAGGTCGCGGTGGGAGACCGCGTCTCCGTCGGAACCACCATAGCGTACGTCGACCCGTCCAAGGTCGGCGAGAAATACATGCCCAATCCGGTGGAATCGACGGTCTCCGGAACGGTGATCTCCATACCCGTCCACGAAGGGGACACCATCACGACCAGCACAGTCATCGCCACGGTGGGGGACATCGCCCGGATGAAGATCAGCACCGCGGTCTCCGAGAGATTTCTCGCCGACCTCAAAATAGGGAACCCGGCCGAGGTAAGCTTCGATGCCATACCCGGCGTTGTCTACACGGCAAAGATTTCGGAGATGAACCCCGTGCTGGACACTACCACCCGCACGCGCGAAATCAGCCTTGTACTCGACAAGCCTGACTCGAAAGTTCTCGTCGGCATGTCCTCGACGATCAAGCTCGTGACCGAAGCCAGAAACAATGTCGTCGTAGTGCCGAGATCCGCAGTGACGACCGATGATACAGAATCTTATGTTTTCGTCATCAAAGCCGACAACACCGTGGAAAAGAGGAACATCGTACTCGGCCTTGAAGGAGAAGACTTCTTCGAGGTCAAAGAGGACCTCAGCGCAGGCGAGCAGGTTGTCACGGAAGGGAAAAATTCAGTCACCAATGGCAGCAAAGTCAGGATCATCGACGGCAGTTCGGGAACAGAAACAGGGGCATCACAATGAATGTAGCCCGTAAGTCCATCGATCACCCGGTCACAATAATAATGGTCTACGTCCTCATCTGCGGCATAGCGGCAGTATTTGTGACTCAGCTCCCTGTCTCTCTCAATCCCGACACGGACATGCCCATACTGGAGATCAGCACCACCTATTCCGGGGCAGGACCCGAAGATGTCGAGCAGAATGTCACCGAGGTGCTCGAGGACGCGCTCTCCTCGGTTGAGGGGTTGGAGAAAATGTCCTCCACCTCGCAATCGGGTTCCAGCACCATCAATCTTGAGTTTGGCTATGATACCGATCTGGACAAGGCCCAATCCGAAATCGAATCCGCCATCAACGGCGTGCTGGACGATCTGCCGGACGATGCGGAAACTCCCACCGTAAGGCGCTTCAACAGTTCGTCGATGCCGATCATCTCTCTCGCCATCAAGGGCAATCGTCCGCTCAAAGAACTCCAGGGAATAGGAGAAGACACGATCCAGCCTCAGCTCGAGCGGATCAACGGTGTCGCTTCGGCGAGTGTGATAGGCGGAAGCGACGCGATCATCTTGGTGGAGCTCTCACAGAACAGGCTCGCTGCCTATGGTCTGACAGTCACCGATGTGGCCACGGCCCTCGCCTCACAGAATGTCCTGCTGTCGGGCGGAAACATCGTCAGAGGCAGCACGGAATACCAGATACGGACACACGAAAGCCTCTCCTCCATCGACGAGGTGAAAAACCTGGTGATCAAGACTGTAGCTTCAGATGATTCGGGGAACAACCGCGTGATCCGCCTCCAGGACCTCGCAGATGTAAAAGAGAGCGAAGAGGATCCCGACAGGCTCATATACATCGACGGCCAACGCGGCATCAACATTCAAATAGTAAAAGAAAGCGGCAGCAACGCCGTGCAGATATCCCGCCAGGTCCATACCGCGCTCAAGAGTATCAACAAATCCCTGCCCGCAGGAGTGACGGTGGAAATATTGTCCGACGACACCACCCTCGTGGATTCGACGCTGCATGAAGTGTACAACTCTGCCTGGCAAGGCATTGTGCTGGCGGTGCTGATTCTGCTTTTGTACCTGAGGAACCTCAAGGCCACCTTCATCATCGCGGTCTCCATACCGATCTCGATGCTCATCACGGTCCTGTGCATGTATTTTGCAGGTCTCACGCTCAATACGATAAGCCTCACGGGTCTCATCATGGGCTTTGGCATGGTGGTCGATGCGTCCATCGTCATTGTGGACAACATCTACCGGTACCGGGAGCGGGGAACGAAGCCCCAAATCGCCGCGATCCTCGGAAGCCAAGAGATGATCACGGCGATTACCGGCTCGACGTTGACGACACTCTGCGTGTTCATCCCCATCATCCTGTTCCGGAATAAACTCGGCATGATGGGACAACTCTTCAATGATCTTGTATTCACTGTCTGCTTTTCGCTCGCCGCGTCGCTCGTCGTCGCGGTCACCATCGTTCCCGTGCTCTCCGGCCCCGTCATGCACCTCGAGACACGCGTTCAGAAACCGCTCAAAAACCTCTTTTTGAAAAAGATCGATGCTGCGCTGGAGCGATTCTTTTCCGCTCAGGAGCAGGCCTATAAGAAGGGCCTCGAGTTCTGTCTGAGAAACAGAATGCTCATCGTCGCGCTTGTGGCGGTCATCCTCGCCGTCTCTCTTCTCTATCTGGGATCCTTCGGGCTGAATCTCTTCCCGCGCTCGAATACTGACGACAGTCTGACGGTAAATCTGACTCTCCCTCTGGGAACGACGATGGAGTATACCCAGGAAGTGCTCGAGAAACTGCAGGCCAATGTCCAGCAAAACGTGGAAGGATACGAGACTCTCATACTGACAGTCGGTGGAAGTGGCGGCCCTTTCAGCGGGAACTACACCAATGAAGGTTCTCTCCAGATCATGCTTCCGGAGCCCGAAGACCAGACCGACACACCGACATCCATAAAAACAAAACTGACACCCTACCTCGAGTCGATCNCCGGCGCGAGCTTTACCTACACTGCGGGGCGTCAGTTCTCGTCGAGCTCAGCGGTGGACGTGGAAATTCGTTCCAAGGATCAGGACGCCTCTCTCGCGGCTGCCCGGGAGATCAAACGCATTCTCGCTGCCGAGCTGCCGGAGGTGGAGAACCTCAGCGTATCGCTCGAAGAGGGATCGCCCGAACTCCTCATCTCAATCGACAGGCAAAAGGCGGCCACATACGGTTTCTCCGTCTCCGAGGTAGCAAAAGAGATCCGCAGTGCTGTCTATGGCACTACCGCCACGACCTACAATTCGGCAGGAGACATGATCGATGTTGTGGTGAGGCTCAGGGAGGAAGACAGGCGCACCCTCTCCGACATCAAGGCTCTCTTCCTCGTCACATCCGCGGGAGACAAAATCCCTATCTCCAGTTTCGCCACTATCTCGAACAGCACCACCCCGCAGCAGATAAAGCGCGAAGATAAAGAGAGGATCATCCATGTCGAGGGCGACCTCCCCGCATCCTCAAAGGTGACCTCGACAGAGATGGCCCAGAGAGTACAGAAGGTGCTGGATGAAAACTATGTGCCCCGCGATGGCGTCACAGTCTCGCTCGGCGGTGAAAGTATGGACGTGGGCACCTATCTGCCTGTACTCATCCTCATCATTGCAGTCGCCATTTTCCTCGTCTATGGCGTCATGGCGAGTCAATTCGAGTCCTTCGTCGACCCCTTCATCATCTTCTTGTCGATTCCCCTCATGTTCATCGGGGTCGTCTGGATATACAAGCTGACAAACGACTCTTTCTCCCTCTTCTCGATGATCGGCATCGTGGCCCTTGCGGGTGTCGTGGTCAACAACGGCATCGTGCTCGTCGACTATACGAACACACTTCGGGCGCGCGGCTACACTCTGTTCGAGGCCTGCAGCGAAGCTGGCCGCCACAGATTGAGGCCCATTCTGATGACAACCCTGACAACGCTTTTAGGCCTCATGCCCCTCGCTCTGTTCCCGGGGTCCGGAACCGAAAGCATAGCGCCAATCGCGAAGACCATGTTCGGTGGCCTGCTGGTCAGCTCAATCATGACGCTTTTCCTGACGCCCGTTCTTTACAGCCTTTTCAACAGTCGGAACGAGCGGAAAAAAGCTCAAAAAGAAAGAGAGACGCAAAAATTGCTGAAAGAGGCGGCCACAATGAACACGACTGAAGACAAGGATACCAATGATGATACGGACTGAAATCTATGCAAACCGCTCAGTCGAGGAAAACATCCTCGAAGAAATCGAAAAAAGGATTCCGGATGTATGCTATTCGCTCATCGAAGATGTGCAGGGACGAGGCAGAAACGGCGTTCGTCGGGAACGGCAATCTGGCCGGAACTGAACGTTCTCTACGTGCTCTACGGCAGTAGCCAGGAGGCTTCGCTGATCGTCGAGGCCGTAGGCCAAGTCAAAAAATCTTTCCCCGGGAGGGGATCAAGGTATTTCAGTATGAAGTAATTTCTTTCGCTACAGAGCGATAGAATATTATCGATTGTAAAAGGAGTTCATTATGAAGTCCAGAGGCAGCCTTTTTCTGGCGCTGTGTGCGCTTACCCTCGTCTGTTCCGCCACGCCTGTAGCCGCCGGAACGCTCGAGGAACTGTTCACCGCTGCGGCCAAGTCAAATCAGGACTATGCGGTGTATAAACTCGACCTCGAAATCGCCAATCTCAAAAAAACAAAGGGCGAGATCGAGGCCAAGATCGAGCTGGACAGGGTCAACGCACAGTACACATATGTGACATCCCAGGCAGACTATCAGAGCCTGGTCCTGAGCTTCTACGACAAAGTGATCGACGCGGTGTTCGATGCGGCGACAGCCGATCTCGACGACCAGTCCGCCGCCCTCAGCCTTGAAAATGCGAAAGAGGACAAAAAATACGCCGATCTCCGGTATAAAAATGGCCTGATCTCAGAAGACGTCTTCAAGGAAATCGGCATTGCGTACGACACGGCCGCGAGCGACAAACAGTTGTCCGAGTATACGCTGCAGGATGCAAAGGACTATGTGCGCTTTGTCACGGGCCTGGAATGGAGTTGGGACCTCATCCCGGAGATTCCTTCTTTCGAACCGAGCGCCACGCTCGAAGAGTGGGTCGCCAAAGATATATCGCTCGAAGAAGCCAACCTGGCAAAGAAGATCCAGGACCTTACGACTGCATCTCTCGCGACAAACACCTCAGTCTATGACCGGCGCATTCAGGAGACAGAGAATGTCAGGGCAGATGTTGCGGTGACAAATGCCGAGAGCAACGCCAAGAGGTCCTACGAGAGCACGCTTTCCACCATCAAGAACAATGCGGCCCTCCTCCAGATACGGAAGGATGAATACACTCTCAAGCAGACCCTGTACCAAGAGGCACAGCGCCAGTTCGAGAACGGGACCCTCTCCCTCAGCAGCAAGAACGAGAAAGCGATCGATGTCCTCTCTGCACGGCAAAATCTGCTGACCGCCCAGAAGAACTATATTGAAGCGGTCGCCTCCTATCTGAGCGCGATGGGAGAAACCCCTCTAGGACTTTAACCATGCGACGACATGCTTTTCTGCTCGCTCTTCTCCTTGTGGCGTCGGGCGCCTTCGCCGAGGGCTGGGACGAAATATACACGGCCCGCCTCAACGGCTCTGCGACCTATCTCGAATCCAGGCTCACGCTGAAATCCGCCGAAGCCGATTATGCCGAGTATACGAAGTCCTATATCCCCACGGTATCCATCAACACCGGCACATCGGACAGCGATACCAGCTATATCGTCATCGGCAGCGACGGCATAACCTCCGGAACGCTGGTCCCCACGATCACCTTCGAAAAAATTCTCGGAGGCGCCGACCTCTTCTTCGAGGCACCGGTGGACATCTCCTCCGGTCAAATCAGCATGGTAAATCCGGCGGTGGGCGTGAGCCGTACACTCTTTCCGGAAACCGCGGCAAACAAGCTGGATGCCCAGGCAGCGCTGATCTCGGCGCAGGCCTCTCTCCTGGAAATCAAAAACAGCATACGGACGGAGCTCGCGACGGATGTCCTCGATTTCATCTACTATCGGCGCCTCCTCGAGTCGAACAGGGAGAACCTCGAAGTGCTCCAAAAGGTGCGGGCGGCGACCGTCGACACCACCACCCAGCGAGAGCTGGATAAGCGCATCCTCGAGGCCCAGAAATCCATATTGACCGCGACAAGTGCCCTGGCCAACATAAAGGACGATGTCAAAAACAACGCCGATGCCCTCTATGCAGACATAACTCGCCTGCAATCGGGCTGGTTGGCCTCGATAAAGGGAGCAGAGCCGACAAGCACCATGTCGATCCGCGCGCTTGAGCTCTCTCTGGCCGCGGCAGAAAAGCGAAAGAGCTTTTCCATTTTGCCCTACCTGCCGAATCCGACCATCGCCGCCTCGGTGTATTACAACACCGACACCAGCAAGGTCGACTGGGCCCTGTCGTTTACGCTGTCCTACGATCTCTTCAACAAGAGCGAAAATGCCCTGAGCGTACTCAAGCGCGAAGAATACCCCACGATTTACAGACTCAAGCTCGAAGATGCCCAAAAAGAGCTGAAGGACGGCATCCGGCAGATCAACGAGGCGCTCGAGTCTCTCGAACTGGACAAGAAAATCCAGGAGATCGATATTGCCGACTCAGAGGAAGAGATGGCGAGGGAGGAAAAACTCTACAGCGGTGGTTTCGTCTCGGAGGAAGACTATGTCATGGCGAAGATCGACCTCGCCATTCTGAAAATCGAGGCGCAGAAGATCGACTTCGACATTCTTGTACAGCAGTTGAAGCTCGCGCAGTATTACGACGAGGCCCAATAACGGGAGGCCCTCCCGGCGGAGATGCCGCCCGCATATGCGCTGCCCTCGGCGCTTGACACCAGGGCAGCGCATCGCCATCATGCTTCTCGGATGGAACAGACAGACCCCCATTACACCAGGATGATACAGGCGCCAGTCGGCGGGTTGGTCATCTCGCTGGCAGTCCCGACAATCATAAGCATGTTGGTCACCTCGATCTACAACATGGCGGATACATATTTCGTCTCCAAACTCGGCACGAGTGCATCCGGCGCGGTCGGCGTGGTGTTTGCGCTCATGGCGATCATCCAGGCCATAGGATTCACGGTCGGTATGGGCTCGGGAAGCTTGATCTCGAGATTGCTGGGTGCTCACCGGACGGATGAAGCGAGCAGGGTCGCGGCAAGCGGATTCTACATGTCGCTCCTCTTCGGAGCCCTGCTCGCGACCGCAGGACTCCTGTTCCTCGATCCGCTCATGCGCGGGCTCGGCGCGACAGCCACGATTCTTCCCTACGCCCGGGACTACGCGCAGTACATACTCTTCGCCGCGCCAGTCATGACCGCCTCTTTCGTGCTCAACAACATCCTGCGCGCAGAAGGCCAGGCAAGGCTCGCGATGGTCGGCATCACCGCCGGGGGCATCCTCAATTGCGGACTCGATCCGCTCTTTATCTTTGTGTTCAAAATGGGAATTGCGGGCGCCGCGATCGCTACAGCCCTGAGCCAGCTGATAAGCATGCTGATCCTTCTTTCCTGTTTCGTCAGAAACAGAACAGTCTGCAAGCTAAGTCTACCCAAGCTTTCCAGAACCCCGGATACATATCTGCAGATACTGAAAAATGGCCTTCCTTCTTTTTGCCGGCAGGGACTCGCCAGCATTTCCACAGTTGCGCTCAACGTGAACGCCGCCGTGTACGGCGACGCGGCGGTGGCGGCCATGTCTATCGTCGGCAAGATATTCATGTTCATCTTTTCTGTCACTCTGGGCATCGGTCAAGGGTACCAGCCGGTCTTGGGATACAATTACGGAGCCAGGAACTTCCGACGGGTGAGAGAAGCCTTCTTTTTTACCCTGAAGACCTGCATAGTCTTCATGGCAGCGTGCAGCATCGGCGGATTCGCGGCCGCGCCATTCCTGATGAAACTGTTCATAGCGACGGACCCCGATGTAATCGCCATAGGGTCAAAGGCACTGCGCGCCCAGTGTCTGACCATGCCTCTGATTCCGCTCGGTGTCATGTGCAACATGACCTTTCAGTCCATCGGAAAATCATGGACCGCGACCTTTCTCGCTGCCGCGCGCCAAGGGATATTCTTCCTGCCCTCCATTCTCATTCTGCCGCGACTCCTCGGCCTGACAGGCGTCCAGATCACACAGCCTCTGGCAGATGCCTGCACTTTCCTCTGCTGCATTCCGTTCACCATTCATTTCTTCCGCGAGCTCAAGATAGAGCAGACTATCTCGTGATTCTGCCCTGCAGGCGATGTTAGACAAGCCCGGAATAGCCGCCGAACGCAGGCTTTGTAACGCCGGGAATCCGATGTATAATCGTCAACGAAACTGTCTGCACAGAGGTAAAACCATGGACAAGGCCAGTGTCGGCATTATAGGCGGATCGGGATTGTACGAAATCGAGGGCGTCGATGTTCTCGAAGAGATCGGGATGGACACGCCCTGGGGATCGCCCTCCGACACGATCACCATCGCCCGGATAGGCGGCGTAACGGCGGCATTTCTGCCCCGCCATGGCCGGGGACATTTCATTCTCCCGACCGAGGTGAATTCAAGAGCGAACATCGCGGCGCTCAAAATGCTCGGCGTCCGCGAGATAGTCGCCTTTTCGGCCGTCGGCAGCCTCAAGGAGGAGATACGCCCCCGCGACTTTGTCCTCCCTTCACAGATCATCGACAGAACGAAGGACAGACCGGGGTCGAGCTTCTTCGGCGAAGGCGTCGTCGCCCACATGAGTTTTGCGGATCCCTTCTGCGGCCGGCTTTGCAGGATCATCGAGCCCTTCATCGCCGCGCGCGGGCTGCGCGTCCACACGGAGGAGACCCTCGTCTGCATGGAAGGCCCGGCTTTTTCCACGCGGGCTGAGAGCCGGCTCTACCGCTCATGGGGAGCCGGCATCATCAACATGAGCGTGCTCCCTGAAGCGAAGCTTGCGCGGGAGGCCGAAATCTGCTACGCCATGGTCTGCATGGCGACCGATTACGACTGCTGGAAAACGGACCACGCCGACGTGACCGTCGATATGGTCGTGGGAAACCTCAACGCCAACTCGGCCCACGCCAAGGCACTGATAAAAGAAATAGTCCCGGCGCTGGGAGGCGGTGCCGACTGTCCCTGCCGGAGCGCGATGCGCTACGTCGTCATGACGGCCCCGGCAAAACGGGATCCGGCGACCTGCGCGAAACTCAGGACGATACTTCCTGAAATACAATAGTGGTTTATTCCTTGACTAAAATGGAAATCGGCGACTTTCGCGATATAAAGAGCAAGAGCTTGAGGAATTTTATCTATGAGAGCAACGGCACCGGTCAAGTCCTCTTCATCGGCACAATTGAAGAGGGCATAGCAAAGCTCAAATGAACGACAAGATAGCGATCGTCACGGGCGCGAACCGCGGCATCGGCAAAGAGGCGGCACTCGGCCTCGCAAAAGAGGGCATGACAGTGGTCCTGGCATGCAGAAACCCCGAAAGCGCCCGCACCGCCTGCGAAGAGCTTAGGTCTCTCACCCAAAACCCGAACATCGCCGCCATGACGCTGGACATCTCCTCCCGCGATTCCATACGGAGTTTCGTGGAGGAGTTCAAAAACAAATACGGAAGACTGAACATCCTGGTCAACAATGCGGGCGTCTGCACCACGGACCACAGGCGCACCGTCGATAATTTTGAGCCCAATATCGGCACAAACTATATCGGGACTTTCCTGCTCACCACGCAGCTTCTGCCATTTTTTGAAAAGGGCTCCGACAACCGAATCATCAATGTGATCTCCAACATCTACAAGATCGGATGGTTCCGTCTCAAAAAAATAAATGACTACCACTGGTTCAGGGCCTACGCGGTCTCCAAATACATGGTCCTTCTGTTTACGGTGGAGCTCGCGGAGCGCCTGCGCGGCGGGGGAATCTCCGTGAACGCGGTGCATCCGGGCATCGTGAGGACTTCGATAATGTACACCCACCGATGGTTCGACATCCTCATCAGAATCATCCTGTCGCCGTTTTTTATCGATGTCGCCGAAGGGGCGAGGCAGATTATTCATCTGGCGACTTCGGGCGGGGCCGAAGATGTGAGTGGCGCCTATTTTCACAAAACGCGGAGGAAGAGAATCCCCAGGATTTACAACGGTCAAAAACTGCGCGCCGCGCTGTGGGAGTACAGCAGTTCACTGTTGAAAAATCGGACCATACAGGATACTGTTTTCTGAGACGGGGATGGTAAGGGGAGGTCCTATGGGCATCGCAATAGCGGTCATTCTCGGGATTATCGCGATAACGGCCATATCGGCGGGTTTTGACTACCTGGGCAAGCGCAGCAAGGGCGCGCCGGACGAGCTGTCAAAAAAAGTCGATGACCTTGAAAACAGAATCCGCCTCCTGGAGAGCTCTGCAGCCCTCAAAGAAGAAGAGATCCGTCAATTGGAGAGCAAGATCGAATTCATGGACAGGCTGCTCGAGGACAAGACAAAACAATAATCTGCCAATTCCGCACCTTACCGGATATTGTGTCCTATCCAATCGCGGAGCATGGCGCTCATCGGGAATGCCCTCCAGCCATCACCATCGAGAACAGTGTCATAGCGGAGGGAAATCACCTCATCGAGAGAGCCCGGTCTGCACGCATTCGGATCGCTGGTCCAGAAATTCATGGGATACATGGCATAGGGAGAAAGTTCCTGACGCTCCGCGATCTCGGTCTTGCCTGCGGCGGCGATGCTGAGCGCGGCCTGGTGCATGAATATCCTGTATAGGCCATATTTCTCACAATAGTCCCGCAGGAATCGATCCTCGGCAAAAATTCGCAGAAGATTCTCCCATTCCCGGAATATTCCCAGTTCCGGCCTTACGCCGACAAGACCCGCCGCTATATAAAAGAACAGGACTTTCCGGTCTATATAGCTCGTTGTAGTCCCGACGATCCTGTAATCGACATTTCCAAGGGCACATGCTCGCCGCCAAAATTCATTGAAAGCCTCTTCCGGCATATCGGCCGTCTGACCTATGTTCTGAACATTCACTGGCCTGAATGAGACCTTCTTGTCTGGACGCAGCAGTAGCGGTGAGACGTCATTGAGCACAAGGGAATCACGGTCGAACCAAAGGAGTTCCGCAACCTCCCCTTCCGCGCGACGCTCTGCCTCGGCCGCCGCGATCCCTTTCCGTGCAAAGGGGAAACCCGATATATTCCCGTCATTATTGTATGGAAGTAAATCGACGTTCAGGGCGGTCGCCTTCCTGGAAATCTGCGCAGACATGTCCGGGATGTCCTGACACATTAGCCAAATCGGCACCGATTTACAGACCCCGCCGTAGCGTCGGATACTCGCGGCGAGCAAAAGAGGATCTGTATTGGGCGAGCCCCTGTAGGAGTAATCGCAGTATGCGATGATAAGAGAGGGCGATGGCCGCACCGGGTCGTTTGCCATGTCTTTTATTCCCGCATTTGCAGAATTTTGTTCGTGACAGACAGCGCCGTCAGCATAAAATTACTATATTATATGTATTGGCTTGATAGGAATAGCAGAATGAACATTTCCCAGGAGGAGTAAGCCTATGGTGGAAGCAGAACGGAACAGCAGCACGGCCCAGATTGTCTACTTTTCTCATGGCGGCGGTCCCCTGCCTATTCTGGGCGATGCCGGCCATAGGTCGATGGTCCAATTCATGGAGGCGCTTCCCGCAAAGCTCAGGAAGCCGGAAGCGATCCTGGTGATAAGCGCCCACTGGGAGGCGCGCGAGGTGACGCTGACAGGAGGAGAGACCCCTCCCCTGCTCTACGATTATTATGGTTTCCCCGATGAAGCATACGAGATAACCTACCCCGCCCCCGGCAATCCCGAGCTGGCAGAGCTCGTCGCCGGGCTGCTTCAGAAAAACGGCATCTCTTCCCGCATCGATAAAAACCGCGGTTTCGACCATGGGATGTTCATACCCTTAAAGCTCATGTATCCCGGTGCCGATATTCCCACTCTCCAGATGTCGCTCCTCCACAATCTCGACCCGGCCTCTCACCTCAGGGCAGGGAGAGCCCTGCGGCCGCTTCTTGAGAGAGACATTCTCGTCATAGGTTCGGGATTTTCCTTCCACAACATGGGAGCGTTCTCATGGCACGGCAGAGCCGCCCCGGATCCAGAGAACGATGCTTTCCAGAACTGGCTCATCGACTGCTGCACGGGGACTCTCTCCGAATCCGAGCGCGAGGCCCGTCTGGCTGCATGGGAAAAAGCTCCCCATGCCAGGTACTGCCACCCGCGGGAAGAGCATCTGCTTCCGCTCCACGTCTGTGCCGGCATGGCGAATAGGCCGGCCCGCGTCATTTTCGACGACTACATACTCGGAAAGCGCGCGGTCGCCTTTCAATGGTAAAATACAGGCTGCGGGAGCCCGGCCGAGCGCCGCACGGCCTTTTCGCCCAATCCTTGACCACCCCTGTATTCGTCGCTACTCTAGGCCTATGAAGATTGTCATCGCAAACGATCACGGCGCGGTGGCGCTGAAATTCCGTCTTGTGAAGTGGCTGGAGAGCCAGGGGCACCAGGTTGTCAACCTCGGCATCGACACAGAGGACCGGGTCGACTATCCGGATCAGGCGGAGCTGGCCGTGCAGGAATATTTCAGGGGCGGCTATGATTTCGGCATCGTGTGCTGCGGAACGGGCATCGGCATCTCGATCGCGGCCAACAGGCACAAGGGAATCCGCTGCGCCCTCATTCACGACAGCTACACTGCGCGCATGGCAAAAGAACACAACAACGCCAACTTCGTCGCGTTCGGTGGCAGGGGCGAATACGTGGAGCCCGTCGAACAGATCCTTGGTGTATATATGAATGCGAAGTTTGAAGGCGGCCGCCACGCGACCCGGGTCGCCAAGCTCGACACGATCTGCTGAGGCTTGCGCAGCTCGGCGCCGCAACAGCGGCGTACACTAAAAACCCGCGAAAAGGGGGCCGCCCCAAGATCGCGGGTTTTTCTTGTGCCTACCATGGGCATCAGGCTCAGGCTATCGTATAGATTTCCCCCGCTTTTACGATTTCGGCATCCCTGGCACCTGCGTCGAGCACATGCCCGCACATCGCGGTGAGCGCTTCGCCTTCACCGTGTACGAGGTAGATTTTCCGCAGACGCGCCTTGTCGATGCAACCAAGCCATTCCACCGCCTCCTTCCAGTCTGCGTGCGCGGAGAACGCATCGATCTCCTCAATGTCCGCGCGCACCTGATACCAGTCGCCGTGGATGCGCACTTCCTTTGCACCATCCTTGAGGCGCCGGCCGAGGGTCCCGTTGGCCATATAGCCCACGATAAGAACGGTATTTGCGGGGTCGCCGAGCCCGTGTATCAGGTGGTGCTGGATGCGCCCGAACTCGCACATGCCGTCGGCCGAGATGATGATCATCGGCCCTCTGGCCTGGTTGAGCGCCTTCGAGTCTTCGACCGAGCGCGAAAAGTTGAGCGCAGAAAAGCCAAAGGGATTCTTCGCGTGCGTCGTAAAGAGATCGTAGGTCTCTTTGTCGTAGCATTCGGGGTGGATCGCGAAGATGCTCGTCGCGTTGAGCGCCATCGGGGAATCGACCCAGATCGGCACCTCGGGGATTCTGCCCTTATCGTGCAGAAGGTGGAGATAGAATATGAGTTCCTGCGTACGCTCCACCGCGAAGGCGGGGATGATGAGCTTTCCCCGAGCCGCCGCAGTCCGGTTGACGAGCTTTTCGAGCCGCGAGAGCGCGTCATCGGTCGACTCGTGGAGACGATCGCCGTAGGTGCTCTCGAGCAAGAGTATGTCGATATCCTTAAGGCACTCAGGGTCTTTGATGATGGGCTTGTTCTTGCGGCCCAGATCGCCGGAAAAACCGATGACGGCCGTATTCCCCGCCCTGTCCGTCGCGGTGACGCGCGCAAACGCCGAGCCGAGAATGTGACCGGCATCGAAGAATTCGACCTGCACGCCGTCGGCGACGAAAATCGGGCGGTGATACCCGACCGTCACGAACTGGTCCATGGCGCGGATGACGTCGAACTCATCGAAGAGGGGCTTCCAGTCGAATTTCTCATTCCTCTTCTGGGCCTGCCGCGAGAGGTAATCCGCATCGCGCTCCTGGATGTGCGCGGAATCGGTCATGATGAGGTTTGCCAGGTCCCGTGTCGCCGATGTGGCGTAGATCGAGCCTCCAAAGCCCTTCTTCACAAGGTAGGGCACAAGGCCGCAGTGGTCGTAGTGTGCGTGAGTGAGCACAAGCGCATCGATTGAGGCAGGATCGATATCGTCGCCGAGCAGTTCCCTGTTCTTCCTGTCCGCTTCCGCGCGCTTGCCCTGAAATGCCCCGCAGTCGATGAGGATTTTTTGGGAGTCGACCTCGAGGAGATGCTTGGAACCAGTGACTTCTTCTGCTGCACCGAGAGAACGAATTGTGATACTCATGCGTATAATATAATTCCAAAATGACCAGTTGCGAAAAAAGCGTGAATCCATTACAGTAAGAAAGCTTTCATGACCGACGACTTGCTTACCCTCAGGGTTGAAAAACTCTCCTCCCACGGCGAGGGTATCGCTTTTTCGGAAGGCAAGGCGGTCTTCATCCCCTATTCCATCCCCGGCGAACTCGTCCTCTTCAGGATTGTCGAAGAGCACGCGAGTTTTTCCCGCGCAGAGCTCGTCGGCACAAAAGAACCTTCCCCGCAGCGCACAGAGCCACCCTGCCCCCTGTTCGGGGTGTGCGGCGGCTGCACGCTCCAGCACATGGAATATTCATACCAGGCAGAGCTCAAGCAGGATGCCGCGCGCGAGACATTTCTGCGCATCGGAGGCTTCGATCCCGGGAAGCTTGAAATCGTCGTCGGAGAGCCCTACTACTACCGCAACCGAATCCAGATTCACGCGTGCGGCGACGGCGGCCTGGGGTTTACAAAAGCCGGTTCGCGCGAGACCGTAAGGGCAGCCCAGTGCCCCGTCCTCGCGCCCGCCCTCGAACGCTGGCTCGTTGTCGAAAACCGGAAAGCCCGCCCCTATCGCGCCCTTTCGGCGCTGATCGGCGAGCGGCCCCGCTTCGCCGCCTTCGGGCAGGACGAGCACATCTACATCGAAGGCAGAGATGCGTATGCGGGCGCGAGCGTGCGGGGCAAGCGCTTCCAGTTCCCCGTGGCGCATTTCTTCCAGAGCAATATAGCCGTGCTGGAAAAGCTCATAGAGCGCTGCATCGAGCCGCTCAAGGGTGGGCGGGCGCTCGATCTCTACAGCGGCGCAGGGCTCTTCTCGCTCTTCCTGGCGGACAATTTCGATTCGATCGAATGTGTCGAAAGCGATACCGCCTCGATGGAAGCCGCACGTCTGAACCTGAGCCAGGCGAGCGCCAAAATCGGCTTTTCGGATATACCCGTGGAGCGCTGGGTACAAACACCTCATGCGAATCGCGCCTTCGACTGCATCGTCGCCGACCCGCCGCGCACGGGCCTCTCGCCCGAGCTGCGCGCATGGCTTGCGGGCGCCCAGGCCGACCTGCTTATCTATGTGAGCTGCGACCACGCCAGCCTCGCGCGCGATCTGCAGGACCTGACACAGAAAGGCTGGAAGACCGAAAATATCACCTTGTTCGATTTCTACCCTCAGACCGGACGGCTGGAGGCAGTCGCCCGACTTGCGAGGGCTGCTCGATAGATCCCGCGACGCGGGATCACCATTCGTGTAAGGAGGGAATGATGGCCCGCAATGGTCCTTTCAGAGGCAGATCGATTTCGGTCGTCAATGATCTATCGCTCGACGAACAGCGCTATCTCTACCGCAAGGCGAGAGAAGTCAAGGATGCGGCGGTCTCCGGCGGCGATGTATCGAAATTTCGCATCAACGACCTTGACTATCAAGTGTATCTGATATTCATGGAGAATTCGACCCGAACCAGGGAATCGTTCCGCAACGCCGGCAAATTTCTTGGCGCGCGGGTCAATGTCTTCGATGCGGCGACGAGCTCGTTCAACAAAAACGAATCCATCACCGACGCCATCAAGATGCTCTTCGGCTATTCCGGGGAGTCCTGTTTCATTCTCCGGACCAAGCTCGAAGGTGTATGCACCTGGCTGGACCAGGCATTCTCCGAGTACTCGCGCATCACCGGCAAACCCAAGCCTTCGTTCATCAACGCGGGCGACGGCAAACACGAACACCCCACCCAGGAATTCCTCGACGAGTTTTCATTCCTTGAGCAGCTGCGCTGGAACGACGACCACATCCACATCGCCATGGTGGGAGACCTGTATCACGGCCGCACCGTGCACTCCAAGGCCGACGGCCTGAAAATTTTCCGCAATGTCGAGGTCGACCTCGTCGCGCCCGAGCTTCTGTCCATGCCGCCCTACTATGTCGAGAAGATGAAGGCGAACGGCTTCTCCGTGCGCGTCTTCGAATCGATCGAAGAGTATCTCGCGCAGGCCAAGGTCTCCTCCATCTGGTACTTCACCCGCCTCCAGCTCGAGCGCATGGGCGAGGCGGTCCTCGAGCGCGCGCCCTACCTGCGCCAGGCCGTCACCTTCAAAAAGGACTTCCTGGGGCAGCTGCCGGACGGTTGCCGCTTCTACCACCCTCTGCCGCGCGACCGGAATTCCCCGACCATCCCATTCTTTCTCGACGAGCTGCCCCTCAACGGCTGGGACGGCCAGTCGATCAACGGATACTGGACGCGCATCGCGGAGATCGCCATACTCTCGGGCCGCATCGGCGAGGATTTCGAGGGCGAACATGCGCAGCAGCGCGAATTCATCGATGATTTCGTGCACGAAGCGGAGGCTCAGGAAAAGCACAAACCCGAGTACAAGGTGGGCATCAAGCCTGTCGAGGAGGGCATCGTGATCGACCACATCGCGACCGGAGAGCCCATCGGCGAGATCTGGGGCAGCATCGATGCGGTGCGCAAAATCCTCCAGCTCGATGTGCGGTCCAGCCACGGCGTCTACCACTCGAGCCGCGGGCCGGAGACCTTCAAGGGCATCATCTCGCTGCCCGACATCATAAGTTTCGGCGAAAAGGACCTGAAGAAACTCGCCGCGATCGCGCCGGGCTGCACGCTCAACCTGATCCGGCACGCGCATGTCGCGAAGAAATACCGCCTCTCGATGCCGCCCCGCATCTACGGCTTCGACGAAATCTCGTGCAAAAACGAGAACTGCATCTCGTATCCGGCGAACAACGAGGGGGTGCCTCCCGAGTTCATCCGCAAGGGCGAGACGACCTTTGTCTGCAAGTACTGCGAGCGGGAACACAAATTCCGCGAAATCTGGGACGTGTAAGGTTTCACGATAAAGGCGCGGGGCGCAATGCCCCTATCCTGAATGCGCGCGCCTGTATTCATACATGAGGATGGCCGCCGACACCGATACATTCAGGGAATCGACGTGGCCGCGCATGGGGATCGAGATGCTCTCGTCGGCGGCTTCTCTCAGGATTCTGGAGGCGCCTTTGCCCTCGTTGCCGAGGATGACAAGGGCCTTCTTGGACATTGGATGCTCGCCGACCGGGGCCCCCGCCATGTCCGCCGCATACACCCAGTAGCCGGCACTTTTCAGCGCATCGACTGCGGCCCTGAGGTTGTTCACCTGGATGACCGGCACCCACGCAATGGCGCCTGCCGAGCTGCGCGCGGCGGCATCGGTCAGCGGCGAAGCGCGCCGTGACGGAATGATCACGGCATCGACACCGAAGGCATCGGCGGAGCGCAGAATCGCCCCCACGTTGTGCGGGTCTTCGATGTGGTCGAGCACGAACACGAGGCTGGCATCCACCTTGGACGCCCCCCCGCACAGCGCTTCAAGACTGAGCGCGCGCCGCAACTCCGAATCGACCGCGAGGAGGACACCGCGGTGCTCGGGGCTCATCTCCCCAAGCTTCGATGCGGGCACCGCGCGGACAGCCATGCCCTGTCGTTCAGCCTCTTCCAGAATCTCCCGTATCCGGGGGCCCCTGCGATGCTCATCCTCCGTGACGTACAGGGTGCCCGAACATGAGCCTGCCCGCAGCGTCTCAAGGATGGCATGAAAAGAAGATACATATTTCACAGACTGATTTCCGGTGAGTCCGTCTTCTCTGCGCCTGTCATGGCACTACGGTGAATTCCTGCACGAGCTGGATCGCGCTCTCTACCTGCCTGACTCCCGGTATGAGATTCGCCGCCGCGACAGCGCTGTCCACCGCCGCATGGGTGTTCGCCACGCCATGCAGCACGACCACGCCGCGCTCGACGGCCGCCTCCAGGAAGTGGATCGGAATCTTGCGGTTGTAGGTGATCTCGGTGACGATTTTCGATCCCAGCAGCAGGTCCTGCAGCTTTGCGGTAGCGTCCTTTTCCTGCGTCTCGGTGATAAACGACTTGCGGAAGGCCTCGATTGCGGCTGCAGCATGGATCGGATCGAAGCGGTCGGTCGTGAGGGTCATGTCGTACTCGGAAGGATTGTACCAATCCACGGAGAAGAAGTATTTGTGGAAGCCTGCGCGGTCGTGGTCGCTGCTCTCGATTATCTGGAGGGCATGGCGCGAGTCGATGTTTTGGGCCTTGCGCACTCTCTCTACCCTGACGGATTTCGAGGCGCCGATCCGAATGCCGATGAGGTTCGGGATACCCCTCAGGATGGCGTGGGCGCCTCTCCCGAGGATTATGCAGTCGTTTCCAAGCGCGGTTTCGTAAATCGCCTGTGTGAGAAAATGCAGGTACTCGTCCCGCTGTTGAGAGAGAGATGCCCAGAAGCCCGGGTTCTTCTCGTCGTATCGCTCTTGCTTCTCAATATCGATGCCGATAGCGGATAACGCTGCCTCAATATGTTCTTTGTCGACGATCTTGTATCCATTGAGCTTTGCAAGTTCCTGGGCCGTCTCTTCGCCGTAGGATGCCAGTTCTCGTGAAATACAAATCACTGCCATATTGGGCCTCCTATACTAAGGATATTCCAAGATCGGGCCCAGGTCAATAAAAACGCACATAAGACACAAGAAAGTGCCGCCCCTTTCACAAAGGATGGTCTTCCACTAGAATAGCAGATCATGGAAAAGCTCGCGCTCCTCGCTGCGTTTGGAACGGCTGTGTTCTGGTCTTTTTCAGCGATATTTTTTGAGAATGCCTCAAAAAAAGTCGGAGCGCTGGCGGTCAATTTCTGGAAGGTGGTCTTCGCCTTCCTCTTCCTCGCGATATCAGGAACCATTGTGCGCGGAGTTCCCTTCCCCTACGATGCACCGCTCCGGACATGGATATTCCTCTCCCTGTCGGGGCTCGTCGGCTTCGTCGTCGCCGACTTCTTCCTTTTTAATGCATATGTACTTATAGGCTCAAGAATTACCGTCGTTTTCCAGTCGCTCACCCCGGTGTTCACCGCTCTGTTTGCCTACATCTTTATTGCGGAGCGCATGCAGATGCACAGGCTCATAGGCATGGCGGTCACCGTGGCCGGCATCCTCATCGTGGTGCTCGTGCGGTCCCGGCAAAGCCGAAAAAACAACGAGGGTGCGCTTTCGGTAAAAGGGCTGACATATGCCTTCCTGTCTGCGCTGTTCCAGGCAGGAGGAATGGTGCTCACAAAAGCCGGACTGGGCGATTACAGCCCGATCTCCGGCACACAGATCCGGGTCTTTGTGGCGATTTTCGGATTCGCCATCAACGCCCTCATCATGGGACAGGGACCCCATGTCTTTTTCAGGGTGCCGAAAAACAGGGAAGCCTTCACCTCGACCATAAAAGGTTCGGTGTTCGGGCCGTTTCTGGGCGTGGTCCTTTCCCTCTTCTCAATGCAGAATACCCAGGTGGGCGCCACAAGCACGCTCATGGCGCTCACTCCGGTCGTGATCATCGTGCCTTCGGTTCTGATACTCAAGCAAAAAATTCATTTTCTGGAGATCCTGGGAGCTGCGATAGCGGTCGGAGGAGCGGCACTTTTCTTCTTGCTGTAAGGTTACAACGCATGGTTTATTTCATTTTTTGCATTCCTCATTTCAACCACAAGTAGTATACTGGAAGTCGATCTGTGATGATCCGCGCCGCCGCAGTTCGAGGCCTCGCGGACAGAAAGGAGCATTATGAAAGCGCTTGTAAAACGAAAAAGTGAGCCTGGGCTCTGGATGGAAGATGTTCCCACTCCCAAAATCGGAGACAACGATCTCCTCATAAAAGTCAAAAAAACAGCCATATGCGGCACAGATGTCCATATCTGGAAATGGGATACCTGGGCGCAGCGCACCATTCGTCTGGGACAGACTATAGGGCATGAATTTGTCGGTGAAATCGTGGACATGGGGCGCTCGGTGCAGGGCTACAAGATCGGCGAACGGGTCTCCGCAGAGGGACACATCTGGTGCGGCGTCTGCAGGGCCTGCCGCGCGGGCAGGCGCCATCTCTGCCCGAACACCGTGGGCATCGGCGTCAACCGCGACGGGTGTTTTGCCGAATACCTGTCCGTACCCGCGCAGAATGCGTGGCACATGCATGAAGCCATTCCCGATGAAATCGCGGCCATTTTTGATCCATTCGGCAATGCAACGCATACGGCGCTCTCCTTCGACATGGTGGGGGAAGACGTGCTCATCACCGGGGCGGGCCCGATCGGGTGCATGGCGGGGGCGATCGCGCGGCATGTCGGTGCGCGCAACGTCGTGGTGACGGACGTGAATCCATGGCGCCTCGAGCTCGCAAAGAAACTCGGCGCAACGCGCGTCGTCAATATCGCAAAAGAAGATCTCAAGGTAGTGCAGAAAGAACTGGGCATGGTTGGAGGTTTCGATATCGGCCTGGAGATGTCGGGCAGCCCCCAGGCCCTCGAACAGATGATAGAGAACATGTACAACGGCGGACGCATGGCCCTCCTCGGCCTTCTGCCGGATGGCGCGGGCATCGACTGGTCGCGCGTCATCTTCAAGGGGCTCTTCATCAAGGGCGTCTACGGGCGCGAGATCTTCGAGACATGGTACAAAATGCAGACCATGCTGCTCTCGGGCCTCGACATCAGCCCCGTCATTACGCACCGCTTCTCCTTCGACGATTTCGAGAAGGGCTTTGCGGCAATGCTCTCAGGTGAAGCAGGCAAAGTGGTACTCAGTTTCGAGTAACACAGGAATATGCTATAGTCGCCCCATGGGCGAACATACTCTCCTCTACAGTCTTCGCATCAGCGAAGACGCCGTTTCCGCATTGCAGAAACTCCCCGCATGCATCGATGAAGCGAATCCGATGCCGGGGCGCAAGCGCGCGGAGCTTCGCTACAGCATTCGGGACCTCTGGCGTTCGCTCACGATGGAGAGGGCGCACCGCAGCGTCGACTATCTCAACGATTCGGCTTTTCTTTCAGCCTACCTCCGTTATTTTATGCCGTGGAACCTTGTGCGGCTCGTCGCTCTTCTGACAGAACTCCCTTCGGACNTCAGCCCCGATGCGACGATCATCGATATGGGCTCGGGGCCCCTCACCCTCCCCCTTGCGCTCTACTGCGCAAAGCCGGAACTGAGGAAGATGCCGCTCACCTTCGTGTGCGTCGACCGGGCACCGCGCATTATGGAGGCCGGCAGGCTCATCCTCGAGCTCCTCGCCGCAAAACACGGAGGAGAACTGCCCCCCTGGAACATCGAGCTGAAACATGCGCGCTTCGGGGAGCCCCTGCATGAGAAGGCGAACCTCTTCTGTGCGGTCAATGTGTTCAACGAATTTTTCTGGCACCATGAGGGAACCCTCTCCGACGATGCCTCCGAACTGTACCACCGGATTGCCCAGTATTGCCTTCCCCTTGGCACAATGCTCATCGTCGAACCCGGAGAACCCAGGTCCGGGAGCCTCCTGAGCGCAATGAGGGCGGCTGCAATTATCGGCGGCAGCGAGATTCTGGCCCCCTGTCCCCACACACACGCATGCCCCATGCCCGGCATCTTCAAGAGCGGACAGGAACACCTCTCCGGCCATGCAGGAGCCCTCGCGCCAGTCCGAATGCCTCTGCCAAGAACGAAATATCCGTGGTGCCATTTCTCAATACCTGCCGGATTTGCTCCACGGTGGCTCACCTCTCTCTCGGAAGAGGCGGGGCTCTCAAAAGAGAAATTGTCCTTCAGCTTTCTCTTTATAAGAAAACAGGCTGCCCAGCAAAAGCCTAACAGCGGGCGCCCCGGAGCCNATGAAGAGGCCCGCATGCAATCGGCAGCAGCGGCCGACAAGAGCCCGGACGGGCTCGTCTGTCGCGTAGTGTCGGATTCCATTGCCCTGCCCGGCGACAGAAGCGGCAAATACGCATGCTCTTCCTTGGGCTATACACTGATCTCGGCCGACAAGAGCAAAACCCTGCCCGACTCCGGCGCACTTCTTCGGCTCAGCCTGCCTTCCCCCAGGAGATCGGCGGCTCGCGGCGGCGCCCAGCGAAAGAGCCAGGCCTTCGACCAGAAGACAGGCGCCATCCTTATATCCTATTGACACAAAGGGGGGGCACCGGTATATTAACATTCCGTCAGCAATGACACGGGGGCGTAGCGAAGCTGGTTTATCGCGCTGGCCTGTCAAGCCGGAGATCGCGGGTTCAAGCCCCGTCGCTCCCGATCACCGCATGGTGCTGCGCGCAGGCGCGTATCCGTGCGGTTCCGCNGTAACGCGGAATTAAACCCGTCCGTCGCGCGACGGGCTTTTTTTTGATGAATTCGGGCTGTAGCGCAGGGGCTAGCGCGCTTGGTTCGGGACCAAGATGTCGGAGGTTCAAATCCTCTCAGCCCGACAGACTGAATGGCCGCTCTTTATGGGCGGCTATTTTATTGTATAACAACAACTTATAAGTACATTTTCTTACACTAAAAATGACGCTTGCAGAGGCGATTCTTAAGGCTTATAATACCCTCAAAAGGTCCTCATCGTGTACAGATCGTGTACACGAGTTTAATTTTTTTGATATCTAGGGAGAATAACGTGAGAACAAAATATCATCTTTATTCTCGCCCCTACACCGACACTGAAGGAACGGCAATTTACCAATCGTGCCATAATCTATCTCAATGTAGATGTGAGCCTATACTATTGGTCATTCAATTTTTGGCGCTTCCGGCTTTATGGTGGGGAACGCGTAAAAATGTTAGGCTAAAGGCATGAGCGAGAGCCTGGAAGAGTTCTATACTCACCTGTTGGATATTAGGGATTCCTGGGAAGTGGCCGCAATCAAGCGGGACAGCAAGAGCAAGGAAGTAACAGCAATTGTTGCTCTAAAGCCCGGTATTCCGCTCGTGTGCCCGATCTGCGGCATGGCAGCTACGCTCCACGACCATCGATTCCGTCGCTGGCGTCACCTTGATTCCTGCAACCATAAAACCATCGTAGAGGCAGATATCCCTCGGGTTGAATGCGCAGAGCATGGGNTAAAACAGGTAGAAGTAACCTGGGCTGTGAAAGGGTCCCGCTTTACCGCCGAGTTTGAATCGACAGTAATCGTATGGTTACAAAGCGACTCGACCAAGACCGTTGCCGAGAATTTTGGCCTCAGGTGGGACGAGGTCGATGGAATCAAGGCCCGGGCGGTCAAACGCGGGCTTGTGCGACGGGAGAAAACAGCCCCGAAGCACATAGGGATCGATGAAACCTCATTCCAGAAACGGCATCAGTATGTAACGGTGATTCTGGACAAAGATACGGATACGATCATCGACATTCTGGATGATAGAAAGGCCGATACGTTGAAAGCATGGCTAGAAACCCAGCAAAAGAGCGATTTTAGCCATGTACTGAGCATAACCATGGATATGGGGGATCCTTTTATCAATGCTGTGAAGAAGAACTTTCAGAATGCCGAACGCCTTATTGCCTTTGATAGATTTCATGTTTCCCAGCATTTCGGCAAGGCTGTCGACAAGGTACGCGCTGAAGAGCATCGCGGGTATAGCGATGGAGAGCTTAAAAGTCCGCTGATTCGATCACGGTACCAATGGCTGAAAAACTCTCACCGCACTGATAATCGGACTTCCCGTCGCAGGGAATTCATGCAGCTGACGAACATGAATCTTAAAACGGCACGAGCATGGCGTATCAAGGAAGCGGCAATATCGCTATGGGATTACTCGTATATGGGCGCTGCTAAAAGAAACTGGAAAGACCTTCTCGGCTGGATTAGTCGTTGCCGGCTAAAGCCCATGATGGCTGTTGGAAATATGATTCGTCGCTATTTCTGGAAAATACTTAATGCCATACGGCTCAAGGTGAACAACAGCATGTTGGAGGCCAAGAACGCATGCATTCAACGGATAAAGAAAATCGCTTGTGGCTTTCGAAACAAGAATAGGTTCAAAACCGCCATCCTGTTTCACTTAGGCGGCCTGGATCTTCAGCCCTTTCCCACACGATAGTCTGAAGCGCCGAATATTTTTCGTTCTTCTCAAATCCTACATACATCCTTCCAGCCTTCAGCGCGGCGACGGCCGTCGTCCCCGACCTATGAACGGATCGAACACCACTTCCCCAGGATTGGAATATATCTTGATGAGATACTCAAACAAAGCGACCGGCTTCTGCGTCGGATGCCTCCCCTGCCCTCCTTCCTTCCCGAACGGCAGCACGATACTCATTGTTTCGTCAAAGTCATGGAAGTACCACCAGTGCTTGGCATCATTGTCAAAGTCTCATAATCATTGCTGAATGTGATAATGAAAACATCTTCCGAAGAATCTGACCAATAGATGGTCAATATCGCTCCTGACAAATACCAGGTTCCAGAATCGGTATCCGTCTCCCCTTGCACTTGAAAAGTTACTTTAGCGTTCGATTTAAAGACATAGGTTACGTATGAAGTGGAAGACCAACCGGACCATGTTCCTATTAAATCGTCAGAAGAATACGATGCAGTGCTAAAAGAGCAGGCAGTGAAAAACAGCAATATTAAAATACCGATAGAGGCGATAGCAGCCTTCTTCATAATTAAACCTTTCTAAGCCTTATTAAGGCAGCATTTCGAGCGGAGAGTCATGGATTTATGGCTCTCATATATTAAAAAACATTTCCGCTTGTATTTTTTCAATGATTGTTTGATAGAAGGAATTGTACAACGTCGTTTCGAGGACTGTAAAGAGTTGGATCAATAGGCAGAAATTGGCAGCATAAATGGCCACCTTATTCATCAGGTGATTTCAGTCTCGACCTGAAGGCCCCTCATAATTTCATTCAGCCTATAAAACCGGCTCGCTAGTAAGAGAGCCTCAGCGCCAAACCGGGCTCAACGGCAATATCTGAGGAGGTACTGGCTGGTTCCAATATAAACATAACGTTTGCCTCCAGACCACGGTTTTCGTTGTATTTTCGAGCAAACGAGATAGGTCTAATAATTTCAAATATCTTGGTTCCTGCATAGACGGCCAAACCTCCGACCATGCACCATCCCGCGGTCACCATCTCCTGACTCATGCTGCCGTTACTAGATCCAAACATATTCGCAATGACAGTACCGATACCGGCGGCAATAGCATAGGTTAGACCATAGCCCGCAAGTCCGGCTCCCACGACCTCTCCGCCAAGGCCAATAAAACCGCCTCCCACATCACCTTGGATAAATGATCCCAGCCCAAGACCTGGCAAAATATTGAGTATCACTGGAAGTGTGGCATTTTTCGGTTTGTCAGAAGAACCTTGATCAGCCCACATATTTCCGACGGAAAATACAAGAAAGAGTACACAAAGAGTAAAGATTATTCTTTTCATGACAGCCTCCACAAATTCCAAATTAATGCTTTGACGTATTATTATAAACTCTATTAAGTCTCACGGGCAACGCCAATTTAAAAATATGAGGCCATCTGCTTATAACCTCTATTTTACTCATACGGATACGCATGTATTCAACCCTGGACTTTCCCTTATGTACTGTAAATTATAGTGGGCATTCCGTTCCATTTTTTACCGTGATCCTTATAGCTTATCAAACAAGTCACTTACTATATCTCTATCTTAAAAATAGTTAATGATTTTTTCCACCTTCTGCATGCTTTCTCAGAGAAATGGAAAGAAAAGATTCTTGACGTATCATTATAGTATCATTATAATGATATCAGAGGTGAATTATGCCTATTATTCGGCCAATCTCTGATCTTCGGAATAATTTTGCCAATATCTCGGAAGTCGTCCATACTGAAAATGAACCTGTGTTTCTTACGAAGAATGGATTTGGCGATATGGTCGTCATGTCACTTGAATATTATGAACAGCAACTTGCAAGGATAGAACTTTACCAGAAGCTCCACGAGGCTCGTGAAGAAATTCAAAATGGAGCAACGGGAAAAGATGCGCGTACGGTCCTGCAAGGAATGCTGCATTCATGAGTGACAAGAAATATACCGTCCTTATTTATCCTGCCGCAGAACGTGATTTGTATGAGATAAAAGAATATTTTGAGGGAACGCTCAAGACCTCTGCTATTCTTTTATTTGAGAAGTTTTATGCCTCAATTGATATACTGGAGACAAATCTCTATATCCATCTCTTGGTAAAGGATGACTACTTACATCAGTTGGGGTATAGGATGATTCCGATCGATCATTTTCTTGTATTCTATGTTGTAAAAGAAGATGTAGTTCAAATACATCGGTTTTTATACGGGAAGAGGGATTATTTACGAATTTTGTGATTTTCAGCTCACACCTCCCGATGAATGGCGATTCAGACAGCCTCTATTATTCGGATACGGCTTTATCTTTTTTCTGACCGTGCCCTCTAACCCCACGGGAATTCTCTTGATGCCGGTTTCGTAGTTTTCGAGGAAGATGTGGTTGAGGAGGTTGTCTGGGAGCATAGGAATAGTTTAGCTATATACTATACATTTGTAAAGCATAATTAAGACAAAAACGGCTCTGGAATATTTTTGACGCAAAATGCAGAATCCAGATACATGTCTCTATTTTATGATTGCCTCTATCTTCTCTAGCACCTCTTCCAAATCTCTCCCTCCTACTTTCTCTATAAACTCAGCATTCCTTTCTTTCCAATCCAGACTTTTCACTTGATCACTCAGGACTGCACCTTTTATCTTTTTCAGGTCTATTACTACTTCAAAGGGATACCCTTTCACCTTACTGGTAATCGGACAAAATATCCCTAATCCTATTTTCTCGTTATACGCTTTATGCGATATTACCAGGGCTGGCCTTCTCCCTCTCTGCTCATGTCCAAGCTGAGGATTGAAGTCCAGCCATACTATGTCTCCCCTGTCCGGTATATAGACTTTGTTTACCATTCTTCTTTCCCCACCGGAGAACCGGTATCTATACGCTCTTGCATATTCTTATCATTCACTTTCGACAAGAGCTCATCCAGAGTATTTTTCTTTGGTATAATGACCAATCTCCCCCTATTCTGCTTTATTTCTACAAGACTTCCTCCCTTGAGATCGAATTCCTTTATGTATGCAGAAGGAATCCTTATACCAAAGCTGTTTCCCCATTTCCGAACCATAGTTTTCATAGCATCCTCCGTATACTTTATAGTATATACAATGTATATTGTTTAGTCAATTATACTTTGTATATACTTCTGGGTTAGAAGCTTCGATATAAAAAATATACCTTGTTCTAAAAGGAGCATGAGGTGGTATAAATGTCCACCTTATTCGTCAGGCGATTTTGGCCTTGACCGGAAGATACAGCATATTGGGTTGCTTTTCCTTCATTTTTCAATTATTACAAGTCCAGGTCCATCTGACCAAATAGCATAATCTGGGAAATTGCCTGTATCTATTCCAACTGGTTCAATTCTGTCATAACGGTTTTTCATTAATGAAATATCGTTGTCTTTATTACGAATGTAAATATGTTGATTCGATATAAATATTTTTAAATATGAGGCTCTTGCAAAAGTCATGAGATGATCGAATTTAATGAAACGCGGGGACAAATCCTGTATGATGGAGTTGTCGCAACAACCAAAAACAGGAGGGAGCCCCCGCGATGAAAAGTATAACCGAAATTCTAGGCAGCATGCAAATACTTCTTGAGGTAAGCTTCGATATACAGGCAGGGTTTGAAGAATATTTGACCAAGGACCAGCGAACCTTTCTTGCGATATTACGCGTGATAGAAGAACATCTAAGCGTGCNNCCGTATGAGACAGCATCACGGTATGGACGTCCTGCGTATAGCATAAATCCCTTTATTTGAGCATTTTGGGCCAAGAGTTATTTCAGGCTGCTCACTATGGATGATCTTCGTAAACGTCTTATTTCAGATCCAAACTTGAGAAGGATCTGTGGATTTATAAAAGTTCCAAGCCTTGCGACATTTTCACGCCGTATGAGTCTCCTTTCTGAAAGCTCCATCATGGAAAAAAGTTTCGAAACTATGGTGAGTGAGTATTATGCGGGAAGAATCGTAGGGNACGTAGCACGAGATTCGACAGCTATAGCCGCGAGGNAGAAACCCTGGAACAAGAAATCGGATGTCGCATTACCAAAACCAAAAAAGTACCGAAGAGGCAGACCGAGAAAAGGCGAAGCGCGCCCACAAAAGGAGCCTCCGGTCATAGCGCAGCACACGACGATGTCACTCGAAGAAGCCTTGAAAACGCTGGATACACGCTGCTCATGGGGCTGCAAAAAGAACTCGCAAGGAAATGTTTCGTATTGGAAAGGGTATAAGATTCATCTGGATGTCACCGATACGGGAATTCCAATANTGGACGCAGCCTATGACTCGAATACGATTCGCTCCTTTATTCAGGAAAGAGGGCGTGTTCCCCTTATTGATCACAATAAACGCAAGGCAAATAGGCACCCTCCTTTTGATCCTGCGTCACAACGTCGCTATGCAATAAGGACCACGGTGGAGCGAACGAACTCGCATTTGAAGGACTGGTTTTTATCAGCCCCATTTTTTATCAAAGGTATCAAGAAAGTATCGTTTCAGATTATGTGTGGCGTACTGTGCCTTACCGCTCTAAAGATCCTGCAATATTTTATCGCCCCGGAAATGAGTTAAAGCGCATAACGTTTACTCTTATCGTTGCAACGCCAGGGGCAGTTTGCCTTCATACCTACAATTCCTGAAATTTCCCTATTACTTTCCTAATTTACCACGAAATCTACCGTTTCTGGCAGCTCATAGTCGCTTAATCTTCGAACTATACCTTGTTGCTCATCCTTGAAGACTGGACTTTTGAAATTGGCTCATATTATAATATTTTTCGTTCTTCTCAAATCCTACATACATCCTTCTAGCCTTCAGCGCGGCGCGCTCCTGACGATCCATAAGAGCCTTTAAAAGGTGGGATACCAGTTCCCGAATACCGGAGTTCTTCCATACTCCCGGGTTGTTCATGAGGACCGCATCAAAGGAAGATTAGGGGAACGGCAAAAGTGCCTTTCTGTCTTCCTCGAAGAGCTTCTGGATCGACACAAGTTTCTTGTAGTGGACTTCCTGCGCTTTAGCCGCATGCGTCGCAAGCAAACTTCGACTGTAGTCTTTGATATCATCGAATGCAGACTCGGGCACAAAAAGGTCCCTGCGGATTATAGCCTACCCTCGCCTCGACATTGCCTTTCTCATGGCCTGACTCAGGGTTGCAGAATCGCACCGAGAATCCGTAATGCGCGCGGACGGCACGCTGTTCCCGAAGCATGCGTTTCACATACCGCTGCACAGTGTTATGCAAACAGGCGTAACCAGTTACCTCGGCTTTGAGCCTGGTTCGGTACAGTTCCCTGACACCTTGTATTTGGGGCATGGTGAGCATCTTCTCTTCTTCCTCCTTTGTCGTCGTTGGTCCTTCGACAAAGAAAGTCTGTATGACCAGGGTGCAGTATCTCAACTGCCCCTGATTTTTCCCGGAAATTCCCGATGATAAAACCAGGGGAATCTTGCTGATAATTCCAGGGATTTCTAGTTTATAAAAAACAGCGGGGCCGTGAGGATAAGATCGATGGCACCGTCGGGGATTCTTTTGATAAAGATATGGTTGAGGAGGTTGTGAAGTATCCTGTTTCTATAAAAAAAGACTGCCTACCTTATAGACAGTCCTTTTCCTTGAATAAGTCTCTGTGATCTAGTAGCGATTGTTGCTGCGGCGGGTTTTATCCATCGCTTCGTTCACCTTGAGCGCGCGTCCATCGATCTCGGTTCCATTGGTTCCCGCAATGGCCTTGGTGGCTTCATCGTCTGAACTCATCTCCACAAAGCCAAAGCCCCTGGAATTACCAGTATAACGATCCGTGACGATTTGTGCGGATACTACAGTCCCATACGGCTGAAAAAGATTACGAAGGCTTTCTTCTGTGGTGTTAAAACTCAGATTTCCCACATATAATTTCTTTCCCATACAACAGATCCTTTGCTCGAAATATGACGAGCATCTTATAACATATATCCACGGCTCGCGTAGATTTGCTGAACTATGGAGTTTGTATCCACGGATTTAAGCTGAGGAGAGTATGGCACACAATTGCAATAATAAATAGATGGTGCATCGAGAGCGTTCAAAATGCAAGTATCGCGTCGAAAAACAGCTATAGTCTTCCCGCATCTTCATGAAAGTATCCATCCTGGGTGTCAGGTTGACTGGCAGAGTCGCTTTCTTTCTCTTTTTTATGCTCAGCATGCCGTGCCGCCTTTTCCTCCTTTTTCTTTTTTCTCTCTAATTCCTTCCGTCGCTTTTCACTGCTGTATTGATTAGGTCTCACTGTCTCTCCTTGGAAGATATTGGTATCGTCCATTTCAGGATATCACATTTAGACTTAACCTTATAGGGGACCTCCACCGTCTATCCATCGGCAGATTCTTCCTTTATTGACCCAATCTCGGCGGATTGCATATCTTGCACGGCTCGTATCCCCTGTCGACCGCTTCCTGAAGGGTGACGGGGATCTTCGATTTCCTCAACGACGAGCAGCCGTCCTTATGATATTTTGCACCGGTTTTTGTGATATAGACGATTGTCGAGCCCGGCGCGGCGAACGCAATGGAAATGGCGAAGAAGCCGAGCAAAACAATGGCGATTTTCTTTTTCATACGCGAAAAGCCTGAATTGCATTAAACATCAAGAGAATTATAGAGAGCTGTTTCGGGCGCTGTAAAGATCAAATTCAATACGGAGGAGCGCTCACCCGGCACCTACAAGTCCAAAGGGCGTACATATTTTAATTTTTTCCTGGGTAATACAGATATAGACGATGATCAGGCTCAACAAAGGAGACATAGAAAATGCCTCCTTTGTTGAGGAAAAACTAGATACAAAATCTGTTAGCAGGTGACCGCAAGGCTATCATCATTTTGGAGCAATTTTTTCTATATTAGTAATATGCGGATCGCCCTGCAGTGGTTGATAGATATATACCAATGCAAGATATGCTGTTGCACCAGGATAAACAGGTTTTGCCTCACACAAGAAGCAATAATTTGTCCCCCTTACTACTTGCTTTGCATCGGCAACGGGTTTGTAATCCACTCCAACAAACCCTGCCAGTGCCTTCTTAAAGACTCCTAAGTCTTCCTGTGGAATAGAAAAAGTGAAATTAGTCCAACCGCCAACAACTTGTGACATAATAAGACTTCCCATGGCTTTACCAGTCAAAGATTTTGACAACTGTAGTAAGTTCTTGTAGATGTGCACAATTTCTATGGACCATTGCAACAATCCTCACTCAGTCCTCTATTGAGGCAACGCCTCTTGGTTTAGTTTCAGGCATTGATGTTGATTTGTCAATCGAAGCTTTGGCTTATTTCTTTATTTTTCAAATACTTAATTATTACTAAAACCATCAAGAAATGAGTATTCGACGCTCCCTTTATTATATTTTCCAGCTCTTCATTTTATTATTGCTTCTGTCTTCTTCATCATGCCGATATCGCCATCATCACCCTTCGCGGCGAAGAGGGCGGACCACGACGAAGGATGAGCCGCCGAGCGGCGAGCTCCCGGCATGAATGCTTCCCCCGTGGGCCTTGACGATCTCGTATGCGATCGACAGACCCAGGCTGCGGCCGCCCGAGGCCTGGGTGCACGACTTGTCGGTGCGGTAGAAGCGTCCGAACACTTTCTCGCGCTCAGCCTCGGGTATTCCCAGAGATTTAAGCGTGCCGGAAAATTAAAAGGCCAGCCCCACTTGTTTCCGGAAGCTGGCCTTTCAATTACAGCCCTATATTCTATAGTTTGCTCTTGAACCAGTCTGTGGTGACCTTCATCAGCTGGTTGAATTTCGAAAGGTCGCCCGTAAAGACATTGAAGGTGTGATCCGCACCGTCGATCAGATATCTTGCCTTGTCAACACCTCCGGCGCTGGCGACAATGCCGTCAAGATCGCTGAGAGGCACTGTCGTGTCCGCGCTTCCCGCGATCGCGAGGACCGGGCCCTTGAAGGTCTTGAGTTCATCCCGCAGAGAGATACCCTTGGCCTCCTCGAACCATTTGAGGGAGAGGTTGAGGGGCGGGCGCCAGCCGAGGTCCATCTTCACAAACCCATTGGCCTTCGCTTCCGGATACAGAGCGCTGAAGAAATCAAACATATCGAGGGCCCCGGCCCATGTGAGAAGGGCTTTGAATTGCTGATTGCGCGCAGCGGCCAAAATGGCCACTGATCCACCCTGGCTCCATCCCATGATGCCGATTCTCGAAGGATCGACCCCNTTGAGATTTTTAAGGAACTCCGCGCAGGCGACTGCGTCGGAAGCCCCCGATGTATAGGAATACTCTACGTAATCCGCCGCACTGTCTCCCTGTCCCGCAAAATCGAAGCGGATCGAGGCGATTCCGTTCTGGGCCATGTACGGCGCAAGCATCTTGTACCCGTTGCCCGCCTCGTCCCTGCTCGAGCCTGTCCCGTGCAGCATGACCACTGCGGGGAAGGTCTCTCCCGACTGCCCTGCAGGAAGGCATACGGTCGCCGGAATCATTCTGCCTTCGTTGGGGATATATGCCACAAATTCCGTGTATGCAAGATCCTGGGCAAAGGCAATAGAAGCCGCGAGCATCATGATGATCACAGCAGCTGCGAAAACTCTAGGTCTCATGGACAATTCCTCCTGCGGCACCGATATTGATAGAGCCGGCCGCTGCCCGTGAGTATAAGTGTGCCTGATGCTCAAGTCAATTGTAGTATCGCATTTCCTCCCTGCAGCGAGTCTCGTCGAGAGGCTGCCCGCAATCATCCATGTTTCTTTTCATTCCACAGCTCGTCCGCCCTGGCGGCCCAGGCCATGGATGCATCCTGACATTTTGCCGTCAGCGAAACGACATCCTCCTCGTCGAGAAACTGAGTCGACTTGGCATTGCTCCGCAAAACCATTTCACGGAGCTTTTCAGGATTGTCCAGAAGCGGGCATGGTCTGAGGTGGTTCTCGTTGAAAGGCTGGTTGGCGGCGTACTCCCTGAAAAGAGGCTGCTTGAGTGTATCGAGAAGGCTCATCTCCTTGATATTCGCAGTGGAGTAGTGGATGAACGCACAGGGCTCCACATCTCCGGCCGCGTTGATGTGCAGATAGTTCCTGCCGCCCGCGATGCAGCCGTTCACGTATTCTCCGTCATTCCAGAAATCGAGGAGGAAAATGGGCTTGCTGTTCCGGTATTCGCGGACCTTTCTGTACATGTATTCGCGCTGGTCCGACGTGGCGAGGAATTTGAGATCTGCATCATGCCCGAGGGGCATGTACGTAAAGTACCAGCCGAATCTGCACCCCTTCTCGACCATGAAATCCACGTANGCGGAAGACCCGACCGCCTCGGTGTTGTACCGGTGATAGCAGGTCGAAAAGCCAAAGGGNACACCATGGGACTTGAGCATGTCCATGGCATGGATGACCTTGCGATACGTGCCCTTGCCCCGCCGGAGATCCGTCTCCTCCTCGAATCCCTCGACGCTGAGGGCAAGCGCAAAGTTTCCCAGACGGCGGGATGTCTCCGCAAAGCGTTCATCGACCAGGGTTCCATTGGAGAAGGCCAGAAAGTAGCAGTCCTGATGCCGCTCGGCCAGGCGGAGTAAGTCGTCTTTGCGGACGAGCGGTTCGCCGCCGGAATAGATGTACATGTAAATGCCGAGCTCCTTGCCCTCCCTTATGATGCGGTCGAGGAGAGCCTCGTCCATCCCGTCCGTCTTCCGATACTCCGCAGCCCAGCAGCCGAGGCACCGAAGGTTACAGCTGGCCGTAGGGTCCATGAGGATGGCCCAGGGGATATTGCAGGATTCCCGTTTGGTGAGCCGTTCCCGCTTCGGAGCAGAGGCGAGAAAGGAATTGACGGCAAGATTTGAGACCAGCTTGTTGAGACAGATCGGATCCAGTTCGCGGATAAAGGACCGGGCCATGCGGTTCCAGTTGTTCTTCTCATCTTTCACGAAGGGATCGAGCGTGTCGAATGCCTTCGAATACCGCCCTCCCAGATCGAAACGGCGGGCCCACTCGATTACTTCCGGAAGGCGGCTGGCGGGGTCTTCCCGGATGTACATGATCTTCTTCATAGCGAATCTTGAAAGCAGATCCCATGCCATCGACATTTTCCTTATCCTCCTGTGGTTACGCACCTCCTGGTGCAGAATACAAAAAGACCTTCACAGACGCTGACAGCATCCATGAAGGTCTCGCATTACCCACTATGGGCGACCGATCCGGGCCGCTCCGCGGCCGTGCTGACGAACCGATCTCTCCGGTCTCCGATTTTCCTTAGACAGGATTGGCTACTCCCCTTCCAAAACTACAGGTGTCTATTCCCTATTCATCCTCAGAAGCTGCACGCTTCGTGCGCATATCCTCGATCTGAAAAATAGCCCTCACCAGCACTTATTATCTAAGTATACACTATGGGATGGATATTACAAGCAGCAAAATGAAGGGCGTATCGTATCGACGAATAAAAAGGCCGCCCTGAGCGTGTAAGCCCGGGCGGCTTTCTCCCTATCGAAGGTCTGTAGCTGAGAAATCAAAGCGCAACAAAATTGATTGTCAGAGTATCCGTGTAGGTGCCAGATTCAAAGAATTGCCCCGATGTCGCATTGATTTTTATTCCNACATAGAAGCGGATGCCGGCCTGCGGAGTCCTCCCAAAAAACCAAATGCTCTGAGTGCTCGTCAGCTGGACATAGCCATTCATGATCGATGACTGCAGAATGAGACCACTATAGCCGCTCGGTATCTCGGTCACTTTGACATAGTACGGAATCTGAAAGCTTCCCTGTTTGACATACCCGAGGTGCTCAGAGCTGAAATCGATATGGAAAAGCCATGTGCTGCCGGACTTGACCGTCATGATGCCNTGCCGATCGTTCTGGTATGGCGTGACGCCGTCATTCGGAAACGCGATATTCCACAGATATGAGTCCATCGTGATGTTTGCGCCTACAGGGGCGACAATGGCCTTCACATTGATGCTCTGCTGGGCGAATACAGAGACACCAGTGAGGACCAGAAGAGACAACAGGGCTACATACTTTTTCATTCTATGCCCTTTTTTCTCAAACTGCGTTACTGCGTTTGGGAAAGAGCATTGAAGCGTGCGAATCAGTTCGACGCTATGGAGATGGTGATCGTATCCGTGTACGCNCCGTCGACATAATACTCAGAATAGGCATCGATCTTGAAACCGATATCGAAGGTCTTGCCGGCCGTGGGTGTTCTCGACGAGAATACGATAGTCTTGGTGGCAGCGGCCGTCAGCTGGGTGTACGCGCTGAGGTTGTTCGTCGCAACGCCCGACCATCCGGCAGTGTCCACTTTGACCTTGTAGGGAATTGTATCGGTTCCCTTCACAAGAGTACCGTTGTTCGCTGACGCGAAGCTCACGGTATACGCAGACTTGCTCGACTTGACGGTGAGAGCTCCCTGACCCGCATCCTCGTACGCCGCTCCGGTGTTGTCGAGCGCAATCGTCCATGTGTCTGAATCTACGCTTACTTCCAGTTTCGAGGCGGCATTGGCGGTGATAGCAATAGTGGCGCCCCACGCCGCACTGCTCGCCAGCAAACCGACGATAAGGAATACCAAAAACTTTTTCATACCAAACCTCCATGTATGGTTGTGGTAATAAATAATTAGAGTTGATTTTAATCCTGTTTTTTAAATAAGTCAAGTATCTCCAATTTCTCCAAAAATCAAATAAATCTTGAAATTTTAGAGACTTATGGCTATTCCGAAATTATACAGTGTACGTCATTCTGCCTGGCATGGATCACTGCTCTCTCGAGAAAAGATCCTCGTATGTCTCGCGCCGAACGGACAGGCGCGCCTTGCCACCCTTCACCACCACGAGGGCGGGTCTGGGTACGCGATTGTAGTTGCTCGCCATGGCAAAGCAATAAGCCCCGGTCGAGAAGAGAGAGAGAATGTCNCCGGGACGGGGATCGGGCAGAGAAGCATCACGGACCAGAATGTCGCCGGATTCGCAGTAGCGTCCCGCAACCGTCACGGTCCGCAGCGGGCGCTCCGGAGTGGCCGCTCCGCCGCGTTCGGCACAGGAACCCTCATCCCGGGCCCGGCCCACGATCGCCGCGTGATAGTGGGCATCGTAGAGGGCGGGCCTGATGTTGTCGCCCATGCCTCCGTCCACGGCGACATAGGTGCGTATGCCCGGAATTTCTTTTACAGCGACAATTCGATAGAGAGTGAGCCCGGCTTCNCCGGCGATCCAGCGCCCCGGCTCAATCGCACAGACAGGTATGGGAAGCTTCTCCCCTGCGCTCCACTCCTGCACCATGGCCATCATGGGGTCGACGAATTCGGAGAGTGCAGGCGCCCTGTTCTCTGGCAGATAGCGGATTCCATACCCTCCCCCNATGTTCAGCTCCCGCACCTCAAGACCAAAATCCCTGGCAATGCGCGCCGCAAAACCCAATACGACCCGCAGCGCCGCCAGGTGCGAAGTGTTCTCCACAAGCTGCGACCCGATATGGAAATGCAACCCCGCGAAATCCACATGGGGACAGGCCCGGAGGCCCTCGATATAGCGCGTCGCCGCTGTCGGCTCGAGCGGTATGCCGAATTTCGAATCGAGACTCCCCGTGGAGATGAACCGGTGCGTGTGGCTGTCGACGCCGGGTGTCACGCGGAAAAGAATTGTCTGCGTTTTGCCCACGCGGGCGGCTTCGCGCTCGATCCCGTAGAGCTCTTCAAGATTGTCGACCGCAATGCGCCCCACGCCGGCTTCCACCGCCACGCTGAGCTCATGGTCGGTCTTCGCATTCCCGTGAAAAATGATATCGGAGGGAGCCACCCCGGCCTTGAGCGCCGCGCGGAGCTCTCCCTCCGAGACGACATCGACTCCGAGCCCCTCATCCCTGATGATCCGGAGCATGTCGAGTGTCTGGAAGGCCTTGCTCGCATAGTACGCGCGTGTTCCCGGATAGCGATTCAGGAAGGACCGCCGCAGTTCCCCGCAGCGTCTCCGGACAATCGTCTCCGACATCACATACAGCGGAGTGCCGTACTCGTGCGCGAGAGCCTCCAGCCCCACTCCATCGAAATAGTGGTGCGAATCTTCGACCGTAAGGCCTTCGGGAAATGATGCGCTTTCCATGGACCCTCCCGGATACCACTGTAAAATCTGAGGTATTCCCAGACTGACGCACTATACCTTGCCCTCCGCCTTGGCTACAATACCCGCATGAAAGAACCGCTCATCGGCATTACCAGTTTCGAGGACCGCGCGCGGCAGCCGGCACCGTATGTCTCGCTCAAGGATTCGTATGTCCGGGCGATCGAGAGGGCCGGAGGCATCCCGGTCGTGCTTCCCGTAGCCGACAGGATGCAGGCCCGACTGCTCATTCCCCGTCTCGACGGCATCCTCTTTTCGGGCGGCAACGATGTGGCCNCCTGGTTCTACGGCAGAGAACCTCTCCCCGGATTGGGGACCTGGGATACGCAGCGCGATGAATGGGAAATCGAGCTCTGCAACCGTGCCTGGGATGCCGGGCTCCCGATGCTCGGCATCTGCAGGGGCTGCCAGCTCATGAATGTTGCGCGCGGGGGGACCCTCATTCAGGACATAGAGCGGAGCAATGCAGAGGCCCTGCTCCACAACCCCGCAATTCCTCACGATGAGCTCTGCCATCATATTGAAATCGAAAAAGACAGCCTTCTCTCCGCGCTCTTCGCACCCGGGGCGCTCCTTGTCAACAGCCTGCATCATCAGGCCGTCGAAGAGCCGGCAGAAGACTTTAAGGTGACGGCCCGCAGCCAGGATGGCATCATCGAGGCCCTTGAAGCAAAAGACGGGCGCTTTGCCCTGGCCCTGCAGTTTCATCCCGAAGGCCTCTTCCTGCGATACCCGGCCTTTTTCGCCCCCTTCGGGGCTCTGGTGGATGCGGCCTCCCTCCGTGTCGGTTAAAACTGCTTTATGTTTATTGTGAGCAAATCTTCATAGAGGCCCTCGCCGATCATCTGTCCTCCTGTTTGAAGGAGAATGGAGAGGGGAAGGGCCAGGCCTGCCTTTGAGGTAGAAGACTGAACCTCACTTGTCCACGGAGACCCGAGGCCCTGAGGCTCCTGGGTGAGTATTCCCAGAGTGAATAAATAACGAAGTCGTGCCTGCGGGTCCGACGGGTTCAGAAGATAGCCCGTGTTCTTCGACTCAACGGAGATCGCCCAATGGCCTGAGCTCCACACGGTCAACATGGTCACCGAGACTGGCGATTCCGAATCCTGATTTGCCCTCAGATTTATCTGATTTGAAGAGACCGAGAGGTACACCGATTGCGGAACAATACCCGAGATGACAATGCTGCCATTCGTGAGGGCGAATGCCGAAGCTCCCAGAAAAAGAACGACCACCAACGCAACAAGCCGACTTCTCATCTTATTAATTAATATAGAATGGATTGGATGCATATTCAAGCCAGCGGCACTCTCCATCATGGTTTCTCCTGGAGGTATCTGAGCGCCGAGGCCGCCTGCACCGCCACGCCGACAGGCAGACAGGCCTCGTCGATATCGAAGTTGGGCGAATGAAGAGGCGAGGAGGCCCCCGGTCTCCCGCATCCGAGGTGCCAGAAGGTTCCCGGCCTCTCTCTCAGATAATAGGCAAAGTCCTCGACACCGAGAGAAGGCTTCTCGCGGAGATGCACATTGGACTCTCCAAGAAGGTCTATGGCCGTATTCCTGACGAGCTCCGTCGCCTGTTCGTCGTTGACCAGCACAGGATAGCTCGGATGGATCTGCACTTCGCAGGAGGCTCCAAAGGCGACGGCGGTCTGCGTGCAGACCTCAGTGACTCTGGAACATATGAAACGGCGGACATCTTCCGACAGTGTCCGGATGGTGCCGGTGAGCGTCACCTCGTCGGCGACGATGTTGTTCCGCGTTCCNCCCTGAATTTTTCCGATGGTGATGACGGCGCTGTCGAGCGCCGATATCGAGCGCGACACAAGGGTCTGCAGCGCCTGGATGACCGCGGCGGAGACGACGATGGCGTCGATTCCCTGCTCGGGATACGCCGCGTGGGAGCTCTTGCCCCGTATGACGATACCGAGGTTGTCGGAGGCGCCGTAGAAGGGGCCCGGCTTGACCTCGACGTGACCTGCGGGCCTGTCGGGGGCAACATGGAGCCCGAGCACAAAATCCACATGGGGGTTCTCGAGGCAGCCTGCCTCGATCATGGGCTTGGCCCCGCCCGTCGTCTCTTCGGCAGGCTGAAAAAGAAACTTCACGGAACCGGCGAAATCCTGCCGGTGCGCAGAGAGCAGTCTCGCGACTCCAAGGGCGACTGTCATATGCGCGTCGTGCCCGCACGCGTGCATATATCCGCGATGGAGCGAGACATAGTGGCGATCCGCAGGCTCCTCGATGGGCAGCGCATCCATGTCCGCGCGGAGCGCAATGCACCGGCCGTGCTGGTTGCCCTCAAGCAGCCCCACCACCGCCGTTCCGATCTGTGCGTAGGGAATATGGAGCTCGTCGAGTTCTGCGCGGATTGCCCTCGAAGTCTCATTCTCTTCATTGCCCGGCTCGGGGATGCGGTGCAGGGCGCGCCGCGTATCGACGAGCCAGCCCCCAAGGGCGCGAGCCTCGGAGAATATGGTGTTCAAAAGATCGCTCATGGAGGTCTCCTTTTCCGGCGCCCCTGTCATTGTTCGCGCGCCATGCCCAGAGTATGAGGAGAAAACAGCGCGTCGAAAGTGCGCACCGCGGGGCCGGTCATCTTTATATTCTCCTGTCGCATATCAATTTCCAGCGAGCCTCCCGGCATGTGAACCGTGACGACATCGCCGATGAGACCGAGGTGCTTCGCCGCGGCTGCGGCGGCGCAGGATGAAGTGCCGCTCGCGAGCGTGTATCCCGCCCCCCGTTCCCAGATTTCGATGCGGATGTTGTTTCGATCGAGCACCTCGAGAAATTGCACGTTGGTTCGGTTCGGAAAATCCGGATGCCTTTCCACGAGAGGTCCTATATGCCTTGCCATTTCGGGCGAAGGGGACGGGCCCATGAGTACGCAGTGAGGATTCCCCATCGATACCCGAACGGCGCGGTATTCCACTCCCTCGAAGGACAGGGAGAGGCTCCCCTGCAGGAATTGAGCTTTTCCCATGGCCACGGTGATCGAGCGCTCCCCGCCCTCTCCCGGCAGGATCCGGCATTCGACCGGGCCGCCCTTTGTCATGACGCGAAAGGGGGCTTCGTCGACGCGACCGCTCTCGTACAGGTAGAGGGCAAAGATTCTGAGACCGTTGCCCGACTTTTCGGCCTCCGAGCCGTCGGGATTGAAAATGCGCAGCGAAAAGGCCGCAGATTCTGCGGAGGGAGAATCATCCGCCGGAGGAAGCGGCCCGTACAGTATGCCATCGGAGCCGAGACCGCGGTTCCTGTCGCAGAGCGCGGAGATCGCGTTCACCGAGAGAGAAGGCTCGAACTCTTCCGGATCGACGACAAGATAATCGTTGCCGAGCGCATGGTATTTATGGGCGTGAAAGCCTGTCGGTATGCTGCGACTCGCCATGGAATTCAATCCTCCTGGGGACTCTCGTCGATATGGACGCGGGGCACGCGCTTCGAAATCATGCAGACAACCTCATAATCGATTGTGGAGAGCAAATCCGATATCTCCGAAACGGGAAGATTCCGCCCNCCAAAGACGACAACCTCATCGCCCGCCCGGGCCCCGGGTATGCCGGTGAGGTCGACCATCGTCATATCCATGCACACGCGGCCGACGACAGGAGCCCGCATGCCGCGAATCAGCACTGTAGCCCGATTCGAGAGGGCGCGCGGATAGCCATCGGCGTACCCGATCGGCAAAAGGCCGATCCTGCTGCGGCGCTTCGTCGTGAAGATGCGGCCGTAGCTGATGCTCTCTCCCGCCGGCACTTCCTTGACATTCACGATGCTCGTGGTGAGCGTCAGTGCAGGCTCAAACCCCGCGGGGAGACCAAGTCCGGGCGCAGGGCTGAGGCCATAGAGCAGAATCCCCGGCCTCACCATGTCGAGCATAGTCCCTGGATGAAAGAGAATACCCGCGCTGTTCGCGATATGGCGGTATTTCGGCACGATGCCGGCCTGCCTGAACTCGGCGAGCGCAGCCGTGAACCGCTCCATCTGCAGATTCGTAAATGTGGGGTCGGAGCTGTCGGCGTCTGCAAAATGCGAGTAGATGCCTTCCACCGCGATCTCCGGATAGTCGGCCAGAAGTCCTGCGAAGGCCTTCACTTTGGTCGGGAGAAGTCCCTGGCGGTTCATGCCCGTGTCGACTTTTATGTGCGCCTTTGCGCGCTTGCCCACGCTTTTGGCAGCGGAGGCGAGGATGCGCACGTGCTCTTCGGTATAGATTGTCTGCGCGCAGCCGAGCCTTATGGCGATGGAAGACCAGGAATGCTCGGGCACGCCGAACACGAGAAGGGGCATCTGAATACCCGACTCCCTCAGCTCGAGCGCTTCCTTGGCCAGGGCGACCGCGCAGTACGGCGCGCCCTCCCGTTCGAGCGCATGCGCGACCGCGAGCGCGCCGTGGCCGTAGGCGTCGGCCTTTATCACGGGACAGACGGCGCTCCCCTTGGCCAGTTCGGCGAGGCGGCGGTAATTCGAGCGGATCGCGGAGAGATTGACCCAGGCTGTTGTACCACGATGATCCATGTCTATTTCCTCTTTTGCGCTTTCGACCCCCGATGTGGCCCGCCGTCGAGCAGGGCCGAGGGCCGCGTTGCGATTTTCATCTCTTTATCCCATATAAATATATCGGCAAACTTCCCGATTTCGATCGAGCCAAAATCCTTCGCCGTCCCGAGTGCCCTGCGCGGAACCAGGGACATCGCGCGCACGGCCTGCCACAGGGGAACTCCGGCCTGAGAGGTAAAATTCCGCACGATATCCATTCCCAGCCTGTTCGAGCCCATGAGGACATTCGTATCGGCGTACCTTACGCCGCGCTCCGTCGAGACGACATCGTGCTCAAAGTAGCGATAGGTCCCCTGCGGCAGGCCGGCCCCGATGACCGCGTCGGAAATCAGAATGAGCGAATCGCTCGGGATGGCGCGGGCACTGAGCTGAAGGCAGGTCGCATTCACGTGAATGCCGTCCCCGTTCACCTCCACATAATCCGGGGACTGCGAAAAGGCGAGGTTCGCGAGGCCCCCATCCCGGTGGTCGATCCCCCTCATCGCGTTGAAGAGGTGAGTCATCGAGTACGGGTGCCCGGGAATGGCGATGGATCGCAGCGTCGCATCCGAATGGCCGAGCGAAACGAGCACGCCCGCGCCCTGAAAGATCCGGTAGATCGGCCCGATGCCCTCCAGCTCCGGCGCGAGTGTGGTGATCTTCAGAAGCCCCTGCGCCGCATCGAGAATTTTCCGCGCAAGAGAGGGGTCAGCGGGCCTTATATTCTCGGGCTGGATGCCGCCCCGCTTCGCAGGGTTGACAAAGGGGCCTTCCAGATAGATGCCCGGAAGTGCCCCGCGGGGAAGACCGCTGGCCAGGATCGCAGCGACGAGCGAAGAGAGCGCCCGCTCGTCCCAGAGAATGGTCGGGACAAAGCACCCCACTCCTCTTTCCTCCAGAAATCCCGCGGCGTCCAGAAGCTCCTCGTGCCCGGCGATCCGCTCAAAACCCCATCTGCCGCAGCCGTGCACGTGCATCTCGACGAGCGAGGGCGCGACAAAGGCATCCGCAGCATGGATGAGGGGCGCCCTCTCGAACGCCGGATCGGGCAGGTCGAGAGGAGACGACAGCTCGTGCTCCGCGAGAATATGCGCAATTCTCCCTTCTCGCACCGCAAGGGTTGCATGGGGCATGATCGCATCGGGAAGAATGAGGTCGGCTCCTTCGATGATATAGGTGTCCGCGCTGTCGTTCCGAGTCATGTGCACTTATTGTGCCGGGTTAAGGGGAGTGTGTAAACCCTCGCCATAATGACCATTTTTCCGCTTTGGTATATCATCGCCCCATGGCAGACCCGAAAACACTCGACTCCGCAGAACTCCGGTTCATCGCGATGGACATGGACGGAACCATTCTCGACGAGGGATATCAGCTCTCCCCCCGCGTGGTGCAGACGCTGAACCGCCTGCAGAGGCAAGGGAAGAAACTCATCATCGCGACGGGCCGCATCTATGCGGCGGCGCATGGTTTTCTCAGGGGCGCTTTTGAGCCTGACGCATTCGTGTGCACCAACGGGGCGGACATCTACGGTCCCCACGGCACGAGAATCGCCGCCCACCACATCCCGGAGCAGGCGCTCCCCGCCCTCGCCGCCGCCGGACGACACCATGCGGGCCATGAGCTCCTCTTCTGCTGTTATGCCGGCGACCAGTGGATATACGAGCACCCGTCGGCCATGGTGGATTTCTACGAAAAACGGTCCGGCGTCAGAGGGCTCCGGCAGAGTTTCGACTCACTCGCCGGCGAGAGCATCCAGAAATTTCTGGCGATCGGCCCCCATGAAACACTGCTCTCCATGCGCGAAGAAATCGTAAACAGCGCGGACGGCCTCCTCGAGACAGCCTTCTCGCACGAGACGATGCTCGAAATCATGGCGAGCGGCGTCAGCAAACGCCGCGGCCTCGAAGAGTGCCTCCGCTATTTTGACGGCACTCTCGACGAAGCCGTGGCCTTCGGCGACGCGGAGAACGACCTCGAAATGCTCAAGGCCGTGAAGGCCGGCGTTGCGATGGGCAACTCGCACGCGTCCATTCAGGCGGAAGTTCCCTTCGTCACCGAATCGGTCGATGAGGATGGCGTGGCGCGCTTTCTCGAGCGCATTTTCGGGCTTTGAGTCCGCGGGCCTTGCGGCACGGCACCCTGGCTGTCCTTGACGCCTGTACGCCCCTCGACTAAAATTTGATTTCGCAGTGCCGGGGTGGTGGAATTGGTAGACACCAGGGACTTAAAATCCCTTGCTGCGCAAGCGGCGTGCGGGTTCGATGCCCGTCTCCGGCAAACGACAATCCGCTTAAGTGACCTTCACCTCTCCGCATGCGAGCTCGTCCATGCGGCGCAGGCGCCGCGAGAGGTCACGCGCGAGGTTCATCACGACCATCGAGAATGTCTTGAGGTCGAGCTTGGAGATGTCGTAGAGGGCCCGGTTGGAGATCGTGACTACTTCGAGGGGNGTCGCGGCCCGGATTGTCGCGATGCTCGGCATGATATCGAGGAGCTCCATTTCGCCAAAGGTTTCGCCTTCCCTGAGGCGTGCGATGACAACGCCCTGTTTGATGACCTCGACCTCGCCGCTGAGGATGAAATAAATTTTGTCGTTGGGCTGGCCTTCAATCTGAGGGCATTCTCCGGCCTCGAAGTGCTTCGTTCCTAAAAGAGGCTTGATCTTCTCTATCTGCTCGCACGTCACGCCTCCGAAAAGCGAATATTTTTGGAGAGTATTTATATCGATCATTCTTGTTTCACCCCTAAATCCTATCCCGTATATTAAAATATAATTAATTATATAACAGACATAAAGGGAAAGCCATCGATAAAAATTCTTTTGACTTCTCTATTGAGGGTGCCCTCCGCGGGGCACAGAGAGCCACAGAAGTTCGCAGGGCAGGAGCTCAGGCGCCTGCTCCGGGACAAAAACCCTGTCCGACAGAAGGTCGACCGCCTCCGGAGCAGCCATAGCCTCAAAGAGGGAATGCCAGGCATCCGGCGATACCCCTGCCGCCTGCTCGCCGAAATTGCCCAGCACTGCAAGGCTCGCGTCTTCTGACACCTTTCTGAACATCAGCACGGACGGATGTCCGCTCTCGATCACCTGGACATCCTGCACGGCAAAAACAGCATGCGCCGCCCTGATCTGGATCATTCTTCTGAACCGGGCGAATATGCGCCCCGTCACCGTAGAGGGATCGTGGCGCTCCTCAAACAGCGCCTTCTGAAAAAGCGGCCGGTGCACCCAGCGGGAATCTCCGGCGTGGGCGGGGTCTCTGTCCCAGTCGGGATCGTTCTCCATGCCGAGTTCGTCGCCGAGATATATGAGCGGCAGGCCGCCCGCCGCAAACACTATCCCGTACAGAAGCAAAAAGCGCCGCAGCGCCGTCTCCCTGTCCTTGCCCGGATCGCGGCCCATGTCGCGCTCGATGCCCGCAAGCGAGGCGGCCGTGCCGCATATGCGCATGTCATGGGTCAGGGGGTTGTATTGAAACTTGAGACCCCGCGCGAAGCTGCCGGGGAATTCCCCGAGATAAAAGCGGTTCAGGAACTGGCGGTGATCAAAGCCCCTGATGCCGAGCGCGGCCGCATCTTCATCCGCGAAGGTCCAGCCGATGTCGTCGTGGCAGCGGAGGTAATTGACCCAGGCGCAGCCCGGCGGCAGATGGTGGCGTTTTTTCATCGAGTACGCGAGAAGGCGGACTTCCTTGGTCGCGGCGGCTTCCCAGAGCTCGGCCATCAAAAGGGGGTTGTAGGAGAGCTGACATTCGTGCAGGTCGATGTAGCGGGCGATGTAATCGGGGTGCACGATGGCCTCGGACTTGAACAAAAGCGAAGGGCAGGCGAGCCGCGCCACGGACTGGAAGGCTCGGATGATGGTGTGGGCCTGAGGAAGGTTTTCGCAGGCTGTGCCTTTTTCTTTCCTGATGAAGGCCACCGCGTCGAGCCTCAGGACGGCCACTCCCCGGTTCGCGAGCGCCAGCATCTCTCCCGCCATGGCGTTGAACACGGCGGGATTACGGTAGTTCAGGTCCCACTGGTAGGAATGAAAGGTCGTCCACACCCAGCGCTGCATCTCCTCATTCCAGGTAAAGGAGCCTCGCCGGGACTCCGGGAAGATATCCCTCAGCGTTCGGCTGTATTCCTCGGGCTCCCGAAAATCGGAAAAGGTGAGATAGAAGTCGCGGTAGTCCGCACTGCCCGACTTGGCGGCAAGGGCCCACTCGTGCTCGTCCGAAGTGTGGTTGAAGACGAAATCCGCGACGAGGGCGATGCCCTCCTCCGCCAGAAGCCGGGCGAGCGCGGCGAGGTCCGCCATGCTCCCGAGCGCGGGGGCGGTCTCCCTGTAGCTCGAAACCGCGTAGCCGCCGTCGTTCTCGGCCTCGGGAGACTTGAAAAAAGGCATCAGGTGCAGGTATTTGACGCCGAGCTCCTTCAGGTAGGGAATGCGCTCGCCTATGCCGCGGAAAGTCCCGGCCCAGCGGTCCACATAGCACACGGCGCCCACGACGTCCTGCGCAAGGTACCAGCCATTCTCGGGAAGAAAAGTTCGGTCCCGCTTTCTGAGCCATGCCGGGCGATTCTCAAAAGCTTCAAACGCGCCATACACGAGATTCTCGACCCAGTAGGCAAAATCGGGCCTGTCGCCATAGAGCTCGAATAAAAGCCCGGTGAGCCGCTCGAGCTCGGCATCGAGCCGGTGTTCGAATTCGGGCCAGCGCGGAGACTGCACTGCGCCGCGCGCCCTCAGCCTCTCGGCCAATTCATGTCTGAATGAGTCAAAACCCCGCAGCATACGGCATTATCGGTATCAGCGTTTGCCCGAATCGTAGATTTGGCCCGACGCCTTCGGCCCGACCGATTTGCCCGCAAAGAAGAGGAGCGCGATGATGGTGAGCAGATAGGGCAAAATATAGAAAAATTCGCCGGGCAGACCGGCGAGAAAGTTGATATCCTTTGCGTAGAACGAGAGCGCGGTGGAAAAACCGAAGAAGAGCCCCGCCCCGAGCACGCCGAAGGGATTCCACTTTCCGAAGACCAGCGAGGCGAGCGCGATGAAGCCCGTGCCGTGAATCGATACGAGGGTGTACTGAATATCGGCGGTGAGCACCATGACCGCTCCGCCGAGCCCGCCGAGCGCTCCCGAGACGAGCACGCCGAAATAGCGCATCTTCGCGACGTTGATGCCCATGCTGGCGGCTGCCTGCGGATGCTCTCCGCAGGAGCGCATCCGCAGCCCGAGCGGTGTCTTGTACACGACAAACCAGGTTATGAGCACCATCGCAATCGCGATATAAAAGGTCGGATACACCTGATCGAAGAGCATGCGGCCGAGCACGGGAATCTTGCTCAGGCCGGGCACGCTGAATTTCTGGATGCCGTTGGAAAAGGCGCGCGTCCTCTGCTGATGGAAGATAATCTGGCAGAGATACACGGTGAGTCCGCTGGCGAGAATGTTGAGCGCGGTCCCCGATATGACCTGGTCGGCCTTGAGATTGATGCTCGCGACCGCATGGAGAATGCTGAACACGACGCCCGACAAGAGGCCGGCGAGTAAGCCGTACCAGGCGGCCGCAGGCGTTACATTCTCCAAAAGCACGGTCACCGTGGCCCCCGTAAAGGCCCCGACCATCATGATACCCTCGAGCGCGATATTGACGATGCCGGAGCGCTCGCTGAAGAGCCCGCCGAGCGCGGTCAAAATGATGGGCGCCGAAAACATGAGCGCGATGGGAAACATCTGGAGAAAAAGTTCGAAAGTCATACGCGATCCCCTTCCGTCGTGGGTGCCTGCTTGCGTTCGAATTTGTCGAGAATCATCTTGATACCGAACTTCATCGCGACGAAGAGCACGATGGAGGCCTGGATGATGCCCGCGATCTCGCGCGGAATCCCCTGGGACTGCATCAGTGGCTGGGCGGCCTTGAGGCCTCCGAACAGCAGGCCGGCCAGCAGGATACCTGTAGCCTCGTTGCCCCCGACCAGCGCAACCGCGATGCCGTCGAAGCCGTAGCCTTCCGCGGCCTGGATGACGCGGCCGAAATTGAAGGTTCCGACGGTGATCACCGCGCCCGCGAGGCCCGCAAAGGCGCCTGCAATCGCCATGGACGCGACGATGTTGCGGCTGACCCTCATGCCGGCACAGCGGGCGGCCTCTTTGTTGTAACCGACGGCGCGCAGTGAATAGCCGAAGGTCGTCTTGTTGATGATAAAAGAAAATATCACTACGGCAAGAATGACCGGAATAAATCCCCAGTTGAGGCGCGACTGCCGGGTGATGCTTTCCAGAAACGGCGACTTGAGCAGGGCCGTCTCGGGGAATGGCGCAGTCTTGACCCTGTCGAAACTGCCGAAGATGTGCAGAATGACAAAATTGTTGAAATGCAAGGCTATGTAGTTCATCATGATGGTGACGACCACTTCGTGCACATTGTAGCGGGCCTTCAGAAAGCCCGGTATGGCACCCCAAAGAGCTCCGCCCAGAATCCCGGCGAGCAGGACGAGCGGCAGGTGGACCGCCTTGGGTGCCTGCAGAAGAAGCGCAACCGTCGTCGCCGCGATCGAGCCGACCATGAGCTGGCCCTCAGCGCCGATGCTGAAAAGCCCGGTCCGCGACGCAAACGCGAAAGAAAGCCCCGTGAGGATGATCGGCATGGCCTGAATTATGAATTCGCCGATGTAGCGGGTGTTGATGGGCTGTCCGTTTACAATGTCGATGCCGGAAAATCCCTTGACGATCGCTGCGTACATCGACAGCGGCGAACGTCCCGTGAGTATGACGATGAGTGAGCCCAGCACAAATCCCAAGAGCACCGCGATGAGCGGAAGCACAATTTTTTCTTTCCTTGCTGTCATCGATTCTCCTCCGTTCAGGCCTGGGCCTCACTGTGGGTCTTGCGGAGCGCGCCGGACATCATGAGGCCGAGCTCGTTCTCATTGGTCGCCGCCGCATCCACTGTGCCCACAATTTCACCGTTGCAGATCACCGCGATCCGGTCGGAAATATCCATGATCTCGTCGAGTTCCAGGGAGACAAGAAGGATCGCCTTGTTCTTGTCGCGTTCTTCGATGATCCGCTTGTGGATATATTCGATGGCGCCGACATCGAGACCGCGCGTCGGCTGAACCACCACGAAGACGTCGGGCGAGCGATCGATTTCGCGCGCGACGATGGCCTTCTGCTGGTTGCCGCCGGACATGGCCCGCGTCGGAGTCAGAGCTCCCTGGCCGGAGCGCACGTCGAATTCCTGGATAAGCCTCCTGGCATTGTCGAGAATCGCCTTTTTCCTCAAAACTCCGTGACTGGCAAAAGGCTTTTCATAGTAATTGTGAATGATAAAGTTCTCTCCAAGCGTGAAATCGAGCACAAGTCCGTATTTCTGGCGGTCTTCGGGAATGTGCCCGAGACCGAGATCTGCCCTCTCTTTGATCGAAAGATGCGTTATGTCCTTATCCTTCAAGAAGATTTTACCGGATTCGACCTTGGTCAGCCCGGTGATCGCGTACACCAGCTCCGCCTGTCCGTTGCCGTCGATGCCGCAGAGGCCCAAGACTTCGCCTGCGTGCACCGTCAGCGAGAGATTTTTGACGCCAAGCACTCCTTTTAGGTTCTTTACATTGAGCTCTTCGATGCGCAGAAGCTCATCGCCCGGCCTTGCGGGTGTCTTGTCGACATGAAAACTGACCTGGCGGCCGACCATCATCTCGGCCATTCTCTCTTCGTCGGTGTCCGCGACAGGCACCGTGCTGACAAGCTTGCCCCGCCGCAGGACGGTGCATATATCCGCAACTGCCTTAATCTCCTTGAGCTTGTGCGTGATGAGCAGAATGGTCTTGCCCTCCTCCACCAGCCTCCTCATGATCTGCATGAGCTCGTGGATCTCCTGGGGAGTGAGGACAGCCGTGGGCTCGTCAAAAATGAGAATCTCCGCATCGCGATAGAGCATCTTGAGTATCTCGACGCGCTGCTGCATGCTGACCGAAATGTCCTCAATCTTCGCACGCGGATCGACCGCCAATCCATAGAGTTTCGAAATCTCCGCGACTTTCTGTTCCGCGGCGCGGATGTCGAGGACCGGCCCCCTGTGCGGCTCCATCCCGAGGATAATATTCTCTGTCACCGTAAAGTTGTGTACGAGCTTGAAATGCTGATGAACCATGCCTATGCCGAGCGAGGTTGCGACATTCGGGTCGCTGATCTTGACCTCCTTGCCCCGTACTCGGATTGAGCCGCTGTCCGGCTGATACAGGCCAAACAGAATGCTCATCAGTGTGGATTTTCCGGCACCATTTTCGCCCAAAAGAGCGTGTATCGACCGCTCTTCGATCTGAAGCGTGATATCGTCGTTTGCTCTGATTCCGGGGAAATCCTTCGTGATGTGAAGCATCTCTACGATGTACGACACCTACAACCCCCTGGATTAAGATAGAACTACATTAGATATGAAAAATGAGTATATCACACCATGTTTCTTTTCGCCAGAGAGGAAAGACTATCGCTTTTTTCTTGTCCCGATAAAGAGATTGAGGCTCAACACGAAAAGGACGAGGAGCAGGGCCGCGCCCCAGGCCTTCTGGTGCCAGTCGTCGTAGGGGCTCTTGATGTATTCATAGATCACCAGGGGGAGCGCCGAGACAGGTCCCCGAAGTTCAGGCTGAGAAAGGGGTTGCCGAAAGAGGTGAAGATGAGGGGGGCGGTCTCGCCCGTGGCGCGCGCGATTCCAAGGCCCGTCGCCTCCAGTATCCCGGAAGCGGCTGCGGGCACAACGATCTCGACGACCGCGCGCCAGCGGGGAACCCCAAGCGCGAGCGCAGCCTCCAGGTACGAAACCGGCACCATGTCGAGCGATTCTTTTATCATGCTGATCATGAGCGGCAACATGACGATCGAAAGTGCAATGCCGCCGGCGAACGCTGAGAAGGTCCTCAGGGGCACGACAACCCAGGTGTAGATGACGACGCCTATGACGATGGAGGGGATGCCCTGGAGGGTGTTGACCACGTTCAAGAGCCCCTCGGCCCTCTTCGAGCCCTTGTGTTCATACAGATAGAGACTAGTGAGCAGGGAAAAGGGCAGCGCTATGACAATCGCGACGGCCAGCACCATGAGCGTACCGGCGATTGCCTGTACGATGCCCCCGCCCACTTCGCCAAAGGGTTTCTGCTGCTGGAAAAAGAAATCGAGATTGAGCGCCTTGCCGCCGTTCACCACAACCTGGGCCATGATGAGAAACAGCAGGGCAACCACAATGCCGGCGGGCACCAGCACTGCAACCCTGAAAAGAATGTCCTTTCTTTTTCGGCCCTTGTATTGGCCGGCAAAAACATTATTTTCCATAGGCGCCCATTCCCTTGCTCATCAGCGTTCTTCCAAACCAGCCCGCTATCATGGTGATGACGAGAAGAATCAGGGCGAGCCCCATCATGGCCGAGCGGTGAACCTCGCTTGCAGCCTCGTTGAACTGTGAGGCGATGACACTCGCCAGCGTATTCCCGAGCGAAAACAGCGATTTCGGAATTCGCGTCGCGTTGCCGATCAGCATGGTCACCGCCATGGTCTCGCCGAGCGCGCGCCCGAGCGAAAGCAGGATGCCGGCGAATATGCTTTTCTTCGCAAAAGGCAGGGCAATGCCCGTGACGACCTCCTGCTTTGTGAGCCCGAGGGCGAAGGCGCCCTCCCTCAGGCCTGCGGGAACATTGACGAGCGCCTCGCGGGTCATCGAGGACATGTAGGGTATGATCATGATCGCGAGCACAAGGGAAGCCGAGAGGATGCCCGCTCCATAGGGAGGAGCGCCCACCAGCAGCGCGAGCTTCCTTACCAGCGGAATCACGACCTCAATCCCCCACAGGCCAAACACGACCGACGGAATTGAGGCCAGCACATTGATGAGCGTGTTCAGTACGGAGCGAACCCAGCCCGAATTGACATACTCGCCCATCACTATCCCCGCGCTGAGCGACAGGGGAATTGCAATGACAAGAGCGATGGCCGAGGTCATCAAAGTGCCGATTATAAAAGGCAGGGCGCCGAAGCGGGTCGTAACCGGATTCCATTCCGATCCATACAAGAATGCAGCCCCTTCCTGCTTTGCCGCTGGAAGGGATTGCACTACAAGAGTAAACAAAAATCCTGCGAAGATAAAAACGATGACCAGAGCTGCAAAACTGAGCAGGACATTAAACCTTCTGTCATTCATGTTTCAGAAACCAAAACATATATGCCTTTCAAAGTCAATGCGGGCCAGCGCTGTCTTACCATTGGAGCCTGGCCCGCAACCGGAGTTACATTGCTACTTTACCAGAGCCTGGCCATTGTAGGTGATGCTCTTGACGATGGCCTCGGCAGCCTTCACTGCGGGCGGAGGAAGGGTCGCGTAATCGAGGGCGGTCACATACTGCTGGCCGTCGTGGATCATCCACCAGAGAAGCTTCGCAAGCTGCTCAGCCTGTTCGCGGGAGCGGTTGCCATAGTTCTGCTCGCGGTAGACGACAAGCCAGGTCAGGGAGCTGATGGGATAGCCTTCTCTCGCATCGGGGTTGACGAGAACGATGCGGGTGTCGGCGGGGAAGGCTCCTGCAGCGGCCGCTGAGGTCGATGCGAGACTCGGATCAATCCAGTTTCCGCTCGAATTCTTTATCGTGGCGACTGGCATGCTGTTCTGGTTGGCATAGGCCAGCTCGACATAGCCGATAGTGCCCTGAGTCTGCTTGACCACGCCCGCGACGCCGGCATTCTGCGCGGCGCCCTGTCCGACAGGCCAGCTCACGGAGTTCGCATTGCCGACCTTGGACTTCCATTCGGCGCTCACTGCGCTCAGATAGGCGGTGAAATTGAAGGTCGTCCCAGAACCGTCAGAGCGGTACACAGGCATGATCGCGAGGCTGGGGAGCTTGACATTGGGATTGAGGTCGGCAATGGCCTTGTCGTTCCACCTCGTGATTTTGCCCAGGTAGATGTTGGCCACCACGTCGCTGGTGAACCTGAGTTTGGGGGTGCCGGGGAGGTGNTAGGTGACGACGATTGCGCCGATTCACCGTGGGATGTGGACGACTGCACCAGGATACTTGCTGAAGTCTCCATCCTTGATGAACGAATCGGTCCCGCCGAAATCGACGACGCGATCCTGAATATTCTTGAGGCCGCCCGAGGATCCGATACCCTGGTAATTCACTCTGACGCCGGTCAGTTTGTAGTATTCATCGAACATCTTGGTATAGGCCGGAGCAGGGAACGTCGCGCCGGAGCCCAAGAGTGTCTGTGCGCCAAGCGCGCTTGTCAGTCCGACGGCAAACAGAGCCAGCAGAACCAGACTCTTCGAAACTGCATTTCGTTTCATNGCGTTTTCCTCCACATCGTTTTCATTCGTGAGGCACAACAGGCGACGCAATCGCGTGCGCCATGCCCGCCTTTCACGATGTACGAGCAGAGAATATTCGGGCCAAATTAATAGATTTTCTGATTTGTGTTAGGAAATGATTAAAAATATAGGGCTGCCCATTTTGGACAGCCCTATTTTAACACTGAAATCTAGGCGTTCATGCGCTTACTTTGCCGGAACTTCCGAAACCTTGAGCTTGCCGGAGGCGATCAACGCTTCGTACTCCTTGACCTTCGCAATGATGTCGGCGGAGAGGTTGGGGTTCTGTTCGGGGATGCCGACGCCCTTGTTCGCCACGGTGAATGTGAGAATCTGTCCACCGGGGAACTTCCCGTCCATGGTCAGCTTGCAGACATCGTAGGCAGCCACGTCGACACGCTTCATCATCGAGGTGAGGACCGCCGACTTGGTTCCGCTGTAGATGCCGTCGTTGTACTGATCCTTGTCGACGCCGATCGCCCAGCGGATATCGCCCTTCTGGGTGCGCTCTTTGGCTTCCTTGATGAGGCCGTTGCCCGTGCCGCCCGCAGCGTGGTAGATGATGTAGGCGCCAGCGTTGTACTGTTTCTGGGCGAGAGCCTGACCTTTATCCGGGGCTGCGAAGTCGCCCGCATAGTCTACGAGGATCTTGCAATCCGGATAGACGGCCTTGACGCCCTGCTCGAAACCGGCCTGGAATTTCTCGATGAGCGGGAACTGCATGCCGCCAAGGAAGCCGACGATGTTCTTTCCATCGGCCTTCGCCTTGAGTGCTGCCGCGACGCCGACGAGGAAGGAGCCTTCATGCTCGGCAAATCCGGCCGAGACGACGTTCGGCAGATTCACGACGGTGTCGATGATGAGGAACTTGCGGGTCGGATAGTTCTTCGCAACCTGTGTCATTGACTGCTCGAAGAGGAATCCGGGGGCGATGATGAGGCTCAGGCCTTCATCCGCAAATGTCGAAAGGTTCGGGACATAATCTGCCTCTGCACCGGACTGCAGATACTTGTAATTGTTTTTCGCAAGCTTGAAATCCTGCGCGAAGCGGACGATGCCTTCCCAGGTGCCCTGGTTGAAGGACTTGTCATCGATACCACCAATGTCGGTGACGAGGCCGACTTTGAACTGGGCAAACACTGGCGCCGCGATGAGTGCAGCGACGACAAGCACTAATAGTGCTTTTTTCATGCTTTCCTCCTTTTAAGGATCGCTCTCTCTAAATGATACGCGAAGATTATGCCAATCTATCGCACTAAGTAAGGTAAATGGTAAAGCGGTGCCCGCAGATTGTCAATAAGAATTTTGCAACTTGGAGGACTATTCGGGCATTATTTCAGGCCAATAATTCGGCCTCGTGCATAATCGCGACGCCCGCCGAGGCTCCGATGCGCGACGCGCCNGCCTCAAGCATGGCAAGTGCGTCCTCATAGGTCTTGATGCCGCCGGAAGCTTTCACGAGGGCTGCGTCGCCCACAGTCTCCTTCATGAGCCGGACATCCTCCACCGTCGCGCCCCCGGTGCCAAAGCCTGTGCTCGTCTTCACGAAGGCTGCCCCCGCCGCCACCGCCGCCCTGCACGCGGCGATCTTCTCTTCCTGCGTCAGATAGCAGGTCTCGATAATTGCCTTGACGATGGCGGGCTTCGAGGCCTTCACCACCGCGGCGATATCCTCGCGGACCGAATTCCAGTCCCCCGCCTTCGCGCGCCCGATATTGATCACCATATCGACTTCGCGGGCGCCCTCAGCGACCGCGCGGCGCGCCTCTTCCACTTTGACGGCCGTGCTGTTCGCCCCGAGGGGAAAACCGACCACGGTCGCAATCAGCACTTCGGAACCGGCGAGCTCTCTGGCGCAGGCCGGGACCCAATACGGATTGATGCAGACAGCCTTGAATTTGTACTGTCTGGCTTCCGAACACAGCGCTTTTACCTGATCCTCCGTCGCTGTGGCTTTCAGCAGCGTATGATCGATCGCTGCGGCGACCATCTCCATGGTCCAACTCATTTTTTGTTCCTCCGTAATTGGCACTAGATTTCGATTCTGTTCCGCAGGTATTCGCGCCGGGTGGCGACCAGCTCCTGCAGCTCCGCGAGCATGCGCTCGTCGGCCCTCTCGGCGATCGGAAACACGTACTGTTCCGTCTCATCGGTGTATCGGCGGACAAAGACGTCATCGGTCACGTAGCCGAGGCTGATCATGTTCGAAATGCGGTCGGCGCTTTTGAGCACCCTGGCGCGCATCGATCCGTAATCGCGGATGCGCGTGAGAAACTCCGCCTTGTTCTCGACCGGCCGCCTGGTCACTTCGAGCACAAGCTTATAGACATCGACAGCCTCGTCGTCGATCGAGAGAATGCTGTCGGGATCCGTTTCGGGAGCGTCCTCGAGCAGGTCGTGGATGAGAGAGGCCTTGAGCAGCACGGAATCGATATAGCCATAGTCCATGAGGATGGCCATAGTGTCGAGCTGGTGCCTGAACATGTTGCCGCCGCTTCGCCTGGGCTTGCCGATGAGGAGGGTCGCCAGCTGAATATAGGGCGCAAGATGCATGCGCTTGAGGCGCAGCATGGCGGCCTTGTCCATGGTGAGACGGTCGAAGCGAAGCACCGCGCTCTGGGGACCATTCTCTCCTGAATTCATGAAAGCTCCCGAATATACAGATCGAGCTTGGCGGCCTTCGTCCTGGAGACCGCAAGCTTGTCTTTCTCCTTCTCTATGATATCAGGCGGAGCGGAAGAAAGAAATGCGCCATTTGAAAGCTTGGATTCGAGTTTTGCAGTGTAGGCCTTCTCTTTCTCCGCCTCTTTCGAAAGGCGCTCGACGAGCCTGGCGATGTCGAGCAGTCCGCGCACCTGCACGTGGATGGTCACGCCATTGCCCGCAAGCGAGACGGAGCCTTCGCGGGCCGCGCCNGCTGCCGAGCCTGTCGACACCGAGGAAGCCCCGGTGAGCAGGCTTATGAGCGCCGCATGNCTCCGAATGAATGCCGCGTGGGCGTAGCCGCCGTCGAAGACGAGGCTGAGGGGAATGGAGGCCTCGGGTGAAATCTGGNNGAATTCGGACCTCAGGGTGCGCACGAGCGTGACGATCTCTTTCAGTGCCTCGAAATGCGCCTGGATCTCGGGCGATTCCCGTGCGACGGTCCATTCGGGNTAGCTGGCNGAGATGAGCCTNCCTTCGGCATTGGGGAGCATGCCGTAGATCTCTTCGGTCACGAAGGGGAGGAAGGGGTGCAGGAGCCTCAGCGACGCATCGAGCACGNNTTTGAGGAGCACTGTCGTGGCCCGGTCTTTCTCTCTTTCGTCGCCGGATTTTGTCGAGAGTTTGGACGCCTCGATATACCAGTCGCAGAAATCATCNCAGAAATAAGAATACGCGGCCTGTGCGGCATCGTTGAATCGCCAGGATTCGAGGGCCTGGCTCACGGCGCGGGCGGCCTCGTTGAGCCTGTGGAGTATCCACCGGTCGGTATCGTTGTATGCCAGCTCGCCCTCCGCGAGGTAGCTGCGCCCCTCAAGATTCATGAGGATGTAGCGCGAGGCGTTCCACACTTTGTTGGCGAATTTGCTGCCCNNCATCTTAAAGCTCTCGCGGTCGAGGAGGATGTCCTGGCCCGCGGCGCAGTTGTAGGCGAGCGTGAACTTGAGGGCGTCGGCGCCGTACTCCTCGACGATATCGAGGGGGTCGATGCCATTGCCGAGACTCTTGGACATCTTCCGGCCCTGCTTGTCGCGTATGAGGCCGTGGATGCAGACTTCCCTGAAGGGGCTCTGCCCGGTGAACTCCATGCCGGCCATANNAATCATGCGGGCCACCCAGAAGAAGATGATGTCGTAGCCCGTCACGAGGGCGCTTGTGGGATAGAAATACCGGAGGTCCGCGGTATCCTTGGGCCAGCCCAGCGTGCTGAAAGGCCAGAGCCAGCTCGAAAACCAGGTGTCGAGCACGTCTTCATCCTGGTAGATATTGCTGGAACCGCACTGGGTGCACACTGTCGGATCCTCGCGGCTCACCATCATGGCACCGCAGTCCCTGCAGTAGAACACCGGAATGCGGTGCCCCCACCAGAGCTGACGGGAAATACACCAGTCGCGGATATTCTCGAGCCAGTGCCTGTAGGTGTGCTCCCACTTTCTGGGGAAAAAGACGACGTCGCCGTCCTGCCAGGCCTTGAGGGCCTTGTCGGCGAGGGGCTTCATGCGCACAAACCACTGTTTCGAAAGATAGGGTTCGATGACGGTGTGGCAGCGGTAGCAGTGCCCCACCGCGTGCGTGGTCTTTTCCTCGCTCCTGAGAAGACCGAGGGCCTCGAGGTCGGCGAGGACGGCTTTCCGCGCGTCGAGCACCTTCATGCCCCGGTATTTTTCAGGTACCNNTGCAGAGGAAAGGGTGCCGTCGGGATTGAGAATATTGATGCGCTCAAGACCATGGCGCTGTCCGACCAGAAAATCGTTCGGGTCGTGGNNGGCCGGGGTAATCTTCACGAGCCCCGTGCCGAATTCGGGGTCGACATAGCTGTCCGCGATGATGGGGATGATGCGGTCTGTCAGCGGCAGCCGCACGGCCTTGCCGATGAGCCCCGCGTAGCGGGAATCGTTCGGATGCGCCGCCACGGCTGTATCGCCCAGCAGCGTCTCCGGGCGCGAGGTCGCGATCTCGATCCTGCCGCTCGGCCATTCGGGACAGGGGCCGTCGACGAGCTCATACCAGATGTGCCACAGCGCGCCCGGCTCATCCTCGTGCTCGACCTCATCGTCCGAGAGGGCGGTCCCGCACGAGGGGCACCAGTTCACCAGGTATTCGCCGCGATAGATCAGATTGCGCTCGTACAGCGTCNNCACGAACACTTCGCGGACGGCCTTCGACAGCCCTTCGTCCAGCGTGAACCGCTCCCGGCTCCAGTCGACACTCGCTCCGATGCGGGCGAGCTGCGTATCGATGAAGGCCCGGTGTTCCTTTGCCACCTTCCAGGTCTCTTCGACGAAGGCTTCGCGCCCCAGAGACTCCCGGCTGCGGCCTTCCTTTCGCAATTTCCGCTCCACCACGTTCTGCGTGGCGATGCCCGCATGGTCGGTNGCGGGCAGCCAGAGCGTGGGGATGCCCTTCATGCGCCTGTACCGTATCTGTATGTCCTGCAGACTGTTGTCGAGCGCATGTCCCAAGTGGAGGACACCGGTTACATTGGGAGGAGGAATTACGATGGTAAAGGGCTTCTTCTGCCTGTCTACTTTCGGCTGAAAATGGCCCTCGCTCTTCCACATCTCGTACACGCGCTGTTCGAACGACTTTGGNTCATAGGCCTTGGAAAGCTCCACCGATTTCATGTTCTCCTCCAGAATGAACAGAAAGTGCACAAAAGAATAGCGCAAAAAGCGCGCTTGCCGGGAAGGGGGCGATAGTTCAAGAAAATCGCCCCGCCCACTTTTCATCACCCTTGTTCTTGCTGCATAATAACGGCCATGAGAGAGACAGAACCTNGGAAATTCCTCGAGGCATATCGAGGTCGAGTGTTTTCAGACAAATGGCCGACGCTTCCCCAGCTCTTCGACATCACCACAGAGCGGTTCCCCGAGAGGCCCTGTTTCACGGTGTACAGCCCGCAGAGGGTGAGCCTGACCTATAAGGAGGCCCGTTCCCGCATCGTAGATGTTGCGGCCCACCTGAACTCCATCGGCGTGAAGGAAGGAACCCACGTTGCGCTGACGGGAAAGAATTCACCGGAGTGGGCAATTGGGTTTCTCGCCGTCCTGTATGCGGGAGCCGTCGTCGTCCCCATCGACTATCAGCTGCCGACGCAGGAGATCATCACCCTGATAAAGGCCGGGGATGCGACTGTGGCATTCGTCGACGAAGAAANNAAATTCGGGGAGATTCAGAAAGAGTTCCCCGAGATGCCCTGCTTCGCCCTTGCAAAGGGTGCCGGGAAATATATCTACGATATGGCCCCGCCTCAAANNGGCTCCACGTTTGAGCGTCCATCGGTGGACGTGAAGAGCAATGCCGCCATTCTCTTCACCTCGGGCACCCNNACGGGCGTCCCCAAAGGCGTGGTGCTGAGCCACGAGAACTTCGTTTCGGATTGCTTCCTCGCACAGGCCAATCTCAACATTTTTTACCAGGACGTGTTCTACGCGCTGCTGCCGATCCACCATTCATACACGATGCTCGCGGTGTTCATCGAAACGTTCTCGGTCGGCGCCGAGGTGGTCTTCGGCAAGCGCATGGTCGTCAAGCAGATCCTCTCGGACCTGAAAGAGGCGAAGGTGACGATGTTCCTCGGCGTGCCCATGCTGTTCAACAAGCTTCTCGCCGGCATCATGAAAGGCGTAAAGGAAAAAGGTATCTTTACCTACGCGCTGATCCGGACTCTGATGGCCATCTCGGGGCTTATCAAGAAGGTGACGCGCGTCAATCGGGGCAAAAGCCTGTTCCGTTCGGTGCTGGAAAAAGCGAGCCTGTCTTCGATCCGGATCTGCATTTCGGGCGGCGGGCCCCTCGATCCGAAGATCTTCCGGCAATACAACGAACTTGGCATCGACTTTGTCCAGGGTTACGGGCTCACGGAGGCATCGCCGATACTCACCCTCAACCCTGTCGAACACTATAAGGAGACTTCCGTCGGTAAAATCCTCCCCGAGGTCGAAATGCGCATCGAAAACCCCAACGAAGACGGCATCGGAGAGATCGTCGTCCGCGGGCCCATGGTGATGCAGGGCTATTACAAGATGCCCGCAGAGACGGCCCAAGTGCTCTCCCAGGACGGCTGGCTCAGCACTGGCGACCTGGGCAAGCTGGACAAGGAGAATTATCTCTATCTTGCGGGGAGAATCAAGAATCTCATCGTCACCGAGGGCGGCAAGAACGTCTATCCCGAAGAGATAGAGAACGAGTTCCAGCTCTACGACGAGATCGACCAGATCCTTGTGCGCGGCTACAACCCCGAAGGCAAATCGGTTGCGGAGGAGATCGAGGCCCTCGTCTATCCGAATCAGGACTGGATCTCCCAAAACCGCCTGGAGCCACATCAGATTGAGGCGCGCATCCAGGACATCATCACCGAGGTGAATCAAAAGCTGCGGCCCTATCAGAAAATCACCCGCACGCACCTTCTGCACGAGCCCCTCGAGATGACGACCACGAAGAAAGTCAAGCGCCAGAGCGCCAAAATATAGAAGAGAGGGCGCCTCCGTTGCGCCCTCTCCCTTCTCCACCATGAGTCTTCGCCCCGCCGGGCGACTTTTTTCCACCCTATTCTTTTCTCAACACCGTGACGCAGTTTGTGACGCTCGAGCCGCCGACATTGAAGATGACGCCGACTGCCGGGCGCTTCTTCGCAGGGACGGCGCCGATGGGCTGGCCGGCGAGCTGCTTGTAGATGAGGGCGTGCATCGAGACGCCCGTCGCGCCCACGGGGTGTCCCTTCGCCTTGAGGCCTCCGGAGAGGTTGATCGGGCAGTGCTCGTCCTCGCGGGTGAATCGGCCTTCCATGTAATCGTAGCCGGCGCGGCCGTCGGCGGAGAGGCCGAGCGCCTCGGTGCTCAAAAGCTGATTGATCGTAAAGCAGTCGTGAACTTCGGCCAGGTCGACATCCGCGATCGTGATGCCGGCCTCCGAGAATGCCTGCTGCACCGCGCGCTTGCCGGCCATGAGTTCGTACATGTTGGGGCGCACCGAGATGGGGAGGCGCTCGTTGACCTGGGCGATGCCCGCCACCCTGACCGCCTTTTCGGATTTGGCGAGCGGAAGGTCGTCGCGGACGAGCACGAGCGCGGCGGCGCCGTCGGTGACGAGCGAGCAGTCGTGCAGCCGCAGCGGGTCGGCGATCACGGGGTTTTTCTCCTCGGGAAGCGCAAGAATCGCCTCTGCCGTCATGAGGCCGAGTCGGTCCGCGACGCCGCCCTTGCCGAAGTGCGCGAGAGGGTTGTCGACGCCGTTGCGGTAATTGAGCGCCGACACCGAGGCGAGCATCTTCGCGAGCAGTTCCCGGTCCAACCCGTACTGGGCGGCATATCCCTTGGCATATTCGGCGAACAGGCCCGGGAAGGTATACCCCTTGGCCCCTTCCTCCGGCCAGTAGGAACAGGTGGCGAGCCCGTGGGTCACGCCCTTCGTATCGAGGAGATTCATTTTCTCGATGCCGAGCACGAGCGCGATCTTCGCCCGCCCCGATTCCAGCGCATACAGGGCGTTGTACACTGCAACCGAGCCGGACGAACAGGCGTCTTCGACGCGGTTCATCGGCTTGAAGCGCAGCGCCTCCGGGGCGATTTCGGGCGCGAAGGCCGCAAGATGCTCCTGATTGGCGAACATCCCCGGAGCGCACGAACCCACCCAGACACCGTCGATATCATTCGGGTCGATGCCTGCGTCGGCGATCGCTCCCCTGCCCGCTTCGAGCATGAGATCGTAGACCGACCTGAGGTCGGTGACTTCGCCCGTCTCTTTGTTCTTCTTCACGAAATTTCCGAACTGAGTATTGTAGGCGCCGATAATGCTGACTTTTGCCATGAAAGTGCCTCCTTGAGAGTACTCTCCGAGTTTGTATGGATTTATCTTTTACAGATGCCGTGTTCGGCGAGGAAATTCCCGAAAATCTGCAGGAAGAGGGCGGGGTTCTCGACGATGACCGAATGCCCCACTCCTTCCAGCGTCACAAGCCGGGCATGAGGGTAGGCCCTCGCCGTCTCCTGAGCCATCTCGTCGGTGATGATCGGGTCGAAAGTTCCCCGGATCACCAGGACCTGTCCCTGGTATTCGGCGCACCTGGCGGAGACATCGAAGTTCGAAAGTGCCTCCGCGTTGCCGATCCACGCGGGAACGGCCATCTTCTGTGCGTCATCGACGAGCGCCCCGAACAAAGCCTCGTCCTTGAGCGTGGGGGCGACCGCCTTAAGGGCCTGTTCGAGTACCGTCCGACTGGTCCTCATGAACTCGATGGCTGGATAGCGGTCTCTGGGCGTCAGAAGACCGTCCGGCGCTCCCGAATCGACGAGAACCATGGCTTTCACAAGGTCCGGCCGGTCGAGGGCGAGAGCCTGCACGATGCAGCCCCCCAGCGAATGGCCCACCACGACCGCTTCCTTCAGCCCCTGTAGATCCATAAAGCCGGCGACATAGGCCGCATAGCGCTGGATGCTGATGTCGCCGTCGAGGGGCGAGGAGAGACCGAAATTGGGCATATCGAGCGCGACGGCACTGCAGCCCGGCAGGTCCATCACGAGTTGGAACCAGGCCGAAGAACCGGTGTTGCCGTGGACATAGACCACGGGCTCTCCGGAGCCCTCCCTGATGAAGGACAGCGAAACCCCATTCACCTCAGCGAAACCGCTTTCCATATTCCCTCCGCACTCACCGCAGGCTGCTCGATCACCACCGCGTGGCCTGCATCTGGAATGACGTGCATCACCGCGCCCGGTATGTTCCGGGCGATGATCTCCGAAAAGCCCCTGTGCTTGAGAATGTCCTTCTCCCCGACGACCACCGTTGTGGGACACTGGATGTACTTCAGTCTCGGTGTCAGATCGATCTTCAGGAAAGCCTTGCAGAGTTCGACGAAGGCTGAGAACCATTCCGCCGGCAGAGCTGCGACTCCCTCTTCCCGCGCTGCCAGCATGTCTCTGTGGGCGGCGATATAGTTCGGGGAATAGGTCCAGGGAAGCATTGTCTTATAGAACAGGCGGGCGTCTTTTTGGGCAGATTCCATCCACGAAGATACCGCCGCCTCCAGGACCGGATCGAGTTCGCTCACTCCGTCGATCAGCACGAGCGATGCGCACCGCTCCGGATACAGAAGCGCGAATTCCATCGCCACCTCTGAGCCGTAGGAAGTCCCCACGATGTGCCCCTTCTCCATGTGCAGGGCGTCCATGAGAGCAGCGAGGTCCCCGGCATGCATGGCGAGCGAATACGGCCCCGCGGGTTTGCCGCTGAGAGTCTGCCCCCGAAAATCGTGGCACAGGCAGCGCGTTCCGGCAGGCAGCGCCGCGATCATCTGCTTCCAGTGCGAAATCGACATCGCGACGCCGTTTAACAGGATAATCGGCGCCTTCGGGATGCCGACATCGAGCTCTCCGGAGAGCTCGTAGGCAATCCGGACGCCATTGACCATCGTCTCCGCCATTGCGATACTCCCTCACAATCCCAGGTACGATTTGATGACATACGGGTTTGTCTTGAGCCCTTCCGCGCTGTCCTCCAGCACGATGCGGCCGTTTTCGAGCACATACCCGCGGTCGATAGCCCTCAGGCTTTCGCGCACATTCTGCTCGGTGACCAGGATCGAGACCGAGCTCTTCAGCCTTTTCAGCACCTCGAACACCTCTGCGACGATCGACGGCTGGAGGCCGAGCGATGGTTCATCGAGAATAAGGAGCCTGGGTTTCGACATGAGCGCCCGCCCGATGGCCAGCATTCGCTGCTGGCCGCCGGACATGGTGCCGGCATACTGCGTGCGCCTCTCCTTCAGTATGGGAAAGAGCGAGAATACCTGTTCCATCTGATCGGGAATGTGATCCTTTGCATGGGGAATGTATGCGGCGCCGAGCATGAGGTTGTCCTCCACGGACATGCCGGGGAAGAGTTCCCTCTCCTGCGGCACAAGGGCCACCCCCATCCTCGCGATGGCATATGTGTCAGTGCCCTCTATTCTCCTGCCGTCGAGTTCGATGCTGCCCTTCCACGGCTTCACCATGCCCATGATGGCGCTGATCAGGGTCGACTTTCCCGCTCCGTTGGGGCCGAACAGTCCTACGGATTCGGCGCCGACTTCAAAATCCACTCCATCGATCACCTTCATTCGGCCATAGCCGCAATCCAGATTCTGTATTTTGAGCATCAGGCGGCTCCTCCCCCCAGATAGGCTTCGACAACGCGCGGGTTCTTGGATACTTCTTCGTACTTGCCCTCCGCGATCAGCTCGCCGGCCTCAAGCACGATCACCCGGTGCGTCAGTTCCCGGATAACGCCCATGACATGCTCGACCACGCCCACCGCGAGGTGCCGCTCCAGGGCTATTCTCTGCACCATCGCAATGAGGTCCTTCGTCTCGTCCGCGTTGAGCCCGGCCATGACTTCATCCAGAAACAGCACTTCCGGTTCATTGGCGAGCGCCCTCGCAATCTCCATTTTTTTGACCTCAAGAATGGTGAGGCGGCTCGTGTCCCTTTCCAGACCCGCAAGGCCAAGCTCATGGCACAGTGCCTCGGCCTTGTGGCGGGCCTCTCTCAGGCCATGGCCCTTCGCAAAGATGGACCCAACCATGACATTCTCTATCAGCGTGAGATTCTCCAGGGGATGGATCAGCTGATAGGTCCTGGCTATCCCCAGCCGGGCGCGCTCATGCGCCGGCATGTAGGTGATATCCTCGCCCTTGTATTCAATGAGCCCTTCGGTCGGCATGATGATTCCCGAGATGAGATTTATGAAGGTCGTCTTTCCGGCACCGTTCGGGCCTATAATGCCCAGAATCTCCCCCTCGTCCATCGAGAATGAGACCTTGTTCACTGCGACAAGGCCCAGGAAACGCCTCGTGAGGTTTTCGGTTTTAAGCTTGATCATGCGCTCCTCCCGTCGGCCTTGTGCGCGNGTACGCCGCACAAGCTGTCCCAAGCCCTGGGGCATGAAGAGTATGACAATGACGATGATGATGCCGTACACCACGAGGTGGCCATACGGTATTTTCAGCTTGAGCCACTCGGAGACCAGGCCGAGAAGGACCGCGCCGAAGATCGGCCCCGTCGTGCTGTATACTCCGCCCAAGAGGGCCATCGCGAGAGGCAGGAGGGTAAAATCGGCGCTGAACACCGTGTCCGGCGTGGCAAATCCGTAGGACTGGACAAAAATGCCGCCCAGCAGGCCCTGGATGGCGGAGGTGACGACAAAAGCCAGCAGCAGCCAGCGGAATATGTCTATCCCCGAAGATTTTGCCGAAACCTCATTGTTGCGGATCGCGGTGAGCGCAAAGTGGATCTTGCTCTTCTCAAACCAGTAGGAGGCCGCTACGGCCACCGCCAGACCTGCGAGTACGAGCCAGTACAGTCTGTCGGCGTCGCCTCCGAAGATGACGCCCTTCTGAATGACCACGCCCTCAGGGCCACCGGTAAAATCGTGGAGATTGTGGATTACGATCCTGAAAATCTCTCCGAGGGCGAGCGTGACAATCGAAAAATACATCGCCCTCAGACGCAGGATGAGGAATCCGATGACGAAGGCGACAACCCCCGAAAAGATCGCCGCGAACAGTATCGAAAACCAGGCGGGCATCCCCGCGCGGATGACACCGAGGATCGCCGCATAGGCCCCAATGCCGAAGAGACCGGCTATGCCGAAGGAAATCTGCCCCGAGCGGAGCAGCATGTCCCAGGTGATTGCCAGAGCCATGTACATCATGATGTTGCGCGCGACCTGCAGCGGATAATCTCCGGCGAAGAAGGGCAGCGTGACTGCGAGTACTCCAAAGAGCGCCGCAAAAATTCGGGATACGTTGCGGTTCATGACTTCCTTCCTTTCAGGGAGCGCGCCAGGATCACGACGATGATCAGAACAAAGAACACAATCTCTGCCCAATCCCGAGTGGGGCGGAATGCGCGCAGGAAATTTTCCGCGACCCCCAAAAGCACGCTTGCGCCGAGTATCCCGGGTATATTGCCAATACCGGCCATTGCGATGAGACAGAAACTCTTCATGGTGAAGGGGGAGCCGACGCTGGGGAAAATGGCCGACTTCGTGAGGAAAAGCGCCCCCATGGCGCCGACGAGCGCCAGAGCGAGCGCAAAGACAAAACCATAGGTCCGATAGACATCTATGCCGACAATCGCGGCACCCCGCGGATTCTGGCCGACCGCGACCGCCGCTTTGCCGGTCATCGTTTTCGTAAGGAAAAATTTGAGCCCATACGCGAATACGATCGCTACGGCCACAAAGACGAAAGACCATACCCCAAACGTTATGTCGCCGATATCCATGGATGCGGAGACATAATCGAGGGGCATCTTGTAGGTCTGAGAAGTAAAGATGAGGTTTATGGCCTGAGTAAATGCAATCGCAAGTCCAAAGGTGAGGATGAGTTGATTCAGTTCCGGGGCCTTGAGCGCCCTCCGAATCGTCAGTTGGAACATGACCCAGCCGAAGATCGCAGTAACAATTGCCGTAGGGATTATCGCCAGCAGAGGGTCCATACCCAGAGCCTTGCACCCGAAATATGCGGCATATGCTGCAACCATCATAAACTCGCCATGGGCGAGATTCACGATATGGACAATGCCAAGGACCAGCCCCATCGGGATGGCGACAGCCGCATAGAGGCCAGCGGCCTGCAATCCGTAAATGAGAACCGTTGGTTTCCACAGAATGAGCGCTACCACCGCGGCAATACTCAGCGCGGCGATGATCGCTGTACGTCGTTTTACTACCATCTTGACTGCCTGTATGTTCTGTATTGTCTAAACTATGCCGCCGCAGGTCGGCGCATGCTGCGCCATCCTACGGCGGACTTCAAAACTTTTTATGAAGTTACTTCCACGCGGGGAACGGATACACCGGCACAGCAGTCGCGGCTTCGAAGGGCCAAATGACCTGCTGATCACCATTCTGCCACTGGAGAATCTTCTGGCGGGTAATACCCTGGTGCTTGATGATGGTGGAAGGGGTGAAGGTGATGGTCTCGCCGAGCGGAGAGGCGTACTTTGTCGCCTCGAGGGCCTTTACAAGCGCGGCAGTCTCGGTCGTCCCTGCCGCCTTGATGCCGTCGGCAAGAATGAACACCGCGGAATAGGCCAGAGGCGCAAAGTAGGTCGCCGGCTCTTCCTTGTATTTGGCCACGTAGTTCTTGAAGAACTTTGCGCTCGACGGATTGTTGTTGTTCATCGCCGTCGACCACATGCCGTAGAGCATGACATTCGGAGAAAGCTTGGATGCACCGAAGTCGATGGGCCATCCGGGAGGCGCTCCGAGGTAGATGCCGGGGCTGAACTTCATCGCCTTGGACTGCTCGAGAAGGGGAAGAGCATCGGCGTCGTAGCCAGCCCAGAGGAAGAGGTCGGGCTTGAAGGCCTTCGCTGCTTCGAGCACTGCGGTGTAGTCGCCTCCGCCCAAGAGTGCGCTCTTGAACGAAGCGCCGTCGATGGTATAGCGCTTGTCGGAGCCGAAGAGGATCTTCGTCGCGTCCCATGAGGACTTGCCGAATGCGCCTTCCTCATATGCCAGGAAGATCTTCTTTATCTGGATGTTCGGATACTTCTTCTGGATCGCATCCCAGCCCTCGGCGTAGGAAGCACCCTGGTTGTAATCCCATGGATGGAGGTGGAAATAGAAATCCGAGTCGGGGCTCGGGCCGAGCGCTTTCTCGACAGTTGCGCTGCCCGCGGCGCCGGTCGACATGACCACCTTGTTGTATTTCTTGAACGCCGGAATCTTGCCGAGCTCGGCGCCGGAGGCCATGCCGCCCACAAAGACATCGACCTTGTCCACGGTGGCCAGTTTTTCGACGGCCGCCGCGGCCTTATCGGCCTTGCCTTCATCGTCGACGACGATGAGCTCGAGCTTTTTGCCGAGCACACCGCCCGCGGCGTTGATCTCATCCACCGCCAGCTGAGCAGCGGCACTGCCCTGCTTGCCCGTGATATCGGCCAGCGTCCAGATGCCACCGATCTTGATGGTGCCTTGCGCATATGCACTGCCCGCGATAAGCGCGAGCACTGCCAGTGCTAACATCATTCTTTTTTTCATGAATGCCTCCCATAAACCGCCCCTTAAGGCTGCGGCCTTTTTATTGTCCGGCCAGGACGAGCCCGGCCGGCAGTAACCTTAATCCATGCCAGCAGTCATGCGCCAGAAACTTCTTCAGCTCTCTGCGCTCTCCTGCCAGGCTCCCCACTGCACGACGGTGCTCGCCCACACAAAACCGAGCCCCGCCCCCACCATCACGATCCTGCTGCCTTCGCGTATCTTGCCCGTCTCCAAGCCCAGCTTTATCGACAGAAGCTGGTCGTTCTGCCCCAGGTGCCCATAGTCTTCGAGATAGGTCGACTGATCCTCCCTCAGACCCAGCTCCTGAAGTGCCGCCAGATGCGCACTCCGCTTGAAGTGAAGAATTGCAAGGTAATCGATGCCCTGATCGCCAAAGCCGCTCTTCCGCATCGATTCGCGGATGACCGCGTAGAAGTTCGGCATCGTGACATCGCCGAGCTTCTGCTTGAACGCCTGTTCATCGGGCACGATGAATGATGCATGCTGTGCATCCTCCGGCTTGGGCGGCCAGGCTTTCGAGCCGAGCACGGGCACCATGCACATCTCCGAGAGGGAACCGTCGCCCTTAAAAGCCGAAGAGAGCACGACGTTCCGCCCAAGATTCTTTTTGAGCACGCAGGCCGATCCCCCCGAGCCGATGTCCATCATGAACCGCGTCGCCGGGTATGCGGGGTCGATCAGATCGTTGTTCCGGTATCCTGAGACAAGAAGGACCGTATTCAGGTCATCGCGGGCTATCATGAGCGACTTGGCCACGTCGATGGCGGCCATCATCGAGCCGCACATCGCTTCCATATCGAAGCTCCATGCGCGGGTTGCGTCGAGCTCGTTCGCCACATAGAGACCAGCGAGCCAGCAGGGATAGTCCTTGTGCTGGGCGCCGCACCAGATCAGGAGGTCGATGTCCTCTGCCTTTGTGCCCGCATCCTCGAGCGCCGCCTGCGCAGCCATCAGTCCCATGTAGCTTGTCGGCTCCTCCGGCCCCGCGACCGGTTTCTGCTTAATGCCGAATTTGAGAGCAATGACATCCTCCGGCACGGCCGTCTCTTTTGCCAGGTCCGCTGCAGTCTTGTAATGTTTCGGTATGTAAAGCCCAATACCCGCAATTCCTACGTGCATCACCCTCTCCCATCAGCGCGCAATAGATGAACCATCTCTCACATTATTGTTGAACGGTTTTCGCTATTCGTCAAGAGGAAATCTGTATTTTTTTAATACGAAATGTCACAAATATGTTGCGCTTGCTATTAATTATTATATTATAATAAATAATATAATTCGCCCAGGCGGGCGACCCGCCCGTTCATTTTCTTAAAATTTTCACTTGCGCATATGAAAAAGCGAGGTTATACTGAAGACACGTAAGAAGTGAATCGTCTCTCACTTCGAAGGTCAATGATGAGTTCAGATACGCGACAGGCGCTCATAGACAGCGCGGTAACTCTTTTCTCCACAAAGTGGTACGGCATAGTATCGGTAGCAGAGATCTGCCGGTCCGCCGGCCTTTCCAACGGAGCATTCTACCGGTATTTCAAGAACAAAGAGGAGATATTCTGTGCGATTCTGGATCATGTCGTGCGTCAGATCGAGCGAGCGCTCAAGCCCCTGGCCGGCATGGAGCCGTCCCAGAGATTGCCGAACTTCGTCGGTATTATCTACAACTTCTCTCAAGTCCACACTCCTCTCGTGCGCGTGTTCCGGGAAGGACAGTACCGGCTCTTCGAATACGAGCGAAAACTCAAAGACGTCTACCGGCAGGCCTTTCAGATAGTCTTTGGAAGGACCCCTTCGATCACGGAGTACCTCTTCGCGCTCGCCGGACTGAGATTCGCGAGCATCCGCGCAGCACTGCACCAGATTCCCGTGCAGACCGATGCGCTTGTGACGATTCTAAGTAAGGGGTTACTGAAGGCACAGCCCATCAATGCCGACCGGATATTCTCCACATCGATCACCCCGCTCCCCATCGAGCTCTGGCCGGACAGCAGGTATCTCCTGCTCGCCGAGGGCCGAAAACTCTTCGGCGAAAAGGGTTACTTCGAGACCAACATTCACGAAGTAGCCCTACATGCAGGTCTGGCCATCGGTTCCTTCTACCGCTACTTCGAAAGCAAAGAATCATTTTATAAGGAAGTTATCCGTTCGGTAGGGAGGGATGCGCGCCATTTCATCAGCCTGAACCTTGGAAGCGGCCTCAACCCGGTTGAGCGTGAAATGCGCGGACTGTGGCTCTTCATCCTTTTCCTCTCGATGGACCGCTACTGCTACAACATCGTGCGCGAAGCGGAATTTGTGCTCCCGAACGAAGTGCGGGATTACTACGACGCCTTCCACAGAGGCTATCTCAAGCGGGAAGATTCTTCCCTCACCTGCGATTCGACGACCTGCATAGAATTCATGCTGGGGGTGGCCCACTATCTCGGCATCGAAGTCATTTTCGACAATTCTCCGGAAATCGCCCGTCAGGCCATCGAGGAAATGGGACAACTGTATATGCACGGGCTGGGCGACAACGAACAATAAATGGAGGAACATATGCCAAAGGCAGTGATCGTCGGTACAGGACTCTACGCTCCCGGGGAACCGATCGACAATGCGACGCTCAAAAAACTGACCGGTGTGGAATTCGATGCCGAGCGCCAGGAGACCAAGATTGGCATCAAAAGAAGACACATCGCGCGTCTTTCCGGGCTGCAGGAAAGCACTGCCGACTTCGCAGAGAAGGCGGCCCGCTGCGCCCTCGAGGCTGCCGGCGTCGCCCCAAAGGATGTCGGGCTTTTCATTGTCGCAACGGACACTCCCGAATACATCTCGCCTGCGACGGCGATCGTCCTCCAGGGGCGGCTCCAGGGCGGCGAGACAGACGCGAAATCCTTCGACGTGGGCGCTTCCTGCGCGAGTTTTGTCGAAGCCCTCGATGCGGCCGCGCGGCACATCGTCACCGACTCAAGCCTCCGCTATGCGGTCGTCGTGGGAGTATACAACATGCCCGCCTATATCCGCGACGGCGACGCCTTTGGGTGGTCCATCTTCGCCGACGGTGCCGGAGCCGTCGTGCTCGAGCGCCGGGAGGAGGGCAGCTCGGGATACATCGACGGCGCCTTTGTCACCGATGGTACCCAGTGGAATTTTGTCGGTGTCTATGCCGGCGGAACAAAACTGCCCGTCACACACGACCGCCTCGATTCGGGAGAATACGGCCTGCAGCTCCTTCAGAGGCTGCCGGGGGACAGAAACGTCAAGCTCTGGCCTCCGCTCGTGCTGCGTCTCCTCGAAAAAGCGGGCCTGCCACAATCCGCAGTGAACCACTATCTGTTCACGCAGATCAACAAATCGGTGATCGAACGGGTGATGGAAGCCCTCGGGGAGCCGCTCGAGAAGACCACGATGGTGATGGACCGCTATGGCTATACGGGATCGGGCTGCATCCCGATGGCCCTCCACGAGGCCATTCAGGCGGGGCGCATAAAGAAAGGGGACCTGGTCGTCCTCGTCGCCTCCGGGGCAGGGCTCGCGGTCGGCGCTTCGCTCCTAAGGCTCTGAGCGCAGAACAGTCAATTCAAAGAATTCATTATAAGATTAGGGGGTACTATGAATTTACAGGATGAGTATAAGCGCAGACTTATTTCCATCCCCGAGGCGGTCTCGAAAATCAAGAGCAACGACAATATCGTCGTGGCGATGTGCGCATCCGAGCCGCAGGGCTGCATGGATCAGTTCCATACGGTGGCTGACGGCGTCGAGAATGTGCGCGTATTCTCCTGCCTTACACTGAAACCATACGGCTTTTATATGAAGCCTGAGATGAAGGGCCACTTCGAACTTGCGAGCTGGTTTCATGCTCCCGGGTCCAGGGCAGCCCTGAAGAACAACACGGGCACGGTCACCTACGTGCCCAACATGCTCCACCGCTCCGCCACCGATTTTATCTTCGCGCGCAAGCCCCATATCTTCTTCGGAACCTGTACCCCGCCGGACAAGCACGGCTTCGTGTCGCTCTCCCTCGGGATCACCTACGAAAAAGATATTCTGGAGAACGCAGACCTCGTGATTCTGGAAGTGAATCCGCTTCTGCCGCGGACCTTCGGCGACACCCACCTGCATGTCTCCCACGTGGATTATTTTGTCGAGTATGAGCAGACCGTTCCGGAACTTCCCTCTCCCCAGCCCAGCGAAACAGACCTCGCCATCGGCAGATACATCGGCGAGCTCGTCGAAGACGGCTCGACCATCCAGCTCGGCATCGGAGGCATCCCGAACGCCGCCGCCCTCGCGCTGCGGGACAAGAAGAACCTCGGCGTCCATACGGAAATGATCGTCGATTCGATGATGGAGCTCTACGAGATGGGAGTCGTCACCAACACGGCCAAGGCATTCCACAAAGGCAAACTCGTCGCCACCTTCGCCATGGGCTCGCGCAAGCTGTACGACTGGCTCGACGACAATGTCGCGGTCGAATTCATGCGGGGCAAATGGGTGAACAGTCCGGCGGTCGTGTCCCAGAACTCGAAAATGGTGTCGGTCAACACCTGCCTGATGGCCGATCTCACGGGCCAGATCGCGAGCGAGAGCCTTGGGCCCGTGCAGTATTCAGGCACCGGCGGCCAGTCCGACACCTCAGAGGGCGCAGTCGAAGGCTTCGACGGCAAAGGCAGGAGCATCATCGCCTGCTACAGCACCGCAAAGAACGGCACCGTCTCCACCATTGTGCCGATGCTGACGGAAGGCACCGCCGTAACCCTGCACCGGAGCTTTGTGGACTATGTGGTGACCGAATTCGGCATTGCCAGTCTGCGCGGCAAAACCGTGCGCGAACGTGCGCGCGAGCTCATTTCGGTGGCGCATCCCAATTTCAGGGAAAGCCTCACCGAAAAAGCCAAGGCCATCGGATATCTGTGATAAAAAGGGGCCGCGGCGATCGCGGCCCTCTCTGTTGCCGAGGCGCGCCGGCTCTCAAGGCCGGCGCGATTTTTATTCTTCCTTCTGTATCTGAATATCCCCCGAGACAGTGGAAATTTTTACAGGCACAAGACCATTCCCGATCTGCCCCATTCCCCTTCCCACCGATACGCCGTCGTGCTCGATCTCGCCCGAAACGGTCGATATGGAGAGCGATGCGTCCCAGCCATCGGGGTACATGAGCTCAACGTCGCCGGAGGCGGTGGAAACTTCGATCGCGTTGCACATGTCGTCCGCCTGAATCTCGATGCCGCCCGAGGCCGTCGTGACCTTCAGATTCCCCTGGCACTGGGCCAGGCTGACGTCCCCCGAAGCGGTCTTCACTTCCACATCGCCTTCGCATGTCTCGACATCGACATCGCCGGAGGCCGTCGTAACCGACAGCGCCCCGACACGGTCCACCACCTGCACGTCTCCGGAGAGTGTCGAAATTTCGAGCTCATCGACCGATGAAGGGATGCGCAGGTCGATGCGCTCGGGTTCCGTTGGCCCCGCCAGAGTGGCAATTCTCAAAACGCCCCTGCTGTCGTCATACTGTATCCGGAGCCTGGGCTCCTCATCGTCCGACACTTCATCGACCGAAAGATCATAATTCGAAAAGAGCACCCTCACGTCGGCAGAGCGCGTACGCACCGAGGCCCTGTGGATGCCGCCAAGCTCCGTCCCCTTTATTTCAAAGGAGGCGCTGGATCCCTCCCGCATNGATTCATCCTTTTGCCCGCCCCTGTTCCGCTTGAAAATTCTGGCTATGTCGAAGGCCTTTCGTATGGTCTCTTCCAGATCTTCATCGTCTATCACAATGTGTATTTTTGCGGACGAGCCGGACGAATTTTCGCCGGAGGGGCCTTCGGGCTGATCTGCCTGATCCCCGTGAGGCGCCGCCGTTTCGCCCCCGCTGTAGGGGCCAAGCCCCGCAGCCTCCCTCAGGCTGTCCGCGAGGGACTCGGGAGGCTCGAGCTCATCGATGATCTGCCCGGCGCTTTTTTCCGGGTGTTCACGCACAAGACCATCGAGATGATCTTCAATTTCAAGAATAATATCCCTGAGAGAATTCTCGTCGAGCCCTTCCAGCCGCTGGGTCAAAATCCTGATGTATGCTTCTCGCGTCATACCGCCTGTCCTCCGCTCATAAGATTCCGCTGCGCCTTGGCACTTTTTTCATATTCTTCCCGCATCTGCGCAAGGAGCGCACGCCCTGTCTCCGAGATGACGTAGTACTTGCGNGGATGCCCGACTTCAGGGGTCTCCCACTGCGCGCCGATGCTCCCGTCCTTTGTCATGCGCATGAGAAGCGGATACAGGGTACCCTCGGTGACATCGACACCGGCACTGTTGAGCTGTTCCATAATTGCCAGGCCATAGCTTCTGCCGCGGTTCGACAGAAGCTCGAGCACACAGAGTTCGAGAGACCCTTTCCTGAACTGGCTCTTCCATTTTTCGTACAGTTCTTCAGCTGCGCCCATCGCACCTTCCCTGTCCGTAATCTTAGCACGCATTTCGGCTCGGCGCAGGCCCCGGCTTCCGCGCCGCAGGCCATCCGCGCCGCTCTCTTGTCAGGCGATTTCTGCCCGGCCACCTCAAAGCGGAGGCATTTTGTCAAAGGAAAGTTTTCTGTACAGCTCGAATGCCTCTTGATTCATGCGACCATACAGATCCCTGGAGACAGAAGTTCCCCTGCTCCGAGAGAAGGCCCTGCCCGGTTTGTCTGCCATACGGCCAGACGGTGAGAGCGCATCGCGCCGCGCATGCGCCAGATCCAGGACAGAGCGCCAGACGCGCCTCATATCCATATGGACCATTTTCATCGCTTCTCCTTTGCAAAAATATCTTGCTATACATAATATAATGGTAAGCATTTTATTTTGCAAGAGGCGGCGGCCACTTTTTTAAATTTTTCTCCGGATTGACCGGCGAGCGCCGGGGAGAGAAAATGACCGCATGTACTGCGACGCACACATTCACCTGGTGGACCTGGACGGGCGCGAGCCGGGCTTCGCGTCCAACGCTCCTCATTTCTCCTGGCGTGGCGCCGCAGTGTCGCACGACCCCACCGAGTTCTTGCAGAGCGAAGCACTCCGGGCGAAGATGCCGCCGACCATCGCAGGCTTCGGAATTCACCCCCAGAACCCCGACATGGGGAATGCGGATTTTCTCATTTCTCTCTGCGACGGGAAGAAAATTCAGTTCATCGGAGAGGCTGGTTTCGACTTTTTCGGCGACGGACCGCTCCTGTCCAGAAACCCCGAGGCCATCCGGCGGCAGACCGAGGCATTCCTGTTTCAGGTCCGCCTCGCCGTCCGTGCCCGCCTGCCCCTCGTCATACATCTCCGAAAGGCGACAGATGTATTCATGGCGCACGGCCGGGAGCTCCGCGGAGTCCCTTCAGTGATCTTGCACTGTTGGCCGGGCAGGCTCGAAGAGGCGACCATGATCCTCAAAAAGGGCATCAATGCGTACTTTTCCTTCGGCACGCCCCTGCTGCGCGACTCGAAGCATGCGATAGAATCACTGACCGGCCTTCCCCGGTCGAGGATCCTGTCGGAGACCGACGCGCCCTGGCAGCCGCCGCACGGCTTCGCATGGACAAAACTCGAGCACATCGTCGATGTCGTCGACAAGATGGCCCGAGTGCTGGGAACCGAACCGGAGGCACTTGAGCCCCTCCTTGAGAAAAACTTCTCGGACGCGTATCTTCTTGCACGATGATGACGGAGCATGCCGTATGACGAACCCCGGCGGATCATTGTTCGACAGAACCCGGATTATTGTGGGCGAGCATGGCCTGCGCGCGCTGGCCGAAGCGCATGTGGCGGTCTACGGACTTGGGGGTGTCGGCGCGGCATGCGCGCTGGACCTCGTGAGGGCCGGAGTCGGCCACCTGCATGTCGTCGATTTCGACACCGTCGAAGCTTCAAACCTGAACAGGCTGGCATTTGGCTTTCAAAGGTATGTGGGACGGGCCAAGACCGAGGCCTTTATCGACGCGGCGCACGAGATAAACCCGGGCATCGAAATCGCGGGCGAAAAGATTTTCTTCTCGGGCGAGACCGCTCCGGAGATTATCGCCCGCGAATGCTCCATCCACGCCGACTGCGTCGACTCGCTCAGCCCGAAGGCGAGCCTCATCGCCGCCCTGCGCCGCGGAGATTTCATTTTCATTTCGAGCATGGGGACCGCGGGCGCCTCATGCCCGAACGGTTGAGGCTCGGTCCGATGGCTTCGGTCAAGGGCTGTCCTCTGGCGCGGGCCGTGCGCCAGAAGCTCTCAAAAATGCAGATATCGCTCGATTTCCCTGTCGTGTGGTCGGATGAGCCAGCCGTCAAGCCGCTTCCCCGGGAGGGGCGGCGGGGAATTCAGGGCTCCACGCCATTCGTGCCCCAGACGGCAGGACATTTCATGGCCGCATGGATTGTGCGGCGGCTTCTGGAGGATACTCATGTTTGAAGCATTTGGGCTCGAGCGCTTCTTCGCCCGCCACGAATTCAGCGCCCGCTATCTTCTGTGCACTTCGGACTGCGAGAGCATGTCCATCGACGAGCTGCTCGCACTTGGCGGGCGGCCGGCAGAGACCCTGGATTCCCTGCGGCGCACATGGCTCGGCTATACGGAATCGAAGGGATCCCCGACCCTGCGGGAGAAGATAGCCCGCCTCTATCCCGGCCTCGGTCCGGACTCGATCCTCGTGCATTCGNGGGCGGAAGAGGCCATCCTCAACCTGTACCTCGCGGTGGTTCAACCCGGCGATACGGTGATTGTCAACTGGCCTTGCTATCAGTCTCTCATCGAGATACCCAGGGGCCTTGGGGCGGAGACCCTGCAGTGGAAAATAAGAGAAGGCCAGGCGCGGTGGCATTTCGATCCGGATGAACTCGAAGAGCTGATATGCGGGGCTGAGCGTCCCTCAGGGCGAAAAAAAGTGCGACTGGTCGTCCTCAACATGCCCCACAATCCTACGGGAGCGCTCATGACGCCCGCCGAATTCAGGCGCGTCGTGGATATCTGCGCGGCACACGAAATCCTGCTTTTGTCCGATGAGGTGTACCGCCTGCTCGAGATGGGCACCGCCCAGCGGCTGCCTGCCGCCTGCGAACTCTACGAGAATGCCATCTCGCTCTCGGTGCTCTCCAAGGCATGGGGACTGGCCGGGCTCAGAATCGGCTGGCTCGCCTCGCGCCGCAGGGACATCCTCGATAAGGTCGCCGCAGTCAAGGACTACAATTCCATCTGCGCATCGGCACCCTCCGAGACGCTGGCCTGCCTCGCCNTCGATCACTCCGACGAAATCATCGCGAGAAACAAAGGCACCTGCGAATCGAACGCCGCGCATTTCGAGCATTTCTTCGGTCAACACAGGGACTTGTTCTCATGGATACCGGCCCAGGCCGGCTCTATCGCATTTCCGGCGCTCAGGAGCGCCGATGACCGCCGCCCATGGCATGATGCGGCCGGCCTCGCCGACCAGCTTCTGCGGGAAACGGGCGTTCTGCTCCTGCCCGGAGACCTCTACGGCGAGGAGTTCGGCCTCCATTTCCGCATCGGGCTTGGTCGGCGCGCAGTGCCGGAAGGGCTCTCTCTGTTCAGCCGGTGGCTCGAAGCGCAGGGGAAGAACTGACCCTGCAGCCGATCAGCCGCCACCACCGAACAGAAATCGATGCGGATTTTCGTTGCAGAAGAGCATCTTGAGGTCGGTGTCCAGCGCGCTTTGGGAGAAGTTTTCCAGATAGTCCCTGTACGAGCGGACTTTGAAGAGATTGACCATAAAATCCGATCCATACATGATGCGGCGCGATACTTTCTCCGCCTCACGNCGGCCCAGTCTTCCAAGCAGCGCGGAGAGCTCTCCATAGAACGAAGGTTCGCCGGCCGTAAACGAAAAATCCGTATAGACATGCGGATATTCCATTACGAAATCAAGGATGTCCTCTCGCCAGTCCGCCTGCTCCTTCCCGCCAATCGTCCGGATGTGGCGCTTGCCCATGTGGGCAAAATTGAGCACGAGATTGGGATACTTTTTCAGTGCCGGCCCGTACCTCGCCGGGGCCGTGTACATCAGCGCCTCTTCGAGGGAAACGATGCGGTATCCCTGATCATCGCAGTGCGTTGTGATGGGGATGCCCTTCGATTCCGCAAACGCATAGAGAAATTCAACTTTCTTCCTCTCCGCCGGGTCGTCGGGCCAGGGGTCGAACCCCAGGGGCGGATAGAGTTTTATGCCTGCAAAGAGACCGTAATCCTGCGGCGCTCGTGTGAATGCATCCGGCGCCACGTCCGGCGACGCGCTCCCGGACGTGGCGAAAAAGCGCCTCTCCAGTTCACCTTCGTCCCGCGTATAGCCCGCAAACCACTTTTCGAGATAGGCCGCAAGCCCTTCGAGCGTATAATTCTTTGTGTTCACTCCCAGAAAGGGNTATACGCGGAGAATTCCCCCGGGCCGCCTCTCCCTGTAGCCGTGGATCGCGAACATGACATCGTTGATCTGCGCCTCGATGGGTTTCTGCGGGGTGCGCCTGTAATAGGTGTTGAAAGAATACGACGAGGGGGCCATAAAATCCATCACAAGAGGAGTCAGGACAAGGGAAGCGAATTCCTGTCCGGCGACATGGAGGGCNCCATCGCGCAGGGGTGCGGCTTCCCTGAACGGAGGCGTACCCTTTGGTGCCTCGAACTGGCCGGCGAGGTCATCCTCCAGGAGAAAAAGGATGTCCGCACAGTCGTTGTCCATCACCGCCAGGAGATTCCGCACTGTCTCTCCGCCTCTTTTCAGGACCGACGCAGCGAGATAATCGAATGAGACGATCTGGGAATAGATGACCTCGCGGGGTCTGTGCCGCATCGACTCGATGATGGACACAAAGGCGGGATGGGACAGGTTCATGAGGTGGCAGTGCACATCATAGAATGCAGATTTTTTCATGTCCGACGCTCCTGGGTGCTATGTCGCTCCCTTCGCATTCGCCACGGCGATGCCCAGCACGATGAGGCCCAAGCTCGCTCCCTGGCTCCAGCTGAATGCCTCATGCCGGATAAAGATGCCGGCCAGCACGGTGATGACGGTGACCAGATTGGTGAACACCGCTGACTGCGATGCCTTGAGATAGGTCAGTGAATAGTTTATGAGGAAGAATGCGGCCACCGATGAGAGTGTCCCGAGGTAGAGAATCCCTCCCCAGGCCGCCGCAACCCTCCCCTCCAGTGCACCAAAAAGGACGGAAAGGTGCCCTTTCCCCGTGACGTTCTGCCACAGGGCAGGGACGCCAAAGCATATGGCTCCGGACCACATCATCGCGAAGGTCCGCTCTGTCGGCGAAAAGGTTTCCGCTGCCTTTTTGCTCACAACATTGAAGAGAACGGCGCTCAGCATTGCACCCGTCAAAAACAATACGCCGATTGCCCTCGTCTCTGCAGTGTTGCCGCGCCCGAACAGGGCCACAAACATCACGCCGACAACCGACGTCGCAAGACCGACAGACTGGATCGCAGTCAACCGCTCCCCAGCACAAAGGCCCCATAATGGCCACACCCGCGGGGAGGGCGCCTAAAATGATGCCGGCCACATTCGTGGCTGAATTCGCGATTCCATAGGTCTCGAAAATGAAGTAGGCGACGGGCTGCGACAGACACATGAGCGCCAGCAGTTTTAGAGACTTTGCCCTGAAGTCGACGTGGATCGCCCTCAGCGCTACAAGCGCGCTCATGAGCAGCGCCGCTATGAGGAACCGCGCGGCGAGCAGTTCCACGGGGCTCAGAATTTCGAGCGTCTCTTTCGTCATCATGAACGAAAAGCCGAAAATGACAGAATAGCGATACCTGCGGCGATGCGCGCATGCTGCTCATGGCAGGAGGGTAGCATCTTTTCATGTCTCGTTCCAGAACATGGGGATGAAAAAATTCAGAATTAATGTATATTATATGAAGATCGATACAAGGAAAGAACTATGGTGCAAGCCGATATCGAAGCGTTTTGGGCTAATTTCGAAAAGGAAATCGGTGAGAAAATACTCTCGAAGACCATGGGCCAGCATTTCAGCTCACGAAAATCACAGGGGGAATGGGGGCTTCTGGTGCTCACTCCCTCGGCGATCCGCTTCCGCCCGACTCCGGGAGAAAACTGGTTTCAATCGCTTTTCAGAATGGTCACCCCCAAGGTTCCGCAGGAGCCTGCCGCCGACATCGTGCTCCCTCTGGGCCATATCACGGCGGTCGAGCTGCCCAAAAAGCGCTTCTTCGACTTTCTCTTCAGCCCTCCCTTTACTGTATTTACGCTGCGATACCGACTCGACGATGAAGAGAGAAGCCTTCTGTTGGGGGTCGACCCAAAGTCCGAGCTCTTTGACAGACTGCTTGCAGGTCTTCCCGTCTCGAAGAGAACATGAGCGACATCTATCGACAGCTTGAAGACGCAAACATTCTTTTTTTCGAATACGGCATCACGGCGATCGACTCCTATTATGACGAAAAGCCCCGCCCTATCCGATTTCTTGCCGTGCAGTCCTCCGTCATCGAGCTGGCGCGTTGCTTCGGCGAACTGGAATATCCAGGCCTGCCCTACGCCGATGCTTCGCTCCACGAAGAGGCGAGATTCCTCTGTGTGGAGAACGCCCTCGACGACGATCTGGGCGGACCATGGATGAATTTCCGCAAAAATCCGTTCAATGGCATATTCTACGACAAAAGCAATATCTACGGCGAACTCAGAGCCCGCGCCCTCCCCTCGCACTACACAAAATCCGAGCGGAGCCTCTTTGACGCGGCGATCTTTGCGACGCTCAGCGAATCGGCTTCACTGGAGACTGAAGAGCTTGCCATCCCCGCATCCTCTTCTGCGCTTTTTCAAAAAGACTTGCTCATCAGCATCCTCTCCGGCNCCCACCCGGCCTCGGGCTTTGAGCTCCTCAAGCAGAGCGGCTTTATTGCGCGGGAGTGGCCGGAATTGGCCCTCCTCGATGATGTCGATCAGTCGAAAGACTTCCATCCCGAAGGAAATGGATGGAGCCACACCATGCAGACCTTTTCGTACCGGAAAGACCGCGACCTCACCCTCTCTCTGGCTCTGCTTCTCCACGATATCGGAAAGCCCGAATCCCACAGCAGCGAGGGCAAGCGCTTCAACCAGCACGCCGAGCTGGGCGCCCGCCGCGCGATGAAATTCCTCTCGCGCCTGGGTTTTGNNACGAAAAGAATCAAAGAGGATGTCGGATTTCTCATCCGCTACCACATGATGCCGGCGGCGCTTGCGGTTCTGCCGATTCAAAAGACTAAGGCCCTGATCACCGATGCGCGTTTCCCCACGCTGCTTGAGCTTTTCCGCTGCGACGAATNNTTTTCCAGCTTCAAAGACCCGGAGCGCTATTACGAAGCGTGCAGCGCCTACCAGACAATCCGGCGCAATATGAAAAATCCCTACAGGAACGCCGACGGCTCGAAANAACGCACCGTCAAGCACTCCTCTTCACATTACTGAATCCAGGGGCTGTATGAGAGCACCCAGCGCGGCGGCTTGAAGGTGCGCAGTTCGCCGTAATGCCCCACCAGGATACTGACAATCTGCTGGTCGAGGGGCATCTGCTTCAGCTTCTCAAAGGCGCTCGAAGGGTGGATGGGGTTGCGGTAAGGCCGCTCTCCCACAAGCGCTCAAAAAACATCGACCACGGCGATGATCTTCGATTCCAGGGGTATTGCTTTCCCCTTCAGCCCGTCCGGATATCCGGAGCCGTCCTCTCTCTCGTGGTGGTGCAGCACGATAGTGCTCAAATGTTCAAACCCNTTGAAACCTCTGAGAATGCGCGCAGATATCACGGGGTGCTGTTTCATCTGGGCAAACTCTTTCGCATCGAGCTTGCCTGTCTTCGTGATGATGCTCGTGGGGACACCGATCTTGCCGATATCGTGGAGCAGCGCCGCGATATACAGATTCCTGAGCCGCCTGCCNCTGAACCCGAGCTTTTTCCCTATAAAGAGAGCGAATATCGCGACATTTCTCGAATGGCTGGCCGAAAATTTTTCTGTCTGCTCGAAGAGATAGATGATCGATTCAAGGCCNCGGGTATCGAGGAAGAAGTCGCTTCTCCGGAAATAGTGCTGCAGAATAAGCCATACTACCAGGCCGGTCAGCAGGGCCATGAATGAGATATTCCAAGGGTTGAACAGAGGAAACCTCGTGGAGACAGGGATGCCGTAGGAAGTCCTGCGCCCGTGGACAATATCGACTCTGAACTCATGCGGCGAGACGATCTCGAGCAGNCTCTGGGCCTGGATAACCGCCACTGCGACGACATTCGGCGCCGTTTCCGTCCCGCCGTCATTCCGGATGGGATACTCGATCCGCAGAAGCTCACCGTCGAGCGCTATGAGAAAATCTTCCTTGGGAGGAGAGCCCCGATCGATTTCCACCAGGTCGATGAGGGGAAACTTCTTCTTCGCATCCTGCACGAGCCTGTTGGCTTCGGAGAGTCTGCCTTCCATGACCAGATCATACAATTGCGTCCATGCAAAATAGCCTTTGTAGACTGCAGAGGCCTGCAGATCGATCACATTCTTCAGTGCATGATCGGTCGTGTCGAAGTTCAGGCCTGCGATATAAACTTGCAGACCATACAGGCATACCCCAACGACCAGTATGGTAATAAGGGTGATTACGACTGGAATAAACAACTTTTTTTTCATCAAACCTTTCCTACATAAACTTTTATAATATAAGCAATAGAGTCAATTTCAAAACTCTTCCGACTTTTAAAAGAGCTTCATACACTACACAATACAAAAATTATTTTTCTGCCTTCTTGTGCTCCTTGAAATTCGCCACGATCGCCTCGGCATCCGTTTCGGCGTCATCGGGGACGACGACCTTCGCGCCTTTCGGCTCTATCGAATAAAAAGGATTGATGTCCAGCATCTGGTCGGAGAGCAGCTCCGCGGGGATGCCGGCGGATTCAAGCATGGTCTTGACGACAATCGCGTCCTCAAGGAATGCCGATACGAATACTGTCTTCATTGTGCCGACCTTGCTCTTTCCAGTGCTTCAACTCTTTATCGAATGCCGCCCAGCCGCCGCGCGCCGACCAGTTCGGTCTGCACTCGCTCAGGCATCCGCAAAGACGCTCAGGCCCGGCAATGGTGCACTGGGTGGAGCCGGGCATATATTTTTATTCCCAGCCTTGTTCCAGGAAAATGGCGAGGCCGAACATGTTTGCCATGAACATTTCATAAAGTATGATATCATCGAAAAGTGGATGCCCGGTCCGGCGGCAATACGCCATCGAGGAAGGACTGGATGGCATCAACGGCAAGCGGCCGCCGCGGCGGCTGGGCCGGCGTTCGATAAAAGAGTTGAAAGCACTGGAAAAGAGCAAAGGTCGGCACAATGATAGACAGTAATTCGAATCGGCATTTCCTTGAGGACGGCGATTGTTCGTCAAGACCATGCTTGAAAATCCGCCGGCAATCCCCGCTGGAGACTGCTTCTCCGACCAGATGATGGACAATCAATCCTTTTTATTCGGATAGAGCCGAAAAAAGGCGCGAAGGTCGTCGTCCCCGATGACGGCCGGAAACGGATGGCGAGGGCGATCGTGTGCGAATTTCAAGGAGCACAAGAAGGCAGAAAAATAATTTTTGTATTGTGTAGTGTATTGAAGCTCTTTTAAAAGTACGGAAGAGTTTTGAAATTGATCTATGCTTATATTATAAAAGTTTATTGTAGGAAAGGTTTTGATGAAAAAAAAGTTGTTTATTCCGTTCCGTAATCACCCTTATTACCATACTGGTCGTTGGGGTATGGCTGTATGGGTCTGCAAGTTATAATTTATATATTAATATAATTTTATAATTTAAAATTTTTATTATTATTTTTTTTTATTTTTTTATTTAAAATTATTATTGTTATTATTATTTTTTAATAAAAATAATATATATAATTATATAATAATAAATATTATAAAAATTTTAAAATATTATTTAATTAAAAATATATTAATTATAAATATTATTAATAAATAAAAATATATTATTTATATATAATAAATATTTATTAATATATTTTTTAAATAAAAATATATTATAATTATATATATAATATAATAATTTTAATATTATAAAAAAATTATATTAAAAATATATTTAATTAAATAATATTATAATAATTATTTATAATAAATATATTATAATATATATAATTTATATTAATATATAATATAAATTATATTAATATATATTATATTATTAATTATAATATATTAATATATAATATTAAATTATATTATAAATATAATAATATTAATATATTTAAATATTATATAATATAATATTTATAATTATAATATTAATATTATTATAATATTAATAATATATAATTTTATATTATATATATATTAATAAATATTATTAATATTATATTATATATATAATATTATTTAATATAATAATAAATTATATAATATTAATATATATTATAATATATTATATAATATAATAATATTAATAATATATTATATTATAATATATATATTATAATATTATATTTATAAATATATTTATAATATATAATATATTATAATTAATATATATAATTATAATATTAATTATAAATTATATAATAATATAATA
>JADLKI010000009.1 GCA_015657395.1 Spirochaetales bacterium | reverse complement strand
AGAGAGAGATCTATCTATAATGCTAATTGTTTCGTTGTAATTTATTAGATAACCCAGCGACAATTTTATCTTATATACTGATGATGCATTATTTTAGATACACGTAAATTCACTAGGCAGATACCTGTTCTAACCTAAAAAAACATCTTCTCGTCGCATAATAAGTTTAATTAATATTTCAAACGGATCACACATTTACTAATGCTCCTTAGAGCGTATCAATGAAATACTAATAATATCCCTCTATTTTGTTAATTTTTAGATTTCATCCCTACAAACTCAGTGATAATATTATTCTCAAAATCCCCTCTACGGCCTATAATAGCCATTCTCTCTACCAATATAAGTGACATCAATAGGCATTGCCTGCGAATATCGCACTTCCTGTGCATCTAGGATAATCTTTCTTCTAAAACTATCGTCTCATGTTTTCTTGAAAAATTGAATTACTAAGTGCGTCATTAATTTGATAATAAATCATTAGAATGCTCCCCTTGGCCTCGGAGCTAGCAATATTGTCAATAATATATTTCTTTGTTTCAATCCCATTTTACTGTATCTGGGAAATATCTTTTCCATTATTTAACTTCTGGATTATCTATTCCTGTTGAGAACGTAAACCTTTTTTCAACTACTTGCCATAGGATTTCTGGCATCTTCCCAGGAAATATTAAAGTATTTTATTTTATCTCTCTCACGAGCCTCTCGATAAATATATCGTAAATATATCTGTTCTTAAAAAAAATAACTATTGAAAACTCAGTGGCTTTATGTTTCTTTTCTTTAAACCTGAAATCATCAGCAATTCTATTTGCCACGCTTAAAGCCCAGCAAAAATTGTGCTAAATATGGAATATCATCACCATGTTTTCCATGTTTTATCTAGATTATCAATTAAAACAACAAACTTTATCTTTATGTTGGAAAGTATGAAAAATAGCGCATCTCTTAGTTTTGCAATTAACGAGTCATGCAATATCTCGCTTACCCGAAAGTCTTTGAGAAGCACCTTTTTGATCAGTACTAATCCTCTGCAATCTACCGAGCACATATTCAAGACGTATTGAAAAATCATTCAGAAATATTTCGCTATTTGAATCTATTAGTGTCAGTAATTCTTGTTCATATTCAGTACTTTCATAATAGATAGGTTTATTTTTAATTATCTCATATATTGATTTTGCAATCTCGGATATATATAAATACTTCCATAGGCTTTCAATAAGAAAGCCCTTTTTCTGCCGATCCTTCGATTGATTTTAATATTGCAATAAGTCCATTTAATTCATATGAAATTGGTTTTATTACACAAGTATGATCCTGCTCGGATTCTTGAGGCTAAATTCATATTCCTAGTTCGATATATGAATTTGCAGATTTACGCGAACAATCCTGTTTCTTCCGATAAATATGTAGTATGCTTCTTGACTTTAAATGCTTGCACCGTATGCTGGCAGTCTTCAATAAAATAATCCGTGTATTTTTTCCGACTCTTGTTCTGGCAATAGTAATCTCCAAATATCTATTGATTTTATAAATCATTCAATAGGCCTTTCGTTTCTCAATAAAAAGTCAACTTCCTTTTTTTGTTCTTCTATTAGTATAGTGAATTCCTACCTTCTTTCCGCCATGGTTCTATAGCTTTTTGCGGCATTTCAGTTTGCAGTTGAGTGTATGTTTGAGGAATGTGTCCTATAAATCTAAAGGGTCGGCATATAAAAGGTTCAATGCGCTAACATAATAACTTTTTTTATATGGAATCCATAACCAACAACCAACTGCAAATGCCAACTTTTGGCATGTATGTAACTTCCTTGTCCTGAAATGTTTTTCATACACTAGATTTAAATGCCCAATCAACAGCAAATGCTTTATACGAATTTTCAATATACCAATGATGCATTTGCATTCTAATTTCTTGATGGGTCATCAATAACTAATGGTTTAATTTTTGATTTTTTCAATTTTCTGCGAATAACTTTTATTGATGGCTTGTGTGTCAATCGAACTCTTTAAGTATAAAATACCATTTGTTTTTTCTGTGTACTGAAAATCTATTTCACTCAAAACAGTTTTTTCAAGGTCATCAAAAGGTGCTTCCAGCGAAAAACCTATCGACCATTGTATAACTATTGCTATATGGTAGTAGCCTAGTGTTGATAGATTGAAGCGTTCATAGTCATTTTTCGATTTCTCAATGCTAGGATCAAGAAATACTACTATCTTTTTGTTTTTTGCAAATCGCAAATCCAAGTTCAAACAGAACATTGGGGTTTAGGTATGTATAATGAGCCCTCTGTCAAGACAGAGAAAGATGAAAAATAAGGTGGACTTTTGCTCCCCTCATGCGATTTCTTTGAGTTCCCTAACAGGGAATCTGCTCCAATACATCGTGTCCGGAGTCTCATACTCCAGCGACTGGTGAAATCGCTCGCTATTGTAAAACTTCATATANGCGAGCAAGTCTTCTTTCAATTCTGACATCGTCCGATAGTCCTTGAGGTAAATATCCTCGTACTTCAAAGATCGCCAGAACCGTTCCACAACGATGTTGTCCAAAGCCCTGTTGACGCGCGTCNNCATGCTGATCCGTATACCATGCGATTCCAACACCGACACAAAGGCGTCAGAAGTAAACTGGCTCCCCTGGTCCGTGTTGAAAACACCCGGTACTCCATAATGGGCTATCGCCTCTTCAAGTGCCGATACACAGAATTGAGCGTCCATAGTGTTCGACACTCGCCACGAGAGAACTTTCCTGGAATACAGGTCAATGATCGTAACCAGGTACACGTAGCACCCGAANAGCTTAAGGTACGTTATGTCAGACGCCCACACCTGGTTCGGCAGCCAGATGTGCATTCCCTTAAGCAGGTACGGATACTTCTTTGAACCCTTTGCTGGCTTTGAAAGCTGTAGCCCTGGGTAGATAGCCCGTAAGCCCGCTTTCTTCATGATCCTTCGAACCTGCTTTCGTGTAACGCCTAAGTAATCGAGTTCTCTTGCCATCCTCCGGTACCCGTAGAACGGTTTTTCTTTCAGTACCTCGAGAATAGCTTCTAAAACAGCCAAATCTGTATCTTCCGCTACCTCCTTAGGCTGATAGTAATAGGATGACCTCTGTATCCCAAGAATCGCACATTGCTGTGCTATTGAAAGCTCAGGATGATCGGCTTCTACCATTTCGGTTCGGTCCCGTACAGTTGTTTGAATTTTTTTNTTAAGGTAGTCGTTTTCAACCTGGAGTTGGCCTATCTGTTTGTACAGTTCATCCTTTTGGCGTTCGGCTTCTTCAGAAGCTTTCTCCTTCCCTTCTTTCTCAAAGACCATCGACGCATGTTCCATAACCTGCTTTTTCCAGAGCGCAATCATGTTCGGATGGACCGCGTAGGTGGTTGCCAGTTCCTGTAAGGTCTTCTCGCCCTTCAGGGCTTCCAGGGCTACTTTGGCCTTGAATGCTTTGTCGTACCGCTTTCTCATACCCAACTCTACGCCTCCCGCTTCGTGTCCCGCAAGGAGGAGCGGTCTACCTTATTCCCTTGCTAATCTGTCCAGTTTTCACGGCTCATTATAATGTTAGGTCCGCAATAAATATATCAGAATCGATTATTTTTTCACAAATACTTCCAATTATTGTCAATCCGGATGTCTTCAAATCTTCCCAACTTGTTATTTGAACAATACCACTTCCATTGATGTTCTTTATAGTTTCCCTTGCGACTTCAGCGATGGAAACTATTGATGGATAAGCAAAAAAAACCAGTGTTACCCATGTTTTCCTCTATATGCATAATAAATGAATATTCTACAAATCAACCTAACGTGCGCGTGACTTGCATTGCGCCATTGGCGCGGTTTGTGTGGAACGAAGTGACGAAGCACAAACCGTGACAACAGCAATGACAAGTCAACGCGGTTGTTAGATTGCGGATTAGCTATTTAATAATTGCTTATACAACAAAGTTATCATCGATATCAAAGATTAATTCATATTATATTTTAGCTTTATTGACTTTTTTACATATTCTACTTCATAAGCGATCCCATTGAATTCGCTTTTTCTNTTGAAACAGATGATAGTGTTAGTAGAGCGAGGCTTTGATATTATATATGTTTGTCCTCCAGTTGTTTTAGTGTGTGCACTGCCATAAATATTGTTCCCTGAAGGATAGACGTTAATTGAAGTACTCGAATTACTTGGCGTTGTATATATAGATGTTTTAGAAGACTTTTCTGAATCAATAATGGCAAAAAATTTATATCCTTTTTCACTTGCTAATTCTGCACAGCGAAGTAGGCAAAAATCTGCAGCTCTTTCAGAACTTGTAAATCCATTACCCCGAAAAGATACTTGAAATATATTTTCGCCTAATTGAATTTCAGAATAGCCACCTGTAAATCCTTCAGGTTTGTAGGTAGTACAACTTACAATAAGAAAAAATGTAAATATTACAAAATGATATTTTTTCATCTGTTCCTCCTAATTATTGCTTTTGTGAAATATTCATTCATATTTTAATTTTGCAACTTGTTTCATAAATAAATCTACGGTCTTTATTATATTATCTATATACTCATGACTTATTATTATATAAGTATTATCAATCGAAATGGCACCATTAGCTCTTTTTATAGCATTTTTCTCAGCCTCAGACAAATCTTGGAGCTCAGTTCTTCCGTTTCTATGTGCAATCCAATGCCGTAAAGCAAATAAATCATTTAGATTGCCTACTATTGTATCTGACATGGCTTGGGGAACCTTTACTCTCTTGAAATAGTCTCCATAGCCTTCATTCTTTCTTTTTGGGGGTAAGCCATCACTTTGTAATAAATGACAGGTTTTTTCTATACTAGAACAAGCCAGTAAAATATAAGAATATATATTAGCTTTTTCAACATTTTCTCTATTATAAGACAATACTTGTTCATATAAGCTCGCATTTACTTCTGGGTCATCATCAAAGATTTCATCTTTCATTAAATCAGCAACAACAGACTCCGTCATTGATCGGATTTTATTATTAATACTTATTATTACTGATAAAGCAGAGCATATTTCATAATAATTATCATTAAAATGAGGTATTTTTATTATAGCCATGTTTCCTCTCCGGGATACAGGCAATCTAACGTGCGCGTAACCAGCGAAGCGCGTCCTGCGTGAGCAGGTTGGCGCGATGCGTGCTGGTTGAGCGGCAGATAAACTTTTCTAGTTGCTTTTTTCCCTTTTAGATACTGAAGCCTACAAGCATCGTGACAAAGCGCACGTCTGGTTCAAGCGCTTGTTAGCCAGCTAATATTTCTTTCATAATATTCTCTTTCCCCTCTGTATATTCTTCTCTTGTTTTCAGAGACGATGTTTTTTTGTATTCCGCATATTTATCACGCATGGTTTTATTTGATTGTAATCGTTTTACGACTTCTAAATGATTTGTATATGCACTGTCTGATATCATAAATGCATGAAGATGAAAGAAAACAAGCCCTTTGTTCCCTTTTATATAATAGTCTCTTCCCTTGATTCCATTTTCGCCTTTATAGTCATAACCAATAGTACTTAGTTTTTGCTTTAGTTTTTCTCTGCCATCTTCATCACTTATTCCTACTAAAATATCGATAATTGGTTTTNNTGCTATTAATTCACTAACGGCAGTACTGCCAACATGGCTAATATTGAAAAGTCTGTCTTCATCCCTATTTATTTCATATTCTTCATACCTATACAGCATCTCCCATATTTCATTATGAGTTGATAATGCAATTTTTTCCACTTTCAAGACCATATTCATTCACAGGGATATAGAGTTCTGGACTATTATAGATATTTAAATACTGACTTAATTCTGGATCAATTGTGTCAAAACTATCTTTCGTAATCCATCTATATTTAACAGTAATTCCATTGTCTTTATCGTTACTATCTATCGTATACTCAAAGTCATTAGGTAAATTGCCATTATAGAGTAAAAGAAAATCACTTCTTTCCACATTCTTATAATTTGTTGGTTTGAAATAATTCAACATTCCGATTTTTCGTAAATAGGTTAGTTCTTCTCTTTTAATTCCTGTTTCTTCATATATTTCTCGATAAAGTCCATCAATTACCTTTTCACCTATTTTTACCCCACCGCCAGGTAATCTAGAATAGTGATAGGGTTGATGATTTAGAGAATATGTAAGCAATGAATAATGATCTTTTGATTTTCTAATAATATAAGCAATAGCCTTTGCTTCATAGACAATTTGAGTCACTTCTTGCTCCTATAGTCTGGCTAACGTGCGCTTAACCAGCGAAGCGCGCCCCGAAACGAAGTGAAGGGTTGGCGCGATGGTTGCTGGTTGGGCGGCAGTTTTAGTTTGCTAATGACCTTTTCCCTTTTCTCGGTTAATTCCTACTTTTGGACACTGAAGCACCGCAGGCATCGTGACAAAGCGCAAGTCTGGTTCAAGCGCTTGTTAGACGGATTATTTTTCCTTCCAATACTTTCTCTTCATACCATCATGGGGTTCTTCAAATCTTGACCACATGAATCCTTTTTCTATGAGAAAAGCGTGGGTCGCATTATCTTTATCAATATTCCCCGGACATAGGATTATCATTCCATTCTTTTTTGTGACTCGCATCAACTCTTCATATTCTTTCTCCAATTCATCCCCAAAAACATGCCCCGCAAGGGTTATATCTGAAAAATCTTCAGGAAATGGTATTGAAGTTATTAAACCGTCCATCACAAATATATTATTCAGTCGTTTTTTATTCAATCTTAGAAAACCACCGCCTATGGCGGTGGTAATGTCCTGACTGGCTATGCCTACAGATAGTAGAGAGATAAAATAGAGCCATGTCGAAATGGGAAAGAATAGCGCATGTGCTCTATGAGTGCACGTATCACATTGTATGGACTCCAAAGTATCGATATAGGATATTGCAGGGCGATGTAGCAGAATTTGTCGAAGAGAAGATACGGACTGTCTGCGAATGGAAAGGTGTAGAAATACTTGAAGTGAATGTACGGATAGATCATGTGCATATGGTCGTGGTGATACCGCCCAAGATATCGATATCCGAGTTGATGGGAATGGTGAAAGGGAAAAGCGCGATAGCGCTTTTTCAGAAGAGCCACAAACTCAAGAAGAAGCCATATTGGGGAAATCATTTCTGGAGTAGGGGATACTGTGTAAGCACAATAGGTATGGACGAAGAAAAGATCAGAAAATACGTGAAGTATCAAGAAGACCACGAAAAAATGGAAGAGGATCACGACTTACATGAGGGCCCCTTTTAGGGCCCACTCTTCAAGCCACCTGCTCTGCAGGTGGTTGTTGACTATGTTCTTCATTGTATCGGTGATTTCTGGACACTTTTTCTCAAAATACCACTGAATAAGAGGATGTGCCCGGAGTACCGTACCGATATCCTTTTCGCTCATGAAATCAAACAACCATGTAATTTGCACTTTTTCTAATAAGAGTAGGTGATAAATACTGAGATCACTCACATCAATCCAATTTGCTGCCATTGTTTCCATTCCTATGGGTGTGCCGTCTATATAAAATTACTACTTGACATTGTTGATGATTGTACATACATTGTAACTATGAAGGAATTATCCTTCGTATGGGACCCAAGGAAGAACCTTCTCAATCAAGCGAAGCATGAAGGGATTGATTTCGATGAGGCAAAGACGGTCTTCTACGATGAAAACGCTCGATTGATCTTCGATCCGTTGCATTCTTCAGAAGAAAACAGGTTTATTATTCTTGGGTTAAGTGCCAAGTTACGACTTTTAGTCGTATGCCATTGTTACCGTGAGTCGGATTCTATTATTCGAATCATCTCGGCAAGGAAGGCGACAAAGAAGGAGGGAATCTCCTATGAACNNGATACCGACATGCTTGATGAATATAATTTTGAGAAATCCGTAAAGAATCCGTATGCAAGCCGACTTAAGAAGTCTATTACGATTCGATTGGATTCTGAAACAATAAGTTATTTTAAGGGGTTATCTAAGGACTCTGGGATTCCCTATCAGACACTCATCAATTATTTTCTCTCACAATGTGCGAAGGAGAAGAGGAAACCTGAAGTTGTGTGGGAATAATGCCTCTCTTTTCAATCTAAGACACAGAGAGATTTGTGCTTCATTACTATTTTTCTGCCTGCAGGGCTCCTCCCGTCTAACATTGGCTTAACCTTTAAATCCGCGCCTGAGCGAAGCGAAGGCTTGGCGTGGTTTGTGCTCTTCCTTTCTCGCACAAACCATGCCAAAGGGTTTATAAGGTTGAAGCATTTGTTAGGATCGTTTTAATAATCTAAAAGACATTTTCACTTTCACTAAGCTCACTATTTCCTTTATCCCAACTTGATGATTGATATGTTAATACTATATATGCTTTATTTTCATCATCTGTAAATGTTCTAATAGTCAATGATATTGAATCCATATTATCAGGAAGGGAAGCACCTTTATCTTTTATCCAATATGACTTGTATACTCTTTCATTTTTTTGAATTCCTTTCATCCAATCTCTTGTCTCATCCCAAATACTTCCACTTTTTAAGTAATCGTATTCACTTGTTGGATCTCCATAATTTTTAGTTATCATATTTTTTACTTTTGCATACTCATCTCTAATTTCGTCACCATAGCTTGATGTATAAATAGTATTACCTATTGCTCTAATTTCAAATACGCCAGTACTTGGTGCTATTATTACTGCATATAATGAAAGTAGAGAACTTTTCTTATCTGGCTTAATCCAAACAAATCCATTTTTTCCTTTTTCATCTAATGTTGATACCTTTAATACTTCATTCTCATTCATACCAAATTCAATACCGAATGGTCCTGCAAACATTTTTGATATAGCTAATACTGCTAAAATTACGACTACAAACGCTTTTCTTTTCATACTTCCCTCCGTTGAGATATTCTGTGATTATAGTATGATATTCTACTATTTGTATTGCCCATTTTAATAATTATATAATCGTCCTAACATTCGCTTAACCTGCGAGCGCCTACCGAGTGAAACGAGGGTTTGGCAACATTCTTGCAAGCTAACTTATGTGAAGCTATCTTCTTTTTCTATATGCACTTTGCAAGAATGATGCCAAAGCGCGAGTCAGGTTGAAGCGGTTGTTAGCTGATTTTTCTTTATGTTCTTTAATTGAACTATTTAAATATATCGATCATAATAGATATTAATGTTATTAAGATAGCGATAATAGCTATCCATAGCGCATCAAACCCAAAACTGGTTGAATAAATAGATGTTGCATTATTTAAACTTGCAATAGCTATTTCCAAATCTTTTTTTAAATTATCACATTTTTCATTTATTTTTCGAGATAAACATGAATATGTTGGCTTTATTGGCAGTGGGTCATCAATTACAATCTTTCCCTTATCATACTTAAAAAATAAAAGTTAGGTACTTCTCTCTGTATTTCTAGTTTATTGTCAGTTTCTTCACCAGATAGCCATATCGTTTTTGGTACATTTATATATGAATATCTATTATCAAGCTCGTTTACTAAGTTTTCAACATATTTGTGATATTTTGAGATAGATGATTCTAGATCAATTAGATTTGATGGAATACTTCTTAGCGTTTTCCAAGATTTTGTTCTTCTAAAAATGTTAATACACTTCCAGGCATATCTTTTATACTATTTATTAATAAAGTGCTTGCTTCAATAGCAAAATTATCTTTTTCATTAAAAAAATCAATCAAAAAATTTAAATCATGGTACATTACATATTCATGACATATTCTATCTCTAATATACTTTTTATTTTCGGCAAGATATAGAAAGTAATCCATTCCAGACTCGCTAATTTGTTTATCTCCGAGATTTGTAAATCTAACGAAATTTTTATCATTACAAACAATCTTAAATGCCGGATATTCAGATTCCGTTGAAAGTTTTATATCATCAATACTACTTATTTCAGCGTCCCAGAATGCATCCCGCATTACAAAAACTTCGAATCCATATGATTTTATAATATGAAAACAATGGTTTCTAAACTCTACTTCACTGCTTGTTAAGTCTATAAGCTCATTTATTGTTTGAATGCAATCATTTCTAGCAACTGTCATGAAAAATATTAACCCATCAAAGTAAATTTTTAGAGGAACACCTTGGTATTCAGATTCAGCATATACTTGATATGGCATTCCAGAATACGATGTCTCATGAATTAGTTGAACATTTTTAAATTCAGTGTTGTTTTCTATAATTTTTACTTCCTTTTCAAGCTTTGCCTTTAACCCTTTTGAATAGTATAAATGAGTTGCCCTGCCTAGACCTAAATCTAGACCTAAGTCTGCAAAGTCATATTTATAAGTTGATTCAATGGTATATGCCCACTCTTCCTGTCTACTTGCTAAAGGGTCTTGGGGATAAGAAATAGATTGAGGGACAAATTCAAAAATATAGCTTTTTCATTTTTCATACATCAAATCACCTTGATTACAAAGATCTTTTGCGCGCCGAAGGCGTCCAGCTAACGTGCGCATGAGCCGCGAGGCGAGTATGACAGGCAGTTTGCTCAGCTACTGTGTTGTGTATAATGAGCCGTGAAAACTGGACAGGATTAGCAAGGGAATAAGGTAGACCGCTCCTCCTTGCGGGACACGAAGCGGGAGGCGTAGAGTTGGGTATGAGAAAGCGGTACGACAAAGCATTCAAGGCCAAAGTAGCCCTGGAAGCCCTGAAGGGCGAGAAGACCTTACAGGAACTGGCAACCACCTACGCGGTCCATCCGAACATGATTGCGCTCTGGAAAAAGCAGGTTATGGAACATGCGTCGATGGTCTTTGAGAAAGAAGGGAAGGAGAAAGCTTCTGAAGAAGCCGAACGCCAAAAGGATGAACTGTACAAACAGATAGGCCAACTCCAGGTTGAAAACGACTACCTTAAAAAAAAATTCAAACAACTGTACGGGACCGAACCGAAATGGTAGAAGCCGATCATCCTGAGCTTTCAATAGCACAGCAATGTGCGATTCTTGGGATACAGAGGTCATCCTATTACTATCAGCCTAAGGAGGTAGCGGAAGATACAGATTTGGCTGTTTTAGAAGCTATTCTCGAGGTACTGAAAGAAAAACCGTTCTACGGGTACCGGAGGATGGCAAGAGAACTCGATTACTTAGGCGTTACACGAAAGCAGGTTCGAAGGATCATGAAGAAAGCGGGCTTACGGGCTATCTACCCAGGGCTACAGCTTTCAAAGCCAGCAAAGGGTTCAAAGAAGTATCCGTACCTGCTTAAGGGAATGCACATCTGGCTGCCGAACCAGGTGTGGGCGTCTGACATAACGTACCTTAAGCTTTCGGGTGGCTACGTGTACCTGGTTACGATCATTGACCTGTATTCCAGGAAAGTTCTCTCGTGGCGAGTGTCGAACACTATGGACGCTCAATTCTGTGTATCGGCACTTGAAGAGGCGATAGCCCATTATGGAGTACCGGGTGTTTTCAACACGGACCAGGGGAGCCAGTTTACTTCTGACGCCTTTGTGTCGGTGTTGGAATCGCATGGTATACGGATCAGCATGGACGGCGTCAACAGGGCTTTGGACAACATCGTTGTGGAACGGTTCTGGCGATCTTTGAAGTACGAGGATATTTACCTCAAGGACTATCGGACGATGTCAGAATTGAAAGAAGGACTTGCTCGCTATATGAAGTTTTACAATAGCGAGCGATTTCACCAGTCGCTGGAGTATGAGACTCCGGACACGATGTATTGGAGCAGATTCCCTGTTAGGGAACTCAAAGAAATCGCATGAGGGGAGCAAAAGTCCACCTTATTTTTCATCTTTCTCTGTCTTGACAGAGGGGCTCATTATAGTGCTCCCTGCTGAACTGCAAACTGCATGCCTGCCGCCGAGTCGGCTCAAAGCGTTTGTTAGGCTGAGAAATGAATCATTGATCTCCCCACGTTTCTTCTCCCCTCATGCCCAGAAACCCATAGAAGACTCTTTTCAAATGTTAGGGAAAGATTTTTTCTTTCTCAATATTCTTTCTTTCATTGTGAAGATGCGTTCCAGGCATCACCTCGCGTGCGTCGTAGTAGGAAAGAAATTAAAGGAATCGGGTGTTGCTCAGAAATGAATCCATAAGAAAAAGAGCACAAGGCGGAGACGAACAAGGATCAGCCTGTGCAACCTGGAGCCGCGCTACTAAAAGCAACCAACTAGAAGAAAGCTTTGTGCCAAAGGAATGAAGCACGCGAGGCAGCAGCATCGAAAGGAAGGGCTTCGCGTAGGGTCTCGTTCCCTGTTTCTTTTCGTTTTTTAGAATCCTTATTTTATCACCAATAACCAAGAAGTCCGAAGCGAAGCAAGCACCATATCCTCGTGTTCATAGCAGTTTGGCCCACATGAAGTTGGAGCAGGAAAGTAAGCCAAGAGAGAACAGGGCGGCCGAAGGGAACGAGACCCATGGAGGTGCAAGGAGGATCGTCCTCATGAATTTGGGTTTCTGGTGTTCTGTGTTTCAATATTCTGTTTTTACTATTTTCTCTTTGCCTTTTTTCTTAACACTCATCAAAGGAGAAGGTGGGATGCACAGAAAGAATGAAACCGGCGCCTTCAAAGAAGCCCCGCCAACAACCTCCAGCCTAACGTGCGCGTGACTTGTGAGGCGTGAGTGGCGCGATTCTTGCAAGTCGCGCAAGCCGTTTAGGTTTTTTGTTTGAACTCTTTTGTCGTTCGTTGGCCTTTATAATTTACATACTGCAGAAAGAAAGCAAGAATCGTGACAGTAGCCGAACCAAGTCAACGCGATTGTTAGAAGGTTTTATTTTCCTAATAATGCAAGGAATTCTTCCGGATTGTAGACATTGAGTTTTGATTTTTTATAATCTTCTCCATTCCTTGTGATAATGCATTCACATTGATTCGCCAAAGCACATTGATGTTGTACCGCATCTTCAAAATCAGAAAAATCTAATTTCAAAGCTTCTATGATCGCTTCATGCGTTACCNNAGGTAGCACCATAATGTATTTGAGCAATTGCTCAATAAATATTTTTGCCTTTGTACTCGTACTTATCTTCCTAAGGATATAGTACATATTGGTGACACTGTTTGATGAAATGTACCGATTNACTTTCCCGTTCTCTATACTCGCAAGGACGCTTTTACTGTGCGCTACAAAGGGCATTCGGCCCGTTGCCACATCAAGAATGATATCAGAATCAAGGAATACTTTTTTTATCATAGGTTTTTCTCTATCAATGCCTCTTCGAGAGTTCTTTATAGTTTTGTCCTTTATACTCTTTTTTGAACATTCCAGTGATTTTATCAGTAATATCNGCGGATATTGAAGAAAGAGAAGACATTGCCGCATCGGTCGAAGAGATAGTTTTCAGGTACTCTTCCACCAATTTGGAGACACTGCGGTTCTTTTTCTTTGCATAGAGTTTGGCCCTATCGACTACCTGTTTGTCTATGGTCAAAGTCAGCTTGGCTATCATAGGCTTCTCCTTACACGTGTAGTATAATAACACTAACACGTGTAAGTCAAGATTGGTGTCTAGAGAAGATGAATGATCTCACCATTTTTGAATATGACAAAATAGAGAGTAATAACTGTGAAAACGAAGACTATTTTCAAAACCCTTCTAACGTGCGCTTAACCAGCGAAGCGCGCCCCGGAACGGAGTGAAGGGTTGGCGCGATACTTGCTGGTTGAGCGGCAGTTTTAGTTTTCTAAGTACTTTTTCCTTTTCTCGGTTACTTTTCAGTTTTGGGCACTGAAGCACTGCAAGCATCGTGACAAAGCGCACGTCTGGTTCAAGCGCTTGTTAGGCTAATATTTTTTATTTTTGATTATTCAATCCTATAAACACAAGTATAATCCCTAAAATTCCTAATACCGTATAAATTGTAATAAGTGGAATAGATAATGAAGGAGCAGTAATTGTTGTTATAAAGCCAGGAATAAAAACGCCAAAGAACCCACCCCCCAATAGCTTCAATAATTCGTTTATCCAATTTGTTTCATTTTTCTTTTTGATATAATTTGTTGCTTGAATAATATGGGTTTTTTGTACTTCATCATGTTTTGATCGAAAAGCTATATTTCTTGCTTCATATAATATACTAATGGCATAATCCTCTGTAATTGATATTAACTCATTCTTTGCGTTTTTCGTGTAAAGGTAGATTTATTATTATATCATTTTTCATATTATGCCTCATAATGAATAATCGAATTTGTATTGTCATTTATTGTATTGAGTAATTGGTTGTCTTGTTTTTTGTATGTACTAATTATATTATTTTTTATCTCCTTATTATCTATAGATAAATTTCGTATACCTAATATTAAAAATATTATTCCATTGATCATTGATAATATTCCAATAAATTTATTAGTAATATTACCAATTCCATCTTTTGTGTTAAGTAATAATGATATCAAAACTCCGATTCCTATTGATATAATAGTTGATAGAATTATTATAAAACAACATTTTTGTTTTATGTCATATTTAATTATAGAATTATTTGAGTTGTTTTTTCATAAATACTCCTAATCTTGTATACAAATATTTTTATATTATTGGATTGTGCAACTATTTCAATAGTATCAGGTACTAAAGCTAATACCTGGAAAAACATTATTTCTCCACAGCGCGAAGCGCCAGCCTAACGTGCGCGTGACTTGTGAGGTATAATGAGCCCCTCTGTCAAGACAGAGAAAGATGAAAAATAAGGTGGACTTTTGCTCCCCTCATGCGATTTCTTTGAGTTCCCTAACAGGGAATCTGCTCCAATACATCGTGTCCGGAGTCTCATACTCCAGCGACTGGTGAAATCGCTCGCTATTGTAAAACTTCATATAGCGAGCAAGTCCTTCTTTCAATTCTGACATCGTCCGATAGTCCTTGAGGTAAATATCCTCGTACTTCAAAGATCGCCAGAACCGTTCCACAACGATGTTGTCCAAAGCCCTGTTGACGCCGTCCATGCTGATCCGTATACCATGCGATTCCAACACCGACACAAAGGCGTCAGAAGTAAACTGGCTCCCCTGGTCCGTGTTGAAAACACCCGGTACTCCATAATGGGCTATCGCCTCTTCAAGTGCCGATACACAGAATTGAGCGTCCATAGTGTTCGACACTCGCCACGAGAGAACTTTCCTGGAATACAGGTCAATGATCGTAACCAGGTACACGTAGCCACCCGAAAGCTTAAGGTACGTTATGTCAGACGCCCACACCTGGTTCGGCAGCCAGATGTGCATTCCCTTAAGCAGGTACGGATACTTCTTTGAACCCTTTGCTGGCTTTGAAAGCTGTAGCCCTGGGTAGATAGCCCGTAAGCCCGCTTTCTTCATGATCCTTCGAACCTGCTTTCGTGTAACGCCTAAGTAATCGAGTTCTCTTGCCATCCTCCGGTACCCGTAGAACGGTTTTTCTTTCAGTACCTCGAGAATAGCTTCTAAAACAGCCAAATCTGTATCTTCCGCTACCTCCTTAGGCTGATAGTAATAGGATGACCTCTGTATCCCAAGAATCGCACATTGCTGTGCTATTGAAAGCTCAGGATGATCGGCTTCTACCATTTCGGTTCGGTCCCGTACAGTTGTTTGANNATTTTTTTTAAGGTAGTCGTTTTCAACCTGGAGTTGGCCTATCTGTTTGTACAGTTCATCCTTTTGGCGTTCGGCTTCTTCAGAAGCTTTCTCCTTCCCTTCTTTCTCAAAGACCATCGACGCATGTTCCATAACCTGCTTTTTCCAGAGCGCAATCATGTTCGGATGGACCGCGTAGGTGGTTGCCAGTTCCTGTAAGGTCTTCTCGCCCTTCAGGGCTTCCAGGGCTACTTTGGCCTTGAATGCTTTGTCGTACCGCTTTCTCATACCCAACTCTACGCCTCCCGCTTCGTGTCCCGCAAGGAGGAGCGGTCTACCTTATTCCCTTGCTAATCCTGTCCAGTTTTCACGGCTCATTATAAGGCGTAGATGGCGCACAGCTTGCTTTGCGAGTGAAACGAGCTGCAAGCTGCGTGACATAGCCGAACCAAGTCAACGCGATTGTTAGATTGTAGATTATTTCACTTTAAAACTAATCCAGTCTGATTTCCATTTTTGATTTTCATCTTTATATTCAGACTTTTTATTTAAAAAATTACTAAGAGCATTATCAAGTATTTGATTGTTATCCTCAGTTAATGCAAATCCAACTATATTATCTTCACCAGGGAACTTGTTAGCCGTGATATTAGTAATCATTTTAGTATCAAATGGCTCCATTTCGATTGCATTAGTATTGAGCTTAATAAATTTATCATTATTATAATGATAAAGATATATCCAAGACTTTGATGTTGAATAAGAATATAATGATAATAATACTTGATCTCCTAGCCCATATATATCTTTATCGATACTCATTCTAAATTGGAATATATTATTTGGTATTTCATTTATATTTATTACTGATTTATTTCTTTGTGCGATATTAATGATACCATTATTTAATAAATATTGTCCAATAAATATATTATATTGATAAGTCCCAGGATATAATTTATAATATTTATTGTTTTCTATGGCTCTGATTATCGTTTCATCACCTGTATTATTCACAAATATAGCATCAATTTTTTGGTTGGTATTATTGATAATAAAACTGATGTTTCCTTTTTTAAGGTCTTCTCTACATGAGTATGTTATATCATTGAGGAACATTCCCAATATCATTGTAATTATAGGGAGAATTATTTGACTAATACCAATTTTATGCTTTTTTTCTTTTGCCATAACATATTGCCCTTTAGAATAATAGATGTATTCCTTCAACATCATCACTTAGAAAGACCTTCCTAGGCCTTTGATCATATTTAGCGGACCCTGTGATTGAGTCATAGATGTATCCATAAATAGCATCTATTGATTTATAACCATTTTTAACAGCTTCTAGTAAATAATATGTAAATACTCCATGCTTGAAATCATCATCTTCATATGAAGCTTCTAGGTCTCCACTTGAGGCTAATAATATTTTCCCTTTCCCTGTATCTTTTAAAGTATTAGTAATAAAGTTGATATCTTCATTTTTTGGGACTGTGCCAAATCCTTTTCCACTGCCCGCAAAACACATATCTAGAATAATTACAACTGATCTAGCCTCTAATTTTTTTATAAAAGATCTAAACTCTTCCATTGGCAAGGCAGTTGTACTAAGCATGTTAATATTTGTGTCAGAAGTTAAGATCAATCCGCTATAGTCTGAAAATAGGGAGTTTTGGTTAGAACCATGAGAAGATATATAAATTACTACTTTATCATCCTTTGTTTCTAATTTTTCTAATTTAACAAGGCTTTCCTTCAATTGGTTGAGAGTAGGATTTAAAAGAGGTTCAAACATTTTATATCCTTTTAATGATAATAAGCCATACACTGAAAGGGCATCATTTTCTGAATATTTCAATACAGGCAGATCTTTAGAATATTTTTGAATTCCAATAACTAGGCCTATTTTATTTTTGAATTCATTTATATCATTATTTTTCTTTATTGAGCTATTATTCCATTCGGATTTTGGGATTGATGACTCTCCATAAAGTAGATTTATCTCAATGCTTGTTTTATTACCATAATAGTCTATTGCCTCAATATTAATAGTATTATACCCATCTTTTAAAAGTAATAATCTCTTAATTTCTTTTTTATACCTTGTTTGTTCAAACTTGAATTCTGAACCAACATCAATATCCTCTGATAATATGCTTATCTTATTTATTGGACTAGCATCATAGACTGTAAAAGATAAATCGTAATCTTTTTTTGTTACAATATTCAAATCGTTTAATGCAATTTTATCTTTGAATATTATTTCAGGTGGAGTATTGTCTACAATTTTTTCATTTACGGATTGACCTAATATACGTGCTCCATAATTTTCTTTCGTATAAGGTGATAGATATTTATAATTTGTGGCATTTTCAAAGTTTGGATTTATGAAAATATTATTAGCATCTATTTTATCATTTATTTCGCCATAAATTATATTATCAATAAAGTCATATGTATTATCATTTTTATTATTACTAAGGCTAGAAAAATTGATTGATTTTTCATCTATAAAAAAAGATTTGTTATTAGGATATTGTAAGGCCTGATTAACAATAATATTATTTTTAAAAATAACATTAGAAGAGACTAAATATATTTCACCTATTATTGTACAATTAGATATATTGGCCTTAACTCCTTGGAAGCGAAGAGAATCTGGGAAAAGAGCATTTCCAGGTGGTACAATAATACAATTTGAAATAGAGATTAAATCTGTATATGCGATATAAATCCCTTCTTGAAAATTTCGAATTTGAAGAGACGAAATAGATATTTTATTCTTTTTTGTATAAAGATCAGTGCTATTTTTAATACCAAAGCTATTTGAATTTTCATCTGGCAATATTATTACATTCTCAGGAGATTCTCCTTCCAAAGAAATATCTTTAGTGATAATGATATTGCCACTATATATACCATTCTTAATAAATATTATTGAGCCTTCTTTTACATGATCAATAGCTTCTTGTATTGTTGGAAAATCATCAGGGACACAGACTTTATTATTTGCAGATTTTGAGCTTATTGTAGAAACATTACTCTTCGTATTGTCAATAGTATTTTTGTCAATGATCTGGGAGCTTGATGTAGCCAATGTAGAACATGAATATAGAATTGATAATAAAAAAAGAAATATTGCAACTAATTTTTTCATAGCCATAATAATCCTTATGATTACCATTTCTAACAATCTAACGTTCGCTTAACCAGCGACGCGCGCCCTGGAACGAACGTGAAGGGTTGGCGCGATACTTGCTGGTTGAGCGGCATTTTTAGTTTTCTAATTACCTTTTTCTTTTCTCGGTACATTCTTTCTTTTGGACACTGAAGACTGCAAGCATTCGTGACAAAGCGCACGTCTGGTTCAAGCGCTTGTTAGGCATTTTTTGTTTTTAAAAAACTTCGTGCTAGTTCTATATTTTTCTAGTACAGGGATACAACCACATGATATTAATTGTTTATGGCATCTTGGACAGATTTCAACATCACAACCGAGTGTATGATATAATCCAACTACAGCGTCACAATCATGACAAGCAATATCATAATAACCTGGATATTCATCGATTCCTAAAATTTTTGGTTCATCGCCAAATTTTATTCTTTCATATCTTTTTCTATCAATCATTAAATATTTATATTTCTGTTCTTTCATAAACTCTCTATAAATTGTGTATCCCTTCCAATAAACAAATTCTGTTCCAAAATATTCCTCAATAATTTTCTTTTCCCTCATATTTTCTTTATAAATATATTTTTCCAATGGTTTACAACAATAATCCTCAAAAAATATTTTATAATATGAATTCACAAAATCGAATAAATTAGAAAAATCTTTTTTTGCTTTTTGGGGAATAATTTCGGTATCATAATGTATCATCTGATTGCGGATTAATTGCGCTTTTTGAAGTCGACCTTTGTCAATTAGTTCAAGTTTTTCCTTTGAAATTAACTTTAACCGCTCTATTGCAGTCGTATAAGAAATGGTTTTTGTTGTTCTGTCAATTTTATGATAATGATCTATATCCGCATAAATTAAAAGTGGATGATTTTGTCTCAATGTCTCTTTTAAAAAAAGTTCAATTGCTATTGAAATATTAATTAATGCATGTTTCCATGCTAATGGATTATTCCTTTTCTCTGCTTTTATAACATATGAAAAGGAATTATTGATATAATCAAATGCATTTTCGAGTAAGTTTAATTTTTAACTTATTATCTTTTAATTCATGGGTATAGGAATCATGATAATTTATTAATTTTAAACATGCATCACAATAATCCTTACAGTTGTGCTGAAAAAATATATCATTTTTTTGCCATCTATTTCCTTTTGTGTACGTATAAATGGTGTATGACACTTTATGCACGTAAATTCCATTTTTATCCTCGAGCCCGAAGGGCCTGCCTAACGTGCGCGTGACTTGCATTGCGCCATTGGCGCGGTTTGTGTGGAACGAAGTGACGAAGCACAAACCGTGACAACAGCAATGACAAGTCAACGCGGTTGTTAGATTGCGGATTAGCTATTTAATAATTGCTTATACAACAAAGTTATCATCGATATCAAAGATTAATTCATATTATATTTTAGCTTTATTGACTTTTTTACATATTCTACTTCATAAGCGATCCCATTGAATTCGCTTTTTTCTTTGAAACAGATGATAGTGTTAGTAGAGCGAGGCTTTGATATTATATATGTTTGTCCTCCAGTTGTTTAGTGTGTGCACTGCCATAAATATTTATAATGAGCCGTGAAAACTGGACAGGATTAGCAAGGGAATAAGGTAGACCGCTCCTCCTTGCGGGACACGAAGCGGGAGGCGTAGAGTTGGGTATGAGAAAGCGGTACGACAAAGCATTCAAGGCCAAAGTAGCCCTGGAAGCCCTGAAGGGCGAGAAGACCTTACAGGAACTGGCAACCACCTACGCGGTCCATCCGAACATGATTGCGCTCTGGAAAAAGCAGGTTATGGAACATGCGTCGATGGTCTTTGAGAAAGAAGGGAAGGAGAAAGCTTCTGAAGAAGCCGAACGCCAAAAGGATGAACTGTACAAACAGATAGGCCAACTCCAGGTTGAAAACGACTACCTTAAAAAAAAATTCAAACAACTGTACGGGACCGAAACCGAAATGGTAGAAGCCGATCATCCTGAGCTTTCAATAGCACAGCAATGTGCGATTCTTGGGATACAGAGGTCATCCTATTACTATCAGCCTAAGGAGGTAGCGGAAGATACAGATTTGGCTGTTTTAGAAGCTATTCTCGAGGTACTGAAAGAAAAACCGTTCTACGGGTACCGGAGGATGGCAAGAGAACTCGATACTTAGGCGTTACACGAAAGCAGGTTCGAAGGATCATGAAGAAAGCGGGCTTACGGGCTATCTACCCAGGGCTACAGCTTTCAAAGCCAGCAAAGGGTTCAAAGAAGTATCCGTACCTGCTTAAGGGAATGCACATCTGGCTGCCGAACCAGGTGTGGGCGTCTGACATAACGTACCTTAAGCTTTCGGGTGGCTACGTGTACCTGGTTACGATCATTGACCTGTATTCCAGGAAAGTTCTCTCGTGGCGAGTGTCGAACACTATGGACGCTCAATTCTGTGTATCGGCACTTGAAAGAGGCGATAGCCCATTATGGAGTACCGGGTGTTTTCAACACGGACCAGGGGAGCCAGTTTACTTCTGACGCCTTTGTGTCGGTGTTGGAATCGCATGGTATACGGATCAGCATGGACGGCGTCAACAGGGCTTTGGACAACATCGTTGTGGAACGGTTCTGGCGATCTTTGAAGTACGAGGATATTTACCTCAAGGACTATCGGACGATGTCAGAATTGAAAGAAGGACTTGCTCGCTATATGAAGTTTTACAATAGCGAGCGATTTCACCAGTCGCTGGAGTATGAGACTCCGGACACGATGTATTGGAGCAGATTCCCTGTTAGGGAACTCAAAGAAATCGCATGAGGGGAGCAAAAGTCCACCTTATTTTTCATCTTTCTCTGTCTTGACAGAGGGGCTCATTATAATTGTTCCCTGAAGGATAGACGTTAATTGAAGTACTCGAATTACTTGGCGTTGTATATATAGATGTTTTAGAAGACTTTTCTGAATCAATAATGGCAAAAAAATTTATATCCTTTTTCACTTGCTAATTCTGCACAGCGAAGTAGGCAAAAATCTGCAGCTCTTTCAGAACTTGTAAATCCATTACCCCGAAAAGATACTTGAAATATATTTTCGCCTAATTGAATTTCAGAATAGCCACCTGTAAATCCTTCAGGTTTGTAGGTAGTACAACTTACAATAAGAAAAAATGTAAATATTACAAAATGATATTTTTTCATCTGTTCCTCCTAATTATTGCTTTTGTGAAATATTCATTCATATTTTAATTTTGCAACTTGTTTCATAAATAAATCTACGGTCTTTATTATATTATCTATATACTCATGACTTATTATTATATAAGTATTATCAATCGAAATGGCACCATTAGCTCTTTTTATAGCATTTTTCTCAGCCTCAGACAAATCTTGGAGCTCAGTTCTTCCGTTTCTATGTGCAATCCAATGCCGTAAAGCAAATAAATCATTTAGATTGCCTACTATTGTATCTGACATGGCTTGGGGAACCTTTACTCTCTTGAAATAGTCTCCATAGCCTTCATTCTTTCTTTTTGGGGTAAGCCATCACTTTGTAATAAATGACAGGTTTTTCTATACTAGAACAAGCCAGTAAAATATAAGAATATATATTAGCTTTTTCAACATTTTCTCTATTATAAGACAATACTTGTTCATATAAGCTCGCATTTACTTCTGGGTCATCATCAAAGATTTCATCTTTCATTAAATCAGCAACAACAGACTCCGTCATTGATCGGATTTTATTATTAATACTTATTATTACTGATAAAGCAGAGCATATTTCATAATAATTATCATTAAAATGAGGTATTTTTATTATAGCCATGTTTCCTCTCCGGGATACAGGCAATCTAACGTGCGCGTAACTTGCGAAAGCGCGTCCTGCGTGAGCAGGTTGGCGCGATGCGTGCTAATTACGCGACCTTTTAGGTTTCTTCTATGAACTCTTTAGCCGTTTGTTGGCCTTTAGTGTTTCACACACTGAATAAAATCCGCAAGCATCGTGACAAAGCGCGAGTCAAGTTCACGCGGTTGTTCTGCTTCTCCTTCATATCTTTGATTATTCAATGAGAATGATAAACCTCTATAGAAATAGATGAAACAAGGGATTTTTTTATATTTTCTTCTCCTCTCTGACTCTCAAAAGAGAAAATAAGATGCTGAGAGAGGCTCTGAGATAATCATCTATTGGCTTTAAACACATTTTCAATTCTTACTTTCCCAGGTAATCGATAGATATCAAAGTCCGCATCAATGCTAATGATTTTCTTTATCCCCGTTTTCTCTGCCGCAATCACCAATGTCGCGTCAGCAAAATCCATGGGTCGGTCACGATATTTTTTTGTTAAAGTTATGATTCGGCTTATGTCTTTCTGTTCAATCTCTTGTACCACGACACCGTCTTTTAGCATCCATTCAAAGAAATCGATTTGTACATCGACATTGAAGTCCAGCATATGCGTGACTTCAGTAATCACGGCGATCGTGGTAATGAATCGATACTTTCCTTGTTTTATGAATTCTTTTATCTGAGCATGATACTTATCATCTTTATCAAAGAGGGCGATCAAAGGGCCAGCATCAATGAGAATGGTATTTAACATTCAGCTTTTCCTTGAGTTTGTTTTTATAGGTTGTTGAGAGCGAGCCGTCGCCACTGCCATATTTCCCAAAATATTCTTCTCCTAATTCATAGGAATCCTTTTCGATTTCTTCCTGAGTAAAGAGGTTTTCTAATGCTTCCCGAATGATATTTGTTTTTGAGGTGCGTTTTTTTCGGGCGACCATTTCAAGCTTGCGCTCGAGATCTGTGGGCAATCGTACACTCGTCATATCGGTCTCCTGTATTACGTAATGTAATACAATAATAGAATGATGTCAATGCTGCCCAAATCTATCTTTCTCAAGGAACCTATGAGAAAACCCTACTTCAAAGAAGCTGTTTTTTCTTTCTATGGTTTCTCTTTAGGTTCGCTTTTAAAGGAGAGGATGAGAAGCTCAGAACGTGACAGAGGACTGTTCATTCAGTACCTTGCCAGAAAATACGCAGAACGTGCGCGTAACCAGCGAAGCGCGTCCTGCGTGAGCAGGTTGGCGCGATGCGTGCTGGTTTAAGCGCCAGCTTCACTTTTCTTGTTGCCTTTTTCCTTTTCTCGATGCATTTTCCTTTGTGGACACTGAAGCACTGCAAGCATCGTGACAAAGCGCGAGTCAAGTTCACGCGGTTGTTCTGCGGAGAAATGCAGCATGATTCCCCCACTTGTCTTCTCCTCATTCCCAGAAACCCATCAGAGACTCTTAAAATATATTCTTCTTCGTTTTTTAGGATTACTTACGAAAAGAACCTCGCGTGCGCCATAACACGGGAAATCTACAAAAAAGCATCTATTCTCATAAGTTCACAAAGAAAGATACTTCAGACGGAGAAAGAGAAAACCAGCCTGATCAAAAAGTGCCAAGCAATATATACCAAGAAGCTATCAATAGTGAAGCACACGAAGAAACTAGGAGAGGCGCGCACGCGAGGAAGAGCGGTTCATTTCGGTGGGGAGTGCGTAGGGGCTCTTTTCCGTTCTTTTGGTTCTTAAGATTTTTCTTGCTCTTTTGGATCTTCTATCATCTTCTAGATACTAGAAACATACGAAGCTGAGAAAGAATACTATCCAGGCTTTCTAATCAGCAAGGCCTCTAAGATGTGAGTAGTAAGCAACCAAGAGAGAGGAGGGCGGACGAAGGGAAAGAGACCCTTGGAGATGCAAGGAAGATCGTCCCTTTGATGTTTGGGGTTCTGGGGTTTTGGTTTTCCTAATTCTGTTCTTACGATTTGATTCTTTGGCTTTATTCTCTCTGCTCATCAAAGAAGAAGGTAGGCTGCGAAGAAGGAGATAGATCGGACATTTTAAAATAGCTCCGTCATATACCTTCCGCAGAACATTTGCTTAACCTGCGAGGCGTCCATTGGCGCGAAACTTGCCGAGCGTAGCGACTAGCAAGTTTCGTGACAATAGCCGAGACAGGTTGAAGCAGTTGTTAGCTTTCTTTTTGTATTTTAAATGTTAGCACTACTGGCGTTGAACAGTCGGTACTACGAATAAATCAGGTAAAATATAGTACTATAAGGTATTAAGCTCTAGGGTTCATGTTTTTTCTAGTCTTACAAACTATTTCATGTTTTATCGAGCTCCGCAGCCCATAGCTTGGGAGGTTCTTTCACCGCCAGCGCGTTGAAAAGCGTTTTTGAATCATTGCTTAAGGCTGTCGTGTACCAGAATGTCCCGGCTTTCGTGCCGATCCTGCCAAGACGGATCGAATCAATCATGCCAATGATCTTGTGCCAGGTAAGACCTGATTCATTTTCTGCATAGCGAACCACGACCATGGCGAGCCAGCATAAAAGCACATGGGCGCGAATTCTTTCTTCCAGACGATGATACACAGGCCTGAGATCAAGGATATTTTTCATGTCGCGGAATACCCGTTCCACCTCCGACAATTGTTTGTATCCTGCAACAACATCCTCAGCAGAAAGGGTCATGTCGGACGTGCTTATCAAAAACTTGCCATCCAGAAGCTCTTCCGACGCGATCTTCTCGGTATTCAAAAAGAGTCTCCCGTGTTCGTCCTGTCGAATATATCTTCCATAGGCGCTATGGCTTCGCAATATACAGGCTTGCTTGGTATGCGCCTCGCCTGAAAGTTGTGTAAGCTCATCGAGCTTTTGCTGCACAACGACGACAATATCATCTCGTATCTTCTTGTCCCTGGATGCACTTTCAGGATTCCTGACCACAATATATCGACGCATGGCGGCCGTACCTTCGTCGGTGATCACCTCCTTGATCGAAAGGCCATTCGCAAGTGTCTTATAGCGACCCTTGCGATGGAGCGCCTCCACGCTGACTCCAGCACTCCCCGTTCGCAGCTTCTCACCTATGATATAATGCCCTGCGCATCGCCGCAGGACCCTTCGGTTATCGCTGGAGTTGAACCCCGCATCTTCCACCATGATGATGTTCCCAAGATTCCACTTCCCAAGATCCCGCTTTACTTCTTCCACGATATTCTGGTCACTGGTATTCCCCGGGAACACCCAGCACCGTACCGGTATTCCTCCACGGGTTACCGCAAAGGCAATGGATATAAGCGGCAGCTCAGGGTGATTGTCCTTGCTATGTCCCCGTTTCCGCACTCCTTCTTCGCCAAGGTCTTCATGGTCGATTTCGAAGAAGGTATTCGTAGTATCCAAAAACAAAAGATCAACATCGAGATCCATATTCTTGGATACTTCCTGAAAGATGGCATGTTGAAGCTGTTCCGATGAGCCAACAAGCAGATCCATGGCACGGTAGAGCTGGTGCACCTCCACGCTCGGGAGCCCTGGAATATAAGTATTCTTTTCTACCCAGTGTTCAATTGAAAGCTTTGAACCAGGGGAAAGGATTCGGGAGGAGACCATGGCAAACATGAGCCGTTCCACGGGCGTTTTATATGCTCTATCGTCGAGAAGCCCTTCGACAGCCTTGTTCATCCCCAAACGTCGCCACAATGCATCCAGAAGCCAGATACCACCAAAATCACGGGCTTCGAGAAAGGTGAGCGCTTCCTCGCCAATGGCACTGCCCAAGGATGGTTCAATTCCCAATTCACCATGAGGAAGAAGCGTCGATAAAGTGACGATAAGCTTTCTGACCGCGTCGACATCGACATCTTCAGGTTTTCCGAAGTTGTAGAGGACGATAGTTTTTGGTTTTCCGGTCTTTTCATCTCTCACGCTTTGAATAAGCTGCACATAGTGGTAGGTTTTGGAGCCCTGAACGGAGGTTGTGGTTCGTATATTCATAGTAATACATAGTATAGACTAATTATTCTTATTTGTATAGATATTAGTTTATATCTAGTATTACACCTTTAATTGTTTTGTGTGACGCGTACAATCACTTATTTGCTTTACCATAAGTAGTTGCTCTGAACCCTTAGTCATTTGCTCGCTAAACACTGTACAACGCCAGCACTATTAAATAAACTCAAATTTTTTATTATATTTAAAACCTCAATCGCTAATATTTTTTTTATAAGCATTATACAATTTTATGATTATGGCATTATTCCTAAACAAAAATAATTATTACAAACCAAGTAGCTGTTTCTTTTTTGCATCGAATTCATCTTGATTAATAATTCCTTGGTCAAGCAATGCCTTAAACTTAATAATTTCATCAGCTGAAGATAGTGATTGAGTTACAGTCGTACTAGCTCCAGCGTTTAATTTAATCATTTGCGCTTCGATAAATTGTTTGATCTTTAAAGCAGTTTCATACTCTGCTAATCCATTAAATAAAACAGAATTCTCATCTTCTGCAGCCTGCATTGCACCAGTAGAAATTCCTTTATTTTTACTAGTCCCAATTTCTGCAATCTGAATATACCCAGCCATCNNATTCCTGGTTTTTTTTACTTCTATTGAACTTACTTTATTTATTGGCATTTTCCTCTCATTTGTTCCAGTAAAAATTGATTTTTGTTTGAATTCAATAAAATTTTCATCAACACTAATTGTTTTCCCCATTTTTCCTTTGAGTTCCAGCATATTATCCTCCGTTAATATAATAATCGCATCAAAAGATACGATTCTATTGCGCGCGCAGCGTCAAGCTAACGTTCGCTTAACCTGTGAGGCGTGTATTGGCGCAAAACTTGCCAGGCAAAGCCTAAAAGCAAGTTTTGTGCCAATAGCCGAATCAGGTTAAAGCGGTTGTTAGGTTTTTCTTCTTTTCTTCTTCTTTTAATTTTTGGGGCTGAAGTAGATAAATTTGTTATATTTGACACCATTTCTTCAAAATCTTAAGTTGGTTTGCTGGTGTCCCGTAGTTAAATCTGAATTCACATTCCTTCAAGAATAGTGGGAATGATTTTCTATCTATCCCGTTATATTTTCTTAAGACTCGCTTTGCTTGGTTCCAAAAGTTTTCAATTCCATTGATATGATTCTTCTTGTTTGCAAATACTTCAGAATGATTAATTCTATGATGATGAAATTCACTAACATCCAATGCATCATAACTTCGATAAGTGTCAGTATAAACAACACTATCAGGCTTGATTTTATTGGCTATAACAGGCATTAAGGTAGCTTCCTTAGTATTCTCGACTATAACTGTGTAAACCTTGCCATGACGCTTTAGCATGCCGAAGACAACAACTTTTCCAGCAGCTCCTCGGCCGCGTTTGCCTTTCCTAACGCCGCCGAAATAGCTTTCGTCGATTTCAATGTCGCCATTGAATATTTCTTGTGCTTCGATTGCTAGTTTTCCTGCAATTTCTTGGCGTACTTTACGGTAGAAAAGGATGGCTGAATTAGGTTGAATCCCAAGCAAGTTTGCTGCAGATCTGGCAGTCACTTCCAGGACAAAGTATTCAAGCAAGCGCAACTGTATGCTTTTGCTTAATCTGCAATGACTTATCGCCATGTTTGCAGTATATCATGCCATTTTATCTACTTCAGCCCCTAATTTTTTTATTCTTTCTTCTTCTTTTCTTCCTATTTCCCAAAANTACATATCAATTAATTTCATGGGTGGATATTCAATTCCAGAATTATTTTTTATATATTCGTATGATTTATCAAATTCAGTTTTATTTTCACGATAGAAAATCAGTAGATTTTTTATCGTTTTCTTAGTTATTGAACTACCAAGATTATTCAATTTTGCTCCAGTTATAAAAAACCGATCAAAAGCTGGCACGATTGCATTAATTCCTAACAGTACCTTTGAGGCTAACGTATTTGATGGTTTAACTTCCTTTTCTTTCCCATTTACTATTTTTATTTTACCTGAATAATATCTTTTTATTTCTTCTATCATGTTAATAATACGAGCAATATTTGCATTATCATTTTGTTCGGTATAGTCAAATGATACTTTTATCTTATGCCAATCATTTAAAGAGTTTATCAATTCTTTATGAATTTTGTAGTCTTTCCAAAGCAAATAGCTTGAACCTCGATACATCCCNCAGGATGCAAGATAAAAGGCCAACTGAAGTGATGCATAATCGGCTTCGATATTTTTACTATATTGAAAGTAGGTATAACAATGTTCNCATGATTTGTATCTATGATATTTATAATGAGCCGTGAAAACTGGACAGGATTAGCAAGGGAATAAGGTAGACCGCTCCTCCTTGCGGGACACGAAGCGGGAGGCGTAGAGTTGGGTATGAGAAAGCGGTACGACAAAGCATTCAAGGCCAAAGTAGCCCTGGAAGCCCTGAAGGGCGAGAAGACCTTACAGGAACTGGCAACCACCTACGCGGTCCATCCGAACATGATTGCGCTCTGGAAAAAGCAGGTTATGGAACATGCGTCGATGGTCTTTGAGAAAGAAGGGAAGGAGAAAGCTTCTGAAGAAGCCGAACGCCAAAAGGATGAACTGTACAAACAGATAGGCCAACTCCAGGTTGAAAACGACTACCTTAAANAAAAAATTCAAACAACTGTACGGGACCGAACCGAAATGGTAGAAGCCGATCATCCTGAGCTTTCAATAGCACAGCAATGTGCGATTCTTGGGATACAGAGGTCATCCTATTACTATCAGCCTAAGGAGGTAGCGGAAGATACAGATTTGGCTGTTTTAGAAGCTATTCTCGAGGTACTGAAAGAAAAACCGTTCTACGGGTACCGGAGGATGGCAAGAGAACTCGATTACTTAGGCGTTACACGAAAGCAGGTTCGAAGGATCATGAAGAAAGCGGGCTTACGGGCTATCTACCCAGGGCTACAGCTTTCAAAGCCAGCAAAGGGTTCAAAGAAGTATCCGTACCTGCTTAAGGGAATGCACATCTGGCTGCCGAACCAGGTGTGGGCGTCTGACATAACGTACCTTAAGCTTTCGGGTGGCTACGTGTACCTGGTTACGATCATTGACCTGTATTCCAGGAAAGTTCTCTCGTGGCGAGTGTCGAACACTATGGACGCTCAATTCTGTGTATCGGCACTTGAAGAGGCGATAGCCCATTATGGAGTACCGGGTGTTTTCAACACGGACCAGGGGAGCCAGTTTACTTCTGACGCCTTTGTGTCGGTGTTGGAATCGCATGGTATACGGATCAGCATGGACGGCGTCAACAGGGCTTTGGACAACATCGTTGTGGAACGGTTCTGGCGATCTTTGAAGTACGAGGATATTTACCTCAAGGACTATCGGACGATGTCAGAATTGAAAGAAGGACTTGCTCGCTATATGAAGTTTTACAATAGCGAGCGATTTCACCAGTCGCTGGAGTATGAGACTCCGGACACGATGTATTGGAGCAGATTCCCTGTTAGGGAACTCAAAGAAATCGCATGAGGGGAGCAAAAGTCCACCTTATTTTTCATCTTTCTCTGTCTTGACAGAGGGGCTCATTATACGCCCATCGAACGCGTGCGTAACTTGCGAAGCGCGTCCTGCGACAGCAGGTTGGCGCGATTCTTGCGAACGCTTCGGCAGCGCTCTTTATTCAACCATAGATTTACTTTCTTATGAATCAAGAAATTCAACACCCTGCAACCTCTTCAGCAAGAATCGTGACAAAGCGCGAGTCAAGTTCACGCGTTTGTTATGCGGAGATTGCTGTTCCATATCTTGTAGTTCATCGTAATGTCGTACTATCTTTTTTTCATCTTTATATCTTCAGGTTCTTACATTCATATCTTTGAGGAATCAATCATCGGCTACCGTAGATCAATCTCCTCGCGTGCGAAGTAACAAAGGGACCTAGAAACTGTATCTTCTGTCCCAAATGGAAAAGAGTGAAGAACACGCGCAAGGAGAAGAAGGATAAAGAATAGAACTATCAAAACAATCTGGTGTTTCAATATAAGGGAACAGAAGGAATCATCGCACGCGAGGAGAAAAGAGAATAGGAAGAAAGGGCGAACCATCAACCACGAAGAAAACGTAGTACATCACCTACAAAGTATGGGACAGGATGAAGTAGGCTGACAGAAACAGAGTTCCGAATTCTGGTGTTTTCTTTTGCTTCCAAAGGTGAAGATAGGATGCGAAGAAAGGACATAATCGGCCCAATTAAAAAAGCTCCGGGTACTCCCGTATAACGTTCGCGTGACTTGTGAGGCGTCAGTGGCGCGATTCTTGCCTGAGCGAAGCGAAGCAGCAAGAATCGTGACAGTAGCCGAATCGAGTCCACGCGGTTGTTAGAAGGTTTTATTTTCTTATTAATGCAAGAAATTCTTCTGGATTATAGATGGCAAGTCTTGATTTTTTATAATCTTCCCCATTCCTAGTAATAATACACTCGCATTGATTGGCAACAGCGCATTGATGTTGTACTGCATCTTCAAAATCAGAAAATCTAATTTCNAAAGCTTCTATGATCGCCTCATGAGTTACCGGCAGAACCATAATGTATTTAAGGAGTTGTTCAATAAAGCTTTTTGCCTTTTCGCTCGTGCTAATCTTCCTAAGGATATAGTATATATTAGTGACGCTATTTGATGAAATGTATCCTACGAATTGCCCATTCTCTATAGTTGCAAGAACACTTTTGCTATGTTCTACAAAGGGTGTACGGCCAGTGGCCACATCAAGGATGATATCAGAATCAAGGAATACTTTTTTCATCATAGGTTTTTCTCTAGTAAAGCATCTTCGAGAAGTTCTTTATAGTTTNNTTGTCCCTGATATTCGTTTTTAAACATTCCCGTGATTTTGTCAGTAATATCAGCGGATATTGAAGAAAGAGAAGACATTGCCGCATCGGTCGAAGAGATAGTTTTCAGGTACTCTTCTACCAATTTTGAGACACTGCGATTTTTTTTCTTTGCATAGACTTTAGCCTTGTCAACAACTTGTTTATCTATGGTCAAAGTCAGTTTGGCTATCATAAGCTTCTCCTTACACGTGTATTATAATAATGCTGACACGTGTAAGTCAAGATTGACGTCTAGAAAAGACGGAATGATTTCACAATTTTGAATATAACAAAATAGATAGTAATGACTGTAACAACGAAGATTATTTTAAAACCCTTCTAACATGCGCGTAACTTGCGAAGCGCGTCCTGCGTGAGCAGGTTGGCGCGATGGTTGCAAGGTACGAGTTCTATTCACTTACTTCTTTGAATTCTTTTGTCGTTCGTTGACCTTTAGTGTTTACACACATTGAATACAATCTCAGCAAGCATCGTGACAAAGCGCGAGTCAAGTTCACGCGATTGTTATGCGGAGAAATGCAGCATGATTCCCCCACTTGTCTTCTCCTCATTCCCAGAAACCCATCAGAGACTCTTAAAATATATTCTTCTTCGTTTTTTAGGATTACTTACGAAAAGAACCTCGCGTGCGCCATAACACGGGAAATCTACAAAAAAGCATCTATTCTCATAAGTTCACAAAGAAAGATACTTCAGACGGAGAAAGAGAAAACCAGCCTGATCAAAAAGTGCCAGGCAATATATACCAAGAAGCTATCAATAGTGAAGCACACGAAGAAACTAGGAGAGGCGCGCACGCGAGGAAGAGCGGTTCATTTCGGTGGGGAGTGCGTAGGGGCTCTTTTCCGTTCTTTTGGTTCTTAAGATTTTTCTTGCTCTTTTGGATCTTCTATCATCTTCTAGATACTAGAAACATACGAAGCTGAGAAAGAATACTATCCAGGCTTTCTAATCAGCAAGGCCTCTAAGATGTGAGTAGTAAGCAACCAAGAGAGAGGAGGGCGGACGAAGGGAAAGAGACCCTTGGAGATGCAAGGAAGATCGTCCCTTTGATGTTTGGGGTTCTGGGGTTTTGGTTTTCCTAATTCTGTTCTTACGATTTGATTCTTTGGCTTTATTCTCTCTGCTCATCAAAGAAGAAGGTAGGCTGCGAAGAAGGAGATAGATCGGACATTTCAAAATAGCTCCGTCATATACCTTCCGCATAACATTTGCTTAACCGCGAGCCTGAGATTGGCGCGGTTTGTGCCAAGCGAAGCGATTTAGCACAAACCGTGACAACAGGCGAGCCGGTTCAAGCAGTTGTTAGCTGTAAAATATTCTATTTTATATTTTGCTTCAAATCATAATGATTTATATTATATATAATTATTAACTAATAATGTCTTTGAATTATATGGTATTACTTCCTTTTAAGGATTGATCGTTTTCTTTCTGCCACGTCTCTAGCTGTAAATCGTCTATCCTACTAAAATGACGCGTGTTGTTGGTCACAAGTGATAGATCCATATATATTGCTGTAGCGGCAATCATAAGGTCCATATCTTCAATTCTTGTTCCCGCGAATTCTAATTTGGCTTTAAGATCTCCAAAGAGTTCTATTATCCCCTTATTGATGTCAATTATAGGGAAAAGTTCCGCGATCCTATTGGTTGTCGCGATATTTTTCGTGGGATGCGTTGATTTTTTCGCTCCATAGATCAGTTCACCATAGGTAATAACAGATATAAACTTCGGTATATCTTGAGTGTCGAGTAGCCATTGTTGTACCGCTTTGTCACCTTTAAGACTGTAAATAATGATATCTGTATCAATTAAATATGCCATTTTTCTCTCCAAAACGTGGTGAATGAGTTCTATGGGTCCGTATGTCGCTCATGATGTCATCCGCAGTTCTCTCATCTTTCCATGCGCCAGAGAGTTCGAGGAATTCGAGGGTTGCGTTGCTTGCTGTGGTGTGAGGTTTGTTGAGATAGTTTTGAATAATGGTGATGACCTCCTGACTTATAGATCTATTTTGTCGTTTTGCGGAAGTACGTAAATAGTTATAGAGCCTGTCATCGATATCGCGAACTTGTAATGTTGCCATTGTGAACCTCCTAAGAGGAATATACCACCTAATGCATGAAATAGCAACCATTATTCATGAAACCAGTTATTATCGATTATTACAGTTTATTTTTTATACTGATATTTTATGTGCGATTAAATGGTTTTTTATTCTCATAGAGCTTTTTATACACAACTGTGAAGAAAAAATTATTCCAGCCGGAGGGCCCAGCTAACGTGCGCGTAACTTGCGAAGCGCGTCCTGCGTGAGCAGGTTGGCGTGATGCTTGCAAGGTACGAGTTCTATTCACTTACTTCTTTGAACTCTTTTGTCGTTCGTTGACCTTTAGTGTTACATACACTGAATAAAATCTGCAAGCATCATGACAAAGCGCGAGTCAAGTTCACGCGCTTGTTCTGCGGAGAAATGAATCTGTATTTCCCCACTTGTCTTCTCCATCATTCCCAGAAACCCAAACGAGACTCTTAGAAAATGGTAGGTTCTTCCAATATATTCTTCTTATTTTTGGGGATTGCTTACGAAAAGAACCTCGCGTACGCTGCGACGCGGAAAATCTACCAAGAAGCATCTCTTCAAATAGTTCTCCAAAGAAGGATACTTCAGGCTGAGAAAGAAAAAACCAGCGTCATCAAACAGTACCAAGTCGTATATATGAAGAAGCCTTTCAAAATGAACGAGACGAAGAAGGTAGGAGAAGCGCGTACGCGAGGAAGAACGGTTTCATTCCAATGGGATTTGCATGGGGTCTCTTTCCCGTTCTTTGGGGATATATTGTTTCTTTGCTCTTTGAAGTTCCTTTTTCACATTATCGATACCAGAAACATGCGACGCGGAGAAAGAATACTATCCAGGCTTTCTGACCAGGAAGGCCTCTAAGATGTTTACATGAGAAACACCAAAAGAGAGGAGGGAGGACGAAGGGAAAGAGACCCTAAGAGGTGCAAGAAAGATTGTCCTTTTGATGTTTGGGTTTCTGGTTTCTAGGGTTTTCATTATTCTGTTCTTATGATTTGATTCTTTGGCTTCATTCTCAATGCTCATCAAAGGAGAAGGTGGGATGCGAAGAAGGAGATAGATCGGACATTTTAAAATAGCTCCGTCATATACCTTCCGCAGAACATATTCTACATCTGAAAACCCATTAAGAAAACAAAAATGAAAATGGCTCCAAAAAACGGCGATGTAAGCTCGCGCTGGGAATTGTTGGGCGGAATTGAAGCGCGAATAAGCTTTTTTGCGTCATGATAGATAGAGGCAGTGTAAGTAAACATCACCTGGGGTAGCCCCCATTTTTCATTTTCTCTCCCCAAAAGGCAGGTTTGTATGGGATCGTCCTATGAAAAAACTATGTTCAAGCGATATCTGCTGGAAAGGTGCAAGTTTAATCCAAGGGGAGCGGAGTGGGCCTGCGTTTGGGTCGACTGGTTTGTCCGCCAGTATCCTGCCTGGCATACGGCTCGGGAATATTCGATTGAAGGGTTTGGGCATATGTTGTCGAGGCAAAAGCCGGAGAATATTGTGAGCTTGGCGCTTCAATCGGTTCGCCTGTTCATGGCTTTTATGGACATGAATGCAGTAGGCAATATGGCGATCGATGTGCAGAGGGCCGAACCTAAAAAGGTAGTCGTGGGCAATGACGCTGAAAAACGTTTGCAGGGTCCGGCGCATGCTTCTTCGGGTTCCGATGGCCTTCAGTCTGACGAGGTCGCTGCTTGGACGGCCTTCTCTGCGGATGTTGTGAAGCAGGTGAGGGAATATATTCGTCTGAAGCATCGTTCTCTGCGAACGGAAAAGACGTATTTGGGCTGGACGCGCCGTTNNTTTCTCGATTTCATATGGAAGAGGGGGCTTGTACGACGAAGGGAAGGGGAATTTTGTATCGTCGCCGATCACCTGCGGGCATTTTTGAGTTATCTGGCAATTGAGGTCCGGGTGGNNAGCGCTTCGACGCAGGAGCAGGCACTGAATGCGCTCCTTGTGTTGTTCAGGATGGTGTTGCACATTGAAATCGGGGGGCTCTCAAGTGTGTTGCGGGCGAAGAAAAGGAAACGGCTACCGGTGGTCTTGAGCCGCGATGAGGTCGCCGCGCTGCTGGCGCATCTGGAGCAGCCGTATCGGCTCATGGCTTCGCTGATGTATGGGTGTGGGCTCAGGCTCGAGGAATGTCTTTCGCTCAGGGTGAAGGATCTCAATTTTGAGAATGAGACTGTCGAGGTGCGCTCCGGGAAGGGCGGAAAGGACAGGCTCACGGTGTTGCCGGGGGTGCTCAAGAGGGATTTGCAGGCGCATTTGCTTGAGCTGAAGGTCGGTTGGGAGCGGTTGCGGCGGCGAGATCTGCCGGGAGTTTTTCTGCCTGAAGCCCTGGGCAAAAAATACACTTCATTTTCGAAGGAATGGAGCTGGTTCTGGCTGTTCCCCGCGAAGAGTCCGTGTACAGACACGCGGACAGGAGAGGTCGCGTTCTGGCACATGCATCCTTCGGTGATTCAGAAGAGGATTCATGAGGGCATACAGCGCGCAGGCATTGTGAAGATGGCATCTGCGCATACGCTGAGGCACAGTTTTGCGACGCATCTGCTGGAGGATGGCTATGATATCCGCACGATTCAGGAGCTTTTGGGGCATTCGAATGTGCAGACGACGATGATCTACACGCATGTCGCGGTACGAAACAAGCGCGGGGTCCGCAGTCCCTTGGAGGATTTATGAGTCAGGCGGTGAGTCCGTTCACCGGTCCTGAGACGTTTCTGACGGCGATGATGAACGTGGCCGCCGCAACAGGCTCACGTTTCATGGAATCGCTTTTTTGCAAGATTCTACCAGAGATTATTTTAGGACGCCCCCAAACCCCCGTCAATCTTGTTTCATAGAAAAACGTTGTAAAAGAGGTGGAGAGTGGGGCGCAGGGAGGCAGGAGGCGGAGTCCTACATGATGTCGGCGCCGGCCTCCGCCGGGAAAGGGGAATGGAGTCCATCCGCCCATTGTGGTTAAACACGTTTTTGCAAACCTGAATTTGAAGCGGCCGGGGGCATTCTCTGCGTCTATCCTGAAGAGAGGGCTCGGCGCCACACCACACCCCAGAAATCCAAGGAGGTCCTGGCGGGGCGCGCGTCCTCACGCAAGGAGCAGCATGTGTCGCGGAAAAACAGAATAGGGAATCGGGGCGGAGCCGGGAAGGGCATGATCGGCATCCGTCCGTGCCGCAAGGCCTTGATGTTCGGGCTTTTGTCCTGGGTTGTGGCGGGCTGTGCTCCGCCGGGCATCGAGAGTGTGGTGCTTGGAGATATACGTCCGCCGATCGTGAGAAGCGCCCAGCTCGAGAATGCCCGCGAATTCGTGCTCGAGTTCGATGAGCCCGTTCAGGTTCGGGAGNGGAGTTTCTGTGCGGAACCCNGGGACCTTGTCGTGTCCGCGGGGAGCGCCGAGGCCAAGGTGAATATCTGTTTCCAGCCCCAGCCGGCGCCCGGAGAGGCTGTGACGCTCGCAGGCAGTGTGCAGGACTTGAGCGGGAACACGACGCGCGTACAGGTTCAGTTTAAGGGATACAACGATCGTCCTGCCGCTCTGGTGCTCAGCGAGGTACAGACTGCGAAGAATACGTCGAAAAAGGCGCCGCACCGCGATTATACCGAGTTCTATGTGAAGGGGGCGGGCAATCTGGGCGGGATGTTTGTACAGTGGGCAAGTTCGGCGAAGACGATGAGGTATGATTTTCCCGCATGCGAGGTGGGGGAGGGTGAGGTCATCGTGCTTCACCTCGCGCCGGAGNGTATCTCCGGTGAGAAAAATGAGTCGGGGAACGATCTGGGGCTGTCCGGCGGCATCGACGCGACGCCGGGTGGACGGGACTTCTGGTCCGATGCGGGCGGCCTGCCGGACGCGAGCGGGGCTATTTCGGTGTATGAGCGGGAAGGGACANCGCCCGTCGATGGCCTTTTTTATGCGGAGAGTTCAAAGAGCGGCACCCTGGAATCCTCAAAGCTCGTCGCCCTTGTGCAGGAACTCGCCGACGCGGGACTCTGGCATCTGGATTCGCCGCCCAAGTGGGAGAACGCTCTTTTGTGGAAACCTTCGACGGCGAGACCCCTCCTCAGGGCTAGTGTATCGGCTTTTGGGGCGGACGCCTGGAGTGTAGGCGAAAGCGGCGGCCAGAGCCCCGGGCTCGTCTCTAGATGAGGTCTTTGAACAGCTTCTCGATCTCCTGGCGAGGCATGGCTCCGACTTTCTGTCGGGCCACCTGTCCTTCCTTGAATACGATGAGGGTCGGAATGGAGATAATGCCGTATTGCGAGGCGATGTCGCCCTGATCATCGACATTGAGTTTTCCCACCTTGATCTTGTCTCTATATGTTTCTGCAATCTGGGCGACGGTGGGGCCGATCATTTTGCAGGGCATACACCACTCAGCCCAAAAATCCACGAGGACGGGAATTTTCGACTCCAATACTTCCTGTTTAAAATTTTCGGTGGTCAGGGTAACTTCAGCGCTCATGTTTATTCAGACTCCTTTGCAACTGCCAGGCAAATGCCAGCCTTCTGCTCTGTCATATAATCCAAAGTGATACGTAAGTAAAGTATACTGCCCACACTATTGAGCGTCAAATACAGAATGAATCCAGGCGCTCGGCTAGCAAAGAATCGAATTCTATGCGATGATGCCAACTCTGTTGAAAAGAGTATGCAGAATAAACCCAAAAATGCCCCCGGACGTCCTCTGACATTCTTCGGTCCCTGGCCGTTTTATCGCGAGGCGCTCGCTCTCGCCATTCCCATCATGCTGCAGAGCCTCGTTACCGGCCTCGTCTCGCTTGTGGACAATTTCATGGTGGCAGGGCTCGGCGACATGAAGATGGCCGGGGTCAACATCGCCAATCAGGTGAATTTTGTCTTCATGGTGATCATCAATGTCGTTTCGATAGCGGGGGGAATTTTCCTTTCGCAGCACCGCGGCGCACAGAACCGCGAGGGCATGATTCAATCCTTCAAGTTTAAGATTGTGATAGGGACAGGCATCTCCATACTCTATTTTGTCCTGTGTCAGCTTGCCCCTGAGGCGCTTCTCTCGCTCATGGTGTCGAACAATGCCGACGGCGCCGTGATCGTGGCCGAAGGTGCCCGATACATGAGGGCGGTCTCGTTTTCGTTCATCCCGCTTGCGCTCTCCGGGGCTGTCGGGAGCTCGTTCCGCGACATCGGAGAGCCGACCATGCCGCTCATCATTTCCACGGGAGCGGCGGCTGCGAATACGATAGGCAACTGGTTTCTGATCTACGGAAATCTCGGTGCTCCGCGGCTGGAGGTGGTCGGGGCGGCGATCGCGACAGTGACTGCGCGCCTCCTCGAAATTGTCGCCTTCTGGATTGTGCTCCAGAGGAGAAAGCCTGCCTTCGCATTCAAGATCAAAACCATTTTCAAGATCGACGGCAAGTTCCTCGGCGAGGTGATCTCGCGCTCGGCGATGATGTTCTTCTCCGAGACTGCGTGGGTTGTGTCCGAGACGATCATCACTGCGCTGTACAATCGGCGGGGCGGGCCCGAGACTGTTGCGGGCATGGCGGCGGGCTGGTCTGTGGCCAATCTGCTCTTTTTGGTGTTTCCGGCAGTACAGACGGCGACGAATGTCATCGTGGGGTCGACGCTCGGCGCCGGAAAACTCGACGAGGGCCGGGCAAAGGCCCGGTGGATCATGGCGGGCTCAATCGTCTTCGGCCTTGCATCCGGGCTTGCGGGCATGCTTTCGACCGCCACAGTGCCGCTTGTGTTCGGCAGTCTCTCCGGTGCGGCACAGCATGTGACCCGCAGTATCATCGTGGTGATCAGCATTTATCTGCCCCTCTGGTGCTTCCTCAACGCGCAGTTCGCGGTTTCGAGGGCCGGAGGCGATACGCTGATGGGGCTTCTTGTCGATGTGGGCGTCACCTATGCGGTCTTTATCCCCGCCGCAATCGTGATCTCGCGCTACACTGCGTGGGGACCTGTCGCCCTCTTTGGCATCGCGAAGCTCTCGGACCTGATCAAGGCCCTCGTCGCAGGCTGGTGGCTCAAGAAAGAGCGCTGGGTGCGCAACCTCACGGCCGCCGCATCAGTGTTCAAAGCTGTTCTGTAAGTGATAGACACTCAGTCCGGGCTGTGCGGGAGAATCTGCCCTGCGCCGGTCACGGTGCTCTGAAGGCTGCGGCTCGGCGGGAATAAATCGGATTGTTCTCTGTTCGCCTTTTGCACAGTAAAAATCGGCATCCTCGAATTGACCGGCGATGTTCTCGAGCTCGGCCGACACATAGAAAGCCGGTGCTTTTGTGGCGCGGATGCTGGCCTCGAGGGCGCCTTCACTGTTGGGGCTGAGTGTTACTTCAAGTCCGGGATCCTCGAGCGCACAGCGCTTCGGCTCGGCAAGAAAGAGGACAGACTTTGTCCTGATGCCGAGGTCGGGCACTTCGAGGCTCGCCTCGAGGAACGCCTCTTCGGCGCTGCAGGGCAGCGCATCGAGCGGCACTGCCCAGACAGGCTGGACATGGTTCTCCGCGATGACGGGACTTCGCTTTACGGCGGGGCTCAGACCGGCTCCGGGACCCTTACCAGCGACTTTTCTTTCCTCGCCAACCCCATCGGGGATGTCGAGCGGTTCCCCGTGAAAATCGAGGAGACGGAGCGCCACGTCTGCGCGGTGCTCTCCGGGGACTTCGCTGATAAGATGCGCCTGGACCACTCCATTCCTCACGAAGAGCGCCAGCAGCACCGGCGCATAGAAGCGCCTCGCCTCATACTGCAGGAGCTTCCACGAGCCGTCGTAGTTGAGGCTCGACCAGCTCACGGCGGGCCATACATCGTTGAGCTGCCAGAAGAGCGTGCCCATGCAGCGCGGCATCGTGCTCCGCCAGAATTCTACCGCAGTGCGGATCGCCATCGCCTGCTGGACCTGGGAGAGATAGACGAGCTCACGGAAACCCTTGGGCATCCGGAAATACCTCAGCATGGTGTCGATGATGAGGCTGTTGCCGCGGGGATGCTTCTGGTGGGCTTCGAGGACGGGCGAGCTGATATTGCGCCCGCTTGTCGGGGCGAAGCTGGCGATGGTCCGCATCGAGGGCAGGGCCTGGAAGCCGAACTCGGAACAGAAGCGCGGCCGGACTGTGAGGTACTCGGAGAAGGGCCTGCCCTCGTGCCACACCGACCAGAAGTGCATGTCGCCCCGCTCGTCCGAGTGCCAGTTGTCCGAAAAATCGTTCGGGCCCGCGGAGGGGCTCGAGGGCCAGAAACAGCGGTCGGGGTCGAGGCTCCGGATGATCCGTCCCAGCACTCCCTCGGTGAGCCTGTCGTAGTCGACGATATAGCGCGCGGGGTTCTTTTTCGATTCCTCGTACCAGGTGATCGCGCCGAGCGCCTCGTTGTTGCCGCACCACAGGGCGATGCAGGGATGGTCGGAGAGCTTTTTGACCTGCCAGGCTATTTCGGCCTCCACGTTGGAGAGAAATTCCGGGCTCGAGGGGTACAGGGCGCAGGAGAACATGCAGTCCTGCCACAGCATGATGCCGCGCTCGTCGCAGAGTTCGTAGAAATCGTCGCTCTCGTAGCGTCCGCCGCCCCAGACACGGAGGCAGTTCATGTTCGCCGCGGCCGCGGAGTCGAGGAGACCGGCGGTGCGCTTTCTGGTCCAGCGCGAGGGGAGGGCGTCGGCGGGAATCCAGTTTGCGCCCTTGGCGAAGACTTCTCTGCCGTTCACCACGAACTTGAATCCGCGGCCGATGCCGTCCTCTTCGGCGGCGACTTTGAGTTCGCGAAAGCCTATCCTTTTGTGGATGATGTGGGGGCTCGGCGGAGGGGCGGGCGCGTGGGCTGTCTGCGACGCGCGCTCCACTTGGGACTCGGGGCCTGTCTGCCTCTCGTCGCTCACCCGGGGTGCGCCGTTCGCCTGCAGGGCGCCGCCCATCTGCGGCTCAGCGTCGGCCTGAAGTTGGGCGCCCTGCGCGCGGGGATGTGGGGAGGCGCGCTCGATACCCGGCGCGCCGTCGAGCTTGGTGCCCTGTATCTGGGGTGTGCTGCACGTCTGGAGCGCGCCCTCCACTTGCGGTGCGGAGCCTGCTTGGAATTCGGCGCGCTCCGCCGTCACGTGGAGATCGTAGAGAGCGGGCTCCCCGTGGCCATGCGGCCACCACAGTTTCGGCTCTTTGACTTCCATGGCGAGCCGGATGATGCTGGTGCCCGTCTGACAGAGCCCTTCCGCCTCGGCGCGCGACCCGCCGAGACAGCATGAGAGCTTCACCCCCATGGGCTCGGGCACTTCGACCTCCGCAGAGACCTCCACCGAGAAATCGGGGCCGCGGCCCGAGGCGCCGCCGAAGCTTCCGAGCGGCCGCGTGCGGGTCATCACGGAGCGGATGAAGGGGCCATCGGTGGCGATGAGTTCTATGCCGTCGTAGATGCCGCCGGTCATGAGGCAGGGGCCCCAGTCCCAGCCGGACATGCACTGGGCCTTGCGGATGAGGTTGCGATGGGGCGACGAGACGGGGTAGAGGGAGGCGGGTATGGGGTAGGGCAGCTGCCGCGCTTCGCGGATGGCCGCTTTTTCGGGGGAGCGGATGATGACGGCGATGGTGTTTTCGCCGGGATGCAGATAGGGTCTGGGGTCTGCCTCGAAGCGCCTGAACATGTTTTTGCTTCTGCCGACGAGAGCCCCGTTGAGGTACACTTCGCCCACGGTGTCGATGACCTCGGCGAGGAGCCTCACGGTTTTCAGTCTGAGAAATTGCTCTGACACCGGAAAACTGCGTTCGATTTTCCAGTCTTCCCTGCCCGGCCACTGGGCCTTGAGTTCATTTTCCCCAAAGTAGGGATCGGGGAGTTCTCCTGCCTGAATAAGCGCTGAATAGATGTCTCCCGGGACCTGCATGGGGCGCACCGAGCCATCGGCGAGCCGGACGAGCTTCCACTCGCCGGCGAGATTCATTGTCTCCACGGTCTGCCTCCCCTGGGAATTGTGAAAGATTTTTCTTGACAACTCAAGATAGCGATGCTATACCATAATTGGTTGAATAAATCAACCAACTAACAGAGGGCTAGCTGATAGGACTCTACCGGCAGAGGCCGACTAACAGAGACCCGCCGACAGAAGGGCTACCTGATAGAGGCCAATGACAGGACCCGATTGATAGAGGCCAACCAGCAGAGGTTAACTGATAGGAACCAACCAGCAAAAGCCAGCTGTTAGGAGCCAACCGACAGGGCCGACAGTCAATAGACTGTCAATCCTGTCAGTACAGAGGGAGCAGGAGCTGCGATGCCACAGCGTGGAGATCAGTGGGCGCGCACGGCGACGCGCATTTTTCGCACTATCTGGCACAATCCGAACATAAGCCGCGTCGATCTCGCCGACAGGCTCGGGCTCGACAAGTCGACGGTTACAAAACAGGTAGCATATCTCATCGATACGGGCCTCATCCTTGAAAAAGAAGAGGGTGAGGCATCGTCGCGGGGCGGGCGGAGGCCGATCTATCTGGCCGTCAACAGGGAATACGGGCGATTCATCGGCATAGAGCTCCAGTTGGGGTTCTACGAGGCTGTGGTCGTCGACCTGGCGGGCAACATTCTTGCGACGGTCCGCGGCGACACTCATATCACGCGCGAAAATTTCGCCGAGACGGCCGCCGGGGTTGTCGGCACGCTGCAGGGCCAATTCTGTGCCGACTCGCTGCTCCTGGGGGTCGGCGTCGGCACCGCCGGCCTCGTCGACTCCAAAAAAGGACGCATAAAGTATTCCGTGCCGCTCGGCATCGACAAATCGCTGGATTTTGCAAAGGCCATGTCGGGCAGACTGCAAGCCCCTTCCTTTATAGAGAACGACGCGAACTGCTGCGCCTGGGGCGAGCTCGCGTTCAACAGAGACGAGGAGCTCAAAGACTTTCTCTTCGCGCTCGTGGAGTGCAGAGGGGACAAGACCTCTCTGCTCAAATACGGAGGCATCGGTGTGGGGTTCGGGGTCGTCCTTGGGGGGAAGGTGCACACGGGGGCCCACGGCTACACGGGCGAATTCAGGAGCGCCTTCTGCGAGGGGCCGGGCGACCTGCAGTTCTCGCTGAGCCGGGACGAACTCGTGCAGCTTCGGTTCGACAGGAGCCTGCTCAACAGAACAGTCGATGAACTTGCGCGCAATATGGCCATGCTCATCAACACGATGGACTTTCAGCACGTCTATATCGGCGGCGACATCGAGAGCCTCGACATCGATCTTCCGGCCATTCTGAGACACCGGCTGGAGGAGAACTGGATGTATCCCTCGCCCAAGGATGTGCAGATCCGGTATTCGAGTCTGGGGGACAAGGCCGTCGCCTTTGGTGCTGCGGGAATGGTCTTTGAGCGCCTCATGGCGGAGCGGAGCATGCCGGGGCTCGCGGCGAGGATGGTGCCTGAGACGGCCAGAAGTGTCTCCTGAAAAGGCAAAAAGGCAGGAATGCCTTGCAAATAGAGTTTTTGAAGAAGGGCTGACTGCCCTTTCAAGGAGGTTCTACATGAAAAAGGGATTTCTCGTGATCCTCGCGCTGGCCATCGCGTTCGGCGGTGTCGTGGCGCAGGAAAAGGTCACTCTGAACGTGCTCAACTACCAGCAGGCTGACCAGGCGGGATATCAGGAGGATGTGGCGATCTGGCAGAAATTCCAGCAGCAGAATCCCGATATCACCCTCAACATGGAGGTTCTCTTCAACGAGCCGTACCACCAGAAACTTCAGGCCTACGCCGCGGCGGGGACCCTGCCCGACGTGTTCTATGTCTGGCCGACCGCCCGCAGCGCCGTCATCCATGAAAAACATCTCGCGAAGGATCTTGCCGTGTTGCTCGGCCCCGACTTCCTGAAGGATTTCTCGGGCGCCGCGACCAATCCGAACAACCAGCTCGGGAAATACATGGCGATGCTCCCGCAGTCCTTCACCTACACCTCGGTGATGTACGTGAACAAGAAACTTCTCGCCGACAACGGCTTCGATCTGCCGAAGACTTACGACGACCTCAAGAAGATGGTGCCGAAACTCAAGGCCAAGGGCATCAATGTCGTCATGCTCCCGGACAAAGACGGCTGGCCGATGCAGTCCTGCCTCTTCTCGACGGTGCTCGGCCGCGTGGCGGGCGACTCCTTCGTCGACGCGATTCTTGCAGGCAAGGCTAAGTTCACCGACAAACCCTTCGTCGACTCCCTCAAGGTGATCGACAACCTGTACAAGGACGGCATCATCGCCCGCGAGGACAATCAGGTCGGCTACGGCGAGGCCCCCGGTCTCTTCGTGTCCGGCAAGGCGGCGATCTACATCGACGGCGACTGGAGAGCTGGAGCCTACATCACCGATAAGGCCTCGGGCAAAGCCCTCATTTCGCCGGCCGCCCAGCAGACCGATTTCGCACTCCTTCCCTTCCCGGCCATCCCCGGCGAAGCGAACCCCGGCGTCCTCTCGGCGATCGCTGGCACCGGATGGGCCATCTCCGCATCCATCCCCGCGGGCTCCGCGAAGGAAGNNAAGGCCGCGGTCAGGCTCATCAAGTACCTGTATTCGGACGAAGTGCAGGCGATCCGCTACAGCACCGGCGCCTACGTGCCGACGCGCAAGAACGTCAAGGCGAACGTCGAGCCGCTCGTGGCGAAGGTCCCCGTGTTCTACGCCGACAACNCCAAGACCTGCTATGTCTTTGACGGCATGTTCGACCCTGCGGTGTACAATGTGCTGAACGACGGCCTCATCGCGATCGGCCTCGGCACTTCCACGCCCGAAAAGGTGGCGGCCGATATCCAGAAGGCCTACGAAACCTGGAAAGCTTCCCAAAAATAATTGAAAATGTGGGAGTCGGGATGCGCGGGGGCCCGGGGGTGCTTGCTCGCCGCGGGCTTTCCGCACTTCCCTGCGTTTTCAAAAAATAAAGAGGGAAAGGCTGTTCTCTGGAAGAATTCTTTCACGCGGAGCTGATATGGCACATACAAACAGGGCACATCTTGAAGAGAGGCGGGCGTACTGGGCGATGGTGACGCCAGCCTTTGCGCTCTATCTCCTCGTTATGGCGTTTCCCATCATTCTGTCCGTGGTGCTCTCGGTGTCGAATTATTCCGGCGGCAAGATGTTCGGCGGCGAAAAGTGGGGGTTCGCCGGATTCGGCGCCTATGTTCGCGTCTTCACCGATCCCTGGTTCTGGAATGCGCTCAAGAACAATCTCTACATCGTGCTGATCTCGGTGTTCGGCCAGCTGCCCCTGGGCTTTATCTTCGCATACTTCATCTACGCAAAGATTGTGAGGGCGCCGAGTTTCTGGCAGGGTGTGCTCTATGTGCCGAACATCATCTCCGTGATCGTGGTGGGCCTCCTGTGGCAGACGATTTTTTCGCCGCACGGGCCGATCGCGGAGGTAGTAAACTCTGTCCGCGTGGGCAATTTCCAGGCGGAGCTCAAGGGCATTTTCAATGCGGCCGGAGGATTCTCGCTCTCCGACGATGTCCTCCATAAGATTCTGAATCTGGCCGGGCCCTCCGGCCAGTCGATATTCTCGGATCCCGTACCCGAGCTGAGAGACCTTTTGTCCTCGTACCAGGGCCAGCCCATGGGCGATGTCTACACGGCGCTCTCGAATCTCTTCGTGCAGAAGTGGAGCCCGGCCTTCCTCACCAAGCCGGATGTCGCGATGCTGCCCGTGCTCTTCGTGATCCTGTGGATGTACACGGGCATGTACCTCATCCTTTTTCTGGCGAATATGCAGAAGATCGATGCCCAGATCGTCGAATCCGCGCGCATCGATGGGGCGAACGAGGGGCAGGTCATGCGCTTCATCATCCTGCCCGCGCTCTCGGGGACGATCGTCAACTCGGCGATCCTCGCGATTTCGGGCTCTCTGTCGAGCTTCGCCCTCATCTTCGCTATGACGGGCGGAGGGCCGTCGCGGGTCACGGAGATTCTCTCCATTTACATGTACAACAACGCGTTTTTGGGCAGGCCCAATTTCCCGCTCGCCAACGCGATTTCGCTCATCATGGTCCTCATCAGTATCGTCCTGATCGTGCTGACGAAGACCGTCGAGAGGCGTTACGGCGGGAAGGAGGACTGAGGCATGGCCGAGACGATCCGCGAATCCAAGCTGAAAAGAACCTTCTCCGCCATCGGGCGGNGGGCCGTCTATATTGTGATGGGCGTCTTCGCGTTCATGACCCTGTATCCGATTTTCTGGCTCATCATGAACTCGTTCAAGACGACGAGGGAGTTCCAGGTGAGCCAGCTCGCGCTGCCCNACGCGGCGACCCTGCAGAACTACAGCGAAGCGTGGAAGATGGGCGATTTCGGCCTTCTGTTTCCGAACTCGATCATCTATACGCTCGGCACGACGGCGGGTGTCATCTTCCTCTCGCTTCTGGCGGGCTTCGCCTTCGCCAAGCTAAAGTCGAGGGCGACGAAGCCGATCTACAACAGCTTCATCATAGGCATCCTCCTGACGACGCAGACGCTGATGATCCCGCTCTTCCTCGAGGTGAACCTCCTCGGCATCTACAACACGCGGCTCGCGGTCCTCCTCGTGTACATCGGAGCGGGGCTCCCCATTGGCATTTATCTCTCGACGGAGTATATCAAGGCGATTCCCAGTGCGGTGGTCGAGTCCGCGCGCATCGACGGGGCGGGTTTTTTCAAGATCTTCCTCAAGATCATCATACCGATGAGCGTGCCCGTGGCCACGACGCTCGCGATGCTGAACATCACGAGCATCTGGAACGAGTTCGCGCTCATCAATATTCTTGTGTCCAAGACCGAACTCAAGTCTTTGCCGCTGGGCATCTACAAGTTTTCGGGTTCGCTCTCCACCGACTACGGCAAGCAGTTTGCGGCGCTGACCATAGGGATGGTGCCCATGCTTGTGTTCTACATGATTTTCCGCAAGCAGATAACGAAGGGCGTGGCGGCAGGCGCGATCAAGGGATAAGGAGCAGGGCATGAAGCGGCAGGATGGTTTCCCCGACGGTTTCATCTGGGGTTGTTCGACATCGAGTTATCAGATTGAGGGTGCGGCGGCGGAGGGAGGCAAGGGCCCTTCGATATGGGATACCTTTGCGCACACGCCGGGCAAGGTGGCGGAGGGGCACAGCGGGGACAGAGCCTGCGATTCCTACCACAGGTGGAACGACGATATTTCGCTCCTTAAGGAGCTGAACGCCGGGGCATACCGCTTTTCGGTGTCCTGGCCGCGCATTCAGCCCGAGGGCAGGGGAGTCCCGAACCAGGCGGGTCTGGACTACTACTCAAGGCTTTTGGACGCTCTCGCCGAAGCTGGCATAGAGCCCTGGCTCGAGCTCTTTCACTGGGACCTCCCGCAGGCCCTCGAGGAGGCCGGCGGATGGCGCAGCCGCGACACGGCGCTGCGCTTCCAGGAGTATGCCGCGATCATGTACGGGCATATCGGAGACCGCGTGCGCCACTGGACGAGCATGAACGAGCCCTGGTGCGCGGCTTTTCTGGGGCATCTCACGGGCGAACATGCGCCGGGCATGCGGGACCGCGTGGCGGCGACCCGCGCCGCGCACCACCTCCTTCTGGCGCACGGCCTTGCGGCGCGGGCGTACCGGCAGAGCGGACTTGCGGGCGAATACGGCCTCGTGATCAATCCGTCGAAGCCGCGGCCCGCGACCCTGCGCCCCGAGGACCTCGCCGCCTCGGAGCGGGCATCGATCGAGCGCACTTCCCTGTGGCTCGATCCTGTGTTCGGCAGGGGCTACCCGCAGGGCTTCGTGGAGAGGTTCGGGGGTGACCTTCCCGTCGAAGCGGGCGACATGGACATCATTGCCGCGCCGCTCGACTTTATCGGGGTGAACTACTACAACGAGGAGGCCGTGCGCGCAGCGGCGCAGGGCCCCGACAACCCCTACGGCTTCGAGCCTGTGCCCACGTACCAGAAGAAGACAGAGATGGGCTGGGAGATCGAGCCGCAGGGGCTGCGCCGCATCCTCGAATATATCGCCGAAAACTGGCCCTGCAGGGTGCTGTTCGTGACCGAGAACGGGGCGGCTTTTCCCGACGTCCCGGGACCCGACGGCATAATCCGCGACTATGACCGCATCGAATACCTGGAGGGCCACATCGCCGCCTGCCGGGAGGCGATTTCGCACGGAGTGCCGCTCAAAGGGTACTTTGTGTGGAGCCTTTTGGACAATTTCGAGTGGTCCTACGGCTATACGAAGAAGTTCGGCCTCGCGGGCGTCGACCCTTCCGACCGGAAGCGGCGGCCCAAGCTCAGTTTTTATTATTACCGCGACAGGATTGCGGGCTTCTGCCCGTGAGGAGAAAAGACATGGCAGGAAACGGCGACCTCATCCCGCTTCCAGTCTCCTATGAGGAGAAGGAAGGATATTTTCATTTTGGGCGAGAGACCTTCATCGCCGCCCCGCTCGAACTCTCCCGGGAAGCCGGGGTGCTGGCATCCTGGCTCTCGTCGGTCGAGGGCATAGGGAAGGTCTCGGCCGTGCAGGAGGAGGCGCCGGCGNGGCGCCGGCCCCGGAACACCGGCACGGGCCGCGACGCTGCCATTCGTCTCAGTATCCTGCCGGACACGGGCCGAGGCGTGGGCGCGCACGAGGCCTACGAGCTCGAGATCGCGCCGGGCGGCATCGGGATCAGAGCGGCCGACGCCGCAGGGATTGTGCGCGGCGCGGCGAGTCTCTGGCAGCTTGTGCTGTCGCAGGGGGCGGCAGTGGGGGCGGCGGTGGTGCGGGACGAGCCGCGGTTTGCGTGGCGCGGCCTCATGCTCGACTGCGCCCGGAATTTCTTCGAGCCGGCATTCATCGAAAAGTTGCTCGACCTGGCGGCGCTCCACAAGCTCAATGTCTTCCACTGGCATCTGACCGACGACCAGGCCTGGCGGCTCGAGATCCCTTCCAAACCCGAGCTCACCGAGCGCGGCGCGTTCAGACAGGACCTGCGCTTTCGGACAGACGGCAGAAAGGGCGGCTACTACAGCCGGGAGGATGTCGCCCGCATCGTGGACTATGCCCGTGCGCGCCACATCCTCGTGGTGCCGGAGATAGAGTCGCCGGGCCACAGCACGGCCCTCCTCGCGTCGCACCCGGAATTCTCCTGCCTCGGCGCACAGGATGCTTCGGTCCGCTTCGAGCCGGAAGACCGCTACGGTATCTTCGAGGACATAGTCTGCGGCGGGAACGACCGCGTGCTCCCATTTTTCGACGAAGTGCTCGGCGAGGTCTGCGCCATGTTCCCGGGCGACTACGTGCACATGGGTGGCGACGAGGTGCCCAAGGGGCGGTGGCTTGTCTGTCCCGTCTGCCAAGAGAAGATGGCGGCGCTGGGTATGCGCAGGGACGACGGCGAGTACGAGCCCGAAGGCCTTCAGGCCTGGTTTATGGGAAGACTGGCGCAGATGCTGGCCCGGCGCGGCAAGAGGATGATAGGCTGGGACGAAGTCGTGGAGGGCGGTATCCAGAAGGATACGCTGGTGATGTCGTGGCGGGGCTCCGGGCACGGCAGGCGCGCCGCGGAGCTCGGCTACGATGTCGTGATGTGCCCCCAGACAAGGGCCTGCTACCTCGACCACAAGCATCTCGATGTGCCGGAAGAGCCGNGGCAGCTCGGGGTCTGTACTGTCGAGGACTCGTATATGTTCGAGCCGATTCCCGACGGCCTGGACGCCGAAGAGAAGAGGCAGATCCTCGGCGGGCAGGCCAACCTTTGGAGCGAGCTTCTGTACTTCGGAAAGCAGGCCGAGTATATGCTTTTTCCCAGGCTGTGCGCGCTGTCGGAAGTGTTCTGGAGCCCTCTCCGAAAGCGCAGCTTTGAAGATTTCAGTGCACGGCTCGGCGCGCACAAGCGCAGGCTCGATGCGCTCGACGTGCTGTACTATAAGGGAAGACTGTCTTAGGCCCCGCCATACGGCGGCACTCTCTCTGTCCACATAAATTTCGCCGATTCTCACCCTGAATTCGCTGAAAAGGCTTGCCGGAAACATAAGTTTTCTTTACTATTTAGTCATCTTATCTTTTTGGAAGGCGCAAGGAATGACAGAACACTCAGAATGCGTTGAGTTCGAGAGCGCGCTCAAGGAATGGATAGGGCAGGTCATGCGGTTCTCGATGAAAGGTTTTATCGAGTATGCCGCGGAAACCCGACTCTCCATGCCGCAGATCGCATTGCTCATCCGTTTGAACGGCAAAAGGCGCTGCGCGGTCACCGAGCTGGGCGAAGAATTCGGGGTAAGCGGCGCGGCCGCGAGCCAGATGGTGGGAAAACTCGTCCAGATGGGCTTGTTGGAGCGTATGGAAGACGCGAACGACCGGCGCGTACGGCTGCTTTTCCTCACCCCAAAAGGCAGAGCCATCGTGGAGCGGAACTTCGAGGCGCGCCAGGGCTGGATAAAAGGTTTCTGCAGCGCCGTCAGTCCCGAACTTGCCCATAACGCGGCCCATATCTTCAGGGAACTCATGGCGGCCGCCCAGCATTTAGAGGGAGCCGAGCGCCTTGAAACCCAACATCATCCATGGCGGGACAGAGGGCGGGTGTCCAGGATGCATCCGAGGAGAATCTAATGCGAACAGTGCTCCGTTTTCTGAAGCCGTACTGGCTCAGTGTCATATTGGTCGTTGCGCTTCTGTTCATTCAGGCGAATGCCGACCTGGCCCTGCCGGACTATCTGTCCAAGATCGTGAACATCGGCATTCAGCAGAACGGGATCGAGGCAGACCTGCCGCGGCTGATGCGCACGAGCAGCTTTGAGGCGATGGGGAGACTCATGCAGATGGAAGGGGCTGGCGACAAGTTTGTGGCCCTGCAGAGAGTGTACAGGGAAGTGACCCCCGGCTCGGCCGGGGCCGATTCCCTCGCGAAGAAGTGGCCGCTCGCCAGGACGGAGTCCGTGATGTCGCTCGATACGGGCGATAAGGCAGCGGTGGATTCGGCCCGCGAGATTTTCCTCGCGGAATATCCGAAGCTGGTCATCTTTTCGCAGCTGTCCGCAGGCGGCGGGCAGAGTACGGCGGCTTCGGCGCCTGCAAATGCGTCTGGCGGCGGCCAGGCCGGCACAACGCCAGCCGCGCCTTCAGACCAGCCGGATGGTGCCCAGTCCGGCACGGTGTCCGGATTTTCGGCGCTCGCCTCCATGGCCCCTCAGGCGGTACTCGCGCAGATCGACAGCCTGGATCCGCTTGCGAAATCGCAGCTCGTCGTCAGGGGCCTGCAGGCTGAGTTCGCGGCGCTCGGCGTCGATACGGGCGCGCTCCAGACTTCCTACATTCTGCAGATCGGCGCGCTCATGCTCCTCATAACCCTGGTCTCAGTGGCCGCGACGATCCTCGTCGGCTATCTGGGCTCGAAGGTGGCGGGGGGCACTGCCCGCGACCTGCGGAGCGCTGTCTTCACGAAGGTCGAGGATTTTTCGCTCGCGGAGTTCGACTCGTTCTCGACCGCTTCGCTGATCACGCGCTCGACCAACGACGTGACGCAGGTCCAGATGATGATCGTGATGGGCACGAGGATGCTCTTCTACGCGCCGATCATCGGTGTGGGCGGCGTCATCCGTGCTCTGGGCAAGGCGTCCGGCATGTGGTGGATCATCGCGCTGGCCGTGGGCGTGCTTCTGGCCATCATCGCTCTCGTGTTCGCGGTCGTGGTGCCGAAGTTCCGCACGGTGCAGAGACTGGTGGACAGGCTCAACCTCGTCGTGCGCGAAAACTTGTCCGGCATGATGGTCATCCGGGCCTTCAACAGGCAGGGCCACGAGGCTGCGCGCTTCGACCAGGCCAACCGCGACCTCACCGGCACGCTCCTCTATGTGACGCGGGTCATGGTCGTGCTGATGCCCCTCATGACCATAATCATGAATGTCGTCTCCATTTCGATCATCTGGGTGGGCTCGCACGAGGTGGCCGCCGGCACCATCCGCGTCGGCGACATGATGGCCTTCATGCAGTACTCCATGCAGATTTTCTTCGCCTTCCTCATGATGTCGTTTATGTTCATCATGCTGCCGAGGGCCAGCGTCTCGGCCGACCGCATCGCGCAGGTCATCAACACCGAAGTGAGCATCCGCGACCCGGAGAACCCTTCCCGGCTCTCCGAGCCCGTGCGCGGCCAGATCGAATTCCGCAACGTGCGGTTCCGCTACCCCGGCGCCCAGGAGGACGTGCTCCGCGACATCAGCTTCACCGCCAGGCCGGGGACCACGACGGCGGTCATCGGCACGACGGGCTCCGGCAAATCGACCATGGTCAGCCTCATCCCGCGCTTCTACGATGTGACGGAGGGACAGGTGCTCCTCGACGGTGTCGATATCAAAACGCTTCCTCTCGCGGAACTCCGTTCCCGCATCGGCTTCGTGCCGCAGAAGAGCATGCTCTTTACGGGCAGCATCGCCGAGAATATCAGGTATGGAAAAGAGGGGGCATCGGACGACGAGGTCGTGGAGGCCCTCTCGGTATCGCAGATCATGAGTCTGGCGGAGGAGAGCCCGGAGGGGCTCGAACGCCAGATTTCCCAGGGCGGCATGAATGTGTCGGGCGGCCAGCGCCAGCGGCTCTCGATAGCCCGGGCTCTGGTGCGCCGCGCTCCGGTGTATATCTTCGACGACAGTTTTTCCGCCCTCGACTACAAGACCGACAGGGCGATCCGGTCCGCGCTCGGGACCTATGCCAAGGACAGCGTCATTTTCCTCGTCACGCAACGTGTCGCGCCGATCCGCCATGCCGAGCAGATCATCGTACTCGACGACGGGCGGGTGGTGGGCATCGGCACCCACGAGCATCTGATGGAGACTTGCGAGGTATACCGCGACATCGCGCTTTCGCAGCTCAAGGAGGAGGAACTCNGCATGAACACGAATGAGAAACCCGTCACTACGAGTCAGCCGCAAGACCCCGGTTCGGGCGGGTCCGGCGGAGCGGACGCGACGGACAGCCGCCCCCAGGCGCCGCAGGCGCAGACGCAGGGCAGGCGCAGGCCCGTTTTCGGTCCTCCGGGCGGCGGACCCGCCGCCCTCATGCCCGGCGAAAAGTCGAAAGATTTCAAGGGCACGATGCAGAGGCTCCTCGCGTACCTGGGGCCCTACCGCTGGGGACTCCTGGTGGTCATGGTGCTCGCGACCGCCGCCACGGTCCTCGCGATCATGGGGCCGAAGATTCTCGGCAACGCCACCACGACGCTCTTTGAGGGCGTGGTGAAAAAACTGACCCGCTCGGGCGACATCGACTTCGCGAAGATAAGGGATATTCTCCTCACGGTGCTCGGACTCTATGTGTCCTCGGCCATTCTCCAGTACATTCAGGGCTGGATCGTTTCGGGCATCGCGGTCAAGATCACCTATACCCTGCGCAAAGACATCATCGCCAAGATAAACCGGATGCCCTTCAGAGCCTTCGACACCACGAACCACGGCGAAATCCTCTCGCGCATGACGAACGATGTGGACACGGTGAACCAGACCTTGAGCCAGAGTCTCTCGCAGATGATCACCTCGGTGATGACGCTGATCGGCGCCCTCGTGATGATGCTCACCATAAGCTGGCAGATGACGCTCGTCGCCATACTGATGATCCCCCTCTCGATCGGGCTCGTGAGGTTCATCGTGAAGCGTTCGCAGAAGTATTTCAAAACCCAGCAGGAGTATCTCGGCCACCTGAACGGGCATATCGAGGAGGTCTTCGGCGCCCACACCGTGGTGAAGGCCTTCGGCGGAGAATCGAAGGCGATCCGGACATTCGACGAACTCAATTCGACGCTCTATCAATCCGCGTGGAAGAGCCAGTTTCTTTCGAGCATCATGATGCCGCTCATGAACTTTGTCGGCAACCTGGGCTACGTCGCGGTGGCGGTGAGCGGCGGCTGGCTCGCGGCGAAGCAGATGGTCACCGTCGGCGATATTCAGGCATTCCTGCAGTATGTCCGATCCTTCACCCAGCCCGTCACGCAGGTGGCGAACATTTCGAACGTGCTGCAGCAGACGGCCGCGGCGGCCGAGCGCATCTTCGATTTTCTGGCCTCCGAGGAAGAGAAACAGGACGAGGCCGCCGCCGAAGTGCCGCGGGAAATTGAGGGCAGGGTTGAATTCCGCCATGTGCATTTCGGGTACGTCCAGGGTCAGCCCATCATCAGGGATTTCAGCGCAACAGTCCTGCCGGGCCAGAGGGTGGCCATCGTCGGCCCCACGGGCGCGGGCAAGACCACGCTCGTGAAGCTCCTCATGCGCTTCTACGAGCCCGAGAGCGGCGAAATCCTCATCGACGGCATGCCGATCCAGAATCTGCCGCGCTCGGTGGTCCGCTCGTGGTTCGGCATGGTCCTCCAGGATACCTGGCTCTTCTCCGGCACCGTCAGGGACAACATCTCCTACGGCAAGAGCGGCGCGCGCGAGGACGAGCTCATCGAGTCGGCGAAGGCGGCCCACGCCGACCACTTCGTGCGCGCCTTCCCCGAGGGCTACGACCTCGTGCTCAACGAGGAGACGACGAACATATCCCAGGGACAGAAGCAGCTTCTGACCATAGCCCGCGCCATGCTCGCAAAGCCGCCGATGCTCATCCTCGACGAGGCGACGAGCAACGTCGACACGCACACCGAGCTCCTCATACAGAAAGCGATGCTCGCCCTCATGCAGGGCCGGACAAGCTTCGTGATCGCGCACCGGCTCTCGACGATCCGCGACGCCGACCTCATCCTCGTGATGGACCACGGCGACATCGTGGAGCAGGGCACGCACGAGGAGCTGCTCGCGAAGTGCGGCTTCTACGCCGAGCTCTACAACAGCCAGTTCGACGAGAGCGGGGAGGCGCAGGTGGTCTGCTCGTAAGAGGCGTGGCCGGCCGCCTGGGCGCCCGCCCCGGCGGGGCGCTGAGTGGGGCGGCCGCAGCGGTCAAGGCGGCCCCTAATTCAGTTTGGGGCGCCCAGCCCCTGCGGCCCGCACCGGATGAAAGCCGTTGGCGGAGCGCGCCTAGCTCGGCGCGGCCGAATATGCATAAAAAAAGCGCGGTGCCTTGCGGTGCCGCGCTTTTTTGTAAGCCTTTGGTATTAGACTCAGTAATCCATGCCGCCCATGCCGGGGCCGCCGGCGGGTGGTGCGGGCGGGTTCTTCTCGGGCAGGTCGGTGATGGCGCACTCGGTGGTGAGGAGGAGGGCCGCGACGGAAGCCGCGTTCTGGAGCGCGCTGCGGGTTACCTTGGCCGGGTCGATGATGCCCGACTTCATCATGTCTGCCCACTCCATCTTGGCCGCGTCGAAGCCGATGCCTTTCTTCTCGTGCTTGGACTTCTCTGCGATGATCGATCCGTCGATGCCGGCGTTCTCGGCGATCTGGCGGATGGGCTCCTCGAGGGCGCGCTTGACGATCTTGAAGCCGACGCGCTCGTCGTCGCTCATCTTGGAGGTGTCGGCTTTCTCGAGGGCGAGGGCCGACTGGATCAGCGCGATGCCGCCGCCGGGGACGATGCCTTCATCGATGGCCGCGCGGGTCGCGGAGAGCGCATCCTCCACTCTGTGTTTCTTCTCTTTCATCTCGACTTCGGTGGCCGCGCCGACGTTGATCACCGCGACGCCACCTGCGAGCTTGGCCAGGCGCTCCTGGAGCTTCTCGCGGTCGTAATCGCTGGTGGTCTCTTCGATCTGTTTCTTGATCTGGGCGATGCGGTCCTGAATGTCCTTCTGCTTGCCGCCGCCGTTGATGATGGTCGTGTTGTCCTTGTCGACCTTGACGGTCTTGGCGGTGCCGAGCTGGTTGAGGGAGGTGTTTTCGAGCTTGAGGCCGAGTTCCTCGGAGATGACCTCGCCGCCGGTGAGGATCGCGATATCCTCGAGCATGGCCTTGCGGCGATCGCCGAAACCGGGCGCCTTGACGGCGCAGACGGTGATGGTTCCCTTCAGGTGGTTGACGATGAGGGTGGGAAGCGCTTCACCTTCGATGTCCTCGGCGACGATGAGGAGGGGCTTGCCCGACTGGGCGACTTTCTCGAGCAGGGGCAGGAGGTCCTTCATGTTGGAGATTTTCTTGTCGTGGATGAGAATGAGCGGACTTTCGAACACGGTGGTCATCGAGTCGCGGTTGGTCACGAAGTAGGGAGAAGTGTAGCCGCGGTCGAACTGCATGCCTTCGACGAAGTCGATGGTCGTCTCCATGGTCTTGGATTCCTCGACCGTGATGACGCCGTCTTTGCCGACCTTCTCCATCGCGTCGGCGATCTGCTTGCCAATCTCGGTGTCATTGTTCGCCGAAACGGACGCGACGTTGGCAATCTCTTCCTTTTCCTTGATCTCCTTGGAATTCTTCTTGATCTCTTCCACGGAGATGACCACCGCCTGGTCGATTCCGCGCTTCAGAGCCATAGGATCGATCCCGGCCGCTACGGATTTAAGGCCTTCCTTGACAATGGAGTAGGCGAGTACCGTCGCCGTGGTCGTGCCATCGCCCGCGATGTCGTTGGTCTTGGTAGCGACTTCCTTGAGAAGCTGGGCTCCCATGTTCTCGTACGGATCCTCGAGTTCGACTTCCTTGGCGACGGATACGCCATCCTTGGTCACGGTCGGAGCACCGAACTTTTTGTCGAGGAGTACATTCCGGCCCTTTGGACCAAGCGTTACCTTGACAGCCTTGGAGATAGTCTCGACGCCGACAAGCAGTTTCCGTCGCGCATCTTCGCTGAACAACAATTGTTTCGCCATACCTTTGCTCTCCTGTAGTTTACAGTGTTTTTACCGGTTGCCCACATGCCATCACATGAAGGATGCCGTGGAACCGGATATTATATTTTGGAACGGCTTTGAAAGGCCTGTAATAAGATATAGAAAACAAGAAGAATCGGCAAGAGGAGTATAAATCGTGCAAATTCCGCGCTTTATGCCAGAAAGTCCCATGGTATTCGCATGGGTAGCTTTATGATACAGTAGCACCCGTGAAAAAGGCGTTTTCAATACTCTATGCCGATACAGAGATCCTTGCGGTCGACAAGCCTGCGGGAGTGCTCGCCGTCCCCGACCACTGGGACCCCGATGTCCCCGTCGCCCGAGAGATGCTGTCCAAGGATTTTGGCAGGCTTCTGCCCGTGCACAGGATCGACAAGGACACGACGGGCGTCCTCGTCTATGCCCGAAACGAGAGGGCGCACAGGGAGCTCAATGAGCGGTTCGCGACGAGGCAGGTCGAAAAGACCTATTTTGCCATAGTGCACGGAGAGCCCGAAGGCGAGGCATGGGAGGTGGAGCTTTCCCTGCGCGCCGACGGCGACAGAGACCACAGGACGATTATCGATGCGTCGAAGGGAAAACCGTCGAAGACCAGGTTCGAGGTGGTGGAACGGTTCCGCGGGTTCGCGCTCGTGCGGGCCCTGCCCGAGACGGGGAGAACACACCAGATCAGGGTGCACCTCGCCGCATCGAGCCTGAGGATCGTAGCTGACCCTCTCTATGGCGACGGCGCGCCCCTCATGCTGTCCGCGCTGAAACGCAGATGGAAGGGCGATGTCTATGAGGAGCGGCCCCTCATGGCCCGGACCGCCCTGCACGCGGCCAGGATCGCTTTTCAGCACCCCACGGGCGGCGCCATGCTGGAGATAGAGGCGCCCCTTCCGCGCGATTTCAGGGCGACGCTCGCGCAGCTCCGCAAGCTGCGCCCGTAAGCCGGCACTCCGCCGGGGCCGCCCGCAGAAGAGGATTGAGGTTGTAATCCCGCATCATTTCCACTGGCCGTGGAAAGTGGCGATGGCAGCGATGACGCGTTCGAGCTGGCCCATCGGCGGCAGGATGGTCGTCCGGAAATGTGCGCTGCCCGGTTTTTGGCCAAAGCCGCTTCCCGGCACGACGCACACGCCCGTCGCTTCGAGGAGGGCCATGCAGTATTCTTCGTCGGTTCTGCCCGGGGGCAGCGAGACCGAAGGGTACGCATACATGGCGCCGTCGATGGGCTGGCAGCGAATGCCGGGAATCCGGTTCAGCCCCTCATGCATCATTGTGNNGGCGCGGGCGGCGAGCTCGGCGAGGATGCGGGCGCGCTCGCCGGCATACCGGGCGAAGCTCGGCTCCCCGGGCTTGGGCGGACTGACCATGAGATAGGTGAGAATCTGGCCCGGGAGATTCGCGCAGAGGGAGACGGACTGGAGTTTTGTGATCTGGGCGATCACCTCTTCGGGCACGTTGCGCACTTCCATGTAGCCGCCGCGCTGTCCGCACTCTCCGAAAAATCCCTTCGACGTCGAGTGGAAGCTGAAAAGACTCACCTCGCGCTCCCCGAGTTTCGACATGAGGTGGGCGAAGGAGACAAACCTGAGGCCCGGCCTGTAGATGTTCTCCTGGTAGACTTCGTCGGCGAGAATCGCGAGATTGTGGCGCTTCGCGAACTGAATCAGCATGCGCATGTTGTCTTCGCTCAGGACGCTGCCCGTGGGGTTGCCCGGGTTGATGACGACGATGGCGCGGGGGCGGATGCCCTCCTTGATCGCGCCCTGCACCGCATCCTCGAGCAGCCCTTCGCCGAGGCTCCAGCCGGAGTCCTCGTCGAGATAATACCCGATCTGGCGCCCGCCGTAGAGCGTGATCGTTGCAGAGTAGAGCGGGTACTGGGGTATCGGTATGAGAATACCGTCGTTTCCCGAGGCGATGAGGAGGCGGAGGGCTGCCTGGACGCCCTTCGAGGCGCCATCCGTGAGATAGACGTGGTCCGGATTGGAGACCTGTTCTACGCCGTCGTGACTGTCGCGCGCGGCGATGAATTTCGAGATTGCCGCGCGGACAAAACGGAGTCCCTTCGATTCCGAATAGGCGCCGAGCCCATATTTCGACTGATCGAGAATGTAGCGCGCCTTCTCCCGAATATCGTCTGGGAGCAGGTGGTCCGCCCTCTTCAGCAGTTCGGGCTGTTCGCACAGCGCCAGCACGTCCCGGACATACGCGAGCGGCGTCTGGCCCAGGGACTGCGGATTGCCGATATTGCAGTAGATTACCTCTTTGCCTTGATTTTCAAGCTGTTGGGCGCGCACCGCGATGGCTCCGCGGACGGCATAGTGGGTGTGGAGCACCGCACTGCTGAGATCGGAAATCTGAAGGGACATGATTCCTCCTTGGGTATAAATTCATTTTATCATCGGTGGGGCTTTTCAGTCGAGCATAGTGTCATGGACGCGATAATTGTGTAATATACAGCGATGAATTCGAATATTTCCAGGATGAATGCCTTGAAAGAGGCAGAACGAGTTTTTCTGGTCGGGGTCGCATCGGAAGAGCTGCGCAAGGCCGAGGCCCGCGAGCTTCTCGATGAGCTCCATGGTCTGGCGCAGACCCTCGGCCTCGAGACGGTAGGGGAGAGTCTCATACAGCTGCGCGATACGACGCCCTCCCTCCTCGTCGGGACCGGAAAAGCTGAGGAATTGGTGCAGGCCGCCGACGAGGCGGGCGCCGACACCATCATTTTTGACCATACGCTGAGCCCCGTGCAGCAGCGCAACTGGGAAAAGCTGTCGTCGAAGAAGGTCTACGACCGGGCCGAGCTCATCATCAAGATATTTGCCTCGAGGGCCCTCACCAAGGAGGCCAGCCTCCAAGTGGAGCTCGCGCAGCTGCAGTATGCCTTGCCGCGCCTGGCCCACTCCTACGACGACCTCATGCGCCAGCGGGGCGGCCGCTACGGCACGAAGGGCTCGGGCGAGCAGAAGCTCGAACTCGACCGCCGCGAAATCGAGCGCCGGATCCACGAGATCAAGGATGAGCTCGAGGCCGTGCGCAAGGAGAGGTCGGTCCAGCGCAGGCGCAGGGAGAGGGCTGGGGTGCCGAGGGCGGCCATCGTCGGCTACACGAACGCCGGCAAGTCGAGCCTCCTCAACGCCCTCACCGCGGCGAGCGTGAACGCGGAGGACAAACTGTTCGCGACGCTCGACCCCACCACGCGGAGACTTCTCTTCGCGCAGGGACAGACCCTGCTCTTGACCGACACTGTCGGCTTTATCCGCAATCTGCCGCACGGGCTCGTGGATGCGTTCCGGAGCACGCTCGAAGAGGCGAGCCAGGCCGACCTCCTCATCCATGTCACCGACGCGTCCGACGCGCGCGTCGACGCGCACATCGCGACCACACTGCAGGTCCTCTCCGACATCGGCGCCCGCGATATAGCGCGCATTCTCGTGCTCAACAAGATCGACCTCGCCGCCCCCGATGTTGTGGATGCCTTTCTGCTGCGCTATCCGGAGAGCGTCGCGGTGTCGGCCAAGACGGGAGCGGGGCTCGACGGGCTCGTGGAGGCGATACAGGAGGCGCTCACCAGGGACATGAAGACCCTGGTGCTGCGCATACCGCATGCGGACTATCGCATCGCGAGCCTCGTCATGAGGGAGGGGACTGTCCTTGGCGAGCATCACGACGACGAGAGCACCTGGCTCCGCTGCCGGATACCCGGGCGGATCGAGAAAAAAGTGCAGCCTTACATTGTCGGCGAGGACGAAGTGGACGCGGGAATCTTTACCGCGAAAGACGAGACCGGGAAGAAAGGGCAAAAATGATGGACAGCATTCGTTCTACCGTCGTGGTGGGTGCGGGGGCGATCGGGGCCTCCATCGCCGCGCGCCTTTTGGACGCGGGGCACAGCGTTTCCGTGAGCGCGGGCGGAGAGCGCGCGGCGCGCTATCGGAGGGAAGGCTTTGCCGTCAACGGCAGGCAGTATTTCCTGCCCGTGGCGGACGGCCACGGCGCACTGCCCGCCGATCTCGTGATAGTCGCGGTGAAGAATTACAGCCTCGATGAGGCGATTGCGGAGATGAGGCCCCATGTCGGCACCGGAACGGTCGTCGTATCGCTGCTCAACGGGGTGGACGCCGTGCCGAAACTCCGCGGCGAATTCGGGCCGGACGCGGTGCCCTACGGGATGATCATCGGCATCGACGCGCACCGCCGGGGGAACGAAATTCAGTATTCCGCGAAGGGCCAGATTTTCTGCGGGTACGAGGCGGAGCTGGCCCAGAGGAATGCCGCGAAACTCGTCCGCCTCGATCGGCTTTTCCGCGAGAGCGGCATCATCTTCAGGGTGCCGGACGATATCGTCAGAGAAATATGGTTCAAGTTCATGATCAACGTGTCGATCAACCAGTGGTCGGCCATCCTGGGAGCCCGCTATCGGATCTTTCAGACGAGCCCGCACGCCACAGCCCTGCTCGAGAGAACGATGAGAGAGGTGATTGCCCTGTCGCAGCATATGGGCACAGGCCTCGCCGAGGCGGATATCGCGAGGGCGCTGGCGGTGCTGAACACGCTGGGGCCCGAAGGCAAGACCTCGATGCTGCAGGATGTCGAGGCGCACAGGCGTACCGAGGTCGAGGCCTTCGCGGGGACGATGGTCCGGCTCGCCGGGGCAGCCGGGGTGGATGTTCCCGTCAATGCGATGCTGTACGAAGCGATCCGCGCTGTCGAGGATTCATACCAGGCGCAGTGAGGCGATCTCGCCCGACGCGAATGTTTTCTGCTCTCCTCCGATGTCGAGAATGAGCCTGCCTTCTCCGTCGACGCCCACGCAGGTCCCCTGAACAGACTCCGGGCTCTGCGGGTGGCCGGCCAGAAATCGCAGGGTCGAACCCAGGCCCCAGAGTCTGCGCTCGTACTCGGAGCGCCATCGGGGGTCCGAGAGGGCGTCGGTGACGTGCCGGGCCACGAACTGCGCGGCACCGTCCAGCTCCCCGAAGGGCGGAGGAAGGAAACCCCAGGTCTCTTCGAGGCAGGCGGGCTGAATGTCCGGCTGCGGCTGGGCCGGCGCGGCCCTGCGCAGATTCACGCCGATGCCGATCAGAATCCTGCCTCCGGCGCTCTCGCAGAGGATGCCGCAGAGTTTGCCGTACCCCGCGGCGCCGGAGGGGGCCGCGGGGGAAAATGCCGCGCCGGCGCTTTTCCGCGCGAGCACATCGTTGGGCCATTTGAGCCAGAATTCTGGGCTTGGGCTTTGGGCGGCGGGCCCGGTTCCGGAGGACCCGCATCCAGCTGGCCTGCATCCGGCGGGGCTGACGCGCTCCAGGGCGCGCACCACGCCGAGCCCTGCGCGCAGCGGAAGCGCCTGCCCCCCATTGAAACCGGCCGGCAGAAGGAGCGTCATCAGCAGAGACTGTCCCGGAGAGTCGACCCACCTCCGTCCCCCGATTCGTCCGCGGCCCGACGTCTGGGTGTCCGCGCGCACAATGGCCGCGCCCGAAAAACCTCTCCGGGCGAGGGCGCGCGCCTCATCCATGGTGGAACCGAGGCTCCGAAACGGGAAAAGCCGGAACAGAGGCTCTTGTACAAGCATGGCGATATGATATCATCGAACAAGAATCATTCCTATGAAAGAGGTGCTTCATGTGCGGCATTATCGGTTACACGGGTCCCAGGAAGACGTCGAAGATTCTGCTCGAGGGTTTGAGACGGCTCGAATATCGCGGCTACGATTCGGCGGGCATCGCGGTGGGAAGGCCGAATGCCGTCCCGCGCCTTGAGATTATCAAGTCCGTGGGCAAGATAGCCGAACTCGCGAGGAAAATTCCGGATGATATCGACGGAAGCTGGGGAATAGGCCACACCCGCTGGGCAACCCACGGCGGCGTCACCGAACTGAATGCCCACCCCCACACCGACATGTCCGGCAAAATTGCCGTCGTGCACAACGGCATCATAGAGAACCACAAGACTCTGAGGACCATGCTCGAAAAGAAAGGGGTCGTCTTCAGGAGCGAGACGGACACCGAGGTGATTCCGCACCTCATCGCCTCGTACTACGAGGGAGACCTCCTCAAGGCGGTCCTCGCCGCACTCCGGCACCTCGAAGGGACCTACGGCATCGCGTGCATCCACGCCGACGAGCCCGGGCGCATCGTCGGGGCGCGCAACGGAAGCCCCCTCATCGTGGGCGTCGGCAAGGACGAGATGTTCCTCGCCAGCGACATCACCGCGATGGTCGCCTATACCAACCGCGTGATCTATCTCAACGACGGCGAAGTGATCGACATCACGCAGGACAGCTACACCATCATCGACCGCCACTCGAACATGCTCGACAAGAAAGTCGACGAGGTCGGCTGGGAGCTCGGCGCCATCGAGAAGAGCGGCTTCATGCACTACATGGAGAAGGAAATATTCGAGCAGCCCGAGTCGATCGCGCGCGCGATGAGCGGGCGCATCGACGAGGAGAACGTCACCGCCAAGCTCGGAGGCCTCAACCTCAGCCGCCGCCAGCTCGCCGACGTGCGCCGTGTGCGCATCATCGCGGCGGGCACGAGCTGGCACGCCGGCATGACGGGCTCCTACCTCCTCGAGCAGGTGGCGCGCATTCCCGCCCAGGCCGAACTCGCCAGCGAGCTGCGCTACCGGAACCCCGTGATCGAGAACGGTTCGCTATGGTTTGTCGTGAGCCAGTCGGGGGAGACCGCCGACTCGCTCTACGCCATGCGCGAGGTGCAGCGCAAGGGCGCGACTGTCCTCGGCATCTGCAACGTGGTCGGCTCCACCATTCCCCGCGAGTCCGACGGCGGCGTCTACGTGCACTCCGGCCCGGAGATCGCCGTGGCGAGCACCAAGGCCTTCACGAGCCAGCTCACGGTGTTTTACCTCTTCACGCTCCTTATGGCGCGCATGCGCGACATGTCGCGCGAAGAAGGGCAGCGGTTCGCGCGCTCCCTCATGGCAGTGCCCGACATGGTGCGCGACGCCCTCTCCAGGCGCGACCTCATCCAGGCCATCGCGAAAAAATATTGCCGCGCCAAGGATTTTCTCTACCTCGGGCGGGGTCTTCTCTATCCGATCGCCCTCGAGGGAGCGCTCAAGCTCAAGGAGATCTCCTATATCCACGCCGAGGGCTACAGCGCCGGCGAGATGAAGCACGGTCCCATCGCCCTCATCAGCCCCGAGGTGCCCAGTGTTTTCCTCGTCGCCGACGACTATCTCCACGAGAAGACGATCTCCAACATGCGGGAGATCAAGGCGAGGNGCGGCCCCATCATCGCGGTCGGAGTCGAGGGCGACGCCGAAGCCATGGCGCTCGCCGACGACTTCATCCCCGTGAAGAAGGCAGACCCGAAGTTCTATCCCTTCAGCATGGTCGTGCCGCTTCAGCTCTTCGCGTATTTCTGCGCCCTGGAGCTGAACCGCGATGTCGACCAGCCGCGCAATCTCGCCAAGAGTGTGACGGTAGAATGAAACGCGCTGCGTGGCGGATGCTGCCCATCGTCGTGTTTGGGGTTGCGCTGGCAGGGGCGCTGGCCATCAATATTTCGCTCGTCAACAGGAGCCGCAACGCCCTTACGTCGACGATCCTGCGCAACCCCGCCACGGTGCGGACAGCCAAGTTCCACATCGTCGCGATCCTGCCCGATACCGCCGATCCCTTCTACACTCACCTCATCGAGGGTCTGCGCGAGGAATCGGAGAGGCAGAATGCGGCGCTGCAGATCTTTTATTACACATCGACGGCGATCGGCGAGGCCGGCAGCACCTCTGAAGAAGTGCTGCGCTGGTTCGAGATCGCGCTGCGCAGCAAGGCCGACGGCATCATTCTTTTTCAGCCCAAGGGAATGGATGTGCAGCGATTCGCGCAGAAGGCCGAGAGCGAGCGCATCCCCTTTGTGCCGCTCGCGATGGATGCGCCCCAGAGCTGGACCCGGTCGGGTGTGACCGGCGACTCCTTCAGCCAAGGCAAGGAGGCGAGCACGCTTGTGCTGGGATTGCTCGGCACCGTGGTGAGGATCGGCATCATCCTCTCATCGGACACGTCCCTGGGCTATGCGTTCAACGAAGAGCCCTTCTACCGGGGCGTGGAAGAAGTGCTGAAGGGCAGGCCGGGCGCCGCAATCGCCGCCGCCGTCAGAGAGGAAGAGAGCATCCTCGGCGGTGAGGACGCCTGTGCGCGCATGCTCACCGAACACCCGGACATCAACGCGATTCTCTGCATCGACGCGAAGGCGACGATCGGCGCGGCCCAGGTCATCATCGACCGCGGCAATGTCGGCCAGAGCATCATCATAGGTGCGGACGAGAACTCCGAGGTGAACAGGCTCATCGAGAAAGGAGTCGTGCACGCGAGCATCGTCCGGGATGCCGCCGCCATGGGGCGGTCCGGCATATCCCTCGTCGTCGGGCAGCTGATAGGCACCCGCTCGCCGGAGAGGATATCGGTGGGGTACCACGTCATCCCCGTCCGAGGAGGCAGCCCATGATAGACCTCGCCTCCCTCGCACGCCCCTGGAGGTCCACGCGCCGCGGCGGGCTCCGCAACCGCATCATCGTCAATTCGGTCGTGATCCTCCTCGTCCTCGTCATCGCCACATCCTACACGGCCTTCGCATCCTTCGACCTCGCGCGCTCGGTCGAGCTCCTTTTCCGCAATTCCATGTCGATGGAGGAGCTGCGCTCGACCCTGCGGGACACGCAGGAGAACCTGACCGGCTATCTCAGCGCGAAGAACTCGGAGTCGCTTAAGGAGTTCATCCGCACGTCGACCATCCTGTCGGGCATGACACTGAGGCTGAACAAGGAGAACAAGGTCGACGACGGGTTTCTGCTCGAGAAGGATCTGGCCTCTCTGGTCGACAGCTACCTCGCGAGCGCGGAGGGGGCGGTCCAGGCAAAGCGCGGCCGCGACGTCGCACAGTACGTCAGCCTCTACGAAGACGCGCGGGAAGCGGCCTCGCTCATCGAATTTTTGAGCGCCAAGATGGACACCATTCACCTGGGCCAGTCGCTCAATGGTTTCTCCTCGTACAGGGCGAATATAAGCCTCGCCCTCGTGTCCAACGCCGTGCTGCTGCTCGCCGCCTTCCTGTTCTCGATCGCCCTCATCGGGCGGTACTCGTACACGATCACCGAGCCCCTGGCGCGCCTCTCCGTAGCCGCCGGCGCCATCGGGCGGGGAGAGTACGACCACCCGCTGCCGCCCTATGAGCGGGAAGATGAGATCCGCACCCTCCACGACGCCTTCGTCAACATGCAGGACAGCGTCCAGAAGGCTTTCGCCGAGCTGACGCGCAAGGCCGAGCTCGAGCGCTCCCTCATGGAGGAGCGGATGCGCGTGCTCACCTACCAGCACCGGCTCAAGGATGCCGAACTCCTGGCGCTCCAGACCCAGATAAATCCCCATTTTCTGTACAACACCCTGGCGGCCGGCTGGCAACTCGCCCTGACGGAGGGCAACGAGAAAACCGCGGAATTCCTCGAGAAGCTTGCGGCCTTCATCCGTTATTCCCTCAAGCCCTCGACGCGTTTCGTCCTCGTCTCGGAAGAGATCGAGTGCGTTCGCCAGTACATCTGGCTTTTGAAGATGCGCTTCGGCGAGCGCTTCAGGTTCAGGATCGAGGTGCAGGAGGAGGCGCTCGTCTACGAGACGCCTGCCCTGGTGCTCCAGCCCCTCGTGGAGAATGCGATCATGCACGGACTCAAGGACCTCGAAGAGGGCGGAGATGTCATAGTTTCGGCGCGGCTGGACGGGGAGACGGTGAGGCTCTCGGTGAGCGATTCGGGCCGGGGCATGCCGAAGGAGAGCATCGGGATCGCGCTCGCGGCCTCCGATCCGGAAGACACGACGCCCCAGCGCGGCATCGGCCTCCACAATGTGGTGCGGCGCGTCGCCCTTGCGACGGGCGGCACGGGCAAAGTCGAGATCGAGAGCGAGCTCGGCCACGGCACGCGCGTCACCATCATCCTGCAGGCGGGGAAAGCCGTATGAAACGGGTGCTCATCGTCGACGACGAAATACCGATCGTCAACGGCTTACTGCTCCTGTTCAGGCGTTATTTCCAGAGCGGCTACACCGTGGTCGGCACCGCGCGCTCGGGGCGGGAGGCGATCGAAAAGTGCAAGACCCTCGCGCCCGAGATCATCCTCATGGATGTACAGATGCCCGGCATCACGGGCCTCGAGGCCATCCGGGAACTTTCACAGGAAGGCGGCGCCAAGGCCTTCATCCTTGTGACGGCGTACGAGCGTTTCGACATCGCCCGGGAAGCCTTGAGCATGGGAGTCTGCGATTATCTTCTCAAGCCGGTCTCCAGGGAGAGGCTCGAGGTCGCGCTGAGTACCGCTTCTTCCTACCTCGATCGCCTTCAGCTGCTCAATGAGCGGGAGCTCGAATTCAAGGATTATCAGCAGAGGCTCCTGCCCTTCGTCAAGACAGCATTTTTTGTGAAGGCCCGCCAGAGGGAGGGCTTCCAGACAGGCGGCCCGGACAATGACCTCGGTGTATTCAGAGAGATGCTCCAGCTGCCCGAGACCGGAATCATGGGCATCGCCAGTTTTTCGCCCCCCGACGGAAACGTGTCCGCCGCCTACGAACACTTTTGTTCCGTCGTCCAGTACAAGACCGTGGCGCTCACAGGTCCGCTGGAGGATATGCGGTACTGCGCCTGGTTTCTGCCGCTGAAGAACGAGGTTTCGGCATTGGCTGCAGCCAATGCCGGGGCGGCCGAGGAGTCCGCGGAATTCCTCGCGGTGCTGCAGGCTGCGTTTTCTGCCCAGTTGGCGACGGGCGAAATGCAGCTCTCCTATGGCCAGCCCGAAAAGCTCGAAACGCTCGGGCGCTCCTGGGATACTGCCCTGAGGCTTTTTGCCAAGGGCTCCCCCTCGAACGAGTGGAGCGAGGAGAACGCCGTGAGCGCCCTCGATTCCCAGTTCTACGACGAGATCATCGAGGGCCGGTTTGCCATGGCGGGGCAGGCCCTCGAGAGGATGCTCCTGTCGCTCGATCAGCCGGGCCCCATGCAGCGCGATACCTTCTTCAGGATAATCGCGGCGCTCTCCTTTTCGGCGTCGAAGCTCGCGGGCGGAGGAGTGCTCCCCGAGAAGGTGTACAGGGAATTCATGGATTTCAGCGATATCGAGCGGCTCTGGGCCGACGGCGCGCGGCAGCTGTTCGCGTCGGATGTGAGGACTCGATTCCAGATTCTGCAGGAGCGCGCGGCTGCGGCGGGCGCCCACTCTCCATTCGTCGTGCGGGCACTACAGTATATAGAAAATCATTACCAGGAGCCGATCACGCTCGAGAGCGCGGCGGAGACTATCGGCATCTCGGCGGGCCATCTCACGCGCCTCATGTCCGATGAGCTGAAAAGAGGCTTTGCGCGCACCCTGATCGAGTACCGGATGCAGAAAGCCAAGGAATTGCTCAAAAAGCCCAACGTCTCGATCCGCGAAGTATCGAGGCTCTGCGGCTACCCCGACGCGAACTATTTCGCCCGTCTGTTCCGCCGTCTGACGGGCCATACGCCGCGGGAATACGCGGCGCGCACGGTAAAGGGGGAGAACACGGATGCGTGAAATGGATCTACGCATGAAGCGCATGAGACACAGGCGACGCTTCGTTCTGGTGGCAGTGGGCGTTGTCTGTGCGGCGGCGAGTCTCGGGCTGTCGTCGTGCAGCAGGTCGAAGAAACCGGCCGCGGACAGGGCGCCAGTGATAGGTCTTGCGCTCGACTCTCTCGTCGTCGAGCGGTGGAGGCGCGATGTCGACAGTTTCACAAAGGCCGCCCACGACCTGGGAGCCGAGGTCGTCCTCCGCGTCGCGAATCAGGATGCGAACACGCAGATCGCGCAGGTGAGGGAGCTTTTGAACCAGGGCATCGACGTGCTCGTCATCATCCCCAACGATGCGGAGAAACTCTCCGATGTCTGCCGGGAAGCCAGGCGCAAGGGTGTGCCGGTCATGAGCTACGACCGCCTCGTGCACAATGCCAACGTCGATGTCTATATCTCGTTCGACAACGAAAAGGTGGGGAGTCTTCAGGCTCAGACCGTCACGGAGGCGGTCCCCGGAGGGAACTATGTCATCATCAACGGCGCGATCACCGACAACAACGCCTTCATGATCAACAGAGGATTCCATTCCGTCCTCGACCCCTCCATCGCGGAGGGGAAGATCCGCCTCCTCGAGGAAATCTGGCCGAGCGACTGGATGAGCGACGAGGTGCGCACGCGCTTCGAGGCGCTGGTCAAATCGGGACAGAGGATCGACGCCGTGCTCTGCGGGAACGACATGTTCGCCGAGACCGTCATCTCGGTGCTCTCGGAGAACCGCATGGTCGGCAAAACCAAGGTGACCGGCCAGGATGCCGAGCTCGCGGCCTGTCAGCGCATCGCGGAGGGCAGCCAGTTTGCGACGATCTACAAGCCCATCGACGCGCTTGCGCTCAAGGCGGCCGGCTTCGCCGTCATGATGGCCCACGGAGAGAAAATCAGGTACGACAACAAAATAGACGATGGCCGCTACAGGGTTCCCTATATCGCGCTCGAGCCGATCCTCGTCACCGCCAAGACCCTGGACTCCACGGTCATCAAAGATGGGTTTCATACGCGCGAAGACGTCTACCGCAATGTGAAGCGCTGAGCGGAGAGCCTCCGGGCCGTCCCGGGTCCTTCCTTTCTGGACATTTTTGAGGGTTTCCGCCCGAAAAGTGCTATTCCCCCGTGCCGGGCGCTCCGAAATGCGCAAATGGTCGGTATTTGTCACATCATTCCTAATGCGCGATTCAAAAATAGGGTGGAAACTTATAGGTGGCGCATGTTGAACTATGGGAACAGGCGCCGGAACCGCCGAATGGCGGCAACAGTTCATAGAGGAGGAATCCTGATGAAACGAACACTGTTTATTGCAATGCTCTTTGCAATAGTCGCCGGCATTGTATTTGCCGACACCCAGGTAGGCATTGTCCTTCCGACCAAGGATGAGCCCCGCTGGATTCAGGACCAGACCCGGTTCCTGGATGCACTCAAGAGCGCTGGCTTCAGCGCGAAGGTACTCTTCAGCCAGGGCGACTCCGCAAAGGAGAAGGCCAACGTCGAAGCCCTTCTGAGTGAAAATATCAAAGTGCTCATCATCTGCCCGCAGGACGGAACCGCAGCAGCCGCTGCCGCCGACCTCGCGCACAGTGCAGGCGTAAAGGTCATCTCCTATGACCGCCTCATCCGCGAGACGACCAGCGTCGACTACTATGTCACCTTCGACAGCTTCCAGGTAGGAAAAGCCTGGGGCGACTATCTCAACTCCAAAGTTCCCGCCGGCAGCAAGGGCAACAACCTCTACCTGTACGCGGGAGCCGCGAGCGACAACAACTCCTTCATCTTCTTCGAAGGTGCATGGAGTGCCCTCCAGCCTAAGATCGCCGACGGCACCTATATCGTGCGCAACTCCGACAAGGCAGTCTCTCTCGCGAAGAAAGCCACGCTGACCCGCGATGAAGAAGCCTCGATCATCGGCCAGGTGACGACCAACTGGAACTTCGGCGATGCGAAGAACAAGGCCGAGGCCAATCTCACCGCTGCTCCAAAGGCGGGCAAGGGCATCGTCTACGTCGCCGCGCCGAACGATGGAACGGCCCGTGCAATCGCGGACGCCTTTGCGGCCGACAGGGATGTGACGACCTACTACATCACCGGCCAGGATGCCGAGATTGCGTCGGTCCAGTACATCATCGATGGCAAGCAGTCTATGACCGTCCTGAAAGACGTGCGCACGCTGGTCAGCGATGCGATCGCAGCGGCAGTCGCCTACATGAAGGGACAGACCCCGCCGGTCACCAACTACTACAACAATGGCAAAAAGGATGTCCCTGCCAAGCCGACCGCCATCGTCGTCGTGACGAAGGAGAATGTCAAGAAAGAGATCGTCGATTCCGGATACTGGCCTGCCAGCAATTTCACTGGCCTTAAATAATGATTAAAAAGTCAATTATCCCCGATAGGCGGGGAAAATGGGGAGCCGCTCTTTCTGGGCGGCTCCTCTTTGCAATACAATTACTCCAGGCAGGTACGGTATGAGTGACAATATTTTGGAAATGAGGCACATCACAAAGACTTTTCCCGGCGTTCTCGCGCTTTCCGACGTGAATTTCGAGGTGCGCCGGGGAGAAATCCACTGTCTGGTCGGGGAAAATGGTGCCGGCAAATCGACTCTGATAAAGGTACTGAGCGGTGTGTATCCGCACGGCGATTTCGAGGGTGAGATTGTCTTCAACGGCAAAAAGGTGACATTCGGCAGTATCCACGATAGCGAAGAGGCCGGCATCGGCGTCATCTACCAGGAACTCGCGCTCGTGCCCGACATGACTGTCTATGAAAACATAATGCTCGGGCATGAAATCAGGCGCGGCATAACCGTCGATGTACAGAAGATGATCCGTAAGACCGAGGAACTCCTGAAAAGAGTGAGGCTTTCGATCAACCCGAGCGCAAAAGTCAAGGATCTCGGCATCGGAAAGCAGCAGCTGGTCGAAATTGCAAAGGCCCTCAGCCGCAATGTATCGCTCCTCGTGCTCGATGAACCGACGGCGACACTGAACGAAGACGACTGCGACAACCTGCTCGACATTCTCAGATTTTTGAAGACACAGGGTGTCACGTCCATCATGATCTCGCACAAGCTCAAGGAAGTGCTCAAGATTGCCGAGACGATCACCGTGCTCCGGGATGGCCAGACAATCTGCACCCTCGACCGACAGAAGGACAAGGTCGACGAACAGGTTCTCATAAAGCACATGGTGGGGCGCTCCATCGAGAACATCTATCCCNCGCGCACGTCCAGACCCGGCGATGAAGTCGTGCTCGAGGTGAAGCACTGGAATGCCTACGATGCGGGGCTCGGCCGCAAAGTGCTGGACAATGTCAATTTCCACGTGTGCAAGGGCGAGGTCGTGGGTCTCTCCGGCCTCGTCGGTTCGGGCAGAACCGAGCTGGCGCGGAGTCTTTTCGGCAACCCCGACGGTTACGCTGTTTCCGGAGACCTTTTCTTTAAGGGCAAGAAACAGCGGTTCGCCCACCCCCGCAGTGCGATCCGGTCCGGGCTCGCGTATGCCACTGAGGACCGCAAGCGCAACGGGCTTATCCTGATCAAGTCGATACAGGAAAACATCTCGCTTGCAAATCTCCAGGGAGTATCGAAGAATGGCATCATCAACGAGGAGCTCGACAAACAGAGCGCGCTCAACTTCGTGAACTCCCTTTCAATAAAGACACCGGGCATCAACCAGCTCGTCATGAACCTCTCGGGCGGCAACCAGCAGAAGGTATCGGTCGCCAAGTGGCTTTTCGTGGGCCCCGATCTGCTCATCTTCGACGAGCCGACGCGAGGTATCGATGTCGGTGCGAAGTATGAAATCTACACCATCATCAATGACCTCGTGGCAAAGGGTATGAGCATTCTCATGATCTCATCCGAATTGCCTGAAATTCTCGGCATGAGCGACCGAATCTATGTCGTCGCAAATGGAACGATCACTGGCGAACTCGATGCAAAATCAGCGACGCAGGAAGCCGTCATGCGCCTTGCGACGCAGTACTGAGGAGGAAGCATATGAATGAATTGTTGACGGTACTGAGAAAAAATGTCCGCGAATATGGCATGTATATCGCACTGGCGGCCATCATGGCCGTATTTACGATACTGTCGCACGGCGTGTTTATATCGTCGAGGAATATAGCCAATCTGCTGAACCAGACCGGGTACATCGCAGTCCTCGCTGTCGGGATGACGCTGGTCATCGTCATACGGCACATAGACCTGTCGGTCGGATTCCTGTCGGGATTCCTGGGAGCGATCGCTGCCATCTCGCTTACGCAGTGGCACTGGCCGGTCTGGCTCTGCATTCTGTTCGTGCTGGGACTCGGGATCTGTGCGGGCCTTCTGACCTCCCTGCCGGTGGCGAGCCTCGGCATTCCGGCCTTCGTCGCCTCGCTCGCGGGCTGGCTCATATACCGCGGCGCCCTGATGCTCGTCACGGCCGCGACCGGGACCATCATCGTTCCGAACGAGTCCTTCAACGCGCTCGGCAACGGGTACATCCCGGACCTCTTCGCGAGCGACACCTTCCTGCCTGGCCTCCACAAGACCACGCTCCTTCTGGGAGTCCTCACGATCATCGTCTTCATCTTCGGCCAGTTCGCCGACCGCAGGCGCAAACTGCAGTACAAATTCGAGGTGCTCTCCGGCGGCCTCTTTGTGGCGAAGCTGATCTTCATGTCGGTCATCCTCGGTTTCATCGCCTGGATACTGGCCGGCTACAACGGCATGTCCTGGACCATCGTCATCATGCTGGCCGTCGTGCTGGTGTACGATTTTATCACGCGCCGCACGGTCATCGGGCGCCACATATACGCGGTGGGCGGCAACCCCGAGGCCGCCGAACTCTCGGGCATAAGCGTGAAGAACATCACGTTCGCTGTCTTTGGGTCGATGGGCTTTCTCGCGGCGCTCTCGGGCATTCTGTTTACGGCGAGGCTCAAATCCGCCACACCGCAGGCAGGCAGCCTCTTCGAGATGGACGCAATAGCCTCCGCCTACATCGGCGGCGTCTCGGCCGCAGGGGGCATCGGCTCGATCAGCGGTTCCCTCCTCGGCGCCCTCGTCTACATGTCGCTCATGAACGGCATGAACCTCCTCGGCACCGACATATCGCTGCAGTACGTCATCCGCGGCCTTGTGCTGCTCCTGGCGGTCATCTTCGACGTGGTAACGCGCAAGCGGAAGGCCTGATCCTACAGTTAAGGTTTCCAGAGAGTCAGAAGGCCCGCTTCCAGGAAAGGCCGCCCCACTTCTTGGGTGCCCTTTCCGGAAGCGGGCCTTTTTTGAAAAAATATACAGAACAATATTGACTTCGGTCTGGATAGGCGTTAGCGTCTTTAATCATCTCATATATGAGGCTGTCAGATATGCGCAGACGGTTCAGCTGTATTCTTTTGGGCGTTTTTTTGGCCTTTATCGCGGCCCCGGCCTTTTCAGACCCCTTCCCCGGTGCCGGAACCATACTCCACGATGTCCGTCCCGGCAATGTCCTGAAAAGTCTCATGGCGGCACAATGAAAAGACTCCTCGCCGTCTGCTGTTTTCTGTCTATTCTCTCGTCTGTACAGGTCAGCGCGCAGACGGGTCTTGAACTGGTCTCTTCCGAGGTGAAGGCGGGGCGGNGCGTGACCGCGGTGCGCCCGCTCTCCGACTTCTTCCCGGAGCTGGGGGAAACGCCCTTCGATACGCCCGTTTTCTTCATGGGGGATTCGGGCGCCCCGCTCTGCGCGGCCGTCGTCTCGGGCACGCACGCCAACGAGATCGCGGGTATTCTCGCCGCGTACTGGATCATAGAGCGCTGCCGCGTGCCGGAGGGAAGGCTCGTCGTCGTGCCGCACGCCAACGCCTCGGGCTCGACCTGGTCGCTTCAGAACGCCCGCGAGCCCCGGATCTTGCAGTTGGGAGACCGCCTCCTCCGGTACGGCACGAGGCTTTCCAATCCGGCCCAGGAGACTCTTCCCGATCCGGCGCGCTTTGTTCCCNCGGAGGCTTCGGGCAATTTTCCTCCGCTCGCCGGCCAGGAAGCGCGCAATCTGAACCGCCAGTATCCCGGCAGGCAGGACGGCAACCGTACGGCGCAGACCGCCTACGCCATCACGCAGATGCTGCAGGCCCAAAAGGCGCGGATCGCCCTCGACCTGCACGAGGCGAGCGTGGGATCGTCGCTCGTATGGTCCATAATCACGCGCACCGAGCACCTCGATGCTGCCGCGCTCGCCGTGCTCGATGTCGAGGATGAGACGGGCGTCTCCTTTCACCTGGAAGATTCGCGGGAGGAATTTGCGGGATATTCCCATTGGGAATGGGGAAAACTCGGCATCAGCGCCTTCCTTGTGGAGACGCCGAACCCGGCGCAGCCGACAGACGATCCCACAATCGACCAGCTCCACAATGCGGCGGCGCCCCTGGCAAAGAGGGTGTACGTCCACCTCTGTGCGGCGAAATCGCTGCTCGCCTACGCCGCCGGCGGCCTTGAAAGCGCCGGCTCCCTGCGCATCGAGGGTTTTCCCGCTTCAGTCGAGGAAGTGAGCCGATGGCTCGAGGGCAGGCTGTAGATTCCGGGAAGTCGGATGCGCGCCGTCTCTCTCTCCTTGAAACAGCGGAGCACATCAGGGCCTTTCTTGCGCGATGGCGGCGCGAAGGGGGCCCCACCATCGAGGCGATCGAAGACCCCGGCCTGATCGAAGAGGCGGAAGATGCCCTGGTGCTTCTGCCGGAGATACCCGCGTGGGCCTCCTCTGCGGGGCCATAGCCCCGAGAGGCCGGAACTCTGTCCTTCTGTGGCTGAAAGCAGATTTATGTGAGAAAATTCCCGCCGGCATTCAGCTTCTCTTCAGGAAACCTCGGCGCTGGGCCTTCCGATCGGTGAAAATCCATTATTACGTGATTCCTTCTTTTCCCGGAGAACAGAAAGGTGCGCTGCTCTCCGGGCTCGAACAGTACGGGGGCGACCCTGTCGTGCTGAGTCCGCCGGCACCGGGGGAGATACTCATCCATATCTCTGCATCGCACTGATAATGCATCGTGTACCGGCGCCGGTTCAAATCTGTAGATTTACACTTGTGGACCCCGCAGTTGTCCAGGTATAATGAAAAGGATTTTACTACATGCCCAAGGAGGAACTCGAGCATGAAGAAATTATTGTTTGCGGCGCTGGCAGTCGCTCTCGTGCTGGCAGGTTGCGGTGGCGGCGGCAAATCCGACGTCATAAAGGTGGGTTGGCTCGGCGCCCTGACGGGCGACCAGGCGGTCTGGGGCGAAAACGAGCTCAACACCGTCAAGATGCTGTTCGAAGAGTACAATGCCGCGGGCGGCATCGATGTGGGAGGCAAGAAATACCAGCTCGAAGTGATCGGCTACGACAACAAGGGCGATGCCCAGGAATCCGTCAACGTGACGAAGCGTCTCACCGGCCAGGATAAGGTCGTGGCCATCATCGGCNCGAATGCGTCGGGCAACGCGATTCCGATGGCGCCGATCCTCGAAAAGGCCAAGGTGCCCGACATCGCGACGGTGGCGACCAACNCCAAGGTCACGGTGCAGGACGGCAAGGTGAAGCCATACAACTTCCGCGTCTGCTTTATCGATCCCTATCAGGGCGCGGTGGCCGCAGGTTTCGCCTACGACAGGCTGAATGCGCGCACGGCCGCGGTTCTCTACGATGTGAGCGACGACTATTCGCAGGGCCTCCGCGAGTTCTTCAAGATGAACTTCGAAAAGAAGGGCGGCACGATCATCGCGGACGAATCCTTCAACTCGGGCGACGTCGATTTCAGGCCGCAGCTCTCGAAGATCAAGGCCGCAAATCCTGACGTCATCTTCATGCCCTACTTCTTCAAGGAAGTGGCGCTCTCGGCCAACCAGGCGAGGGACCTCGGCATCAAGGCGACCCTCCTCGGCGGCGACGGATGGCCTTCGGACCAGCTCATCTCCATGGGCGGCAAGGCTGTCGAGGGCAGCTACTTCGTCAACCACCTCGACTACGCCGACCCCGCGGTCCAGGATTTCAAGGGCCGCTACAAGGCAAAGTATGGCAAGGAGACAGAGCTGAACGGCTTCCTCGCGCACGACGCAGTGCTGCTCTTTGTCGAGGGCCTCAAGAAGGCGGGCAAGCCGAATGGCGAGGCCATCGCCAAGGCGCTTGAGGGAATCGACGTTCAGGGCATCACGGGGCGTCTCCACATCAGCGCCGAGACCCACAACCCCGAGGGCAAGGATGCGGCGATCGAAAAGATCGTGGACGGCCAGTACATCTTCCAGGAGAAGTACGCGGCCGAATAGCGCGTTGAACAGAGAGGCAACCGGCGGCGGATCCGGTTGCCTTTTTTATTTATTTTCTATAATCTCCGCATAATTATGCATCCAATTCCAAAGGATGGGCTATGGTCCAATTCCTCCAGCAACTGATAAACGGCCTGTCGATAGGCTCTGTCTATGCCCTCATGGCAGTCGGATATTCGCTGGTCTATTCCATCATGAACTTTTCGAACTTTGCGCACGGCGGGGTGATCATGCTCGGCGCGTACTTCGGCTTTTTCAGCCTGACGCTCCTGAAGCTGCCTTTTGCGGCGGCCTTTCTGCTGGCCTCCGTCGGCACCTTTGTCGTCGCCATCATCGTGGAGAGAATCGCGTACAAACCCTTGAGGGAGCGCAGGGCACCATTCCTGTACTTCATCATTTCGGCGATGGGCGCCTCCATTCTGCTCGAGAACCTCGTGATCGCGACCATCGGCCCCACATTCCGGACATATCCGGAGGTCTTCCCCAAGGCCCCGATCGAGCTGGGGCCCCTCGCGGTCGGCCGGCTCGACCTCATCATCTTTGTCATCTCCGCGGTGAGCCTGACCCTCCTGATTCTCTTTATCGACAAAACGAAGCTCGGCAAGGCGATTCAGGCCGCCTCGTACAACGTGAAGGCCTGCGCGCTCATGGGCGTCAACACAGACAGGGTGATCCTCACGGTGTTCGGCCTCGGCGGTTTTCTGGCCGGCATCGCCGGAGTCTTTTTCGGGATGAAATACACGGTGTACCCGCAGATCGGCAACATCACGACGAAGTCCTTCATCGCGGCGGTGTTCGGGGGACTCGGCAGCCTCCCGGGCGCCGTGCTCGGCTCCGTCCTGCTCGGCATCATCGAGACGTTTGTCGCCGGGTATCTGTCCTCCCAGTTCAGGGACCTGATCGCCTTTGTGATCCTCATCGCCGTGCTCGTTCTGAGGCCCACCGGCATCATGGGCAAAGTCACCGAAGNNACAAGGCTTAAGGAGGCGGGCATGGATTGGACATACATTCAGGGAATTTTGATGCTCGCCGGCATCAACATGATCGCCGTGCTGGGCCTGAGCCTCCTCACGGGTTTTACGGGGCTCTTCTCCTTCGGCCACGCGGGATTCATGGCGATCGGCGCCTATGTCGGCGCGTGGATCAGCGCCTCGCCGGCATCGACACCGGCGGGCCTGGGGCTGCCCTTCATCCTGGCCATCGTCGGGGGCGGGGCGGCCGCGGGCGCCGTGAGCTACTTTATCGGAAGGATAAGCCTCAATCTCAAGGGCGATTATTTCTGCATCGCCACCCTGGGCTTCGGTGAGGCAATAAGGCTCATCTTCAACAATGTGAACCGCTTCGGCGGGGCCCGCGGATGGCCGGGCGTCCCCTCGAAGAGCACCTTCCTCGCGATCCTCATCGCCGACATCGTCGCCGTGCTGTTTCTTGCGAATCTGGTCAAGTCGCGGCACGGCCGGAACATGATCGCGGTGCGCGAGGAGGAGCTCGCCGCCCAGATCGCCGGCATCAACGTGTTCAAGTACAAGATGATCTCGCTCATCATCAGCGCGGTGTACGCGGGCGTCGCCGGCGTATTCTTCGCGCACTACATGACCTTCATCCAGCCCAAGATGTTCTCGCTCACAAAGTCGACGGAGCTCACGATCATCGTCATCTTCGGGGGCTCGGATNCGATATCCGGCTCGGTCCTGGGGGCCCTTGTGCTCACCGCGCTGCCCGAAGTCCTGAGGGCCTTCGAGATATGGAGGCTCGTGTTCTACGGCGCGGCGGTCATCCTCATCATGGTGAGCCGGCCGAAGGGCCTCATGGGCGGCATGGAGTTGACACCCTCGGGCATCCGGAAGGTGGCCGCGGAGCGGAAAGCCCTCCGCGAGGCAAAGGCCAAGCTGCTCGCCGAAACTCCGGGCGGAGAGGGGGACTGACGANTGGCAGCCATTCTCCACATCCGCGACCTGACAAAGCAGTTCGGCGGCCTGACCGCGGTGGATGCCGTCAGCTTCGGCGTGCCCGAAGGCGGCATCGTCGGTCTCATCGGCCCGAACGGCGCGGGCAAGACGACCATCTTCAACCTGATCACCGGAGTCTACAGGCCGACATCGGGTTCGATAGAGTTCAGGGACAGATCGATCGTGGGGCTCGAACCCTTCCGCATCGCGGACATGGGCATCACGCGCACGTTCCAGAACATCCGCCTCTTCAAGAACCTGAGCGTCTTCGACAATGTCCTGACCGCCTGTCACCTCAACGCGAATTATTCCTTCGCCGACGCAATTCTCCGGTTACCGCGTTTCAGGGCGCAAGAGAAGGGCCTCATGGCCCAGGCCGAGAATCTGCTCGGCATCATGGGCCTTCTGGGCTACAAGGACCTGATTGCGAACAGTCTGCCCTACGGGCTCCAGCGCAGGCTCGAGATCGTGCGGGCTCTGGCGCTCAACCCTAGGCTCCTTCTGCTCGACGAGCCTGCGGCGGGCATGAACCCTGACGAGACCGAACAGCTCATGCGCCTCATCGTGCGGATCAGAGACGATTTCAAGCTCTCGGTGCTCGTGATAGAGCACCACATGGACCTGATCATGGGAGTCTGCGAGCACATCGTCGTGCTCAATTTCGGAGAGAAGATAGCGGAGGGCTCTGCCGACGAGGTGTCGAAGAATCCTCAGGTCATCGAGGCGTACCTCGGGACCAGCGGGGAGGCTGCCAATGCTTGAAGTGAAGAATCTGCACGTGGCCTATGGCGGCATCCGCGCCCTCAAGNNGGCATCTCGCTCTCCGTGCAGAAGGGAGAGATCGTCACGATCATCGGCGCGAACGGGGCCGGCAAGTCGACGCTCCTCAACACCATCTCCGGCTTTCTGAAGCCGGTCAGGGGATCGGTGCTCTACAACGGAAAGTCTCTTCCCAGAAGGCCGGACCTGATCGTCAAATCGGGCATCTGCCATGTGCCGGAGGGGAGGCTCGTCTTCGCGAATCTGAGCCTCGAGGACAATCTCCTGCTCGGCGCATACCTCCGGAACGACAGAAAGGCGGTCCAGGCTGACCTGGAAAAGGTGTACCAGATCTTTCCGAGGCTGAAAGAGCGCAGGACCCAGAGGGCCGGAACGCTCTCCGGGNGAGAGCAGCAGATGCTCGCGATGGGCCGGGCGCTCATGACAAACGGCGAGCTGATGCTCATGGACGAGCCCTCCCTGGGCCTCGCGCCCCTCCTCGTGCAGACCGTGTTCGGCATCATCGAGCAGTTCCGCGGGCTCGGCAAGACCATTCTTCTCGTCGAGCAGAATGCCTTCAAGGCGCTGCAGCTGGCGGACCGGGCCTATATTCTCGAGCAGGGCAGAATCGTGAAGGAAGGCCCCGCCCGCGATCTTGCGCGCGACCCCGCGGTCAAGGCGGCCTATCTGGGCTCGCGGGGCGGCGGCGGAGGCTGAGTTCCCACGCCGCGCCGGCTGACTCCTAAGTGACATTTGAGCCCCCAGGTGGCGTGGTCGCCCGGGCGCAAGGATGCTCTCCTCGCCGCCCCGGTGGCTGACCCTTAAGTGACACTTGGGCCCTTCTTGGCAGGGGCTGGCATATCCTGTGGCGGCGGCCGAACACCACCGGCGGCCGAGTTCCCGCGCCGACCTGCCCCTGCAATCCTACTGCCGGCCCATCAGCGCCTTATAGAAGCGCACGCAGCGCTCCAGATTCTCGATGCTAACCTTCTCGTTGACATTGTGCACTGCCGCGAGGTCTTCCTGAGTCTGTACGAGCGGCTGGAACCTGTAGATGTCGTCGGTGATGCCGCGGTAGTGCTTGGTGTCGGTGCCCGCCGTGAAGAGGAAGGGGGCGGGAGCAGCGTCGGGAAAGGTCTCCGCTATCGCCGAAACGATCGATTTCCAGCCTTCGGATGAGGTCGAGGACTCTGCCGAGGGCTCCACGACGTGCTCGGGGAACTTCGCGTACGCCTTTGCGCCGTAGGGGGCGATGAGCGCGTTGAGGCGGTCTATGACCTCGGCGACCGTCGCGCCCGGCAATATGCGAACGTTGACCACGGCTTGGGCGAGGTTGGGCAGGACGTTCTCCTTCGGGCTCGCCTGCGCCATGGTCGCGGCGCAGGTCGTCCTCACCATCGCGTTCGTGGAAGGAGCCGCGGAGAAGGCCTTCAGAATAAGGGGGCCGAGGATGTGCCGGAGCGCAAATATCTGCCTGTAGGGGGCTTTNGCGTGCGGCGCGAGCGCGGCGAGAAATTCGTCGGTGGTCTTGGTGAGCCTGGCGGGGAAGGGGCTATCTTCCATGCGCGCGAGCGCGTGGGCGAGCGCCCCGAGGGCGGTGTGCCGCGGCGGCATGGACGCATGCCCCCCCTGTCCCGGCACCTCGACGACGATGTCGGCATAGCCTTTCTCGGCGATGCCGATGAGGGCGATCGGTGTCCGGACGAAGCCGATCAGGCCCTGTCCGACGGGGCTTCCCTCGTCGATCACCCAGGAAGCGTGGACATTCTGTTCGGAGAACCACTGCGAGATTGCGCCGGCGCCCCTCCTGCCGCCCACCTCCTCGTCGCCGCCGAAGGCGAAGTAGAGGGTCCTCTCAGGCTTAAAGCCGCCCGAGATGAGTGTTTCCGCGGATTCGAGGATGCAGGCGATCTGCACCTTGATGTCCTGCGTCCCGCGGCCCCAGACATAGCCGTCCTTGATGGCGCCCGAAAANGGAGGCTCAGCCCACGGGTCGCTCTCCGAAGCGGGGACGACGTCGAAGTGGGCGCAGAAGATCGCGGGCTTCAGGGCAGGATTCTTTCCCTGCCAGCGGAAGACGATGCCCCGCGGGCCGACGAGGGTCCTCTCGAGGGCCGCGTGCACGCCGGGGAAAAGGTCGGCGAGGGCCCCGATGAGGGCGGCAAAAGGTCCTTCATCCTCTTCTTCCGGACGGAAAGAAGAGACAGTGCGAAACTTCACCAGAGTCGAAAGCTTATCAGCGATATTCATGGGTCTGTCCTTGTGCAGCTATCTTAGAGCACGGAGGCTGCAGAGCGCAATGCATCGCCGCAGGGAAAACGGCATGTCAAGTGCTCTTTCTGTCCAGCAGTATCTGCTCCAGATCGGCTCTCGAATCGATGTCGCGCAGCACGAAGCGGTCGTCGACGTCGACATAGCCGATGTCGGACTCGTGGTCTCTGAAGAAGCCCCTCAGCCCATCCGGGCCGCGCCACCCCCCCAGGCTGCCGAAGACCGCGCGGTGCAGAAGCGGAGGATGCCCGGCTGCCCCCCTATGCCGCGGCACCACGATGGGCCGCGCGCCCATCGCGAGGCGTGTCGCACCCACGGTGGCCGGCGACACAAAGGGAATGTCGACCGGCAGCACGAAGGCGGCGTCGAAATCCGGGGGCACCGCGCCGATGCCGGCGAGCACCGAGCTGAACATGCCCTCACTGAAGCGGCCGTTGTACACGGGGTGCATCCCGTGCGCGCCGGCGAGCCCGCCCACCTTCTCGGCGCCGAAGCCCGTCACGACGATGATGTAGTCGATGCCGGCGTCCACAAAAGTCTGCGCCGCGCGCAGCAGCATGGGAAGCCCTTCGACGGACACAGTGGGTTTCGTCTCCCCCATGCGGGAAGAGTAGCCGGCGGCGAGGATGATCGCGGCCGGCCGCCTCGCTTCAAAGCTGTTCATAGGGCTTGCCGGGCGATACTCCGGCGCGCACGGCGATGATCTCGGCCACGATGCTCACCGCGATCTCTTCGGGCGTGCGCGCGCCGATTGCGAGCCCGACCGGCGAGTGGACGCGCGCGAGGTCCGCGTCGGTGTAGCCTTCGCCCCGGAGGCTGGCGAAGATGCCGTCGCGCTTGGTCTTCGAGCCGATGAGGCCTACGTAGCCTGCCTCCGTGCGCAGCAGCTCCGCGAGCATCCCTCTGTCGATGTCGGGCTTGCGGGTGAGGATGAGCGCACAGTCCTGCGGACCGATTTCGATTGCAGGGGTCTTGCCGCAGGGCGCGAGCGGATGTTCGAGGCTCTTGATGATCCTGAGAAGGCTCGCGTGCGGGAAACGCTCCGGAGTCAGCAGCTCCGGCCTGTCGTCGGTGACCACCACCCTGAAGCCGGCGAGGCTTGCGACCTCGCAGGTCGCCTTCCCCACATGGCCGGACCCGAAGATGTACACGAGAGGCTCGGGCGTCAGCCCGAGCCAGAAGACGGAGGAGTCTTTCAGCCCGGGGGCATCGTCGGCTTCCAGGGCAAAAGTGGCGGCGCTCCTGAATTCGGGTCGCACAAGGTCCAGGGCCCTCAGAAGGGCCGCCAAGAGGCCTCTCTCACCCCCCGCGGGTGCCGTAGGGAACAGCACTCGGTTTTCTCCCTCTATCGCGAAGCAGTGCCGCCCCCGCGGAGTGTGCACCGTGACAAAGGCGCAGGGCTTCCCGTCCTCAACCCGCCCGAAGCAGGCGCGCAGGGCGCGTGCGGCCTCGCCCTCGGCTTCGATTTTCTCGAGGTGGACCGAGAGTCGGCCCCCGCAGATCATCTGCGTGTTGTTGGTTTCGGGCGTAAGGTCGAATTCGAGGTCGCGCGCAATCCGGCCTGCGCGGCCTGCCTCGCCTTCGGGCCCGAAGAGCTGCTGCACGGCGTCGATGGTCTCGTGCTCCGCGTAGCCTCCTCCGACCGTCCCGGCCATGGCGCCGCTCGAATCCATCGCGAGGAGCGCGTCCGGGCCCCTCGCCGTGGAGCCCGAGGCCCGGGTCACGGCGGCGAGCACGACTGTCTTTCCGCTGTCCAGGCGTCCCAAAACCCATTTTCTGAGCTCGTCCATGAGGAACCCCTATTGTGCCTTCGCCGCCTTCAGCGCCGCGAGCACGCGCTCGGGAGTGAACGGATACTCGGTGAGCCGGATGCCCACCGCGTTGCGGATCGCATTGGCGATCGCCGAGGGAGGCGTGTCGATGCCGATCTCGCCGGCGGACTTCGCGCCGAAGGGTCCTGAGGGCTCGTAGCTGTCCACCAGTTCGACCGTGATGCGCCCCACGTCCTCCCGCGAAGGGATGGGGTAGGTCATCATGGTGTGGCTGAGCATGTGCCCGGTGTCCGAATAGCGCACATCCTCGTAGAGCGCGAGGCCTATCCCCTGGAGCAGTCCGCCCTCGATCTGAATCTTGGCTAGATTTGGGTTGATCGGCGTGCCGACATCGGCCACCGCGACATAGTGGACCACGTCCACCTTGCCGGTCTCCACGTCGAGCTCGATCTCGACGAAGGCGGCGAGGTAGGGAGGCGGAGACTTGTCGCCCGTGAAGGATTCGGTGACCTCGATCGTCTTCATCTTTGCGCCGTCGTGGTAGAGGGTGTCGTAGCTGAAGTCGTCCAGGGAGAGGGATTGTGTGCCGTCGGCAGTCCTGAAAGTCTTGTCCTTGTAGATGACATCCCCGGGCGCGACACCGAATTTGTCGGCCACCGCGCCGATGAGTTTTGCCTTGAGGCTCCGGGCCGCCTTGAGCACCGCGGAGCCGGACACATAGGTCGTGCTCGACGCGTAGGCCCCCACGTCGAAGGGGGTGTGGTCGGTGTCGGAGGAGTGGACCACGATGTCCTCCATGTCCACGCCGAGCTCTTCGGCCGCGATCTGGGCCAGAATCGTGTCCGAGCCCGTCCCCAGGTCGGTCGCCCCGACGTGGAGCTTGAAGAATCCTCCGTCCTGGAATTCGATACGCGCCGAGCCCATGTCGATGAGGGGTATCCCCGAGCCCTGCATGGCGATCGCCATGCCCTTCGCGCGCAGCTTTCCCGGCGCGACTTCGCGGACGAGGTGCCCGGGGTCCCAGCCTATGAGTTCCTTGCCCCGCGCGATACACTCCTCGAGCTTGCAGGACTCGATGTTCATCGCGATGCCTTCGGTCCCCTCGCCCATGATGCGGAACACCTCGCTCGTCTCTCCTTCGTGGAGCATGTTCTTGCGCCGCAGTTCCACGGGGTCAACCCCGAGTCTGTGGGCCAGTTCGTCCATCGCCGCTTCGAGGCCGGTGAGCCCCTGAATGGCGCCGTATCCGCGGAAGGCGCCCGCGGACACCTTGTTCGTGTACACCACGTGCCCGCCGAAACGGACCGCCACCGCCTTGTTGTAGAGCGGCAGGGTCTTGGAGCCGGCGACCATGAAGGTGGTGAGCGCGTGTTCGCCGTAGGCGCCAGTGTTGGAGAGCACCTGCATATCGATCGCCCGCAGCATTCCGTCCGGGTTCGCGCCGAGCCGCACTGTGACGCGCATCTCGTGGCGGGTGAAGGTGGCCTCGAAGACCTCGCGGCGGGTGAGGGCGAGGCGGGCGGGCCTGCCCGTCTTCATGGTGACCATGGCGACATAGGGTTCGACGTGGATGTGCTGTTTCCCGCCGAAACCTCCGCCTATCCGCGGCTTTACGATGCGGATCCTGTGCAGGGGCATCTGGAAGGCGAGTCCCAGGAGGCGCCGCGTGTGCCAGGGGTTCTGCGTCGACGTCACGATGACGAGCCGACCGTGCAGGTCGATGTAGCTGAAGGCCGTGTGCGGCTCGAGGGCGACGTGCTGCTGGGCCTGCGTATGTATCGTCGTCTCCACTCTGACCGGCGAAGCCGCAAGTTCCTTTTCCACATCGCCGATCTCCATGCGGTAGGCTGCGGCGATGTTGCGCGCCGGCTCGAAGCCGATGGGGAACATCTCGTGGATACCGGGCTCGGGGTGGATGACGACGGGATTGTCGAGGGCCTCCTCGAAATCGAGCACGGGCTTCAGCACCTGATACTCGACCTTGACGAGGGCGGCGGCCTTCTCCGCGATCGCTTCGCTCTCGGCGGCGACCACGGCCACCTCGTCGCCGACGTAGCGCACGTATTCGTCGAGGATGAAGCGGTCGTGCGGACTCGGCTCAGGGTTGCCCTGTCCTGCCCTCGTTATGGGAATGCGCGGGCAGTCCTTCCAGGTGAGCACGCAGGCGACTCCGGGAAGCGCGAGCGCCTTGACGGGGTCGATCGAGAGAATGCGGGCGAAGGCGTGGGGGCTGCGCACGAGTTTGACATAGAGCGCGTTGGAGGGCGCCAGATCGTCGGCATAGGCGGGGCGGCCGAGCACGAGCCCTTCGCCGTCGACCTTGGGTACGTCGTGGGCGACAACATTGAATTTTCCCGTCGCTTCGAGAGCTGTATCGGCGGAGGGCGGCGTCGGGCTGTGGTCATTGCGCATGTTTGGCCTCCAGGTATTTCTTTATGGCGCGGATCTGCCCTTCATAGCCCGAACAGCGGCACAGGTTCCCCGCGAGATAGTGACGGATCTCCGCCTCGTCCGGGTCGGAGAGCTCTTCCTTCATCGAGAGCACCGTGAGCGCGAAGCCGGGCGCGCAGAAACCGCACTGGTCGGCCCCCTCGGCGGTCAGAAACTCCGCGAATTTCTTCGCTTCCTCGGCGAGGCCCTGGATCGTCGTGATCTCTCTGCCGTCGGCGCGGACGGCGAGGTAGGAACAGGAGAGGACGGGCGCGCCGTCGACCAGGACGGTGCAGGCGCCGCAATTCCCCGTATCGCAGCCTCTCTTTACCTCTGCGTAGCCGCTCCTCCTGAGCACGTCCGTCAGCATTTCGCCGGCCCGGCATTCTACGGGCTGTTCTTTTCCGTTGATATGCAGTGTGATGTTCATCCCCGCACCTCCGTAAGCGCGCGCCGTATGAGCACGGGCAGAATGTCCCTGCGGTACTCGGCGCTCGCCCTGATGTCGCTGCCGAACTGGAGCTCGCGCGCCGCGGCGCGCGCCGCGGCCACAATTTTTTCGTCGGACGGGTGAGGATCGTTGCCCAGAAGGGCCATCGCCTCTCTGCAGAGGCGGGCGGCCGCTGGCCTCGCTCCGACCGCGATGCGCCAGCCGGAACCCGTCCACGCGGACGTAGTGTTGAGGATGGGGAAATCGTTTCGGGAAATTCTCATCTGCTGGTACGCGGCCCTGACTGAAGCGGGCAGCAGGATCTTTTCGAGCAGGAACGGCCCTTCAGCGCCTTTTTCGATGAAGTCCGCCAGGTCGACCGCCCTGCCGGGATGGAAGACCGCCCGGGCGCCCAGCGCACAGAGCGTCGTGTTCAAGTCGGAAAAACCATAGCGCCCGGCTACGGTTCCCCCCACCGTGATGATATTGCGCAGCTGAATGCCGACCACATGACCGACGGTCGCCTCGAAGAGAGCGCCGAAGCGGGCTTTGAGGGGCCGGCTCGTCTCGAGTTCCCTGTAGGTCGTCATGGCGCCGATCTCGATATGGTCGCCGGCTTCCCGGACATATTCCAGACCCAAGCCGGCCAGATCGACACCGAGCGCTAGGGTTTTCGTGTTTGTCCGAAGCCACGCGGCGCCCCCGATTGCCGTGCCGTGCTGTTCGCGAATGAGACGAAATGCTTCATCCGTGCTTCGGGGACGAGCATATTCGAGTATTTCCATCTGCACGCTCCTTGCTGATGTAGATGACTGTCTCCACCCTGATTGGGCTATCATAGCATAGCTTGCCCGAATCGGCAAATTGCCGGTACCGCGCGTTTTTCCGTCGCGGACAGGTTCAGCAAGAGTCCAAGCTGGGGTATACTGGGGACATGGCAGAATTTGTTCATCTCCACAACCATAGCGATTATTCCCTCCTCGACGGCGCCGCGCCTGTTTCGAGGCTGGTAAAAAAGGCAAAGTCCTTCGGCATGCCCGGCGTCGCCATCACCGACCACGGCAACATGTTCGGGGTGATGGCCTTCGAAAAGGAGTGCCGCGACGCCGGCATAAATCCCATCATCGGCTGTGAGTTCTATGTCGCCGGCGGCTCACGGCTCGAAAAGACCGGGACCGAGAACGGCAACAAATACTGGCACTTCCTGCTGATCGCGGAGAATCTGGAGGGCTACCACAACCTCCTCAAGCTGACATCGAGCTCCTTCACCGAAGGTTTCTACTACAAGCCCCGCATCGACGACGAGCTTTTGGCCGCGAATTCCGCGGGGCTGATCGCGTCCTCGGCCTGCCTTGCGGGGGAGATCCCCTCCCTCATCCTTTCGGGCAAGCTCGACCAGGCGGTCAAGAAAATCGGGTTCTACAGGGAATTGTTCGGAAAGGATCACTTCTACCTCGAGCTTCAGGACCACGGCCTCGACGAGCAGCGGATCGTCAACAGAGAGCTGATCCGGCTGTCCAGAGAGCTCGGTGTTCCTCTCCTGGCCACCAACGATCTTCACTATGTCGAGCGCGAAGACGCCGTCGCCCAGGACATTCTCCTCTGCATCGGCACAAACCGCAAGCGCAACGACCCGTCGAGGATGCGCTTCCCGAACGACCAATTCTATATGAAGAGCCCGGAGGAGATGGAGGCGCTCTTCGCCGAGGTGCCCGAGGCCCTCGCGAATACGCTCAAGGTCAACGAGATGGCCAGGCTCAAGATCGAGTTTCCCGGCCCGCTTCTGCCCGATTACCAGGTGCCGGAGGGCTTTTCGACGCCTGAAGAATATCTGCGCCATATCGCGCGGGAAGGTCTCCGCACCCGCTATGCGAACCCCAGTTCCGAGGCCCTCGAGCGCCTCGAATACGAGCTCGATGTCATCATCAAGATGGGGTTTACGGGGTATTTCCTCATCGTGTGGGACTTCATCCACTGGGCGAAGGAGCACGGCATTCCGGTGGGGCCGGGGCGCGGCTCGGGCGCGGGCTCGATCGTCGCGTATTCCATGCGCATCACGGACATCGACCCTCTGAAATACGACCTGCTGTTCGAGCGATTCCTGAATCCTGAGCGCATTTCCATGCCCGACTTCGACGTCGACTTCGACTTCGAACGCCGCGGCGAAGTCATCGACTACGTGGCGGAGAAGTACGGACACGACCGCGTCGCGCAGATCATTACCTTCGGCACGCTGAAGGCGAAGGCCGTGCTAAAAGACGTCGCCCGCGCCCTGGACATCCCCTTCGACGAGGCGAACCAGATCGCCAAGCTCGTCCCCGAAGACCCCAAGATGTCGCTCGCAAAGGCCCTGAAGATGGAGCCCAAGTTCGCCGCCCTCATGCAGAACCCCCGGTACTCCGAGCTCTTCTCCATCGCGGCGAAACTGGAAAACCTGCACCGCCACAGCTCACTCCACGCGGCGGGCATCGTCATCGGCAAATCGGTGCTCACGGACTACGTCCCGCTCTACAAGGATCCGAAGACTGGCCTCGTGGCCACGCAGTATACCATGGAGTATCTCGAAAACTGCGGCCTCGTGAAGATGGACTTCCTGGGCCTCAAGACCCTCACCCTGATCCGCAACACCCTCGATCTCCTCCACAGGCGCGGCGTCGACATCAAAGAAGAGGATATCCCCGACGCCGACCCCAAGACCTTCAAGATGCTCTGCGGGGGCAAGAGCACCTCCATTTTCCAGTTTGAATCGCAGGGCATGCAGTCGGTCCTGAAGCGCGCGAAGCCTTCCACCATTGAGGACCTCATCGCGTTGAACGCCCTGTATCGGCCGGGCCCCATGGAGAATATCGATCAGTTCATCAATTCCAAGAACGGCAAGACGGCCATCACCTATCCCCACCCATCCCTCGAGAAATATCTCAAGGGGACCTACGGCGTGATCGTGTACCAGGAGCAGGTCATGCAGGTCGCGCGCGAAGTCGCGGGGTACTCGCTGGGACGGGCGGATCTCCTGCGGCGCGCCATGGGGAAGAAAAAGCTCGAGATTCTGCAGAAAGAGGAAGGGCCCTTCATCGAGGGCGCCCTCGCCCGCGGATACGGCAGGGATGAAGCCAAGAGTATCTTCGAAATACTGACGCCCTTTGCGGGCTACGGTTTCAACAAGTCGCACGCGGCCGCCTACTCGGTCGTCGCCTACCAGACGGCCTACCTCAAGGCCAACTATCCCGCAGAGTTCATGGCGGCCAACCTCACCAACGAGATAAGCAACACCGACAAACTCACGGAGTACATCAGCGAGGCGCGCCAGATGGGACTGTCCGTCCGGCCCCCCGACATCAACCGCTCCGACGCGAATTTCAGCGTGGACCACGGCCAGATCGTCTATGGTTTTCTGGGCATCAAGGGCGTGGGGGAAGGCATCGCTGAGGCGATCCAGGAAGAGCGCAGAGCGCACGGCAAATTTGTCGATTTCATCGATTTCCTGACGCGGCTCCACGACGCCGGGCTCAACCGGAAGACGATGGAATCGCTCATACTGGCGGGGTGCTTCGATTCGCTGAAGCACAGGCGCCGCCAGCTTCTGAACAACCTCGAGCGCGCGATGGAGCATGTCGAGGGCAAGCGCTCGTTCGAGGCTTCGCGCGATGGCTCGCTCTTCGACATGGAGGATATGGGCTCCTACCCCGATTTTGTATTCGAGCCGGCCGACGAGTTCTCCAACCAGGAGATGCTGCAGTCGGAGAAGGAGCTCCTGGGATTTTTCTTCTCGGCGCACCCGATGGATGAGTACCGGATGATATGGGAGCGCTCGTCCACCCTCGACATGGGACACCTCGACCAGGCGAGCCCCAACCGCGAATACATCGCGGTCGCGCTTCTCACGGAATTCCGCGTGCACACGACACAGAACGGGCGGCGGATGGCCTTCGGTAAACTCGAGGATTACCACGGATCCATCGATATAGTGATCTTTCCCGACATGCTCGAGAAGAACGAAGGGGCCTTCGTAAAGGACCGCGTGCTCTGCGTGCGGGGCATATTCGACAATTCCCGCCGCGCTCCCTCGCTGAAAATCCAGGAGATTCTCGACCCCGAGGCCCTGAAGAAGATGTCCTGGCGCGAGCTTCACATTCAGCTGTCTCCGGCGCTCTGCCGCGCGGAGTCGGGCGGCGCCGCGGAGCAGTCTGGCGAATCAGGTTTATATCAGCTCAGGGATGCGGTATATTCTCTCCATGGGCAGTGCAAGGTCATCTTCCACCTCCCGCTGTCCCGGGGAGGCGAGGCTCTGATCGAGGCTGGGCCCCATACGACCTGCTCGGCGAGCGATGAAGACATTGCGCTGTTGAAAAAGCAGCCTGCGGTGGCGGAGGTCTGGCGGGTATGAACATAAAAATTCTCGGCAACGGGGATTCTACAACGAGGGATTGCCGTACAACGCGATGGCGATAGACGGCCACGTGCTCGTGGAGACGCCCCCCGATATTCTGCAGTCCCTGATGCAGCAGGGGATGAGCCCCGCCAGATGGACACTGTCTTTATAAGCCACATCCACGGCGACCACTGTTTCGGCTTTCCCTTCTTCTTTTTCAACTGGCTCTACTGGGGCGACTCCGGCTCCCACTACAACAGGGGCACGCGGCTTGTCGTCATCGGCCCCGAAGGTTTTGCGGGCCACCTGCGCGAACTCATGCGCCTCGCGATTCCGCCCGAACACCCGTACCTGCGCGATTTCGACCAGAGAGTGCAGATCGTCGAGATCGATGAGGACGATGTCATCGCCGTCAAGGGGAATCTCTGGTTCGGATTCAGGCGCACGGCGCACTCTCTGCCGACCTTCTCCCTGATCGCGGGGAGAGGGGGCAGGATGGGGCTCTCCCCTCGTCCCCGGAATATCTCGAAAAGGCCCTCTTCATCTACAGCTCGGACACCTCCATGTTCGAAGGCGTGCGGGTGCTCCTGGACTCGGGCGCAAAGCTCATCCTCTGCGATACGAATGGAGAAAGGGAGAACGGAGTGCACATGAGTCCGCAGGAGCTCTTGGCCGCGGCGCAGGGCCTGTCCGGTGCCGGCATCGGGCGCCTCCGGGGCATCCACATGAGCAGAAAGATGGAGAGGGTGGGGGAGCTTCAGTTCGTGCAGCCGGGCGAGGAATTTAATTTGAGATAGGCTGTAAGAGAGAAAGCATTTATTTGAACATTCGGTTGAATGCGCGCCAGCCGACGAGCACCGACACGACAAAGACCACCGATACGATTCCCAGAGATGCATAGTGAACGGGCAGATGAGAAACAATGTCCCGGGACACCTCCACCAGATAGCTCATGGGATTGACCAGCGCAAAAGGCCGGAACACCAAGGGCATCGAGTCGATGGGGTAATATATGTTCGATATGTATATTAAGGGCACATAAATCAGATTGATTATCAGATTGAACGTATCCTGCTTTTTGATGCTGGCGACCAGCATGAAGAACAGTGAAGAAAAGAGCAGGGTGCCCAGACAGTGGATACAGTAGAGCGCCGCAATCGAACCGAGCGTCATGGTGATGTAGCTGGAATAGAACATGCACACCATTGCTACGACGATGAGAAACCCGATAGTGCTCCGAACGATGGCCACAATGTACTTGGCAAAGATAATGCTCAGTCTGCCGACCGGAAAACTGAACAGCAGTTCCAGTTCGCCGGTGAGTTTGTCCGTATAGATCGGAACGGAGATGTAGAGCCCGTTCGACATCGAAATCAGGCCCAGAATTCCGGGTATGATGAATTGAATATAATTGTTTCCTCCCACCGAGCTCTTAACGATCCTCGAAAAGGCGAACGCAAAGACCGAAAGCGTCAACAACGGGTCCAGCAGCGACTGCAGGAAAATTTTCCAGCTCTGCATCAGGCATAACCATTCCCGATAAACCAATTTATAAAATTTCATTTTAGTTATTCTCCATCAAGGCCATATAGACATCTTCGAGGCTGATTTCTTCCCTGGAGATCGATACGATGGTGTAGCCGTACTGCTCGAAACACGTCAATATTTTTATGAGCACGACATTCGTTATGCTGCCGCCCAACAGAATACTGCTGCCCGAACAGTCTATGGTGACTTTGGTATCTATGTGGGCGAGCAGATCGACGATATTCTGCCCGACCGCCCTGTCCAGAACAATTTTATAGGAATATTTTTTCTGATTCTCGAGTATGCCGCGCGTAGACCCGCCCAGGACNNCACCTTGCCCTCTTTGATGAATACAATGCTGCTGCACAGCGCTTCGGCCTCCTCCAGCGACTGGGTGGTGATCAGGAAAGACGAACCCGAGGCCGCTTTGTCCTGTATGGTATTCCAGATTTGCCGCTTGGCTATGGGATCGAGCCCGGTCGTCGGTTCGTCCAGAATATACAGGGGCACGGGCGAAACGAACAATCTGGCCAGCTGCACTTTTCGCCGCATGCCGCCGGATAGTTCCTGGGGGTATTTATTGGCCAATTCCTTTATCTGCAATGCATCGAGCGCTGTTTCAGTCGCCTTCCTGGCTTCGCGGAATGTTGCGTACCTGACCATGGCATTCGTGTATATGTTGTTGAAGACATTCAACTGGAAGTTGAGCATTCCGCCCTGTGGAATCAGGCTGAAATTCTGCCGTGCGATTTTGGGATTTTTCGATATATCGTAACCGCATATTTCGACCGACCCGGAATCGGCCGGCAAAATCGTCGTTATCATTCGGATCGTGGTCGTCTTGCCGGCCCCGTTGGGGCCGACCAGNCCGAGTATTTCCCCGGAATTCACCGTCAGCGACAGCGAATCGACGGCCTTCTTGTCTTTATAGGACTTGGTAAGATTCCGCGCATTCAGCAGGACCATCGCTCAACCTCCCGTTCAAAGAAGCGATACGAAAGTCGGTCGATGCATCCAGTATATACCCGCGGATGAGAGAATGGGAAAGATATCATGCTTGACTCGTATATATAATGTGTATATTCTAAATATAGAGGTTCATTATGGTGAAGAGACTTATCCAACACGGTAATAGTGTTGCATTGGTTATTGATAAACCGATACTCGAGTTGCTGAATGTGACGTTTGATACTCCATTTGAGATAACCACGGATGGAAGAAATCTCATTCTATCGCCGCAGTCGGAAGGGAATGCGGAGATCGATGTCATGGACTCCCTTGAGAAGATCAACAAAAAATATAGTAATGCCTTACGTCGTCTTGGCAAATGAAAATGATAAGATTCCTGACTCTCTCCGAAGTACTGCTTATATATGAAGATCAAATAAGAAGATATGGCGGAACGTATGGTGTAAGAGATTTAGCGCTCTTGAGTTCGGCCGTCTATGTGCCTCAGGCAACGTTTGAAAGAGAATATCTCCACAAGACCATTCCGGAGATGGCCGCCGCATATGCGTATCACATTTGTGAGAATCATGCATTGGTAGATGGAAACAAACGGGTAGCTTTGGCAACGGCATTGGTATTTCTTGATATCAATGGATACGATTTTGACTGCGGTGAAGAGGAAATTTACCAGATAATGATGGCGGTAGCCAGTAGCAAAATGAATAAAGCGGCATTGACAGGAAAGTTCATACAGTATTCAAAGCAGAGAATACTATAGGGCATCTGGCAATCGTTTCGGCAGTCACGTGCGCCTTATTCCTCCCACACGACATCCCCCGCGCCGCGGTCTCCGATGCTTTTTTCTATAAGGGTTTTTTCTTTCGCCTGCAGAGACCTGAACGGCGCTATGTGTATCTTGCTGCCTCTCCGCTTCCATCTCGCTACGATTTTGCCCCGCACCATGACCGTCGGATAGACTATTCCCGTGAGGGAATATATGTTCCTGATATTTTCGCGCTCGAAGAATGGGCTGTCCTCTTTGAAGAACGCCATGAGCAGGGGATCGAAGGCCGGCAGCAGAATGCAGGACGGCGCGCCTTTTCCGGCAGCGTCGCCCTTGTAGAAATATGTCTTTTTATCGCACTGCGCGCTCTTCAGCCCATCGACGGCCATGTGCTTTTGTATGAATCGCTGGCTCTTGCCGAGAAAGTACGAGGCATCCCGCATCGTCGCCGGGCCGAAGGTGCTGAAGTATCGATCGACGATGATCTCCCAGGCGGCGTCGTGCCCGAGAGGCACAAAAGGAGGCGCAAGCGCATAGGTCGGGCTTCTGTTTCCGACCAGGTAGCATATTCTGCCCGTCTCTACAAGGTATCGGATGATTCCGCCCCAGGGGTTGAAAAAATAGGCTCTGGATTCGCCTTCGCTCATCCCCTTTTCGCTGCACCTGTTTTTCAGCGCGTCGCGGGTACAGTTCCCTTCCCGAAGCGCTTCTAGTATGAGGTCGGCAAAGAAGATTTTTCGGTCCATCGGAATGGACGAGCACTCTCTCCACTGTTCTTCCGCGTATCTGCTCAATGAGCCGGTGTGGAGAAACACGGGCAAGTCCGTCTCGTGGATCATGTGTATCGTGCCCCGCAGGGTCCAGCACTTGACGAGGGGTGCACACTGAATCGACGTTTCGGTGGTGCGCAGCGAAAGCGAGCTCAGGGCCTCCTTTTCGTACTGCGCCTGCAGGCCGCAGAGGCTTTGGACGACACGGCTCTGGTCTCGTCTGTTCGTGATGAACTGATTGTACAGCCTTTGCTCGCCTATTTCCCTTTCGGTCATGTCCATTGCGGTCCGTCTCCGTCCGCGAGCACCCAGTCGGCCAGTTGCCTCCACTGCGAAAAGGAAAAGTCCGCGCCGGAGAACCGTCTGCCCCGCCGGGCCGCCCGCATGCCGACCCGTTTCGGACCATCGATGTCGTAGGCAGTGTTGTTCCCGACGTAGAGAATTTCGGGGAAATCCGTGTCCAGTGCCTCGGCCACGCCCCGAAANGCCCGGGGATGGGGCTTGAGCACTCCTGCATCCTCCGCGCAGAAGGAGGACTCGAGGATATCCGAAAGGCCGAGTGCGGCTATTTTTTCCTGGGGCGGCAGGTCTGAGAGCGCCGCGACGCGCATGCCGCTGTCGCGGATTTTTTCGATCGCGGTCCTCACTTCCGGATAGGGGCGGATCGAGGCAAAACGTTTCGGAAGTTCGAGGTAGAAGATCTGTTCCATGAGTTCGCGCGCGCGCGCCTGGTCTATGCCCAGCCCCCGGGCCATGAGCGAGGCCTGCAGGCTGTGGAGGTCCTCTCCGTTTTGGGGAGTATAGTCATGTTCCATCTGCAGCGATCGCAGCTTTTTTCTGACGACTGCGAACTCCGTGACGACCCGGGGATGGGCGAAGAAGATGTCGATGCACCGCATGTAGAGGGAATGGGCAGGGTAGAGGGTGCCGTCGACATCGAATACGACTGCCCGAATACTTGTTTTGTGCTGCACATACAATATATACAGGATGAGCAGAACCCCTGTCCACCGCCGCCCGATCGCGGAGCAGCGGTTTTTGGGGACCTGCTCATTCCTGAAGAGAAAATATCGCGCGACGATCCCGTCCTCAGAATACCCGAACCTTGTAGCTCGTGTGCAGAAGTTCGTGGGAGAGGTGCCCGAGCGGCTCCCCGAGGAAATGCGTGTACAGGTCGCTCACGGCAGGATTCTCATGGGACTTCCGTATGGGAAGTATGTGGTCCTCGGTGTAGAGGGCCTGGCTCCGGGCAAGCTTTCTCTCGATACTGGAGAGCACGGGCTGTCCGCCGCCGCCGATGCAGCCGCCCGGACAGGACATGATCTCGATGAACTGGTAGGGGCTCCTGCCGGCACGAATCTCGTCGAGGAGTATGCGGGCGTTCGAGAGCCCGTGCGCCACGGCGACGCGGACGGGGCTGCCTCCGAGCACGACCTCGGCGCTCTTGATCGATGCAAAGCCGCGCACCTGGGTAAATTCGATGTTCTCAAGGGGCTTTTTCTCGACTATCTCGTAGACTGTGCGGAGGGCCGCCTCCATGACGCCACCCGTCGTGCCGAATATGGTCGCGGCTCCTGTCGAGCGGCCCAGGGGATCGTCGAAGTCTTCCTCCGGCAGGCGTCCGATCTCGATGCCGGCGAGCCTTATCATGCGGGCCAGCTCTCTCGTGGTGAGGGCCCAGTCGATATCGAAGAAGGAGCGGGAGCCCGCGAGCCTGGTGTCTTTCTCCCTCCACCAGTCCCAGGCGGAGTCCATCTCCTTGCGCCGCGCCTCATATTTCTTTGCGGTGCAGGGCATGATCGAGACGACGCGCATCTTGTCGGGCGCGATTCCGGCCGTCTGCGCATAGTATGTCTTCGCCACAGCCCCGAACATCTGCTGGGGGCTCTTGCAGGTCGAGACATGCCCGAGGAGGTCTGGGTAGAATCCTTCGATAAAGTTGATCCACCCGGGCGAACACGAGGTGATCATCGGAGTGGTTCCGCCATGGGACAGGCGCTCGAGCAGTTCGCTGCCCTCTTCCATGATGGTCAGGTCGGCGGCGAACTGTGTGTCGAACACTTTGGCAAAGCCGAGACGCCGGAGCGCGGCGACCATCTGGCCCGTCACGAGGCTCCCCGGAGGCAGACCGAGTGCCTCTCCGAGCGACGCCCGGATTGCCGGGGCCGTCTGGACCACGACGCTGAGCTTGGGGTCCTGCAGCGCACCGAAGACCTCTCTCGAATCGTCCTTTTCGGTGATTGCGCCGGTTGGGCATACGACCGAACACTGACCGCACTGCACGCAGGCGCTTTGCGCCAGTCCCCGGTCCATGAAGGTCGCAACCCGCGTGCGGGCTCCGCGGCCCGTAAACGCTATGGCGTTGACCCCCTGCGTCTCTTCGCACACCGACACGCAGCGGCCGCAGAGAATGCATTTCTCGTCGTCGCGCACAAGGCCCTCTGAAGTAGTGTCGGGAACGGGGTATTTCTTGTATCCGGGGAAGCGGTCCGCGCGGACTTCGAGGAGGTTGGCCACCGTGCGCAGTTCGCACGTGTCGGCCCTGATGCAGGAGAGGCAGTCTGTGGGGTGGTTCGCCAGCAACAGCTCTATGGCGGTTTTGCGCGCCCGCAGCACGCGGGGGCTGGACGTCCGTATTTTCATGCCGGGCGTGGGGTTCTGAACGCAGGAGCGCACGAGCGATTTTGCCCCCTCCACTTCGACGACGCATACGCCGCACGAAGCGTTTTTGGATATCCCTTTGAGATAACACAGCGTAGGAATCTTGACGCCGGCGTGCGCGCACGCCTCCACGATGTTCTCGGATGGGTCAACCTTCACCGTCTGGCCGTCTATCGTAATCTCGATCAAGTTTTCCATGGTCCACCTCCTTTATTCGCTGACGGGGATTCCGCGCGGCTCTCGCTTGTGGTCACGGACATCGCAGCGCAGACAGCGGTTCGCTTCGATGCGCGCCTGTTCGCCGGTATACCCGAGATTGATCTCCATGAAATTGTTCTTGCGCGCATTGACGGGCAGCATGGCGGCGCGGGTCATCTTTTCCTTGCTGATGTTGAGCGGAACCTCCATCTTGTAGTCGAAGCGCCGGAACAGGAGGTCGAAGCGTTTTTTCCCGCTCAGCGCCTGGTCGACGCTTTCGGCCACGGTTTTCGCCTGGCCCATGGCCTCAGCGGCGGTCGCAGGCCCAAGCGCGGCGTCGCCGATGGCGTACACCTTGGAGTTCGAGGTGACCAGCGAGAAGGGCTCGACCTTGATGCGGCCGTTTTTCAGGGTCTCGACGCCGATCGAGTCGATGCCGGCAATTTCGACCTTTTCTCCGATCGCCAGAATGACCGTGGAACAGGAGATGTCTTCGAACTTGTCGGTCGGGATGGGTGTGGGGCGGCCCGAGGAGTCCACGGGGCCGGCCTTCATGCGCTGGATCCGGACGGCCTTTGCGATGCGCTTGCCGTCCTTCTGTTTCGTCACTATCTCGACGGGCGAAGCCATGCAGATGAGGTCGATGCCCTCTTCGAGCGCGCCTTTCAGCTCTTCCTCATTGGCGGGCATGTCGATTTTGGACCGTCGGTAGACCACTGTGACCGTAGAACCGAGGCGTAGGGCCGAACGGGCCGCGTCGATCGCGGAGTTGCCGCCGCCGATGACCACCACTTCGCCGCCGGTGCGGATCTTTTCTTTTCGTGCGAGCGCGTTCAAAAAGTCGTATGCCTTGTAGACGCCCTGCGCATCCTCGCCGGGCACGCCGAGCGTGAGCTCGGAAGCGGCGCCGGCCGCGACGATGATCGCGTCGCTTGAATCGGCGAGCCGCTGCCACTGCTCGGGCTCCGAGATGCGGGTGTTGTAGACGAACCGCACGCCGAGCTTTTCGATGAAGCTGATTTCTTTTTTCAGCACGTCCTTCGGAAGCCGGTAGGAGGGGATGCCCCAGCGGAGCACGCCGCCGGCCTCGCCGCTCGCCTCATAGATCGTCACTTCATGGCCCAGGCGGACCAGGTATGAAGCCGCGGTGAGCCCTCCGGGCCCCGCGCCGATGATGGCGACGCGTTTGCCGCTCGAGGGGAGTTTCTCCTTGATCAGTTTGGTATATATCTGCTTTTCGCGGCCCATCTTGTACATCGTGTCTGCGAGGTAGCGGTGGATTTCACCTTGAGAGACGGGCTCGTCCAGCATGTCGCGGCGGCAGCGCATGCGGCAGTGGAAGTGGCAGATGCGCCCTATGGTGCCGGGCAGCGGATTCTCTCTCAGGGTGAGCTCGAAGGCGTCCTCGATGCGGTTTTCCTTCAGAAGCTCCAGATACCCCGGAATGTTCATGTGCAGGGGGCAGGAGGATTCGCAGAGGGCGATAAAGAGGTTTTCGCAGATGCCCGCGGGGCAGCGCTTGCCTTTTATGTGCTGAATATATTCGTCGCGGAAATACCGCAGGGTCGTGAGGACGGGATTGGCAGAGGTCTGCCCGAGGCCGCAGAGCGAGGAATCCTTGACCGTGAGGGCGAGATCCTGGAGCGTGTCGAGGTCTCCCTCCGTGGCCTCGCCCTCCGATACTTTCTGGAGGATGTGCAGCATCTGGGAGGTGCCTTCGCGGCAGGGCGTGCATTTTCCGCAGGATTCGCTCACCACAAAGCCGGTGAAGTACCGCGCGACATCGACCATGCAGTTGTCCTGGTCCATGACGACCATGCCGCCCGAACCCATGATGGCGCCCAGCTCCGCAAGATGCTCATAGTCGATGGGGGTCTTGAAGAGGCTTGCGGGCACGCAGCCGCCGGAAGGACCGCCGCACTGTACGGCCTTGATCTTTTTCTTGGGGCCCATGCCTCCGCAGATGCCGTAGATCACGCTGTCGAGGGTGCTGCCGAGGGGAAGCTCCACGAGGCCGGTGTTGCGCACCTTGCCGACAAAGCTGAAGACTTTCGTGCCCGTGCTCGTGGGAGTGCCGAAGCCCGAAAACCATTTGCCGCCCCGCGCGATGATGACGGGGATGTTGCACCATGTCTCGACGTTGTTTATGGAAGTGGGCCGGCCATAGAGCCCTCTCTGTACGGGGAAGGGNGGCCGCGGCCGGGGTCGGCCCGCATGGCCTTCGATGGAAGAGATGAGGGCGGTTTCCTCTCCGCAGACAAAGGCTCCCGCTCCGGTCACCATGTCTATGTCGAAAGAGAATTTTGTCCCGAGGATATTCTTTCCCAGAAGGCCATATTCGCGCGCCGCTTCGATCGCTTTGGTGAGCCTGTAGACTGCGAGAGGGTACTCTGCCCGGACGTAGACAATCCCGCGGGTCGCGCCCATGGCGTAGGCGCCGAGGATCATGCCCTCGAGGAGCATGTGCGGGTCGGACTCGATCTCGTTTCGGTTCATGTAGGCGCCGGGGTCGCCCTCATCGGCGTTGCAGATGATGTAGCCTTCGCCCGGATTGTCGATGAGCGACTGGCGCATGAGCGACCATTTTTTCCAGGTGGGGAAACCCGCGCCGCCGCGTCCCCTCAGGCCGGAAGTTTTCACTTCTTCGATGATGGCCTCCGGCGGCATGGAGGTGAAGGCCCGCACGAGGCTCCGGTATCCCCCGATCGCGATGTATTCTTCGATGCATTCAGGATCGATCATGCCAGCGTCGCGCAGGACGATTTTTTCCTGATCCTTGAAGAAATTCAGCTCTTTCCATGTCGGAAGATGCTCGTAGCCGCGGCCGAATTCAAGCTTCGACGTCCTGAAATCCCACTCTTCTATCCGCGCTTCGGCGAGTTTGGCGATCTTGTCGTACGAGGCATCGTCCGCCAGTCCGTTCATGAGGCGGGAGGCCTTCGGTGCATCGACATCCGTAAAGAAGAGAACGGGCTTGCCGGGCCGCCATGTCATGACCACCGGCTCGGCGGCACAGAAGCCGAAACACCCGACGCGCCGCACCCGGGCAGCCTTGGTGCTTTTTTGGGTGAGGACCTCNCACACCTTGTCCGCGCCGGACCCGATGCCGCAGGTGCCCATCCCCACCGAGATCCAGGGCGTATCTCCATAGAAATGCGACATGCCTTCTTCTGCAAGAAAACCGAGATCGATGGTGTTTGTCATACCTCGCCTCCTTTCTTGAGTTTCTCCAAAAGCGAGACGAGCTTGCTGATGGTCATCCGCGAAATAACCTTGTCGTCTACCATGATGACAGGGGCGAGGGCGCACTGGCCGAAACAGGCCACGGTGCGAATTGTCGCAAAGCTGTCGCTGCTGGTGACCGAATTTTCCTCTTCTTCCTTGAATTCTTTTATGCCGAGCCGGGTGAGGGCCTCGTTGAGCAGCACCAGAGAGCCCCTGGTATGGCAGGCAGTGCCCCGGCACACCACAATGACATGCTCTCCCTGGGGCTTCAGGCTGAAGAACGAATAGAACGTTGCCACTGAATATACCTGAGAAAGCGGCACGTTGAGCCTTTTAGAAATCTCCCTCAGCGTGGCTTCCGAAAGATATCTTTTGGGGTCATTCTGCTGGGCCTGCTCCAGGGCGCCGAGCAGGTTGCCGTTTCTTCCCTTCCACGACTCGATGATGCCATCGAGGCTCTGCGTTTTTTGCGTTTGATATGACTTTGGGCATACTGCCTCCTTCAACCCATTATATATTTTCGTATCGATTCTTTTATTTGTCAAGAAAAATTTATCTATAAAATTATATCATTGAATTTTTATATAATAAATGAATGATACAATAGTTTTTATCGATAAAAAAATATTTATAAAATAAGGATTGCGTTATCATCAGTTTTATTTAATACTTTGAATATATGAGTTTGTCCGACTGGGCCGATGCGTCCTGCCTCCGCCCCAAATGGCCTCTGCACTTCTCCCATTCGAGCGTGGAGGCCGTGGGCCGCAAGCTGAAGCGTGTATTCGACCAGAACGCCAGCACGGAATACTTCTCCCGCGAAGAGATCCGTGACTATTCGTACTACGAGAATCTTCTCATCCAGGGACTCGAAGGAATAGACCGCAGAATGGAGAGCGGCGCGCTCAAGCCCGCGGAACTGTCGGACTACCCGAGAATCATTCGCGCCGACAACGGCAAGGTGCGCGCCTGCATCTACATCGGTTCCTTTGATCCTTTTCAGCTCACCCATCTGGCGGTCGCGGTCCGTTTCCTCGCTTCGGAATTGAGCAATTCCGACTTTGTCATTGTGGTGCCCGAGGGCTCCCCCGATCCGGCAAAACCGCTGAAGACCGATTACGCCTTCCGCCTTTCGATTGCCAAACTGCAGATCGAGGGCATCTTCGACCCCTTCATCAAGGTGCTCGACCTCGGCATGCAGGCAGATACGATCGAGATTGTGAGGAGGTTCATCGGGATGCACAGCGGGCTCACGCTCGAATTGACGCATCTCATCGGGTCGGACGTCCTGCCGGTCGCCGCGCGTTATATTGCGCAGGACATGTCGATATGGAGAAAAGAGGCGCAGGAATCCGGCGTACACTACCTGCACAGCACCCATATAGTGCAGCGCGGGGAAGAGGCCGTCGACCTATCATATTTTGACGCAATCAAAAACGAGGGAGCCAATGCCGTCCTGGATTCCAGCATCGTCGCCACTCCCTCAAGCACCGATTTCCGCACGAGACAGGCATTCACCATCGTGCTGCCGACATCGTCCATCCGCGACAAAATGGAAATAATTTTCCGGTACCATATGCACAGAAGCTGGTCATCCGATCAGGAATAGTGTATATAGAACACATGAACATACAGTCTATGAAACTTATATTTCTGGGGCCTCCGGGAGCCGGCAAGGGTACGATCTCCAAAATGGCCGCAGAGAGGCTCGGAGTCCCGCAGATAAGCACGGGAGACATGTTTCGCACCGCGGTAAAAGAGAAGACCGAGCTTGGGCTCAGGGTGCAGGCGATCCTGGCCGCCGGCGGGCTGGTGCCCGACGAGCTCACGATTGCCATCATCAGGGAGAGGCTCTCGTGGCCGGATGTGCGACAGAGCTATATCCTCGACGGGTTTCCGCGGACCATTCCGCAGGCGGAGGCGCTCGCCGCATTTTCGTCGCCCGATGCGGCGGTGGACTTTGAAGTCAGGGATGACCTCATCTTGTTCAGGCTTACGGGACGGCGCGTGTGCAGGGCCTGCGGCGCAATCTATCACGCCGTGACCAAGCCCCCGAAGGTCGACGGCATCTGCGATCTCTGCGGCGGAGAGCTCTACACCCGCAATGATGATAGAGAGGAGACCGTCAAGGCGCGACTCAGGGCATACCACGAAGAGACAGAGCCCCTCATCGGCTATTATGCGGGAAAGGGCCGGCTCCTCACCATCGACGGCAGCCCCGACGCCGAAACCGTCTACACCACATTCATTTCGGAAATAGGTCGCTTCCTGAAAAAATGAGGGTATCCGGTGCCGCACCATCGAGGCGGGTGGCGTTTTTTTTATTTTCCGGCCTGTTGCTGGGCCTTCTGCCTTTTGTTCCCCTGAACGACACGCTCGCCGCACAGGAAGCTCGGGCGGTGGAGAGTGCGGGGCCAATCGGGCCCGGCAGCTGGGCCGGAACATTGATTTTGAGCCCTGCCCAGCAGTCTCAGGGAAATCAGCAGAGCCAGTTCAGTTTCGATCTTGTCATCCGGCTCCTCACCGAAGACAGGGGGATTCTCGTCGACATCCCCGAACAGGGCATGTTCTCATATCCCATTGACCGATATTCCATCGATGCAGGCCGGCTCAGCCTTGTGCTCGATGCGATGGGCGCCGACGAAGAGCTCACTTTTTCCGGGAACTTCTCGAGCTCCTTTGTTCCCAAGGGCGGCACTCAAAAGGGAGGCATTGTCGGCACGGTCCAGGGACTCTCATGGAGCGGCTCATTCTATGTGCAGAAGGAAACTGCGGCATCGCCTCAGGGGGAGATGTCCATTGATCTCCCTGTCGAGGGCGGGACTCTCCCCGCGACGCTCACGTTTCCCGTCCGCAGCAAGGCTACGCTCGATGCCGATGCGCCGGCGAGTTTCCCCCTGGTCATTCTTGTCGCCGGGGCAGGGAAGACCGACCGGAACGGCAACAATGTCGATGTGCCGGGGAAGACCAATTCCCTCAGGCAGCTGGCAGAGATGCTCAGGGCGCGCGGCGTGGGGAGCCTCCGGTACGACAGAAGAGGTGCGGGAGAAGCCTACAAGCTCGAGGCTCCCGGCCTCATGACGAGTTTTTCCCAGCATGTCGCCGACCTCGCCGCGGTCATAAAGGCTGCCGCGGCCCTGCCGCGCCAGGGAAGGCTGATCGTTGCCGGCATGAACGAAGGGGCATGGATGGCCATGGCCGCCCTGAACGCCTTGGGCGATGGGACTTCTGTCGATGGGCTCGCCGTGCTCGATGCGAGCGGACAGAGCCCGATGGAGACGCTGCGACAGTCCGTCGAGAGTCTCGATCAGAAAACCCGCGAAAAAGCCCTCGAGGCCGCCCAAAAACTTATCGATACAGGGACCTTGATCGATGTGCCGGAGGAGCTCGCCAACTTTTTCTCGCCCCGCCGAAAGAATTGGCTTGCCACGTGGCTCGCGTTTGACCCGGTCGATGCCCTGAAAAGAGTCGAAACGCCTGTCCTCCTTGTCTACGGCGAGCACGACATGCAGGTGAGCAGGAAAGAATTTTCGAGGCTCGTCGCGGCAAAGCCGCAGGCCGGCATCCGCGTTGTGCCCGGCATGAACTATGCCCTCAAGGAAGTGCGCGATGAGGACGAGAATTATGCCGCCTTCACCGATCCGTCCTTCAGGGTACCTGCGCTTCTGGCGGATCTGCTCGCCTCCTATGCCAAGGCGCAGCCAGGGCCCCAGGGCCTCCTGCCCTGGAACAATTGAGGGGCTTTTCGGGCCGATCAGTGGGCCGACTGGCCGCCCGGAAGGCCCGCGCCCGTGCCGCTGCCAAGATTTGAAAGCCTGAGTATGGCATCGACTATCTCTTGTGCACTCATCGCGATGGGCTGACTCCAAAAGAGAGAGCCCTGCTGTTCGATGGAATTTTCGGGCGAAATGGGAATGCCTGCAGCACCCAGCCTGGTCGAGATCAGAACCCACACGAATTTCATGATGGGTTTATAGGTGCGGGCGGTCTGCTCATCTTTCATCTGAATCTGAAACACGATGCTGTAGCGCGCATCGGGGCTTCCTTTGGAGGGAGCCACCGCGTCGCGCGTCGCACTCAGCATTATGCCGTCGAAGGGAAGCGTGACGCCGTCGAGTATCGGCAGCTGGGAGACGAGGGACGACTTTGCATCGAGGTACATCGTCAGATCGGCATTGCTGCCGAGCATGCCGCTGTGCCTGGCCATGGAGGCGGCTGCATCGGACAGGGGGGTCGGATTCTCGGGCGCCCATGTGGCAAAGTGCAGTTGTCCGTCGGAGGGTTCGCGGAGGTAGATTTTTCTGTTTTTTGCCGCATAGCCTCCGGCAATTCTCTCCCAATTGCTGTCAAAACTGAAAGAGAGCGAGGTCAGGAGGCCGGGGAAGTTGCCGGCAACGGCCACCTCGACCGCCGGATTCTGGTTGCCGTTCCAGGATACTCCAACCCCGACGGCATCGGCTCTCGCGAGGGTCTTATCGAGACGATTCCGGTCGATCGGTCCATGTGCTCCATTGTTCTGGTTGGAAACGACCGTCATGAGAGCCTCGAGCGTGGAATCATTGAAGGAAGCCGTCATGTCGTGCAGAAACGCATTTTGGGCTCTGATGAGCATATGGGGCGCTTTTTCAAAGCGATTGAAGAGCCCTGCGAGGGAGGCCTCCCGCGGTATCGACGCGCAGGCGACCGCCAAAAAAAACACTGCCGAAAGGACGCCGAGCGTCCCGAGCTTCACGGCGGGCTTCCTGTGCCCTGTGGTGTCATTGTGCAGGAAAAATTTCATACTATGCGGATCCCCTTCCTGTGCATCAAGTCTGCGAATGCTTTTCTGTGCGCCAGCGCTGCACGGTTCCACTGTTCGAAGGGCGAATCTCGGTATCTCGCGGCGGAGATCGACCCTCTTGTCATGGCCTTTCTGTACGGGGCGCTGCGCCACTCGTTCGTAAACCCCTCGTAGAAACAGCCTTGAGCATTTCACTTGTGCTGAATTCTTTAGCTCCCATGGCCATGAACCATTTATCCGGATCATAGGCAGGCACGTCGAAATATATCACATAATCGCTCGCGATGGCGAGTTCGTCGTTTCTGGATGCCCGTCTCTTCTTCCAAAGCTCCTCAAGAGGGGCGAGGACAAAGGATTCGTCCTCGAAGGATGCGCGGCGCGAAGTGGATAAAAAGCGGTATATCATGCGGGCAGCCTCCAGAAATCGCGCGCTGTTGCTGATGGTGCGGTACGGCGCTTCGAGGCGCGGGTCCTCCCATATGGCTTGGGGCAGATCGGGAATCCTCCCCGCCTGCAGGTGCCCCACCGCGGGGAGGACGGAGGACGCGAACTGCATCGACGGCGCAGGCTCATTGGGCCCGAATGCGTTGAAGTCATCTGTGGTCCCCGTAAAATTCTGATGCGCCCATGTGTCCGCATAGGCGTGCAGCGCAATGCCGATCCGGTAGAGGTTGCCGCTGCGCAGCGCCTCGATGAGGAGACTGCGCGCATTGTCGCTGTCCTGGCTCACCGCAAGCTCGTGGACTCTTTTGTCGCTGCGCCTTGCCGCGACACTCCGGGAATCGCCCGGCACGAAATGGAAGGGCAGATAGACATCCCTCGCGATGTCGTGGTCCCAGAAGAGATAATTCTGTGTCACTTCCGTCAGGAGACCCTTGGCGGAGCGGCCCGGTTTTTGGACGCCGGCTTCCGGCGAGCCCCGATGCTCCAGGGCAGCTTTGCATCATCCACCATCTGGCTTGAAATCGCTATTGTCTCAGAATCCCCAGAAGAAAACCCCGCCTTATGGGCAAGGTAACAGATCACGTAGTAATGAAATTCTCTGTTCATCGGCACCATAATGAACGTTTGCCCGCCCCGAATCAATCCCGAATCCATATTCATGGAGACCGCTCATGGTGGCGCTCGCCCGAAAATCGTGGTATCGTAGCCCTGAAATCTGGAGGTCACCCATGGCTCTCGAACGCACCTACGCAATGCTCAAACCCGGCGTGCTGTCCCGGCGCATCGCGGGCGAAATCATTTCGCGGATCGAACGCAAGGGCTTTACCATTGTAGGGTTGAAGATCATGCGCATTTCGCGCGATCTGGCTGAACGGCACTACGCCGAGCACAAAAACAAACCGTTTTTCGGCGAGCTCGTGGATTACATCACCTCGNGGCCCGTCGTCGCGATGGTGCTCGAAGGAGAGGGCGCGGTAAAAATGCTGAGGCTCATGTGCGGGGCCACCAGGGCGGAGGAGGCTCTGCCCGGCACTATCCGCGGCGATTATGCCATGCACACGAACATCAACATTATTCACGCGTCGGATTCTCCGGAGGCGGCAGCCCGGGAGATCGGGCTTTTTTTCAGGCCCGAAGAGCTCATCGACTGGTCCGACGGAAATAAAGACTGGATCTGACGACACAGGAAAAAATTCAATCGTTGAAAGAGAGGATAAGAACATGACAGGCCAAACAGCTATCCCTGTATGGAGTCTCGAAGAGGTCTTCCCGGGATTCGAGTCCGAAGAATACAAAAGGGCGAAGGATGAAGTGAAAGCCGAGCTCGAAACCATGCGGAGCCAGCTTTCGGAGTCTGCGCCGCCGGAGAAAGAGGGGGATTTCTCCGACTGGCTCTTGGCGCTTTTGGGCAGGCTCGATCATCTCGAGATGCTTGCGGACACGCTGTCGGCATACGCCTACGCGCGCTTCAGCACCGACACGAAGAGCCCGGAAGTGCTCGCGGAACTCAACAGGGTCGAGGCGCTGCTCGTGCCCGCGGCCACGGTGCAGGTGCTCTTCCGCAACCTCCTCGCCCGGCACGGTGCGAGGGTGAGGAAGGCCATCAGGGATGACGCCCGGTTGAAAGAGTACGCTTTTGTCCTCGAGGAAGCGCTGCTGTTCCAGAAACACCAGATGGCGACGGAGCTGGAAGACCTGGCCGCGGACCTGAGCCGCTCCGGCGCGGACGCGTGGTCGCGCCTCCAGGAGTCGATTCTGGCCAACGCGAGCGCCCTGTGGAATGAGGCGAGCGGAGCGCGCAAGACCATGGTCGAGCTGCGGAACCTCGCCTACGATCCCGACCGGGCGGTGCGCGAAAAGGCGTACAGGCTCGAGCTCGGCATCTGGAAGACATACGAAATACCCGTCGCGGCGGCCCTCAACGGGGTCAAAGGCACGGTCTCCACGCTGAACAGGCGGCGGGGCTGGGAGACTGCGCTCGACACCTCCCTCGCGCAGGCGCGCATCTCGAAGGCCACTCTCGATGCCCTCGTCGGCGTCATGGAAGAGTCGCTCCCCCTGTGGCAGCGCTACCTGCGCGCAAAGGCCCGGCTTCTGGGTCGCGAGCGCCTCTCCTTCTTCGACATCTTTGCGCCCCTGCAGCAGGCCGGCGCGGCGATACCGACTTTCGGATGGGAGGAGGCCAAGGCTTTCATCGTCAGGCAATTCGGCACCTTCGATGCCGACATGGCCCGCTTTGCAGAGTATGCATTCGAGCACAGGTGGATCGACGCCCTTCCCCGCGAGGGCAAAGTGGGCGGCGCCTTCTGCACCCACTTCCCGGCGGCCAAACAGCCGCGCGTCCTCTGCAGCTTTGACGGTACCTACTCATCGCTCATCACGATTGCGCACGAGCTGGGCCACGCGTGGCACTACGAGACCATCAAGGACATGCCGGTGCTGCTCTCGCAGTATCCGATGACGCTGGCCGAGACGGCGTCGATCTTTTCGGAGACCCTCGTGTCGAATGCGGCGATGGCCGAAATCGAGGCCGGGTCCCGTATGCCCCTCGTCGAACTGCACCTCCAGGACGCCTGTCAGGTCATCGTCGACATTCTCTCGCGCTTCTATTTCGAGCGCGCGGTGTTCAGCGAGCGCGAGGAGGGTGAGCTGACGCCCGAGCGTCTGTGCGCGCTCATGCTCGACGCGCAGGCGCAGACTTACGGCGACGCGCTGCGGGAGGACGAACGCCATCCTTACATGTGGGCAGTCAAGGGCCACTATTATATCCCGGGCCTCTCGTTCTACAACTTCCCCTACGCCTTCGGCCAGCTCTTCGGCATGGGCCTGTACAGCCTCTACAGAAAGGAAGGCGCGCCCTTTGCCGTACGCTACCGCGAGCTTCTGCGCGCGACAGGCTCCCAGCCCGCCGTCGAAGTGGCGCACCGGGCGGGTTTCGATATCGAGAAAGCCGGATTCTGGAAGGGCGCGATGGCGGCCTTTGAGCCCGAAATCGAATTTCTGGAAGTGCAGGCGGGCCAGAGCAGGGCAGCCACTGCGGGGGCCCGTTAGCGGCGGGCATTCGCCGGGCGCCAGACCGGCAGAAGATGAGGGCGTCTGGCGGTGCCCCGCAACAAGACGCGCCCGGAGAAAGAGGCTTCCCCTGCGCGGCGGCTCGCGGGAGGGCGGATAAACAAGAAAGATGCGCGGCCCTCAGCGGGCGTGGCCGCGCCCGCGCATCGATATGCGGCACGGAATAACGAGGGGCCGCCCAGAAAGTTGGGCGGCCCCTCGTGTCGGTTGAATGCTCTATATCAGTACTGTCCCAGAATGGACATCACCTTCTCTTTGCCTATCGTGTGCAGGAAGCCCGCGAGCCGCGGCCCCTGATCCTTGCCGATCAGCGCCTGATAGGACGCGCGGAAGAGCTGTTTGGGCTCTATGCCGCAGGCCTGGGCCACCGCGTAGATGGCTTCCGCCACTTCGTTTTCGCTGCCGTAGGTCTCGAGCTTCGCCACGACGCCGTCCCGCAGACTGCGCAGCGCCCCGACCTCGAGGTCGGAGAGCTCCGCGCGCTCGCCGGGCTGGCGCAGCGAGAACCTGAAGTCCTCGGGCGCGCATTCGGTGATCCAGTACCACGCGCACTGCGCGCGCCTCCGCACGCGTCCTTCCTGCGAGGGCTTCAGGCCGGGCAGCGCCGCGATCACCCGCTCGATATCNCCGAGGTGGATCTGCAGAAGGTTGCAGAGGTGTCTGAAAGGTATCTGATAGGGCATTTCCCCGGGAACTTTGTCCACCTGCGACAGCTCGTAGATGCGGCGTTCCAGGGCCTCTATATCTTCATTCTTCGCCTTGTCGACACCCCAGTAAATGCGCTCGGTGCGGTCATAGTCCTCGTAGATCTTGATGACGTCGAGGTCGAAACTGATGACAAATTCGGTGTTGGGCCGGGTGCCCGCAAAGAGGTACCGCACGATCTCGGGCTGGTACACGCGCAGAAGGTCGTACAGGTCGACGACTTTGCCCTTCGAAGAGGACATTTTGCCCGGAGAGCCCTTGATGCCTATGAAGTCGTAGCGGAAGGTGACGGGAGGTTTCCGCCCGTAGACATCTTCCACGACGTGCTTCGAGGTGTCGAATGAGCCTCCCTGCGAGTGATGGTCCTTGCCGGCGGGCTCGAAGTCCACTTTTTCATATTCCCAGCGCATCGGCCAGTCGACCCGCCAGACGAGTTTGGCCCCTTTGAGCGTGCGGATATCGCCCGTCTCCGCGTGTCCGCAGGATTCGCAGTGGTAGGAAAGGCCCCACTCGCCGTCCCAGCCGTCGATCTGCGTAGTGTCGCGGTTGCAGTTCGAGCAGAACACCGCGACCGGCCACCATTCGCCCTGGATCTTGTGGTCTTCGTCGCGGTATTTGTCGAGAATGGTCTTGAGGTGCTCGCGCATCTCGAGGGCGCGCCGCATGCCCTGGACATAGGTCCCCGCACGGTATTTGCTCGCCTGATATAAAAATTCGGGATAGATGCCGACTTCCGGCAGAATTTTTTCGACATCGACCTCGTGGTGGCGGGCGTAGGACTCGTCGCGGCCCCAGGGATCGGGCACCATCGTGATGGGGAATCTCAGATATTTTTCCAGCATCTCCGGGTCGGGCATGTTGAGGGGCACCTTCCGGAACACATCGTAGTCGTCCCAGCTGTATATAAAACGGACATTTTTGCCGAGGTCCCGCAGCGCACGCACGACGAGCTCGACGGAGATCATCTCGCGGAAATTGCCGACGTGCACGGTGCCGGACGGCGTGATGCCGGATGCGCAGGTGTAGAGGTCCTTGTCTCCCCAGGTTTTGATGATTGTTTCGGCTGTCTGGTCAGCCCAGTGAATGGTCTTCTTCTGTTCCATAATTCGCGAGTATAGCGATTTTTATGCACTTGTGAAATAGCGTGGAGGAGCCGCGGCGCGGGGCGGCGGGGACCCACTTCATTCCGCGAAGACGCCGTTCTCCATCACGAGAATCTCTTCGCCGCCCGGCATGAGGAGCACGACCGTGGGCGACTTTACGAGCCCGTCGAGATGGATGAGGGCGGGCGCGTCCTCGTCGTAGTTCGCTCCTATCGCAAAGTGAATGGTGCCCAGGACTTTTTCGTCTTCGAGCATGTTGCCGCCGATGCGCGCCGCCGGATTGAGGCCGATGCCGAATTCGCCCAGATGCCGCGCGTTGGTGCCGTAGGAGAGAGCGAGCTCGGGATCCATCCCCTGTTCGCGGACGAGGGTTGATGCCATGTTGAGGCCGTACATCAAGGCTTTTTCGAGCCTGCGGGCCTCTTCGCCGCCCTCGATGCCCAGCATGTAGCCGCCTTTCACGGTGCAGACGATGGGCGTCCGGATCACGATGTCGCCGCCGATGTCGGAGATCGAGCCGTCGAAGACGATGGTCCCCTCGGCGGATTTTACTGCCGGAGAGAGGAACACTTCGCCGGCCGGAAGGTTGCCGCCCTTCCCCGCGCTGCGGAAGTCGCCGTCGTCGCGCATCGCCTTTCTGTCGAGGGCGCTGAAGCTGATGTCGGTGCCCGCCGGACTTCGGACCATGATGGCCGACGCCTCGTTCAGCAGGGCTTCCAGCCTGTCGGCCGCGTCGCGCATCGCCGCATAGTCGACAGGGACAGCGCGGAGGAACATGTCGCTGGTGATGCCGGGAGTCCACACGGCCCGCAGCGCCTGCATGCCGTGCAGAAGATAGTTGAAGATGTGATCGTACGAGCGGCCGTCGGCCCCGACGAGCGCTGCGGCGAGCCGCGCCCTGTCTTTCCCGAGTTTCTCCGCCGAGATCGAAAGGATGACGTCGGGAGACGCCTCGATCCCGCGGATGACATCGTCCTCGGCGAAGTCGCCTTGAGTCTTTACGGGCTGGTAGAGGAGCTCCGCCCGGGCGCCCATGGCCATGGCCTCTTCATACAGCGCCCCGGCGATCTCGGCCTGCTCTGTGCCGGGATTCGTGACGATGAGGACTTTTTCCGATTTCTTGAGCTCGAGACACCGGGAGAGCGCGATATGCGCAGTTTCGGAGAGGGAATGCATGGAGCTTACTCCTGCCGCCGCTTGAAATCCATGACCCGCGAGCTTGGGGCTATGTCCCAGCCGTCGGTCTCCCCACGCGCAAAGTAGTGCCACGCGATGCCGGCGACCATCGCGCCGTTGTCGCCGCACAGCGGCAGGGGCGGAAAATACACGCGGAGCTCATCTTTCTTCGCAAGTTCGCGCCTCAGGTAGGCATTGGCCGCGACGCCCCCGCCCGCGACGACAGTCCGGATGCCGGTGTCGCGCACGGCCCTGTACAGGCGCGAGAGAAGGGTCTCTATCGCGGTCTTCCGAAAGCTCGCGGCGATGTTCTCCGGACTGGCCGCGGCGCCGGGCTGCAGATACGACGGCAGATGATGGATCACCGCGGTTTTCAAGCCTGAGTAGGAGACGTCGTAGCGGTGCTCGCCCTTGTGCAGCGAGGGTAGGGGGAATCTGAACGCGCGCTCGTCCCCCTTTTCCGCGAGCTGGTCGATGACGAGTCCGCCCGGATAGCCGAAGCCGTAGGACTTCGCCACCTTGTCGAAGGCCTCTCCCGCCGCGTCGTCGATCGTCGTGCCCAGAACCGTGATTTTGTCGAAATCATCGGCCCGGCAGATGATCGTGTGGCCCCCCGACACGAGGAGCCCCAAAAACGGATATTCGATAGGCTCTACGAGCTGCGGCGCATACAGGTGCGCGAGCATGTGGTTTACGCCCTTGAAGGGCAGATTGCGCGACCATGCGAGGGCTTTTGCAAACGAGAGCCCCACCGCCAGAGAACCGATGAGGCCCGGCCTGGCCGTGGCCGCGACGCCGTCGATCGACCCGGCGTCGAGCCCTGCGTCCGAGAGCGCGCGTTTGACCGCCCCCATGATCCACTCGATGTGGGCGCGGCTGGCTATCTCCGGTACGACCCCCTGATACCGCTCGTGGAGGGGGATCTGCGTCATGACGACATTCGAGAGGATGCGCCGCCCGTCTTCGACAACGGCGACCGCACACTCATCGCAGGAAGTCTCAATTCCCAGAATCCGCATGCCCTGAGTTCTCTTCGGCCTGCATCTGCATGTATTCTCGTATGGTCGAGAGCGAATACCCCTCTTCGACCAGCTCCGGATAGATTTCCATCAAAGTGGCGGCGAGGTTGGACGACCACACGTGGCCGATCATCACCGCGGCGCTGTTTTTCCGCGCTATGCGCTTGCCCTCGTCGATCGCCGCGAGGATCGATTCGCGGTCGGTATTATTGTCGAGAAACACATTTCGCTCCATATATGACGTTCCCAGTTCCTTGCACAGCTGCACAGTTGCGGTCCCCGGCGCCGTGAGAGAATCAAGATAATACATGCCACGCTCTTTGACAAGTTTCAGGATGGGTCTCATCGCTCTCTCGTCCCGGGTCACGGCCGAGCCCATATGGTTGTTCATTCCCACGGGAGGATAGGGGAGGCTGTCGATGTTCTCCGCCACCGTTTTTTCAATTGCCGCCTCGTCCATCGAAAGATAGACCGCATGCGGGCCAGGATCGTTGCCTCCCAGTGCCTCCATGGGCTGGTGGAGGATGAGCTCTTTGCCCGCATCGCGGATGGCGAGCGCGGAGTCGGTGCTGTGGACAAGCTGCGGAAGCACCGCGAAGGTGATGGGGAAGGGCAGCTTCAGAAAAGGCCTGAGCTCGTCGATGCTGTAGCCTACGTCGTCGATCACGATGATGAGGGCGGGGTGTCCCGTGACTTTTGGAACTTCCTTCTGGGGCTCTTGAAGCCGCGCAAGTCGTGCATCTCCCGTGGCTTCTCCCAGGGGAGCTGCACGCGAGTCACCGGCAGGCGCAGAGCCTGAAAGCGGCTGAGCCCCCTCTCCCTCTTCATTCGGGGAAATCACTTTCAGGTCCTCATATCCCGGGGGAGTTCGATCACATACTCCGGTGTGCCATAGGGACTTTTTTGGGTTTTTTTGCGATGATTCTTTGGGCGTACAGGAATTTATTATCGCGAAGGCTGCAAATGCCGCGAGAGCGGCGCTCGCCAGGATGAGCACATACGAAAAGCCCTGATGACCATGTTTTTTTCTCACGGAGCTATGGTACCTTGAACGGCAGCGTTCATCAAGGCGAGTGTGCATAAAAATCGAGCGGCGCAGTGGTCAGGAGGAACCACCGCGCCGCCCTGTGCTATGCGGTCAGACCCACCCTCGCTGCCGTGTGCCACAGCGACTGCAGCGCTTTTTTTTCGATGTGCCGCACGGTTTCCGCCGAACAGCCGACCACCGAGCCCACCGCTTTCAGCGATTGCTCGCGCCCGCTGCCAAGCCCGAACCGCCTCGATACCACCTCCCTTTCCCGCATGGGAAGTGTCGACAGAAGCCAGGAGCTCTGCCATGCGATGTTCGATTTTTCGATCTCCCGCTCCGGGTTGTAGCGCCAGTCTTCGTACACATCGAGGACAGAGAGCTCATCTTCGCCGGCCTGTTCCAGCGCCACGGGCTGGTCCCCCATATGGAGAATGGCGGAGACTTCAGCCTCGCTGCAGCCCATCTCCTGCGCGACTTCTTCCTCCGTAGGAGTCCTGGATATTTCGAGGCTCTTGCGCATTTTGATGGCATTGATCCGCCGCAGCGCGTCTTCCTTCCGGTGCGGCAGGCGAATCTGGCGGCCCGTGTTCACCAGGGAGCGCGAGATGGACTGGCGGATCCACCAGACGGCGTACGTTGCGAATTTGACATTCTTGCCGGCATCGAAACGCTCAGCGGCCTTCACAAGTCCGATATTGCCTTCCTGAATCAAGTCCAGAAGTGAATGTGGCGGACTCCACAGTGATTTCGCGATGCGGACCACGAGGCGCAAATTGCCTTCCACGAGACGTTTGAGGGCGGCCTTGTCCCCCTTTGCGATTTTTCCGGCCAATATTGCTTCCTCTTGTCGGCTCACAAGAGGGATTTTGCGAATTGAATCAAAATAGAGCTCGAGGCTCTCATCGCTGTCGGCGGCGGTCATGATATTCCTCCCAAGATAGTTCTCGAAAGAATAGTCAGCAAACCGCGTGCCAAAATGAGGCTGCTGTTTTTAACAATTTATATATTTATATAATACAAATAATTATTATGATCGATCTCTCGGAGGCAGAGGGCTTTGTACAGTGGGCAGGTGCCCGAATGTATGATAAAAGACAATTTTTGAAAGAGGAAATGTCTACAAAATAAGACAGCGCCCTTGGCTTCGCCGGCCTACTGCCTTATTTGACTCACTGGAGGTATTTCCGCGGATCCACCGCCTGGCCGTTGCGGAACATGCCAAAGTGGAGGTGGGGCCCCGTGCTCTGGCCGGTGTTGCCTGATCGGCCGATCACTTCTCCCTGGTTCACGCTCGCTCCTTTGCGGGTGAGGATCGTGTCGAGGTGGGCGTAGAGCGACTGATAGCCGTCGGCATGCCGGATTATCACATAGTTGCCGAACACCGCATTGTAGCCTGTGTCGGCGACTTTGCCTTCACGGGTGGCTTTGACGGGGGTGCCGCGATTGACGACGATATCGATCGCTGAATGGAATGTCCTTTGCCCGCTGAAAGGATTGATGCGGTAGCCGAAGGGCGAGGAGATGGGACCGCGGGCCGGCCAGATGAAGGTTTCGCCGTAGAAATCGCGCAGCACCGAAGCGCTGAGTTTCGCACTGGGTATAAAGAGCCGGTCTCCCGCCCGAATCGTCGATGAGGAAATGTTGTTCGCGTCGGCGATGCGCGTCATGTCTACACCATAGGCTCTCGAGATGACCGACAGATTTTCGTTCCTTTTAACAGTATGGTACACGCCGTTCATATTGGGCACTTTCAGGGTTTTGCTGGCCACAAGCTGGTTTTTTGAACTGAGATTGTTCGCCGAAATGATCGTGTCCTCGCGGAGACCGAACTGGCGCGCTATGGTCTGCAGGGTGTCGCCCCTGCGCACGGTATATGTTCTCTCAACAAGGAGGGAGGGGAGCGGCGGAAGGGCCGTATCGCCGCTCGGCGGTGCCGAAGGCTCGGGTTCAAGCATGGCCATGAGCGCTTCCTGGGCCGAGTCCTCGTCGGGCAGAGAAATGACGGGATAAGAATGCGAGGTGAGGGAGGCAACGAGCATGCCCGCGCCGCCTATTGAAAAAATGATCGTGGTGGCAATGAGCGCGCGCAGCAGAGTTTTCCGGCTGGGTTTTATCGGCAGGCGGACACGGATGGGCGTTTTATTTTTAGGCGTTTTATTCTTAACGAGTCTGAGCTCTGGAGGCTCTTCATATGTATACGTAAGGGCGGCCGGCGAGAAGAGCGGGCCGCTGAAGAGGGGTTCCGGAGCTGTTTTGTTGGAGGGCTTCCTTTTCTTCCTTTCCTGGGGGGTTCTTCCGAAAAGACCGGGACGTTTTTTATCCTTCAGGTCTTTGTGGGGCTTTGCAGGCGTCTTCACAATGAGGTTTTCGCCCGACAATACGGAGACAAGTGGTTTGTTGAGGACCTTATCCGCCTCGAGCACGGCATCTTCCGACTGATAAAGTGAGTTCATCGCACCTTTTGTATCGGCAGATATAAGCCGATAATTTAACCTAAGCTGTCGGAAATCTGAATGCAAGAGGTAGAAAGAGGAATTTTCGAATGAACGGGGCAGTTCGACACAGGAAGAAAAAGCTCGACAGCACTGCAGTGACCGTCATTCTTGTCGTCGTCGCGGCCATCGCCGTGAGGATCTTCGTCCTCGATGCGGCAGTAGTGGAAGGAAAATCGATGCTGCCGCATTACCGGAATGGGAAAGTGGTGCTGATTCTGAAGGCAGCGTATGGAATCCGGGGTTTCTGGGGAAACTATGTGGTGCGCTGGAGATATCCTCTGCCGGGAGATGTCGTCGCCGCGCTGCGCCCCGATTCTCAGGACATGGTGATAAAGAGAATCGGAGAGATCCGTGGCGGCAGGGACTCGCCCGAATATTTTCTGATCGGGGACAATGGCATTGAGTCCATCGATTCGAGAGATTTTGGCCTTGTGCCTTTTGACGCAATTGTAGGGAAGGTCATTCCCCAGAGGTAATGGATGGAGAATTACGCGCAGGCTCGCTTTCATCGGAGAATTGTCGCCCTCGTTGTCGTGCTTGCCATATTCGCAGCCGTGGTATTCGTGCGGTATGCGGCGCTGGCCTTCGAAGGCCCCGACAGCACCGCCGTCGCCGAGAATACACCAGTTGAGCGCGGAAGGATTCTCGACAGAAACGGCAAGGTGCTCGCCTTCGATATCCCCAAATTCAACATCGCAATCCGCAAAAATGAAATCGATCCGTATCGGATTACCGAAGACTTGGGTCTTGTCGCCCGCGCTCTCAATGTCAACGCCGCTACCCTGGAGCAAAAGATCCGCGAGTCCAGCCAGAATTTTGTGTACCTTGCCAAAAGGCTCGACGTCGATAAGGTAAAACCGCTGCAGGAAAAACAGGACAAGGGGCAGCTGGCGGGTTTTGTGCTGGAAGAGGTGAATGGCCGGATTTATCCCGAGGGGAGGCTGGCATCGCATCTCCTGGGCTTCACCGGAGAGGGCAACAGGGGCCTCGAGGGGATTGAATACAAATACAATACTGCGCTTGCAGGCACAGATGGCGACAAAGCCCGCGGCAACGATGTCTACCTCACCATCGATGCGCGCCTGCAGTATGCCCTGGAACAGATATCGCGCAAGGCGATGAGCGACAACAAGGCCGAGTCGCTCTTCATGATGGCCATGGATGTCAACAGCGGGGAAGTGCTCGCGTACGTCCAGATGCCCGATTTCGATCCGAACAATTTCGGGAATTTCAAAGAGTCGGAGCGCGAAGACCGGTTGTCCGTGTACTCGTATGAGCCGGGGAGCGTCTTCAAGATTTTTTCGATGGCGTCGATACTGGACGCAGGGCTCATTACGCCAAAGACGATGTTCAACTGCGACGGCGCATACCGTAAAATACTTCCATCCGGAGAGCAGATAGTCATAAAAGATCTGCATCCGTATGGCATGCTGGATTTGGCCGGTATTCTGGCAAAGAGCAGCAACGCCGGCGCAGGCTACGCCTCGGACCGGATGTCGGAGAGCGAATTCTACTCGCATATCCTGAATTTCGGCTTTTCCGAGAAGACAGGGATAGGTTCTCCTGGCGAGAACCCCGGCAGCCTCCGGGAGCCGGCAAAATGGTCCGCGCGCACAAAGCCCACGGTGGCGATCGGGCAGGAGATTCGCGTCACGGCGCTGCAGATGATCACCGCGGCGTCGGCAATGGCCAATGGCGGCATCCTGCTGAAGCCCGACACCGTGATGCGCATCGAAGATGCCGACGGCAAAGCCCTCTATTCGCACGAGACCGTCGCCGTGCGGCGGGTCATTTCACCTGAAACATCGAGGGCAATCCTCACCGCCATGGAGTCGGCGGCCAGCCTTGAGGGCACGGGCTGGCGCGCAAAGGTGTCCGATGTGCGCATGGCGGTAAAGACCGGGACCGCCCAGATGATCGATTCCAAGACAAGGGCCTATTCGGATACCGACTATATCGCGAGCACGCTCGGCATACTCCCCGCGGACAATCCGAAAATAGCGGTCTATGTCGCGATCGTGAAGCCGAAGGGCGAATCCTACCTCGGGGGCCAGATTGCGGCACCCATACTCCGGGATGCAGCCGAGTCCGCCATCGACATCCTCGGTTTGCCGCGCGGGAAGAGCCAGAACACAAGCCATGGAGGACTCGTGACGATTCAGGAACCGGCGCCCGCGGTGGTCGGTACGAAGATGCCCGACCTGACAGGCTTTTCCAAACGTCAGCTTCTGCCCCTCCTTTTGCGCAGCGATCTCGAAGTCCGGCTCACCGGCGACGGGTATGTCGTTGCCCAGTCGCCCCCTGTCGGCACCGCGGTGGAGGCTGGCACAAGAATAGTGCTTCGGCTACAATAGACACCCAGAATATTTCTGTCTGAGGTGTACACCATGACAAGAGAACAGGCCGTTGTCCTGTGGAGACAGTGGAATTCCGATGAATCGCTGTGGCGCCATGCCCTCTCGGTTGAGGCCGCGATGCGCCACTTTGCGAGAAAATACGGGGAAGACGAAGAATATTGGGGTCTCGTGGGACTTCTGCACGATGTCGATTATGAGAAATACCCGGAGGAGCATCTTCGCCATGCGCGGGAGATTCTCGGCTCCGCCGGTTTTGACGACGCATTCATCCATTCGGTCGAAAGCCACGGATGGGGCATCTGCATCGACGTCGAGCCCACCCACGTCATGGAGAAAGTGCTCTTTGCCACCGATGAGCTGACGGGCTTCATAGCCGCCTGCGCCTATGTGCGGCCCTCGCGCAGCGTGCTGGACATGGAGGTGAAGTCGGTGAAGAAAAAATGGGGCTCGGCGGCCTTTGCCGCGGGCGTACGCAGAAACATCATTGAACAGGGCGCACAGATGCTCGGCATTCCCCTCGAAGAGCTCATCGGCGAAACGATTCTGGCACTGCGGGAGGCCGCAGCCGAAACAGGACTCAAGGGAAACCTGTAATTCTATATATGGAAAGATCGTATGCTTGAGAAAATTTCCGAAACATTCACCGACGTATTCCGGAGCATAAGCGGCAAAGCCTCGATTTCGGAGAAAAATGTCGAGGATGCGCTCGAGCGCATAAAGATCGCGCTGCTCGAGGCCGATGTCAACGTCCGGGTCGTCCGGCGCTTTATCAACGGGGCGCTGGAGGAGGCCAAGGGCGAAAAAGTGCTCCGCTCGGTGACGCCGGGCCAACAGTTCGTAAAAATTGTCTATGACCGTATGGTGGCACTCCTCGGCGACGAGAGGCAGGACCTCGCGCTCAAGGGCACGGACACCCAGAGCGTCATCCTCCTCCTCGGCCTTCAGGGCTCGGGAAAGACGACCACGGCAGCCAAGCTCGCCAGTCTCCTCAAAAAGCGGGGACGCAAGGTACTGCTTGCGGCCTGCGACCTCGTGAGACCGGCCGCCGCCGAACAGCTCGCGGTGCTGGCAACTCAGGTGGGCGTCGATATCTCCCGCGAGGATGTCAGGGACCCTGTGCTGGTGGCGCGCAACGCCCTGGCGCGCGCGCGCCGCGAAGGCCACGACCTTATCATCGTCGACACCGCGGGCCGCCTCCAGATCGACGAGCCCCTCATGCAGGAACTCGCGCGCATCCGCGATGCCCTCTCGCCGGTCGAGAGCCTCCTCGTCGCGGACGCCATGACAGGCCAGTCGGCGGTCGACATCGCGAAGGCCTTCGACGAAAAGATCGGCGTGACCGGCGTCATCCTCACGAAATTCGATTCGGACACCCGGGGCGGCGCGGCGCTTTCGCTCAAGTCCATCACCGGCAAGGCGATCAAGTTCATCGGCGTCAGCGAGCGGATCGACGGCCTTGAGCCCTTCTATCCCGACAGGATCGCCAACCGCATCCTGGGCATGGGCGACATCGTGTCGCTCGTCGAAAAGGCCCAGGAGGTGTACGACCAGAAAGAGGCCGCCGAACTGGAGCGCAAGATAAGCCAGGAAACCTTCACGCTCGAGGATTACCTCGATCAGATCCGCAAGGTGAAGAAGATGGGCTCCGTGAAGTCCATGCTGGAGATGATCCCGGGTCTTGCGGGCCAGGTGGACGAGGACCGCATCGACCTCCAGGAGATGAAGTACGAAGAGGCGATACTCTTGTCCATGACCAAAAAGGAGCGCCAGAACCACCTCATTGTCGGCCCTTCCCGGCGGAGCCGCATCGCACGAGGTTCGGGCACCTCGGTCGCGGAGGTCAACAGACTCCTCAAGAAGTTCGAGAAATCCAGGACAATGATGAAGAAGATGGTCAAGAACAAGGGCGCGATGGCGAAGATGTTCGGCGGCAAGCCATAGGCAACGACGATTTCAGGCGCGTGCGCCCGACAGACCACTTTACATGTTCTGAGGATTCCGCTATAGTGCATCGACTATATTCTGTGGAGACAACTATGTCGAGAGTTTGTGAAATCTGCGGTAAAGGGACCCTTTTCGGAAATAACGTGTCGCACGCGAAGAACCGCACGCGCAGAACCTGGTATCCCAACCTCATTGAACTTCGTACCATTGAGAACGGGACTATACGCCGCATGAAAGTCTGCGCCCGCTGCCTCAAATCCGGAAAAGTAGAGAAGTACGTGTAATTTCCCATTGGTTGCGAGTAGTGTGCCATGAATCATGGGGCATGAAAGGACCACACCGAAAGCCGCCCCGGAGGGCGGCTTTTTCTTTTTCCATATGCGATTAGCGTATCACTTCTTTTTCATTTTGATGGGCATGCGCGCTACAGACGCATGCCTTCCATGCCGATACAATAATGAATCAGTATCTGTATCTGTATCTGTGGAAAGGGTTCATCATGGGCTGTGCAAAGTGTTCGATCACGAAGGTGTTGCTGTTCTCGGTGCTCACGTGTGCGGTGCTCCCGTCTCTGGCGGGGGCGACGGAGCCTTTTCCTTATCGACTATTCCCCGCGCTGTACAGGAAGGAAAATTTTACCCGGATTGACCAGAACATGAGCCTGGCCAACTATCAGTCAAACGGCGGTTTTTTGTGGGACCGCGTGCCGCTCGTCGCGAACAACACCATTGTGGCGTATTACGGGAGCCCGCTCTCTGACCGGATGGGCATTCTGGGCCGGTATCCCAAAGAGAAAATCGCGGCAATGGTAAAGGAGACTGCGGGCGAGTATGACCAGGCCAACGGCAAAGACGGCGCGATCCCCGCACTCTACATCATTTACGGGACCTGCTGGCCGGGCGGGGAAATAGGCTACCTCGACGACAGGACGCTGATCGACTACATCAAGTATGCGCAATCCGAGGGCATGCTTGTCTTCGTCGACCACCAGATAGGCAAATACAGCGTGCGCGAGGCGATGGAGAGAATCCTGCCCTTCCTGCAGTACCCCAATGTGCACCTCGCGATCGACCCGGAGTGGCGCACGCTCAGCCCCATGAAGGAAATAGGGTCTATCACGGCAAAGGAGCTGAATGAGGCCCAGGATTACATGGACGAATACATCCGGGAACACAATATACCCGGCATCAGGATGCTCGTGGTCCACCAGTTTGCGGATAGAATGATTCAGACTCGGCAGAGCGTGGTATCGCACAGGGACCGGGTCATCCTCATCCATACCGCGGATGGATTCGGCACGCCCCAGATGAAGAAAGCCACCTACCAGCGGAATGCGGTCGCCNTGAACATGCCGATCAAGGGATTCAAGCTCTTCTTCAAGTCGGATTTCCCCGCGGCGNGGTTTGACATGCCGCTCATGTCGCCCGCCGAGGTCATGCAGCTTGATCCAAGGCCGAGCCTCATCATTTATCAGTGATGGGGAGGTCCTGAAGTTCGGCTTCCGCTGTGATAGATTAAAGTTGAAGCCTTTTGGATAAAGAAGGGGATATCGATGAAAAAAGCCCGGGAATTTGCGATAGGACTTGTGCTCCTCCTCGTGGGTCTGAGCGCTGCATCTGCCTATGATCCGCCCAAAGGGGCGTCGCTGCTCGGCAGGATATACGGCCCTTGGACCATGGGCAGCGGTGTGTCGCTCACGGAAGAGAGCGCCGGCGCATGGAGCTTTTTGCTCAATCCCGCCTCAACGGCGGAGACCGAGCTTCCCGAGCTCGCAGTGTCATATACGGGCATTGTCGATATGTCCTCAGGAAGCCCTCAGGGATTGGGCGGCGCGGCGATGGCCGCATTCAGTCTGCCTAAATCCTACGGCGTGTGGAATGGCTCGGTGCGCCTGTTCAGCGCTCCCGGCGCCATGACGAGCATGCCGCTCGGAACCTTTGTCACGGCCGGCGGGGGCTTTTCCAAAAAAGTATCGGGCACCCTGTCGGTCGGTATGTCGGCATGGCTGGCCATGGGCGGGAACGGGACCTTCGGCTGGGGAATCTGGTCGGACATCGGCGTCATCAAGGAACTGGGCGATCTCGGTTTTTTGAAAAATTCCAGGCTCGGCTTTGTGCTGAGCGGGCTCGGCAAGGAATTCAACTATCAGACGCCACCCGTGGGTATGTCGATAGGCAGCACCGCCTCGACGGGCTTCCCCGCGGCCTTCACTCCCGGAATCGGGTTCAGCGGAGACCTGCTGAACGAATATAACCTGCGCATGCGGGCGAACGTGGACCTCCGGGTCCCTTCGTTCAACGACATCGAAGCCGAACTGGGGCTGGCGTTCTCCTACCGGAACCTCCTGACGCTGCGCCTTTCGATGGCGAGCAGCCTGTACGATATTCAGCAGAACTCGGGCAGGAGCCTCTGGCCTTCGCTCACGCTTTCGGGAAGCATTCCCCTCGGAAAGCGGNGACCCCAGAGCAGGAGCGTGTCGGAGGTAGCGCCTGCAGCCGGCTTTATGCCACTGTACGATTCTCTGGATGCGTTCAGCATCGGCACGCAGCTTACATGGGGGCAGCGCGACAAGAGCCCCCCTGAGGTGACACTGAAGCTCCCTGCCACGACGAGCGGCACCCCGGTCGCGTATGTCTCGCCCAATGCCGACGGCAGACAGGACTGGCTCGAACTCCCCCTCACGATAAAGGACGAACAGAGAACGATCGCCGGCTGGCTCTTCAAAGTTGAAGACCGCTCCTCGGGCAAGGTCGTGCGGACCATCACCGAGCAGTCGAATGTGCCGGAGAGCATCAATTCTTTCTCTACTATGAAAGAAGGCTTCGGCTATTCGAAGCACAGCGTCATTGTCCCCGATGCCGTGCGCTGGGACGGCAAGGACGATGAGGGCAACCTTGTTCCCGAAGGGACGTATATCGTTAGCTTCCACGCGTGGGATGACCTCGGAAACACCAACATCGACTATGACTCATCGATGAATGTCGTGGTGGACCGCAGCCCGCCCACGGTGAACGCCTGGGTGATGGGCGACGAGCAGCTCTTCCAGGGCAACGATTCGCTGATATTCAGCCCTGACGGCGACAACAACAAAGATACCATTTCCTTCAGAACCNAGGGCTCGATAGAGGATAACTGGAAGTATGAAATTCTCGACGGGAACGGCGTGGCCATGCGCACCATCGATCAAAAGGGACGCTCTGCGCCGCGCGATTTTGTATGGGATGGCACCAACGATGCGGGCAAGCGCGTGCCCGACGGGTATTACCAGTTCAGGCTGTCCAGCGTGGACCCGGCGGGGAATGTAGGATTCAAGATAATCGGGGCCGCTGCCGACAAATCGGATTGGATCGTGGTCGACACGANNAGCCATCCGGCCGTCCGCGTCGCGGCGGACAAGAAGGCCTTCAGTCCTGGCAAAGAAGGAAAAACCGGCACGATCGATATCGACTTCGACCTCGAGTCTCTCAACAATCTCGTCTCATGGANNAAAGAAGTCATCCAGGACCAGAACGGCAAGACCCTGTGGTCCTCCGCGGGCGACGGCAGCAATCCACCTGTCTCCTCGTTGACATTCAGCGGTCTGGACGCTTCGGGGAAAGCCTTCCCGGACGGACAGTACCGGGCAGGCATCGAGATGAAGTACCGCAACGGATATTCTCCCATCGTCTACTCGGATTCCTTTGTGCTCGATGCGACAGCTCCGTCCGCCGAGCTTGTGCTCGACGACGTGCGGGAGATATNNTTCAGCCCCGACGGAGACAGCAGCCGCGATACGCTGGCCTTTGCTCTCACGGGCAGCAGGGAAGATATCTGGAACCTGAGTATCAGAAATAAGCAGGGCGATACTGTCTACACGCAACAGTATCGCGAGGCGCTGCCCGATAGATTTGTGTGGGACGGCAGGGATTCAACGGGTCGCCGCGTCGCGGATGGCAGCTATACGCTCGAGCTTGCGAGCACGGATGTCGCGGGCAATGAGTTCCATACGAGCTATACGCCAGTCGTCGTCGATACCAGGACGCCCGGCGCTTCCTTTGCGCTCAACCGGGAGGCATTCAGCCCGAACGACGACGGCGTCGCCGATATCATCGGACTGAATATCAACATGGAGAGCAAAGAGGGGCTCCAGACCTGGAAACTGGACGTCGTGGGTGGGGCCAATGGACAGGCTCCGCAGCGGACGGCCCAGCAGGGGGCCTCCCGCTTCTCGCTTCTTTCAGGCGATGGTACCAATCCTCCTCCGGGAACGCTCCAGTTCGACGGCAGGAGTCAGGGAGCGGCGCTACAGGAAGGATCATACCATTTCGAACTCGCGCTCGAGTATGAGAACGGCTGGAGCACAAGTCAGTCGAGCCAGGATTTTATCATCGATACAAGCGCTCCGACGGCCCAGGTCTCGCGCTCCCGGGAGTTCTTCAACCCCCGCGGCAGTGCGCAGCAGTCGCAGGTGATCATCTCTCAGCTTGGTTCCAGGGAGAACCTCTGGACGGGCGAACTGCGCGATGCCCAAGGGACCTTGCGGCGCAAATGGGAATTCAAGGACAGCCAGCCGGCAGAGATCATCTGGGACGGCCGGACAGCCGACGGCGCCCTGCTGGCCGACGGAATCTATTCGTATCGCCTGCTCTGCGTCGATCCGGCGGGCAACAGCTTTGCCTCTGAGCAGCTGAAAATCGGCATCGACACCGCTTCGAAGCAATCCTCGCTTTCGGCGAACTATATGGCGATAAGCCCGAATGGAGACGGCATTCAGGACGAGATGTCGCTTGCAATCGCTGTGACTGCGCCGGAGAGCGTGCAGGCCTGGCGGCTTACCATTTNNCTGGCCGGACAGGAATCGGTGATGGAGTGGAAAGGAACAGGGAATGTTCCCAAGTCCATCTCATGGAACGGCACGAGTCTGGCGCGTCTTTCCGTGCCCGACGGGCGCTATACGGCAGCCCTCCACGCGGAGTATCCCAACGGGGACTCCACTGAAGTGAACCTCGGCCCCCTCGTCGTCGACCGGGTGGCCCCCAAGGCCGAGGCGAAAGTGGGCGGCACAATCTTCTCGCCCAATGATGACGGCATCAATGACAGTCTGCCCATTCAGCAGACATCGGTCGCCGGCGATACCTGGCGGGGGACTATTCTCGATTCGGCCGGCAAAGAGCTGCGCAGCTGGACATGGGAAGGCACTGTGCAGTCCTTCGAGTGGGACGGCAGAGACAGTGCGGGCAATGTCGCGGCCGACGGCAAATATCAATACAGACTCGAATCGAAAGATGCGGCGGGCAATGCGTTTGGCTATACAAGCCCGCTCTTTGAGATAGAGACCGAAAAGAAAGCGGTGCGCCTGACGCTGAGCGACCGGGCATTCAGCCCGAACAGCGATGGTGTCAAAGATATGGAAGTGTTCACGGCCTCTGTCGTTTCGCCTGAAAAAGTGAAGGAATACGTGCTGCAGGTGGTGGGCCAGGATGGACCGGCGGCGCTGAGCGCAGTGCGGACATGGAAGGGCGAGACACCGATGGAGCGGTTTGAGTGGCGGGGCGAAACCGACGCCCAGATCTCTACACCGGACGGGCATTATGCAGCTTCTCTCAAGGTCGTCTATCGCAATGGCGACGAAGCGGAGGCCGCAACGGGCACCTTCCTCCTCGACAGGCAGTACCCGCAGATCGAAGTGAAGGCCGAGGGCAGCATTTTCTCGCCGGACGGCGATGGCCGCAGCGACACCATGACGATAACCCAGAAATCAGTGTCGGGTGACGATTGGAAGGGCACAATCAAGAACAGCGCAGGCAGCGTGGTGCGCACCTGGACCTGGCAGACAGAGGCCAAGGATCTCGTGTGGGATGGCCGCAATGCCAATAACGCAGTGGTTCAGGACGGCATCTATGACTATACGGTCGAATCCCAGGATGCGGCAGGCAACAGGACAGTCTCCGGACCTTTCCGCATTCAGGTTGAAACAGGCCGGCGCGCAGTGCAGCTGCGCCTCAGCGACAAGGCTGTGAGCCCGAACGGCGACGGCGTAAAAGACGAGCTTGTCATCAATGTCGAGGCTGATGCGCGCGATCGCATCAAGCAGTACAGCCTGGTCGTTCGGACCAAAGATGGAACGGCGGTGAGGACATGGAAAGGCAGCACCGACCTTGCCCGGGAATACCGCTGGAACGGCACGAATGATACGGGCGCGGCGGCGCCGGACGGCGAATACAGTGTGAGCCTCGAAGTGTTGTATTTGAACGACGCCCTTGCCAAAGACGGACCGGCCCCGGTGAGCGTGGACCGCGTAGCCCCGCAGGCGAAGGTCAATCTCTCGCGCTCGATTTTCTCGCCCAATGGCGACGGCCGCGCGGACACTGTCGAAATAACGCAGAGCGGCGTCTACGGTGACCGCTGGAACGGCCAGATCAGCTCCGAGGCAGGCAAGATCGTGCGGACCTGGGAATGGTACCCCATGCTTGCGGACCTCGCCTGGGACGGCAAGGACCAGAGCAACAAACTTGTGCCGGATGGAGTCTACTATTACGAGCTTCGCTCTGTCGACGAGGCCGGAAACTCGTTCATTCTGCCGCGCCAGCGGATTGTGGTGGACGCGGCCCAGAAAAATGTGAGCCTCAGAGTCGATCCGAGCGCTTTCAGCCCCAACGACGATGGCATAAAGGATGTCACCTACATCAATATCGGTGCGCCGAAGCAGGACACCCTGGTGAGCTACTCCGTTTCGATCTTCTCCGGAGCCAAGGCCGGACAGGGGCAGACGCCGGTGCGCAGCTGGAAAGGCACGACCGACATCAAGGCCCAGTATACCTGGGACGGCATGACGGATGCGGGCATGAAGGTGCCCGATGGATCCTACAGCGTGTATCTCTCGCTTGAATATGCGAACGGCGACCTCTACAGCCTCGGACCGATACAGCTTCTCGTCGACACTGTCGCGCCGAAAATTTCGATCTCCGCCGACACGCTGCTGTTCTCGCCGAATGGCGACGGCATAAAGGATTACATCACCATAACACAGAATTCCGATTCGGGAGACGACTGGTCAGGCAGAATCCGGAGCGCTTCGGGAGCGACGGTGCGCAGCTACAGCTGGAAAGGTCAGGCCAAGACCTTCACCTGGGACGGACAGGACTCGAACAAGAAGCTCGTGCCGAACGGGACCTACAGCTACGAAGTCGTCAGCGTCGATGCCGCAGGCAACAGCGCCTCTGCGGAGATCAAGGGCATCACCGTCGATGTGACCAAGCCGAAAGTCTTTGTCACGGCGTCGGATACCGGCATATCGCCGAACAACGACGGCATCCGCGACCAGGTGTCCTTCTCTATTACGGTCGAAAACCGCGAAGGCGTTGAGTCCTGGCGCTTCTCGCTCCTCGATTCGAAGGGAGTCGAGCGTTCGTTCTTCGGCGGCAGCGGTTCGGATGTGCCCACGCGGCTGGTCTGGGACGGACACGACCTGCAAGGTCAGGTCATCGAAGACAGCTTTACCGGCAAGCTCGTGGTGAAGTACCTCAAGGGCGATGTCGCGGAAGCGAGCAGTGCGAAGATCGTCGTCAAGATTGCCCCGCCGGCGGTGGATATCACCGTCAGCCCGGAATACTTCAGCCCCGACGGCGACGGAGTCGATGACATCTTGACCTTTGGCATCGCGGCGGACAGGAATGCCGGCATCACCGAATGGAAACTCGAGGTGATGGAAACTGCGGTTGTTGAATCCTCTTCGGCGCAGGAGGCGAAACCGACCCGCACCTTCATGGCCTGGAACGGCAAAGGCGCTCCGCCCACACAGATCAGGTGGGACGGCAAATCTTCCAAGGGAGAGCTGGTCGAATCGGCCACCGATTATCCGTTCGAGTTTACGTGCTGGGATGAGCTCGGCAATCAGACCAAGGTGAAGGGCATCATTGCAGTCGACGTCCTCGTCATCCGTGACGGAGACCGGCTCAAGATCAGGGTACCTTCCATAGTATTCAGGGCGAATCACGCCGATTTCATCGGCCTCGACAGCGAGATAGTATCGAGAAACGAGAGGGTGGTCGCGCGCATCGCGCAGATTCTGGGCAAATTCCCCGATTACCGCGTGCGCGTCGAAGGCCACGGCAACAATATCGGCAAGATGCTCGGCTACAGCGCCTCGCGCATCCAGCAGGAGGAAGTGAATGAGCTTATTCCTCTTTCGACCGAACGCGCGGAAGTGGTGCGGAAGATGCTCGTGGAGAACGGGGTCGATGCGCGCCGCCTGAGCGTGGTGGGCCTGGGATCGAGCGAACCTGTCGTGTCGTTCACCGACGTGCAGAACCGCTGGAAGAACAGACGGGTTGAGTTCGTGCTGATCAAGAATCAGTAGGAAGGCTGAAAAAGGCGAGGGGCGGCCGCAGAGAAGCGGCCGCCCCTTTTTTATTCCTCCAATGCAGGGGACGCTCCGAACGGCGTGCGTGTTCGTCACTGATACGACAGCAGATCTTCCGGCTCATTGGCATCGATGAGCCGCTGCCTGAGTCTGTGCGCGCGGAAGAGTGTGGCGACTTCGGCGAGAAAGCGCAGGTGCTCTTCGGCGCTCTGGTGTACGGGGACGAGAATGAGCACAATGATCTGGACGGGGGCCTCGAGCGCGCTGAGCCTGTAACCCTTTTTCTGGGCGCCGAAACAGACAAGAGGATAGGCGATGTTCTCAATCCTGTCGTGGAGGAGCACGACACCGGGCTCAATCTCGATAGGCTGTCGCTGCAGCATTTCGATGCAGTGATCGGCGAGCGCCTGGAGCTGTTTTTTCTCTCCCCCGGGAAAGGCCGAGAAGATGATCTTGTAGATGCCCTCTGCCAGAGCGCTTCCCTCCATGTTCACCTGGATTCGTCCCGCCCTCACCGACTCGAGAAGAAGTGCCTCTGCACTGGAAGTATCGGGGAGCGGGGTGGATGGAGTCTCCGCGGCCTCGGGNGGCGAGGCCGTCTGCGGCGAGAGTTCTTCTTTTTGCCCATTGTACGAGGGCATATAGAGCATCAGCACGTTCGCATCGGGCAGATTTTCGGCGAGCATATGGGGAAGACGCTCGAATGCCGGGCTCCACGATGCTTCTCCGGGCCTGGCCGAGACGAGCACAATTGAAGAGTATCCTGTTGCCGCCTTCTGAAAGAGATCGGGAATTTCGCGCCATGTCGAGAACCTGCTCGTCCTGCGAGCGATCGATGAGAAGGCGGCCCCNCAGGAACCCGTGACGTTCGCTTCATGATCTTTGGGNATGAAACAGTGCAGTGTGGCGAACGAGGACTGCGCGAACCTCTCTATGCACTGCAGGGCCGCCCCGTACCCGCCATGCGTGTCGACGAAAGGCGGAAATACCGCGAGGATCTGCTTCGTCGATTTCCAGGGGAATTGGCCGCGGGCCACGAGGACCAGGCTGGTGCTGCCGGAGACGACCTGATCGATGACGTTGCCGAAGAAAGCGTGCGCCAGGCGCGGGGAGCTGCTCCATCCGATGACGATCGTGTCGGCATTCTTCTGGGCCGCAGACTCAAGGATGCCCATGCCCGGATTGATCGCCTCGACATTGAGCGGGAGCACGGACTTCTGCATTCCGGAGAGCTTCATCACCGCAGTGGCGAGGATAGTCTCCGAGCTCGCCGACTGGGCAGTTTCGCTGTCTTCAGGGCTGTGCACGGTGATAGGAAAGAGCGGTGAACGATTGTCCCTTCCGTGCAGGATGGCGCCCAACTCGAGCAGCTGCGGAATCGACGAGGGATTGGACAGAGCGATCAAAATTCTGTTGGGNATGACAAAGGCCGCCTTTCCGCCCTGATTGGGGGAAAGAACCTTTGCGGCAAAAGAAGTATTTTTCAGGAGACTGTCGGATATGATGCCGGTGATGAGGGCGAGCGCGATGGTGCCGAGGAAGAGCGGCGTATCGATGAGACCCGAGCCGTACAGAATCCAGGATACAGCGAGCGAAAATGTGGTAAAAGGAATGGCCAGACCGAGCATCGGCCCTTTTGCCGGAGAGATTCTTTTTGAAAAGAAGGCGACAAGCACCCGCGCGGCGAGTCCGCCCCCCATGAAGACGCCGGCCCAGACAAGCCATTGGGCGTTTGGGGAGAAATCGGAAATGTGTATCGAGATACCCATGAGAAAAAACGCCGCAGGGCCGAAAATATCGTCCCTGAGCAGTATTCGCCCCGTCCCTGTTCCGACCGCTGGCGTTGCAACCGGGGACAGGGCGACCCCCACGATATATGCGGTGAACCAGTTCGGGAGGGACAAGAAAGATGCGGCATACGAGGCGGCGAATACAAGAAAGAAGAAAAACCAGCCCTCAACAGTGCCGAAGCTTTTGACGCGGCGCAGGAATATCGAGGCCAGACGGGGAAACAGGGACCAGACAAGACCGGCGAGCATGCAGCCGAAAGCCAGAATGGACACAGCGCGGCGTGCATCGGCACCCGCAGCGACTGCGTCGAGCACCAGGAGGACAAAGGCGACGAGGATCGAGACAGAGCCGGGAACCCCGTAAGGTTCCAGACTCGAAAATTTCATATGATTTTCTTCCAGGGAAGAAGCCGTTCCCGCAGAGGCGAAGAGAATCCCTATGGCCACTGCCTGCACGACCGATTTTCCTCCCGCAAGTCCCAGGAGCGTTCCCGCCAGGGCCGGCAGGGCAGTCCAGACGAGGAATCGGGGGAGTCTTTTGCCCAAAGGGATTTTCCTGTAGGCATTGCGCCCCGGCAACCGGACCGAAATCCTCGTCGACAGCCCCGCAAAGAAAAAGATATACACGATGCCGATGGACCCGAGTATCTGAAGCACTGCGCCGCTGTCGAGGAGGCCGGCGACTTCCGGACCTGCGATAATGCCGAAGATCAGGAGAATGGCTGCAATGTTGAACCGGAGGACATCCGAAAGCCATGCGGAGAAAAGCATGCCTGCAAGCAAAAGAGCGAATATGCCTACAGGATCATGAATTGCATTCATCTATTGATGAGTGTAAGGCATCGGTGCGTGGAATGCAATGAAATCCTTGTAAAAAGACCGAGCTCAGAATTCTCCCACGAACAGCACTTCCGGTTCGAGCTGCCATCCCGTCGCAGCGAGCGCCGCGGCCTGAGCGTGCCCGATGAGCGCCCGCATGTCGCGGGCCGTCGCAGACCCCAGATTGATGAAGATGTTCGCGTGCCAGGACGAAATCGCGGCGTCGCCGATTCTGTACCCGCGCAGGCCGAGCTCGTGCAGAATTTTGCCTGTGGGTTTGCCGAATGCTCTGTTGTTTTTGAACATAGAGCCTGCGCTCGGGTAATCGAAGTGGTGCTTCTGCATGCGGTCGGCCAGCCGTGCGCGCATGCGCCCCGCGATTGTCCGNGGATCGTCGGGCATGAGTATGAAGGTGGCGGCTCCGACCGTCGAGTCGGCCAAGCTCTCGCCCTCCATGAAAGAGGAGCGCTTGTAGGACCAGGGGAGCGAGGCCGCGGCAGCCTTCTGGAGGGAGCCCACGGCGTCGATGTAGCGTATCTCGTCGATGTGCGAAGAGATGTCATCTTCGTAGCAGCGCGCGTTCATGTGGATTGCGCCCCCCACGCTGCCCGGCATGCCGTAGAAATTCTCGAGCCCGGAGAGTCCCTGCGCGAGCGCTTCCTCGCAGAGCAGGGAAACCGCGACGCCGCACTCTGCATAGAGTAAAACCTGCCCCCGCCCCTGGTCCGGAACAGGATATATCGAGGAAACGAGGCCCGTATCGATCACTGCCCCGCGGATTCCCCCGTCCCCCACGAGGATGTTGGCGCCGCCGCCGAGGAGGAAGACAGGCAGGCCCGAGTTCCTCAGCCTGTCGAGCGCTTCGGCGAGGGCCCGGAGGGAGCGCGGCTTCACATAGAGGTCGGCCGGTCCGCCGATCCTGAACGTGGTATGCACCCGCATGGGCTCGCCGAGCGCGACAGAACATTGCTCAGTATTGATTTTTTGGGCAATTTGCCATAGGTTTCCCATATAGTGGCAGTATCTTCTGTTCATGCCCCAAAGGCAAGAAGGTGTGGTCACTGTGAGGAACGACATGCACGATATGTATCTCTTCAACACGATGGGCAGAAGCATCCAGCGCTTTGAGCCTCTGCACGACCATAGCGTCGGATTCTACGGCTGTGGACCGACTGTCTATAACTTTGCCCACATAGGCAACCTCAGAACCTATGTTTTTGAGGACATCCTCGTCAGGACACTCCGACGCTTCGGCTATACCGTGACGCATGTGATGAATATCACGGACGTCGGACACCTTTCGGGCGACGACGATACCGGCGAGGACAAGATGGTCAGATCGGCCCGCGAGCGCGGAAAATCGGTGCTCGAGATAGCCCAGTTCTATACGGATGCTTTCTTTAAGGACACGGATCGCCTCAACATCGAAAGACCGACCATCGTCTGCAGGGCGACGGAGCACATCCAGGACATGATCGACCTCATCAGGCGCATCGAAGCCAACGGCTACACCTATTTTGCGGGCGGCAACCTTTACTTCGACGTATCGAAATTCGACCATTACGGCGAACTCGCGNGGCTGCAGCTTGACCAGCTCAAGGCCGGGGCGCGCGTCGAAGTCGATCCCAACAAGCGCAACCCCTACGACTTTGTGCTCTGGTTCACGAAGTCGAAGTTCGAAAACCAGGCGTTGCTCTGGGACAGCCCCTGGGGCAGAGGATACCCCGGATGGCATATAGAGTGCTCGGCGATGAGCATGAAATATCTGGGAGAGCAGTTCGACATCCATGCGGGCGGCGTCGATCATATCGCCGTGCATCATACGAACGAGATCGCACAGTCCGAGGCCGCGACGGGGCACAAGTGGGTGAACTATTGGCTGCACGCGGAATTTCTGGTGCTCGACAAAGGCAAGATGTCCAAGTCCTCGGGGAGCTTTTTGACCCTGCAGACGCTCGTCGACAGGGGCTATGATCCCCTCGATTACCGGTATTTCTGCCTCGGCGGACACTACCGCAGCCAGCTCTCCTTCTCGTGGGAAGGCCTCGACCAGGCGAGGGCGGCGCGGCTTTCGCTCGTGGACCGGACGATTGCGCTAAGGGAGAGCGCAGGGGCCCCGGCGCCGCTTGCCCGGCTCAGCGAGCGCGCGGTGCAGTACCGCAGGGCTTTTGATGATGCCCTCGCCGATGACCTCGCGATGCCGCGGGCGCTCGCGCAGGCCTGGACCATGCTGAAAGATGCCGAACTGGCGCCCGCCGAGGCCCTGGCGCTCATGTTGGACATGGATGATATCCTTGGCCTGGGATTGTCCGGCGCCCAGAAGAGAGAAGCCTCTGTCGATGCAGAGACGGTTCGCTGGATTGAGGAACAGATACAGAAGCGCGCCGCTGCGAAGAAGGCCCGCGATTTTGCGACGGCCGACGCAATTCGGAATGAACTCAAGGCCAAAGGCATTCAGCTCGAAGACAGACCGGACGGCACTGCCTGGAAATTGGTGGGATGATTCTGCGGATCGCTTTGTAACAAAAGGACTGATAGATTGTTCAAAAATAAGGATGAGGGGCAGAGGCCGGAGTTCGACCGCATTTTCGCGCAGAACGTTGACTTGCTTCTGCGCATCGCGGTGCGCATCACCAACGACTGGGAATCTGCCGAAGATGTTGTCCAGGATGCGTTTGGCAAGCTGATTGAGAAGCGCATGCAGTTTCCTGCGGATGAGGATGCCCGTTTTTGGCTCATCCGCGTTGTAAAAAACGGCGCGATCAACCTGTCCAAGCGCAAGGTGAGAGAATTCAAAGCCTACGAACACTGGTGGAATGCAGAGACAACGCAGGCAAAGACTTCGACGAGCGCCGTGCTCAGCAGCGAGGAACAGAGCCAAAATGCCGGCACGGACCAATCGGCAGAGCACGAGCTGCTCATGAAAGAATCCGCCCAGGAAGTTCGGGACGCACTGATAAAACTACCGGAGAAACTGCGCGTCGTCCTGATTTTAAAAGAATATGAAGGCATGAATTACAAGGAAATTGCAAAAGTGCTCGGTATTACGGAAGGGAATGTCAAAGTGCGTGCATTCCGCGCAAGAGAAGCACTGTTTTCGCTGTTGAATGAGGGAGGTTCCCATGTGTCCCGATGAAACCCTGTTGACTGCGTATGTCGATGACGAAGTGCCGTCGCCGTGGAAGGAGCGAATCGAGATGCATCTGGAGCAGTGTGGGCGGTGCAGGGACCGCGTCGCACAGTACCGTGCCCTGAAGGCCGCACTGCAGGCGGCCGATGCCATCGATGACGCGCAGCTCCAGGAGGCTGCGCAGCGCATTCAGGTCTCGCTCGACGACAGGCTCGTGAATCTCTCGCGCGCCCCCCGCAGGAACGCCGCCCTCGAAAAATTCCTCGAAAGATATCCACACCTCGCCATGTTCAGTTCGAGAAGAATCTCGGTGCCGCTGCCTGTACTGGCCGCCTCGCTGCTGCTCTTTGTGTTTTTTGCAGGCCTGGCCTTTGGGCTCTTCGGCTGGCGCAGAAATGTAGGCCAGGCCCTTGCCCTGAGCACAAAGCTGCCCGCAGCCTCGAGCGCCAATATCGAGAGCCTGGTCTCGATGCTTTCGCAGGCGGACCCATCCCAGTTTGTCACCATCAAGGCGCCGGGGGACTTCTCTCAGTCCCTGACCTACACCACTCCGGTGTACGTGATCTACAATACTGCTGACCAGAAACCGACGATTATGGCAATTCCTGCCCAGGGAGAGGCAAAATGAGGCTTCGGACGCTCATTCTTGTGGCGTTTTCGATCATGGGCGCCGCCAGTGTATTTCCTCAGACCCCTCCTTCGCCGACGGCAAGACCGGCCCCGGTCCAGGCTCAGGCTCAGCCGCAGACAGGGATTCCCTCGCCTCTGGATAAGGAATCCATTCCTCCGCTCATGCCGGAGGCTCCCCTGAATGCGCCTGTATTTCAATTTCGCTTCAGGGTGGCTTTCCTGCTCACCCCCGCGATGGTCACGGCGATACAGTCGACGTCGCTCAATGCCNAGAACTCAAAATCGAACCAGAATTCATCCTCCAGGAAGGAGAACTGCCCCGCCTGGGAGGACCCGATTCTTCGGGATGTGGGTCTTGCCGCCGCTCTGGGGATCAAAATTCAGAGCGAGCAGATCGTCGCGGTGATTGTGTTCATGCCGATCGAACTGGTGAACAAGAGTCTCACCATGCTCGTGCAGAATCAGATCTTTGCCCGGAACNCCGACAATTCGATTCAGATGAATACTTCAGTGCACACCATACGGGTCCCGCTCGAGAGATTGTTCTACTACTATCCGCTGGGAGGAGATTCCAAACAGGGTGCGCCCGTGGCGATAGAGATACTCGTCAATCAGAAGTGATGCATGAAACGGCGTTCGGTGGTCATGGGAGGAGCGCTGTTTTTTCTGCTTGCCGCAGGAGGCGCCCTGTTCCTCTATTGGACGCTTCACCCCGCGCTCTCTGTCATCGATCCCGTGACGCCCATGCCCGACGACACCGTCTCCATCGTGGGGCGCAATTTCGGCGAGGCGCCCGGCGAGCTTCTTTTTGACGGTATCCCCCTGCCCGAGCATGCCATTCAGTCGTGGAGCCCCACCTACATTTCCTTCAAGATGCCGAATGATGTCGACTCTGCCATCGTGAGAGTCAGGACGGCATTCGGCGCTTCGAATCCCCTCATGCTTGCAAGTTCCCTGAAAGTGCCGAAAGCGGCGGAATCGCAGGGAGCGCCGGAGTTCCGGCCCAATATTACAGGGACAAAACCCACGGCGAACCTGCAGATCGGAAAGTCCATCGTGATAAGCGGCAGTCATTTTGGGGAACCTGAAGAGAACGCGGCGATCTTCTTTCCAAAAGTCCCGTCGATTTCCGCGCTCGAGACCGAGGACCCCGGCAATTTCATCAGGATCGAATCGGCAACCCCCCTCGTGGACAGCTGGAGGGACACTTCAATCGCCGTGCATGTGCCGGACGGGGTAGAGAGCGGGTATGTCTTCGTGAAGACAAAAAACGGGCTTTCGAACACATACCCGGTCTCCTTTTCGCGCAGTCCCGGCAAAACCTGGAGGGGAGATGCGTCCAAGTATGTCATAGAACAGAAGGTCATCCTCCATGTTATGGCCTCATTGCCCGACGGCCGCCTGCTTCTCTTCCTCCCGAAGCCTGCCGCGACTCAGAATCAGACTGCCGAGACGAACATCGAAAGCGGCGGGGACCATCTGGGCGCCGACCGTGAGAATTGGCAGGAATATCGGTTCGACCAACAGGATGCGAGCAAGAGCAGGCTCGAGATAGTCCGGCAGTTTATCGTCGATGCATCGGAAATCAGGGCGGATATCAATGTCAATTCTATCCAGGGGGTCGGATCGGAGCCGCCGGCGTTCCTGGCCCCCTACCTTGCGGCCGATGCGCTGGTTCCCTCCGAAGACGAGACGATTGTTTCGGCGGCCGGCGCGATTCAGAAAAAGGAGAAAAATCCTTTCAGGCAGGTGGCCCTTGCCGCACAGTGGGTGTTTTCGAATATCAGGCTGAACGAGGCGGACCAGAGTCTCTCCGCCGATGTGCTTCAGGCGCTGAAGAACAAGAGCGGCAACATGCGCGCCCTTGCGCTGATTGACTGCGCTCTCCTGCGCGCCCTGGGCATCCCGGCCAAGCCTGTGTCAGGCTTCCTTGTCACCGGAGACATGCGGCTCATTCCCCACTATTGGGGGGAATACTACCTGCTGGGCATAGGCTGGATTCCCTTCGATCCGGCCCTGGCGACGGGGAATGTCCCTTCAGGTGTTGTGCCGGGATTCCCGGAGAGGCTCACGTATTATCGCGGCATCGACAGCAAGCACATCGCGATGGGGCGGGGATACCAGCCCCTGCCTCCGGTGCAGCCCGACGCCCAGAAAAAGGCCAAAATTCCCTGGTCATTCTTCGAATACGATGAGCTGTCGCAGGGTCTCAGCTATACCTCCATCTGGGAACCGCCCACGCTCCTGCCGGCGGCCCCTTTGTAGTACGGGAGCGAGCCTTATGCTACAATACAAAGAGGGAGGAGTTATGTCATATATTCAGTCCATGGATCCTGAGCTCTACGCAGCGATAGAGGCAGAGCAGCGGCGACAGAGAGACAAGCTCGAGCTTATTGCAAGTGAAAACTATACTTCAAAAGCCGTGCTGGAGGCAGTTGGATCCGTTCTCACGAATAAATATGCCGAGGGGTATCCCGGCAAGCGCTACTACGGCGGGTGCGAATTTGTCGACATCGCCGAAAATCTGGCGCGCGACAGGGCGAAAAAACTGTTCGGCGCGGACNATGCAAATGTTCAGCCGCACTCCGGAAGCCAGGCGAACATGGGCGTACTCTTTGCCGCGCTGAATCCGGGCGACACGATTATGGGCATGAGTCTGGCCCACGGCGGACACCTGACGCATGGCGCGCCGGTTTCATTCTCCGGAAAGTTCTATAAGGTGGTGAGCTACGGGGTCAACCCCGATACCGAGACCATCGATTTCGATCAGGTGGCCCATCTGGCCCGGGAGCACAGGCCGAAACTCATCATCGCCGGGGCGAGCGCGTATTCGCGGATCATCGATTTTGATGCCTTCCGCAGAATTGCGGACGAAGTGGGCGCCTATCTCATGGTCGACATGGCGCATATCGCGGGCATAGTCGCCGTCGGCAGGCACCCCAGCCCGATACCCGTCGCCGATTTCACCACGACGACGACACACAAGACACTGCGCGGTCCCCGCGGCGGCATGATTTTCGTCGGGCGGGACAAGGAGAACAACCGTGGCATCATGACCCCGAAGGGCGATGCGCTGCGCAAGTGGTCCGAAGTGATCGACAGCATGATCATGCCGGGCATTCAGGGCGGACCCCTCATGCATGTCATCGCGGGCAAGGCGGTGGCGCTCAAGGAAGCGCTCGAGCCGAGCTTCGCCGAGTATATCGACCGCGTGCTTTCCAACGCCAAGGTTATGGCGCAGTCGCTCAGCGCAGGCGGTGCGCGCATCGTCTCGGGCGGCACCGACAACCACCTCATGCTGGTCGACCTGACTCCGCTCGAGATCACGGGCAAGGAAGCGGAGAAGTGGCTCGACGAGGCAAACATCACGGTCAACAAGAACGGCATTCCCTTCGATAAGCAGAAGCCCTTCGTGACGAGCGGCATCCGCGTGGGCACGCCCGCGGTGACGACTCGCGGCATGGGTACTGCGGAGATGGAGAAGATCGCCTCGTTCATCATGGATGTCCTCAAGTCCAAGGGCGATGCGCAGGTGGTCGCGCGCGTCAAGCAGGAGGTGCTCGCGCTGACCAAGCATTTCCCGCTGCCGTGATCCCGGAGTACATGCAGGGTGAAGCCGGTGCGCAGACCGCGCGCTGGCTTCTTTTTCATGCGCGGGAACAGGGTTTTTTCTCCTCTGCGGTCCTCGGGAAAAAAGAGTGGGAGAGGGTGCTCCTGGAGCAGGGATTCGCTGAGGAAGAGGAGGGGGTCCGCGCGCGCTATGGGCTCGATGAGGCTGGCGCCATGCTCGTGGTTGCGCTGCGCTATGCCCCGGACGTGGAGCCGGAACCGGCGGCAGCCCGGGCGGCGCGGGGGCTGCCGCCTCTGCCGCTTCCCGGTGCTGGAAAGCCGGTGGCGAAGATAGGGCGGTTTGCGCGCGGCAACTGGTATGGGGAGATCGGCAGCCGACTGGCGGCATGCGCGGCGGCGACGTCCGGAGATATGGCGGCGGCCGGCCTGCCGCTTTTTTCCCCGAAGCGGTGGCAGCGCTTTTCCAATTCCAGATTCCCCGAGAAGGCGCTCGCGGTCGCGGCGGGTCTGGGCGCGGTCGGCCGCAACGGCCTTCTCATCGCAGAGGCCTCGGATGCCGGCCCGGTGCAGGACAGCGCCGCAGGGTCCGCATCCCGTGCCGCCACCAGGTCTTCGGCCGTCCTCCTCGGCCTCATGCTCCTGCCCTTCGACCTCGAAGAGGCGCTGATTCCTCCGAGGCGCCCGCCGCGCACAGCGCTCTCGTTCTGCGGCAGTTGCCGAAGATGCGTCGATGCATGCCCGACCGCGGCCCTGCATTGCGCGCCGGAACCCGTCTTTGAACGCGACCGCTGCATTCAGTATTACAGCTCCCGCGCGGGAGCCCTGCCGGCGTTTATCGAGGTGTCCTGGCAGGACCAGCTCTATGGATGCGACCTGTGTCTGGAGGCCTGCCCGTATTTCAGGCCCGACCCCGATGCCCGTGCGGGCCGCGGGCAGATCGGTGGCTCTTTCGATGCCGCGACCATCGCCCGCATGGAGAATGCCCAGTTGCGCATCCTTCTGAAGGGGTCTGTGCTCGACCAGAAGTGGATAGAGCCTGAAGCCCTGCGGAGGAATGCGGCATTGGCGCTGAGAAAGCGCTAGCGCGAAGAGAGGTCGGGCGCGCCTCGCGGTATCCCAGCCTCGCGCAAATCGCTATACTCTCCCCATGGATATCGAAATTTTGCAGGCACGGTCGCGCATGGTGAGCATTCTGCGCGAATTTTTTCTCTCGCGTGGCTACCTGGAGACCGACACGCCGGCCCTCGCTCCTTCCCTCATTCCCGAATCCTGCCTCGAGGTCTTCGCGACCGAATATGTGCATCCGACGGAGAAGAGCAGGCCGCTCTACCTCATTCCTTCCCCCGAGATATGGATGAAGAAGGTGATCGCCGCGACGGGGCGGAGCGTCTTTCAGCTCTGCAAGGCCTGGCGCAATGCCGAGTCCATATCGCGCATCCATAACNCCGAATTCACGATGCTTGAATACTACGGCGTCGGGCTCTCGTCCGATGACAATATCGGCTTGACCGAGGAGCTCTTCGCAGCCCTCGCCGATGAGAAGACGCCGGCCCGTGCCCGTCCCTCTTTCCGCGTGATGAGCATGCGCGAGGCCTGGTCGGAGTTTGCCCGCGCCGACCTCGACGCGCTCGTCGGGCCCGAGGCGATGCGCGCCGCCTGCCGTGAGCGCGGGCTTCTTGTCCCTCCCGACGCTTCATGGGAGGACGCCTTCAATATTCTCTTCCTGAGCCTGGTCGAGCCCGCGCTTCCCCGGGACAGGCCCCTCGTGCTCGACCGCTATCCCGCGGGCATAGAGTGCCTCGCGGCGGATATACCCGGCACGATGTACAAGGAGCGCTGGGAGCTCTATGTCGACGGCATCGAAATCGCCAACTGCTTCACCGAGATGGCGAATCCGGCCGCGGTCCGCAGGTATTTTTCCTCCCAGAGCGCAAAAAAGCTGGACGCGCTCGTCCCCCATCGCATCGACGACTCGTACGCTTCAATATTCGAGCATTTTCCGCCCTGCTCGGGCGTCGCCCTCGGTTTTGAGCGCCTCATGATGGTCCTCCTCGGAGAAAAATCGATCGGGGACGTCCTGCTCTTCCCGTTTGAGGGGTTTTCCGGCTGACCTGCAGGGCTGTTTGCGGGCGGGGGCACTGCGGGCGGGCGCCGAATGCCCTTCCAGCTTTACATAAATGCCGTTTCCGCGCTACTATAGCGCGATTCAATTTTTTATCTATCGGGGACAAATCTATGGTTCGTGGTGGTGATATCGGAATCGGAACATGTCTTCTCATCAATGGCACGCCGCATATAGTCGTCGAGCGCGAATTTGTAAGCCCGGGCAAGGGTGCGGCCTTTGCCAGGGTGAGGGCTAAAAACCTCAAGAACGGCAACGTGATCACGCAGACAATCAAGACCGCCGAATTCGTCGAAGATGCCCAGGTCGATCTTGTCGACTGCCAGTATCAGTACGGCGATGACGAGTCCTTTCATTTTATGAACAATGAGACCTTCGACCAGTTCGAGGTTCCCCTTGTCGGGCATGAGGACCGCGCTCCCTATCTCAAGGAGGGCGAGACCTACACGATCGTCATGTGGGAAGGCGAGCCCATCGATATCAAGATTCCCTATAAGATGGTCTTCACCGTGGCAGAGAGCGAGAACTACATCCGCGGGGACACGGTGTCCGGCGCGACGAAGCCCGTGACCACCGAGACGGGCCTCGTGGTGCGTGTGCCGCTCTTCATCAAGCAGGGAGAGAAGATTCTCATCAACACGGAGACGAACGAGTACGTTGAGCGCGTCAACGAATAATCCTGATGAATCGGGCTCTCCGCTCGATCCACTCGTCAACAAGACAATCGATTTTGCATACCGGGGCGTGCGGCTCAAGTTTGACCTGTCGCACGCCCTATTTTCGTCCTTCGATATCGACGCGGGGACGCGCCTTCTCCTGAAAGAGGTCGCCCACGAGCCCGGCATTGTCGGTGCGAGGCGCCTCCTGGACGCGGGCTGCGGGACGGGGATTATCGGCATCAGTCTGGCCGCTTCCTGTCCCGAGATGGAGGTCGTCATGCGCGACCGCGATTTTCGGGCCGTGGCCTTTGCCGCGCGGAACGCGGCGCGGAACGGCCTCGCCGTGGAGCTGTACGGGCTCGGCGGATCGCGGCTCGAGCCTGGCCGGAAGCGACATTTCTCGAAGATTAAAGTTATGGAGAGGAATGCGGCGCCGCTGAGAGCGGAGGCGGGCCTGCTCTGCGAGCCCGAGGACCGTCCCTACGATGCGGTGCTGTCCAATCTGCCCGCAAAGGCGGGGCCGGCGCTGCTGGCGCAGTATTTCAAGACCCTGCGCTCTGGGCTTGTGCGCGCCGGCGGCATCTTTGCCTTCGTCATCGTGGCGCCGCTCGCGGAGCAGGCCCGCGTATGGTGCACCGAGTCGGGCTTTCTGCTCCGGCGGACCGTCTCGACGAAGAACCACATGGTCGCGATTGCGCAGGTCCCCGAGGAGCCCTCCGCGGCGGGTCCGGACGCAGTCTCCGGCCGATGGTTCTCGCGGTATCTGCGCTCGCATGCGGAGAAGAAAGTCGCGGGCGCCACCCTCGCATGGGACGGCATCCAGGGCCTGCCCGAGTTCGACGAGCCGTCCTACGCCACAACCTGCGCGCTCTCGCTCGCACAGAAGGTCTTCGCCGGCCTCCTCGTGCGGCGCGCGCTCGTGGTCGAGCCGGGGGGCGGGCTTGCGCCCCTCTGGATGCAGGCGGTCCTGGGGCCCGAAGAGATTGTCCTCAGGTCGCACGACACGCTGGCGCTCGCCGCCTCCTCGCACAGTCTCGGGAAGGCCGGCTTTCACAGCGCTGCGCCCATGCTTGAGCCCGAGTTCCGTGAGGCGCAATCGAAGGAAGAGCAGAGGCCAACGAATGAGTCGGAGGCGCGACTGGATGGGGGTGGGGCGCCCGGGGCCGCATCGGCCGCGCCGAGGCGCGGCCCGCTTGAACCGGCGAGCATCGACGCGGCCATCCTCTTTCTTGAGGATATCCCGGGATTCGATGTCGCGGCCTATTACTGGCCGCTCGTCTCGAAAGTGCTCAAGCGGGGTGGAGCGCTTGTCGTCGCGGGGGAGAGCACACAGACCGAGCGCGCCGTGCATCAGAAACCGCCGGGCTTTTCAAAATCTCCTTTTGCGGAGCACAAGAAAGGCTGGGAGGCGATCGCCTTCCGGCGCGATTGACTCGCGATCCAAACAAATTATTTGATTTTTCATAATTCTCTATTATATTTGGAATATGAAAAAGTCCGAACGACTGATTTTGGAATCGTCCTCCCCCGATGAATATGTCTCGAACTCTCTCAAGTCGCGCCTGAGCCCCGCAGAGAAGGCCAGACTGGCCCGTCTCTGGATGGAGAACACAGGCTATACCCGCGATGATATAATCCAGGCGCGCAACCGCAACTCCTACTGGCGCAAGCGCAAAATGGAAGGGGCAGCGGAGCGCACCAAACGCCGCATGGAAGAGCACAACTACTCGCAGGGCAAAAATATCGAGTGGACGCGCGAACACATCGCCGAATTTTTGACCCTGAACCGCAAGGACGCCTATGGGCGTTACCTGCGCCGCGACTGGGAACTCGCGGCGCACTTCGAGACCAGCATCCCCTCGATTCAGTATCTGCGCCGCAAATACAACAAAGTGAAAAAAATGCTCGGCCCCGGGGCCAAACGCGAGAAAATCATCGACTATATGAGCTGTTCCGAGCTTGTGCTGCAGCACGGCGGCCCGAAGTCGCGCAGGCGCAAACGCTGAACGCGGCTCTCCGGGAGCCCGGGGACAGATACATAATGAACTATTGATTTCGAAGTAAAGGCGGCCTCCCCAAAGGCGCCTCCGAGGCGGCCCCTCCTACTTCTCCGAGAAAGGATTTGCCCGCGCGAGCACCTGACGGATCACGTCGTGGCCGGGCTCGGAGAGCGTCGGGTCGGACTCGATGATGCCGAACGCATCGTGCCGCGCCTTCTTCAATAATTCAAAATCGGTGCGCATGTCCGCAATCTGCAGGCGCAGATCCCCCGACTGCTCGATGCCGAGCATGTCGCCGGGCCCCCGTATCTTGAGGTCCTCCTCCGCAATGGCAAAGCCGTCGGTCGTCTCGTAGAGCGCCTTGAGCCGAAGGCGCCCCTCCTCGGTGAGGTCCTTGGAATACACGAGGAAACAGTATCCCTGATGCGAGCTCCGTCCGATGCGCCCGCGCAGCTGGTGCAGGGCCGAGAGGCCAAAGCGCTCGGCGTGCTCTATCACCATCACCGTCGCGTTGGGCACGTCCACCCCCACTTCCACGACCGTGGTCGCGACGAGTATCGGGATTTCGCCCGCCGCGAACTTGGTCATCACCTCCATCTTGACTTCGTCGCCGAGCCTGGAGTGCAGAAGCCCCACCTGGAACTCAGGGAACACGTCTTTGGCGAGGTGGGATGCCATGGACTCGGCGTCGCGGAGATCGGAGCGCTCCGATCCGCTGATCACGGGATAGACGAAGTAGGCCTGGCGGCCCTCCCTTAGCTTGTCGCGCGTGAACTCATACACGGTTCGCCGCCGGTCCTCCTGCGCCAGGTGCGTGATGACGGGTTTGCGGCCCGGCGGCAGATTCTGGATGGTCGACACCTGCAGGTCGCCGAAGAAAGTGAGCGCGAGACTGCGCGGAATGGGGGTCGCGGTCATCATGAGGAAGTCGGGNATGTGTCCTTTTTTGTAGAGGGCTATGCGCTGGAGCACGCCGAAGCGCTGCTGTTCGTCGATGACCACGAGTTCGAGGTTTTTGAACGAGACATCCTCCGAAAAGAGCGCGTGGGTGCCGATCGCTATGTCGATGTCGCCGTTCTGGAGTGCGGCGAGGAGGGGAGGACGCGCCGCACTCGATATCGAGCCTGTCACGAAGGCGAGCCTCACGCCGAGCGGCTCCACGAGGTGGGCGGCAATCGTGGCGTGCTGACGGGCCAGAAGCTCGGTGGGCGCCATGATCGCCACCTGCCCGCCCCGCTCGACCGCATGGAGGGCGGCCAGAATCGCGACGATCGTCTTGCCTGAGCCTACATCGCCCTGAAGGAGGCGGGCCATCGGGTAAGGCTTGTGCATGTCCTCGACGATCTCCCCGAGCACGGACTCCTGGTCTTTTGTGAGCGCATAGGGCAGACGTTCCCGGAGCTGGCGGGCGAGCACTCCCGGCGAGGCTCTGCGCTCGATGACTTTGGCGCGCCTGGAGCGCATGCGCAGCGCAATGCCGAGCTGAAAGTAAAAGAGCTCCTCGTAGGCGAGCATGTCGTGGGCGCGTTTCGCTTCTTCCCAGGACGAGGGGAAGTGTACCGCGCGGATCGCCTCCGATTTGGGCGGAAAACCATGGCCTGCCCGCAGCGGTGGCGGAATCTCGTCCTCGATATGGGGCGCGAACTTCGAGAGCGCGAGCCCGATCATCTTCCTGAGCGCCATCTGGTTGAGTCTCTCGCTCAGCGAATACAGAGGAGACAGGGCGGCCTCCGGTTTGAGCGCCCCGTCCACGCGCTTTATCTCGAATGCGGAAGACTGAATCTCGCCATACTTGAACTGGAATTTGCCGTAGATTTGTATCGTGGAGCCGACGGGCGCCATCTGCTCGAGAAAAGGCCTGTTGAAGCACAGAAGCGCAGCCTCGCTGGAATTGTCGGCGACGATGATCTTGAGCGTGCGCATCCTGCCGAACCCGAACCATTCGTGGCGGACGACCTGCGCGGTCGTATACACCTTGCCCTCGGAGAAGCGCGAAATCGGGACAATTTTGGTCTTGTCCTCGTAATCGCGGGGCAGGTGGAGAAGGAGGTCCGCCACCGTGTGGACGCCGAGATTCGCGAGCGCCCTCAGTGTCGCGGGCCCCGTGCCCCTCAAGATGCGGACGTCCTGCGTCAGTTCCCTTAAAAACACGATTTTCAGTATACAAAGAGAAGCCTTCCGGTGCTACTATAACAGCAAAAGGAGGAAAACGATGCACAAAGAGACCGCTCGTCTTGTCGAGCTCGACCGCGAACACAGCCTCGTCGTCCATATCGAGGCAATCCTCGGCTGGGACCAGGAGACCTACATGCCGCCGAAGGCAATCGAGGAGAGGGCCGCCCAGCTGGCTCTCCTCGAAGGGCTTGCGCACCGGAAGGCCGTCAACCCCGAGATCGGGGAGCTGCTTGCGGCCCTCGAGGCAAAAAGCGATCTTTCCGACGATGAGAAGGCATATGTCCGCGTCGTGCGGCGCGACTACGACCGCGAGACGAAGCTGCCGGAGTCCTTCGTGACCGAATACGCGAAGGCTGCGAGCATCTCGCAGGCGACATGGGTGGAAGCCAAGAAAAACAACGACTTCAAGGCCTTCAAGCCCCACCTCGAACGCATGGTGGAGCTCAATAGGCAGCGCGCGGCATATCTCAACCCGAGCGCCAGACCCTACGACGTGCTTCTGGACCTGTACGAGCCGGGCAGCACGCAGGAATCGATCGCCGCAGTGTTCTCGAAGATGAAGGCCTACCTCGTCGACATACTGGGCAGGATCCGGAGCCGGCCCCAGATCGAGGACAAATGTGAGGGCCTCCGCGTGAGCCCAAAGACTCAGGAGCGCATCAGCGGCTACTGCATGAAGGTGCTCCACTACGAGAGGGACAAAGGGCGTCTCGATGTGTCGGCCCATCCCTTTACGACGACGCTCGGCGCCGACGATGTGCGCATCACGACACGCTATATCGAGGATTATTTCCCTTCGAGCCTGTTCAGCACGATTCATGAGTCGGGGCACGCGCTCTACGAGATGGGCATCGATCCGAATCCCGATTTCCGGGGGACAAAGCTCGCGGAGGCTGTTTCGATGGCCGTCCACGAGTCGCAGTCGAGACTCTGGGAGAACATCATCGGCCGCTCGCACGCTTTTTGGGAAAGAAATTTCCAGGCCCTCGGCGCCCTGCTCGGGGAGGCCGGCGAGGGGCTCGATCTGGAGAGCTTCGTAAAGTCGGTCAACAGGGTGAGCCCCTCGCTCATCCGCACCGAAGCGGACGAGGTGACCTACAGCCTCCATGTCATCGCGCGCTTTGAGCTGGAGTCGGCACTGTTCGACGGCAGCCTCGATATCCGGGATGTGCCGGCCGCCTGGCAGGCGAAATACCGCGACCTGCTCGGCATCGAGGCGCCGGATGACCGTCAGGGCTGCCTTCAGGATGTGCACTGGGCCATGGGGGCCTTCGGCTATTTTCCGAGCTATGCGCTGGGCAACCTCTACGGCGCGCAGTTCTGGGCGACGCTCAAAAAGGAAGAGCCGGACATCGAGGCGCGCATCGCCGAGNGGGATACGCTGTCGGTGCTCAAATGGCTGCGCGCCAATGTGCACGTGCACGGCTCGCGCTACACGCCGGGAGAGCTCGTCAAGAAAGTGACGGGGCAGTCGCTCGATCCCGTATGGTTCGAGCGGTACCTCCGCGAAAAATATTCCAGGATTTACGGATTCTGAGGCCCTTTGTGAGGGTTGAGGGCACTTCAGAGGCTCATGGCGGGCCCCGATAAGGGCCGCCGGGTCGCGCCCCGGGCAAAGATCGGGGGCGTCCAGCTAGAGCCCTCTCAGCCCTTTTCAAAAAGGCCACATGGCGCCCGCAGGGAATTCAGAGCCGCCCGACAAGGTCTGTCGGGCGGCTCTTTCTGTGTTCGGCTCCCCATGCTAGAGACGCTTCCGGACAAGGGCCGCCCTCGCATGGGCCTCGAGGCCCTCGAGGCGCGCGAAGGCGGCGGTGTCCCCGATGAGCTGAGAGGGGTCCTCGATGGAGAGCCAGGTCCGCGCCCGCAGAAAGTGCAGGACCGACAGGCCGGCCGCAAACCTCGACGCTCCGCCCGTGGGGAGCGTGTGGTTCGGCCCCGCGCCGTAGTCGCCGAAGACTTCGGCCGAACCCGGGCCGAGGAAGAGGGCGCCGGCGTTTCTGACGTTTTTGGCGAGCTCAGCGGGCTTGGCCGTCGCGAGTTCGAGATGTTCCGGCGCACAGCGGTCGGCGCCGCGGACGGCGCGCCCAAGGTCGGGCTCGACGCAGCAGAAGCCGTTGCCGAGGGCTGTGCGGGCGATCCCGCGGTTCGGCTCAGGCAGTGCGCCAAGCTGGCGCGAGAGCTCTTCCTCGATGCGGTCTGCCAGTTGTCCGTCGGTGACGATGAGGGCGGGCATGGCGTCGGGCGAGTGCTCTGCCTGCGCGAGGAGGTCGGCTGCGACGACCTCGGGCTCTGCGCTGTCATCGGCGATGACCAAAAGCTCCGAGGGGCCCGCGGGCGCCTCGGTCCCGACGAGGCCGAAGAGGAGGCGCTTGGCGGCGGCGACGTACTTGCCGCCCGGGCCGACGATGACATCGCACTTCGGGACGGCGACGCCGAAGGCGAGCGCGGCGACCGCGTGGGCGCCGCCGCAGCGGAGGAAGCCGTCCGCGCCGGCGAGCCAGGCCGCGGCCAGAGTCTCCCGCGTTGGATTCGGCCCGGCGCACCAGACTTCTTCGACGCCGGCAGCCCTGGCCGGGACGACGGTCATGATGGCGCTGGAGGGCAGGGGAAGGCGNCCGCCCGGGACATAGCAGCCAGCGCGCGCCACGGGCACGAACTCGTGNCCGTGGCGGCCGCCCGGGGCCGGCAGATCGAGCGGGGAGAGGCATGCCCGCTGGGCGGCCGCAAAGGCCGCGACGCGGCCTTTGGCGCGCTCGAGGAGCGCTGCGGTTTCCACCGGCAGCGAATCGCAGGCCGCCTTCATCTCGTCGCGGGAGATGAGGAGCGGCTCATCTCCGGAGAGCCCGTCCAACTTCGCCGCCCACTGTCTGAGTGCGGATTCTCCTCCCGAGCGGATCGCGTCGATCGCCGACAACGCGACGGCGTCGACTTTTGGGTCGAAGAGCCGCAGCGAGGGCTCGGAAATTTCTTCGACTGTAATTCTTTTCAGTGTNATGCTTTTCCATTCGTTTTTACCTTCGGTGCCCTCGAAGCCGGGCTTCGCGTTGCCGCCCCGGCGCGTGACGCGGAGCGAGCGCCGCTCGAGCTCGGCCTCGATGTCCGCGAGGCTTCCGCCCATGCTTATGGTCTTCACGAGCGCGAAGTACATGACATCGGCCGCCTCTGCCACCGTCTCGTCCTTCGTCTTCGACTGTGCGAGCTCCTGCGCCTCTTCCCGCAGTTTGGACGCGAGCAGGGCCTCGTCGGAGAAGAGCCTCCGCGTGTAGGAGCCCTGCGGCGCCTCCTTCATGCGGCGCCCGACGGTGCGGTTCAGTTTTTCGAGCCCGTAGCCGTCATCGAAGCAGTTGCGCCGCCCCAGATGACAGAAGCCCGCGCCGTTCTGGCGGACGGTGAAGCGTATGGTGTCGCGGTCGCAGTCGAGGTCGGCGCGCACCAGCGTCTGGCCGTTGCCGGAGCTTTCTCCCTTGACCCAGAGTCCCCTCGACCGCGAGTGGTAGGCGCCTTTTCCCGTCTCCAGGGCAAGTTTCAGACTTTCGCGGCTGGAGTAGACCAGGCCGAGCAGCTTCCCCGACTCGTCGCACACGAGGGTGGGCCACAGGCCGTCGGGCCTGTCGGTCTTGAGGGGCGCCGCGAAGGCGTCGGCGAGGGATAGATCCCCAGANACGAGCGATGTACCCGCCTGTATGTCGGCGCCCAGCGCGTCGAGGGCGGCGATGTCGGCGACGCCCCGTTCGCCCCCNGCGGCGCCGCCCGCAAAGGTGAATTTTCTGTCGGGCGCCCGCGCGACGAGGGCCCGGGCCCGCTCCAGGTCGATCCCGCACTGGTCGCCTTCGGTCTCGATGAAGGTGACGAGGAAGCCCGCCACATAGGGCGCGAGGGCGGTCACGGCCTCTTCGACCTTGCCCTCGCGGGGCTTCGTCCACCCCTCGACCATGATCGTGTCGTTGCGGCTGTCGAGCGCGGCGATGAGGCGCTCGCGCGGCAGGTTCGCCAGGAATTCGGGTCTGGCCGCCGTGCCGAGCATGATGAAGCGGGCACCGGCGTTGAGGTATTCGGTGGCGAGCTCCGGAGTGCGTATGCCTCCTCCGACGCGTACACTGTATTTTTTGCACAGGGAGAGGATGATTTCCCGGTTCGTGCCCTTGCCCATGGCGGCGTCGAGGTCCACGACCGCGAATTCTCCGACGCGGGAATAGCGCTCCGCGAGTTCAAGGGGATTCCCCGCGTCGAGGGGAGCCTGTTTGCCTCCGCGGAGCTGCACGGCCCTGCCGTTCATGATATCGATGCTCGGTACGATCATAGTNCTCACCTCCACATTGTTCTTTGCAAGGTAATTCTTTATTTCTGAAATGGATATTTCTCCACGGTGAAAAATTCCCGCCGCGAGGAGGGCGGAGGCGCCGCTCCGGTAGCCTTCCAGGAAGTGCTCCGGCCTGGACGCGCCCCCNGAGGCGACCACAGGGATGCCGACCGCATGCGCGACGCGGCCGAGGAGCGTGCACTCGTAGCCGAGGCTCGTGCCGTCCCGGTCTATCGAGGTGAGGAGTATCTCGCCCGCGCCCCTGGCGGCCGCCTCTTTCGCCCAGGCTATTGCGTCGAGCCCCGTCGGCACGGCGCCGGCGGCGATCTTCACCTCGTATCCCGAAGGCATCGCGCTGTTTTTCGCCGCGTCGATGGCCACCACCGCACACTGCACGCCGAACTGGCCCGCGATGTCGCCTATGATCTCCGGGCTGCGGACTGCGGCGCTGTTGACCGAGACGCGGTCCGCCCCGGAATCGAGGAGCCGCGCGGCATCGTCGATCGTCGCGATGCCGCCCCCNACGGTGATGGGGATAGCGATGCCGCGCCGTATGCGCGCCACTTCCTTCGCCATGGTCTTCCTGCCCTCCACGGTCGCGCTTATATCGAGAAAGGTGAGCTCGTCGGCGCCCTGTTCCTCGTAGATGCGCGCGCGCTCGAGGGGGTCGCCCGAGTCGACGAGGTTTTCGAACTTGACGCCCTTGACGACGCGGCCGTCCTTGAAGTCGAGGCAGGGAATTATTCTGACTGCGAGTCCGCTCATAGAGGCCTCCTTGCGCCGTTCNATGTCGAGCCAGCGCGCGAAGAGCTGGGTGCCGAAGGTGCCCGACAGCTCTGGGTGGAATTGGCAGAGGAGCAGAGACGGCTTGTCCTTGCGCCACACCTCGACGGCCGAGACGAAGGGACTGCCGTAGGAGGTTGTGGCCGCAGCGATGGCATCGAAAGTGAGGCCGCCCGAAGCGCCGTTTCCACCGAGTTCGGGGCGCGCGCCTGCGGCCACCCCGTAGCTGTTCGCGAAGTAGACCCATCCGGGCTGCAACAGGTGTGCACCGGGCCCGGGTTCGAGCCTGTTCCATCCGAGCTGGGGCAGAGGGAGTCCTCCCTCCAGCCGGCTCACTTTTCCTTTGAAGATGCCGAGGCCATCCACGCCCTCGGATTCTTCGCTCGTCCCGAAGAAGAGCTGCATGCCGAGGCAGATGCCCGCGGTGGCCAGCCCCGCCGCCACACGATCCCGGATCGCGCCGTCGAGCCCTTTTTCCTTCAGTTTCTGCATCGCCGGCCCGAAGGCGCCGACGCCGGGCAGAATGACGGCCCCGGCGCGGACCACTTCCTCCGGGTTCGCGCTGACGACGGGCTCCATCCCGAGGCGCTCCGCGAGCGCGCGTACGGACGCGAGGTTCGCGACGCCCGTCTCGACGATGACGAGCCGTGGTTTTTCGCTCATAGGCCGGCCCTTTCCACATCGATGGCCGCTTCGCCCTTCGTGCTGCCGCTCTCTGCGCCGGCCCGGGGCTCCAGGGCCATCCTGAGGGCGAGGGCCGCGGCCTTGAAGAGGGCCTCGGCCCTGTGGTGATCGTTCTCTCCGCGCAGGATGTCGAGCTGCAGCGTCAGCTCCGCGTTCACGGCGAAGCTCTGGAAAAAATGCGCGATGTTGCAGGTCGAGAGCATGCCGATCGAGGGTGAGGCAAAGCCGCCCTCCAAGACGCTGTAGCTGCGCCCCGAAATGTCGACCACGGCCCTGGCGAGCGCCTCGTCCATGGGCGCATAGGCGTAGCCGAAGCGCACGCGGCCCGTTCCGGACGGCGCGAGTTTCGCAAAAGCCATTCCCAGCGCGATGGCCGTATCCTCGACGCTGTGGTGGTCGTCGACGTCCAGGTCTCCTTTGCAGGTGACCGACAGGCTCCAGCCCGCGTGGAAGGCGAGCTGCGTGAGCATGTGGTTGAAGAAACCGATGCCGGTGTCGACCTCGATCGGTCCCGGTTCAAATGCGAGCGAAAGGGAGACATCCGTCTCTTTCGTCCTGCGCCGGACGCTTGTCGTTTCATTCTGAGTCGTCATGCGAGCGCCTCCTTGGTCATCCCCATGGTTTTCCCCACGGATGTGATGGCCTCCGTGAGCTGGGCGAATTCACCGGCCTCTCCCGGCACAGTGATCCGCACGAGGTTCTCATAGCCTGGCTTGTCCTGCCAGGTCCTCACGAATATCTCTTTTTCGTGCAGTGCCCTGACGAACGCTGGTGCCTCGTCGGTTCTGATGAGCACGAAATTCGCCTCGCTCCCGGAGACGAGAAAGCCCATGCCTTTCAGGAGAGAGCTCAGCGCGTACACCTCGCGTCTGATCTCGCCGACAAAGGTCTTCACGAGGCCCGGGTCGAGGGCGAGCGCGCGCCGCCCCGCCTCGATGGCCGAGCTCGACAGCGAGAAGGGCGGTCCCGCCTCCGCGAGCCGCGCGATGATGCCCTCCATCCGGGGGTTGCCCGCGATATACCCGATGCGGAAGCCCGCGAGCCCCCGCGACTTCGAAAAACTCCCCGATACGAGGACGTTTGAAAAGGCGAAGGCATCGGCGGGCGTCGCGCTGTTCGGNGAGAAATCTCCATAGGTCGCGTCGAGAATGAATATTGTCCCGGACTCGCGGCAGGCTGCGGCGATCTGGGCAAGGTCCGCGGGGGTGAGCACGCAGCCCGAAGGGTTGTCCGGGCTCGAGAGGATGAGGAGCTGCGGGCGTTTTTTCGCGAGGGCTCTGCAGATTTCGCTTAAAGGGAAGGGCCCGAAGGGGTCCTTGAGGATCGATTCGTACATCGCGGAGGAGCGCTGCGCCGCGGCGAGAAATTCGACAAAGCCCGGGTGGGTGCTCATCACGAGCCCACCGGGGCCCGCGAGCGTCCGCACGGCGCGGTCGATCGCGTCGTCGGCGCCGGCTGTCGCGAGCAGGCACGAGGCGGGCAGTCCCAGGCGCCCNGCGAGGGGTTCTTCCAAGAGGCTCCGCACGGGGTAGCGGCGCGCGATTTCCGGACTCAGGATTTCCCGCAGGTCGTTTTCCGAGAGGAGACAGCGGCCTTCATTGGCATCGAGTCGAAGCATGGTGGCCTCCTTATGGCACGAGCTGGGACATCTGGGTCACGACGATGTCCGTGCCGCCGCGCCGCTTGATTTCGGGGATGAGGCTCGCAAGCGTGTCGCGGGGCGCCGCCACCTTGACCGCAAAGGCGTCGCCTCCTCCGAGGGGCGAAACAGTCGGAGCGCGCAGGCAGGGGAGTATCGCGACGAGCTGGTCGAGCAGGCCGGCGGAGACGTTGACCTCGAGCATCACCCTGCGCCGCGCCTCGAGCACCGACCTGAACAGGAGTATGAGGGCATCGGCTGCCTCCCGTTTTACGGGAATCTGCATCGCCTCTCTTGAGGCGTACAGCCGCGTCGAACTCGTCATGAGCGTGTCGATGATCTCGAGCTTGTTGATGCGCAGGGTCGTGCCCGTCGCGCAGTTGTCGATGATGATGTCGGCATCCTCGGGAGGGAAGACCTCGGTCGCCCCGTAGGAGCGCACGAACTCCGCTCCGGGAAGGTTCTTCGCGATCCACGCCTTCGCGAGGCCTTCGTACTCGGAGGCGATGATGGGGGTGCGCCCGCAGGCCGCTCTGATCGCTTTCAGGTCGCCCCGCGAGGCGCGGAAGGCTGCGGCGACGGGCTCGGTCGCGGCGGCCACGATCGTCACGGGATCGAGGCCGGTGTCCAAAAGCTCGACCAGGTCCGCGCCGAGTTCCCGCACCCAGTCCGCGCCCGCAAAGCCGATATCCCGGCTGCCCGCCTGAAGCATCTCCACGATGTTCTGCGGCTTCAGGAGCTTGGCCTCATATTCGATGTCCTTCGATACGGCAGTCTCCGACTTGCCGTTGCCGATGCGCGGCCTGTATTCGCGCTCGTCGACCGAAACCGGAATGCCTGCGCCGTTGAAGAGCTCGATCACTTTCGCCTGCATCCTGCCCTTGGGGAGGCCGATCCTGAGCTCGGACTTCCCGCCTTCGTTGCCTCTCATCTTCATCTCCTTTTCCCGCACCGGGGAAAAAAGAAACCGGCCCCTGTCTGGAGCCGGCTCTCCGGAGATATGCATCAACGAAAAAGCCGGCCCCACGGAGCCGGCTTCGGTTTCAGATTCAACTGTCGGGCCTACGCCCGCACCGCACCACGGCTCCATACGCCAAAGCCGCGATGATGATGGAGGACAGACGCCTTTCCGACAGATATGGTATTCATGCTGGGGCATTATCTCAGTTTCTTTGGAGAGAGTCAAGAGTGCGATGAGCCTACTTCAATGTATCGTCTTTTCCTGATTTTTGCTCCGTTCCAGCAGGGCCGAGAGGAAGGCCAGCGCGAGGCCCTGTCCCCATCCCTGGACGCGCTTGCGCGGCACGCGGCGGTAATCTTCTCTGCTGGCCATCACCGCCGTACCCGCCGACACTCCGTGGACCGACCCGTCGGGGCCGATGCTGTTCAGCACCGCCCCGTATGCGCGCACGATGTGCCGCGCGTGCAGAGGGTGGCCATAGAGCGCCATCGCCGCGGCGATGCCCGCCGTGGCAGAGGTCTCCTCGTACGATTCCGGATCGTCGAGGATCGTGTGCCATCCTCCCGACTCTGTCTGCAGCCGCGCGAGCGCCGCGAGCAGGTCGCGCAGGGAGCCCTCGATTTCCATGAACTCGGGATACATGTAGTCGATGAGCCGCAGGGCTTCGGCCATGGTGATGGCCGCCCAGGCGTTGGCCCGCGCCCAGTGCTGTCCCGACAGGTGACTTTGGCTNCTCCTGTCCCAGGCATGGAAAAAGAGGTCCGTTTCGGGGTCCTGCAACAGTTCTTCGTGCCAGTGGTACTGGGAGAGCGCGTCCTCAACAAGCGCGGAATCGCCGAGCTTGAGGCCTGCGCGCAGCATGAAGAGTGCCGCCATGAACAGTGTGTCCGCCCAAGCCTGGCCGGGAAAGTCGTTGTGTGCGGAGACGGTGTGCTGGAGGACGCCCTCGCCGAAGCGGAGCGCCTCCTTTTTCAGGTATTCGGTCTTTCGGATGACGAGATCGAGATATTTCCGCTCTCCGGTCGCTTCGTGCAGGTCGAGGAGCAGNTGTCCCATCGCCATGGCGTTCACCATGAAGGGAGGCAGCCCCAGATCGAGGTATTCGTCCACCCAGGAGGCGAGGCCTTCCATGTACTCGATTCTGTCCGTGGCACGCCAGGCTCTGCCGATGCCGTAGAACGCCACGCCTCCGGGCCAGTTCCAGCGGAAATCCATGCTGAAAGTCCTCCCGACGAGGAGGTCTATTGTCCGTTCGAGTTCGGATGGGTCGATTGTATCCAGGGGATTGCCCATAAGCGGATGCTCCTTGGTTTCCGTGGCCGTTCCGGCTTCACGCGGTTTTCATCCTTTCAGGCCTGTCGTGGCGATGCCCTGCACGAGGAAACGCTGGAAGGCGATGAACAGGGCTATGACGGGTATAAGGCTCAGAAACGACATCGCGAATATCGCCCCCCAGTCGGTGAGGCCCGAAGGATCGGAGAATGAGCGCAGGGCGACCGACAGAGTATAGCGTTTGGGATTGTTCAGATAGATGAGGGGCGCGAAAAAATCATTCCATGTCCAGTAGAACGAAAAGATCGATCCCGTGAACAGTGCCGGTTTCATGAGGGGCAGGTGGACGGACCAGAAGATGCGGCCACGGGAGCATCCGTCGATCTGCGCCGCCTCGTCCAGTTCGAGAGGAATGCCGCGCATGAACTGGACGAACATGAAGATGAAAAAGGCCTGACCGAAGAGCCGGGGGACGACGAGCGGCAGATAGGTGTTCACCCACCCGAGTTTGCTGAAGACGATGTACTGGGGAATGATCAGAATCTGTGGCGGGATCATCATGGTGACGAGCATGCAGGCGAAGAGGATATTTTTCCCTTTGAATCGTATCCGCGCGAAACCGAACGCCACCACCGCCGAAGAGACAATCGTGAAGATTGTCGCCAGCACCGTATAGACAATGGAATTGCGATAATACACCGTAAAGGAGACGCCGCCGAAGCCCTTCCATCCCTTGATGTAGTTCTCGAGCGTCGGATTCTCAGGAAAGAGGGAATACACTCTCCGCCATATCTCGGAGGGCCCTTTCAGCGAAGAGCCGGCCAGCCAGAGGATGGGATAGACCATCAACAGGCCACAGCAGGCGGTAAAGACGTGGAACAGCAAGGTGCGTGTCACTCTGTGGGCAGTGCTCTGGGCTTTCATTTGACCTCCNGATTCGTAGAAGACCCAGCGGGAGGAAGTCTTGAATATGAGCAGGGTGAGCAGGGCCGTCACCAGCATCAGAACCCAAGCCATGGCGGACGCGTATCCCATCTGGAAGTTTTCGAAACCGCGTTTGTAGAGATAGAGGGCATAGAAATTTGTTGTGTCGAGAGGCCCCCCGTTGGTGATGATGAGGGCTGGCGTGAACACGATGAGGCCGTTGATTGTCTGCATGACGAGGTTGAAAAAGATGATCGGAGTGAGCTGCGGCAGCGTGATGGAGAAGAACTTGCGTACTGCTCCAGCGCCGTCGATGTCCGCCGATTCGTACAGTTCGTAGGGTATCTGTTTGAGTCCGGCCAGGAATATCAGCATGGCCGAACCGAATTGCCAGGCGGCCAGAAATATGAGCGTCCATATCGCAAACTGCGGATCGGCCAGCCACAGCCGTTTGCCGGGGAAGCCAAGAAGGCGCAGAAACGCGTTGACGAGGCCGTCGCCGCCGAATATCTGCCGCCACATTACGGCGACGGCGACCGAATCGCCAACGACCGAGGGGACATAGAAAAGGGCGCGATACAGGGCGACGCCTCGCCGGCTGGTATTGAGCAGCATGGCTACCGAAAGAGCGACGATCAGGCGCAGGGGCACCGCGGTCAGCGCATAGTAGAGGGTCGCCTTGACCGACTTCCAGTATCTTGGGTCTTCAAAGAACATCTTCCTGAAATTCTGCAGCCCCACCCAGCGCGGGGGAGAGAGAATATCGTAGTTGGTAAAAGAAAGGAAGATACTGGCGATTATGGGTATCACCGTCAGAGCGAAAAAACCGAAGAGCCATGGGCTTATAAACAGATACCCAGCCGCATTGTCAAGTCTCTGCTGCCCCGATGATGTCGAGATCGTCGCCCGTTTCATTGTGGTCAATCCCCTACGGCCTCTTGAGTATTTCCATGGCCTGGATGCGCAACAATCTCGCTGCTTCCTCAGGCGTCAGGACTCCATAGAACACCTGTTCCCTGATGAGCGGCACATACACGTTCGCACGGATCTCGGCGTGGCGTGCCGGTTCCGGCGGAGGTGTGGGGGCTGCATCTTTTGCCACGCGGTCCATGTACTCGAAGACCACCTTGTTGATGGGCGAGACAGTCTGCTTGAGCGCATCGCGCACTTTGGCGGAGATGGGCACGCCGCGCTCGGCGTTCAGGATGAGGTTCGCCTCGACCGAGTTCGTCCAGAAGTCGATGAATTTGGCCGCTTCTTCCTTGTTTTTCGACTGGGAAGTGATGGAGAGGAACATTGAGGGTTTCAGGAAGTTGCCGGGCAGGCCGGTCTTCTTGTGACGGGGAATATGGATAACCGCGAAATTCCTGCCGGAACCTGCCGCCGTGGCGACGGTGACAACCTGGTTGGACCAGACAGCCTCGATCGCCGACTTGCCGGTGACAATGGCATCCATCTGGACATTGCCGGTCGTGCCGCCGAAGGTGCTCATGTATTCCTGGTAGGTGGGAGCGGCGCCCGCCTTGATCAGCCTCTGAAGCATCTTGAGGAAGTTGACGAGCAGCGTGTCGTCCTTGTATGTGAGGGACTTACCGTCGTCGGAGTACAGAAACTGGCCGTCCGACAGATAGTTCGCTTTCCACGCCAGTTCGTCCACCTCGAAACCGCCGCCGATGCCGTAGATGCCCAGCTTTTCATGCAGCTGCAGGGCGATCTTTTCGAACTCTTCCCAGGTCCAGTCCTGCGAAGGCAAGGGGATTCCGGCTTTTTTGAACGCGTCTACGTCCAGCATCATGGCGTAGGAATTGGATCCTGCGCTTATCGCATAGAGTTTGTCATTTATCGTGCCGGAGTCGAGGATCGGCTTGGCAACATCGGAGAGGTTGATAGTCTTGTTTTGGACGAAGGGGTTGAGCGGCTCGAGCAGGTTGCGGCTCTGCCACTCCGTGATGCGCGAGTAATCCTGCTGCATGATGTCCGGCAGTTGGCCGCCCGCCGCCATCGTCGTCATCTTCATCCAGAAATCGTCGAAGCCGGCAAATTCATAGCTGATCGAGACATTGGGATGGAGCTTCTGGTACAGCTCAATGACCTGGATAGTCGCTTCGTGGCGCACCTGCGACCCCCACCATGCGAACTTCAATTCTACTTTTTTTGTCTGCCCAAAAGCCCCCGCAAGCGCGATCAGGGCCAGGCAGAGCAGAGCGATGACCTTTCTCTTCATGGGTACCTCCAAGCGAAAATCGATATTATTCAATTCTAATACCCCATGTCAGTCGCATAGGTACGTTAACTTCATGAAAGGTATCATTTGTTCAGGTCGAGCTTGACCCCGCTTTTCCGGGTGAGATACTATCTGAGTATGCACAGGGTGCTGATTGTCGACGACGAGGCCGAGATCCGCTCGGCACTGGCGGCATACTACCCATGGACGGAACTCGGTTTTGTCGTGGCGGGACAGGCTGCCGGATGCGGGGAAGCCCGTTCCATCATCGAAAAAGAGCATATCGATGTTGTCCTGTGCGATATACGGATGCCGGGCGAATCTGGCCTGGAATTCTCCGCATGGCTGTCATCGGCTCATCCGGCAACGCGGATTGTCCTTCTGAGCGCATACCGCAAATTCGAATATGCCCAGGAAGCGTTCAAATACGGAGTCCGGGGCTATCTTGTAAAACCGCCGACAGATGAAGAATTCCGCACGGTTTTCGGCACAGTCGCCAGAGAGCTCGCCTCGGAATCGGAGGAAAAGCTTCGCTCGGCCAACCGGACACAGTCAGCGACGGACGGCTCGCCTCCTCTGGAAGATGTCTTCGCCTACCTCCGCGGGAATATCCGCAGTGCATGTCTGAAGACGGCGGCGAACATCGCACGGATGAACCCCACCTACTTTTCCACCTGGTTCCGTTCGAAGACCGGGCGCACCTTTCATGACGCACTGATCGAGATCAAGATGGCAAAGGCAGTGTACCTCCTGCTCGAGCGAGGTATGAACGTGGTCGAGACAAGCGTGGAAGTGGGATATGAGAATCCCAAAAATTTCAGCAGGGCGTTCCACCGTCATTTCGGCATGAGCCCCAAGGCCTACAGACGGCTCACGCTTGAACACCGGCAGAGGAAAGCACAGGCTGATTTTCGTCCCTTTGTCCGGTTTGCTCTCGATGCTGCAGGATGCCCTCTCTTCATAGGCGAGCATGAGTCGCCGCGCGGTGTTCACAAGTCCGACATGCCGGGAATTCTCCTCTCCTGCGTCTATCATGTCCCTGATCCGGGCAAGGTGCTCAGCTGTCATGCCCGCCCCGTCATCTTCGACTTCGATGCACACGAAGCCGGGCTTTTCGTCGCGGCGCGAGCTTATGCGGACCAAGCCATTTTTCTTCCCCTGCGAAAAACCATGTTCCAGGGCATTCTCGACCAGCGGCTGGAGAATGAGCTTGATGCACGGCGTATCCGCGAGCTCGGGATCTTCCGACCACTCGCAGTGGAAGCGTTTTCCAAACCGGCGCTGCTGAAGTTCGATGTAGCGCCGGGCATGGGCGAATTCCGAGCCGAGTGTCGCCGGGGTCTTGGCATCCGCCAGCCCGTAGGCAAGCATGGCGGAGAGTTGTTCCACCATCTCGGAGACATCATTCCTTCCGCCCGTCAACTGCATGGCCTTGAAGGCGATAGTTGTCAGCGTGTTGAACAGAAAATGCGGATTCATCTGCGCCTGCAGGGCCGTGAGCTCCAGAGTCCGCTGGCGCAACTCCCGCTCCGAAAGCTGTACCTTGTAATAGTCGTGCTCCACGAAGGTTTTGAGCACCGAGAGCACGACATAGTCCAGGGCCTCATTTCGGGACTTGTGGAAAGGGGGCAGAGGTTTGCTTTGCCCGGCTGCATCGACAATGTCGAGAATCCCGTCCAGTAGCCTGAAGTTGCGGCGGACGAGGGCCAGGGCCAGCGCTACTCCCACGACAAGGGCCAGGAGTGCGAGCATACCACCAATGCCTGTGATGCGGTTCGGAATGCGCCTGAATTCTTCGGTGGGGCTCAGCAGGAAATACGCGAAGGGAAAGCGCTCCGACGCGAGCGAAGCCACAAGATAGTCGGTATCCCCGACCTTCAGGGGGCGGAGCAGCGTCCCCTGATCAGCGGAATATATGAGCTTTGTAGTGGCAGGCAGGCCGCTCAGCAGGTTTTCAACGATTTTCCCCTCCTGGTTTCCAAATTCCATGCCGGCGATCGCCTTTCCGCTCCTCCTGTCCACGAGGATGTAGCGGCCGCCCGCAGATTCAGCCGCTTTCGCCAGGACTGCATTGAGCTTCTGGATATCGATGTTCACCGCGAGAACACCTTTCTGTTCCAGCGTCCCCGTTCCCAGGATATTGCGATAGAAAGAGAGTATCGGCACCGTGAGAGGCAGATTGTCCAGCGGGCGATATTCCCTCACGACTGTCCAGGGCGTCATTTCATTCGCGTGAGCCTCTGTATCCGAGAGCCAGGAGGCGTCTTCGTAGCTCTCGCTGGGGACCAGTCCCGAGGTCGAAGTGAGAATGAGCGGGGAAGGACCCCGGGTGGCCACGGTAATGGAGTGCAGGTATTGACGGCTGTTGACTGCCGATGCGATGAGGCTCTGAAGGCTCTTGTACAGCTTGAAATCGGCGTACGAGGGAATGCCTGTCTTGAGCAGGTATTCCGCTCCCCTCGAAAGCTCAGGGTCCGTTGCCAGGCTGAGCGCGATCGAGTCCGCCTCGCTGAACCAAAGTTCCAGGTTGTTCGCCACTTGCTGGAGATTCCTCTCTTTCAGCGACGAGAGTTCTCTGATGACGATATTCTGGGAGAGGAGGATGGCGACAGCGCCGAGCAGAACGAAGAAACTGAAGGGCAGGGTGGCAATCCAGAGATACCCGCGGTAGAGGCGGCGGCGATAGCGCATACTGCGGGGATCTACATTGTGATCCATAAAGACAAGTATAGATTTGCCCCAGACGGTTCCGCAATTGGCTCCACCCCCGTCCCCTCGCCAAAGGCCCTCCGATCCACTATCATGAAAACCACAGGCGGCGAGGCGCACATGAGTGACCATTATGAGGAGAACGAGGGCCGTTTGCCCGGGCCCGAATCCCATCCGCGCGGGCGCGGGGAGACGGCAATCATCTATCCTGTCCTCTCGCGTCGCGCCCGAGGACTGTCGCTCGGCATCAACCTCTTTCCCGACCGGAAGCAGTGCACCTACGATTGTCCCTACTGTGAAGTCCGGCCGTTTTCGGCCCCCGGGGCGCGGATGAGGCCCGGCATGGTCGAAGCCGGGCTGCGCGCGTTTTTTGCCCACGAGTGGCGTATGTATTCGGAGCAGTTCGAGCTCAGGGACATCTCCGTATCGGGCAACGGGGAGCCGACGCTCTCGCCTTTTCTGGAGGAGGCGCTCGAGGCCGCCCACAGGGTGCTTCAGGACCTCGCCGGCGCCAATCCTTATTTTGCAGGGGTTCCCATCGTGCTCATCACCAACTCCAGTGGCTTTTTGAGACCGGATATCTGCGAGATGCTGGAACGGTTCAGCCAAAGGGCGCGCCTTGAAGTCTGGGCCAAGCTCGACGGGGGTTCTCCGGCCATGCACCGCATTCTCTCCGGTTCGGAGTTTGCATATGGGCGCATCGTCGATGCAATCGCGGGTTTTGCGGTCCGCGTGCCGATAAAGCTCCAGACGATGCTCTGCCGGGACAGCCGCAGCGGCCGGATCTTGTTCGACGCCGAGGGCTACCTCGCGACGCTTCAGTCTCTCGTGCAGAGAAAGGCGCGGATCGGCGCTATCCAGCTCTACACCGTGGCGCGGCCGCCCGCCGAGCCCTGGATTGCGGGCCTGGACGATGCGGAGCTGCTGACGATCGCCGGGCGCGTGAGGGCCGCTCTTCCCGCAGGGATCGGCGTCGAGTGCTTCGGCCGGACGGGACACATCGAATGAGCCAGGTAGACCTCCACACGCACTCGACTGCCTCCGACGGCGAGCTCGCCCCTGCCGCCCTCATCGAAAAGGCCCGCGCGCTCGGCCTTTCGACGATCGCGCTGACGGACCACGATACCGTCGCTGGCATAGTCGAGGCGCGCGGCGCCGCAGCGCAGGCGGGAATCGAGTTCATTCCCGGCATCGAGATCGAGATCGACTTCGAGCCCGGAGAATTCCATCTGCTGGGCTACGGCATAGATCCCGGCTCGCCCCAGCTTCTGGAGGCGACCGGGCGGCTCGCCGGAGCGCGCCACGAGCGCAACGCGGCGATCCTCGAGCGCATCGCCGCCGCAGGACTACCCCTCGACACCGCGAAAATAGTCGCTCTCTCCCGCGAGTCGTACATCGGAAGGCCGCACCTCGCGGACCTTCTCGTCGCCGCACGCTGCGCCCGCAACCGGCAGGATGCCTTCGACAGGTATCTGGGAAAGGGGAGGCCGTTCTACATAAAAAAATCGTGCCTGCCCCTCGAAGAGGCGCTCTCGGTGATCCGCGCGGCGGGCGGCGTAGCGGTGGTCGCCCATCCCTATTCGCTCTTTGTGTCCAAGGCGATGCTCGGCAAGTTCTTTTCGCTGTGGAAAGAGATGGGTGTCTGCGGCATCGAGGCCTATCATCCCACTGCCAAGTACGGGCAGTGCGCGATTCTGGAGCGCATGGCCCGCGAACGGGGCATGTTTGTGACCGCGGGTTCCGACTTTCATGGGAAAGCGAGGCCCGAATGCGGCCTGGGGCGCACCGCGGGCAATATGCCCATAGAGCGGCGTTTCCGCGACGAGCTCGTCGAGGCGCTTGCGCGCCTCTCTCAAAACAGAGACTAGGTAGAGCCTTCTTCCTTTTTGGGGGTGCCCTCTTTAGGAACGCCTTCGCTCTCTTCGTTGAGGGTCCGGTACAGCTCGCCCGCGGCGATGAAGAGCATGAGCACGAGAGGGCCGAGAATTATTCCGTTGAAGCCGAAGACGACCAGTCCGCCCGCGATCGAGAAGAATAAAAACAGAGGGTGCACCTTGAGCTGCCCGCCCAGCACCACGGGCCTTATAAAATTGTCGAGCGCCGAAACGGCGATCCCGGCGCAGACCAGGAACACTATTGCCCTGACGATATTGCCGTTCAGCGCGATGGAAAGGCTCATGGGCACCCACACGATCGAAGTGCCGAGCATGGGGATGAACGATGAGATCGCGGTGAGGACTGCGAGGAGCACGTTGTTCTTGAAACCGAAAATGAGACTTACGATGAACATCATGAGTCCCTGGAAAAGCGCGACGAGAAAATAGCCCATGACGAGCTGCCGGCCCGTCTCCCGGAGCTTCCGCATGAAGAGGCGCGTGTGCTGCGGGTCGATGGGCATCATCGAGACGAGGGTGTCGCCCAGCGATTTTCCGTCCATCAGAAGATAATACAGCGTAAACATGATAAAGATGATCGCGACGACAAACTGCGCGACATTCTTGATAAGCGATGTCGAGAGGCGGAGGACCTGATTGGCCCCCGTCGCGAGCAGGGACTGCAGTTCTTTCGTCAGATCCAGTGAGCCCACATCGAATGAATCGCCCAGGAAGGACTGGAGCGCCGTGCCGATCTGGCTCTGGGGGTCGATTCTGAACTTGTCCGCGTTGGCCTCGAAGAAGTGCACCCCCGATTTTAAGAGATCGGCCAGCTGTTTGGTGGTCGCCACCGTGAGAAAAGCGAGGGGGACGAGGAGGATGAGTACTCCCAGCACCGCGAGGACGATCGCGCTGACATGAGAGCCGAGGGTCTTCTGGCCGCGCGCTCGCTCAGGTCCGCTCACCTTTCTGTGGAGAGGCTCGAGAAACACATAGAGAAGGCCGCTCCAGAGAATCACGGTCAGGAAGGGGTAGAAGAGCCGGGCCACGAGCAGGAAAAGCAGGAGGAAGAGAATGAAAAAAGAGATCTTCCGCGGGTTTAGGGTTCTCATAGTTNNCTTTAAGATAAATATTTTTGGGGCTTGTGGATAGATACGTCCTCAAGAGGGGGGCGGGGGCCCAGGAGGATATTACAGGAGAAGAGTGCCGGCGGCGCGCCTCTGCATCTCTGCATGGGCGCCCTCTGTTCAGCGAACTTCGGGCTTTTTGAGGTGTTCGTCGAACCACCTCGTGATTTCCTCGAGCCGCCGTATCCTGTGCTTCGGCAGGCCGCTGCGGCTGAGCTCGTGGTTTTCGCCCCTGAAGATGCACATGCGTGCCTCTACGCCGTGATATTTGAGGGCGGTGTACATCTGGATGCCCTCGGCCAGCCAGCAGCGGTAGTCCTCGTCGCTGTGGATGAAAAGGGTCGGGGTGCGCACGCGGTCGGCGTACTTCAGGGGAGAGTGCCACCACAGTTTGTCCGGGCCGGACCATGTGGTTTCGCCTATCTGGTCGGCGTTGAAGTAGTAGCCGATGTCGGTGGTGTTGGATTTCGAGAGCCAGTTGGAGATGCTCCGCTGTGCCGCGGCCGCCTTGAAGCGGTCCGTGTGGCCGATGATCCAGTTCGTCATGAAACCGCCGTAGGACCCGCCCGTGACGCCCATCCTGTCGGCGTCCATCCATGGGTTCTGCTCCAGGCATTTGTCGACGAAGGTCATGATGTCGCGGTAGTCCACCGTGCCGTATTTGCCCCTGATGTCGGCGAATCTGGCGCCNTTGCCGTCGCTGCCTGTGGGGTTGCAGAAGATGACCGCGTATCCGCAGGCCGCCCAGTACTGCATCTCGTGGAAGAACACGGAGCCGTAGACTCCCTTGGGGCCGCCGTGGATGTCGAGGATGACGGGATACTTGGCCTTCGGNTCGAAGTCNGATCGCTTCATTGTCCAGCCGCGTACCGTGTCGCCGACCTCGTTGGTGAAGGTGAAGGTCTCGGGCGTGGAGACATCGTAGTTCTCGATGGCGCCGGCGTTGAAGGTGGTGAGCCTCGTCTCGCCCCCGTCCGCGCCGATGCGGTACAGCNNCTCAGGTCCGTCGTTGCCCCGCATCGCGATGGCGATGAAACTTGAGCCGCAGAGGACGAAGTCCTGGATGAGTCCGCCCGTCCTGGTGACGGGACTAATCTTCCGGCCCTTGAGGTCGATGGACATGATGTGGGAGCTGTCGTCGGCAGTCTCGAGGAAATAGACGNNAACACCATCCTGGAGCTGCCACTCGGGCTCGTGTCCTCCGGGCATCTTCACGTCGCTGCCCACCGAATTCCCGCCGTTGTAGTTGTGGCTGTCGTCGATGGTGATCTTCTCTCCGGATACATAGTTGTAGAGGAAGAAGTCGCCGTTCTGGTTCAGGCCGTATTCCCTGCGGTCGGTCCCNTCGAGGAGGATGGTGTTGGGCGCCACAAAGATGAAGTTCTGATGATCGAAGTCTTCCTTCTCGAAGGAGATGTCCACGGGCGCCTCGTTTCGCTCTGAGNNCAGGTAGAGCCTGTTTNNGCTCGTGTCCATCTTGTCGGTGAAGCGTCTATGCAATGAAGATGAGGTCCCTGGAGCTCTCGTTGAGCCTGAGGACAGNACGTCCGTCGATGCGTCGGTGACGGCCTCGACCCGNCCTCCGCGGCAGCGGTACAGGCGGTTCCGCTTNTTATTGGTGATGCCCTGNCCGTTCCGCCAGAANGGAATCTCGTCGAGCACGATGTAGTCGCTCTCCTCCTTGAGCGCCTTGACGGTCTTCNNCTCTTCATCGTCGCCGGAGAGCCGCTCCCTCATCGGGTCGTAGGTGGAGGTGAAGAAGTACTCATCCTCCGAGATGAAGACCATGTCGGTTATGGGCATGGAAAAGCGGGCGAACTCCTGCGCCTCTCCGAAACCGGGATCGAGGCGCTGGAGNATGGTGAGGGGNAGCTTCTTTTCGATGCGCTCCTTGTCCTTCTCTCTTCGTATGTCGGGGAAGATGAGGCTGTCGCCGAGCCAGTACATGCGACTGGACTTCTCCGAGGAGGTCAGTCTGCGCACCGCCGTGCCGTCGAACAGGTAGATGTCGGAGTAGTATTTGTTGTCTTCGACACTGGCCCGTTTCNNGATAAAGGCGACGGAGTTTCCTTTCGCCTTAAGGCTCGAGGGGAAAAGATATCTGCTGAAATGGTCGACCGCTATGTGTTCATCGTTCTCCAACATTGTTGTTTTCGCCGTACAGGCGCGTGCGGAGCGGCGCCCGGGGGCAGATGCGCCGCACGGGAACCTCGCCGCCCGCACTATTCTTCCTGTTTTTCTCTTCCGCCAAGGGGGTGCTGACGGAGTGCATGGACCAAGGCTCGCTAGACAGCAAAGGTGCTCCTCGTGCAGTATGGTGAGCGTGAGTACGCTCTATATGGTCGCTACGCCCATCGGCAATCTGGGCGACATCACGCTGCGGGCGCTCGATACGCTCAGGGCGGTCGATACTGTCGCATGCGAGGACACGCGGCATACGCTCAAGCTGCTCTCGCACTTTGACATACACAAGCCGCTGGTCTCCTGCCACGCGAACGACGAGCAGCGGGGAGCAGAGCGGGTCGCAGGCCTGTTGGATGAAGGGAAGGACGTGGCCTACTGCTCCGATGCCGGCACGCCTGGCCTGTCGGACCCCGGCGCCGTGCTGGTGCGCGAAGCGCGCAGTCGGGGGCACAGGGTCGTGCCCATACCGGGCCCCAGCGCCTTCGCCGCCCTTGTCAGCGCCGCCGGCGTTTCGGGGCGGACCTTTCTCTTCGACGGCTTTCTTTCGCCCAAACCGGGAAAGCGGCGGGCGAGGCTCAGGGAGCTGCTGTCCAGAGGAGAATCCTTCGTGCTGTATGAGTCCCCCTTCCGGATCGGCAAGCTCCTCGCCGACATCGCCTCTATCGAGCCCGACAGACCGGTGTGCGTCGGCAGAGAGCTCACCAAACTACATGAGGAGATCGTCGAGGGAACCGCCGCCGAACTCGCCGCGCGCTTCCCCGCCGAATCGGCGAAAGGCGAGTTCTGTCTCGTCGTGCGGGGCCCTGCCGGTGAATGACGACCCATGATGGACCTCCGCCACTTCGCCAACCTCCACGGCCGCGCCAGAATCCGCAAGGCCGTCCTCATCCTCGAGCGCATCGAGCGCGAGTGGCAGTCTCCGGATGACCTGTCTCATGGACGGTCGCTCGCATATGCCAGAGACCTCGCCGAGCTCATGGCGGCCTCCGATGAAAGTTCGGCGGAAATCGTCCTCGCCGCCCGGAATTTTCTTCNNTCGATACTGCAATAGCCGCCCCTCCGCGGCCATCGGGCCCTCGCCCGCAGCTGCCGGAGACAGGCGGCGCGCCGGGCACAGTCGTCGCGCAAGGCTCTTTTGGGGCGGACAGCGGCGGCGATTTTTTCTCAGCTCGCCCTCAGGACCATCAACCATTTTCGCCACGCCCTCATGGCAATCTCGGGGCAGAGCCCCGCAGACTGGGACTTCATCTCGGCGCCGCGCCCGCCCCGGGCCCGGACTGCCCCAGGTCCGNGCATGCGCGCCTACCTCGAGGATATACGCTCTCCCTTCAACGTGGGGAGCATCTTCCGCACGGCGGAGGCCCTCGGCTTCGAAGAGCTCATCCTCTCCCCCGAGTGCGCGGATCCGCTGCATCCGCGCGCGCTGCGGACCGCGATGGGAACCGTCGGGCGTCTGCCCTGGCGCCGCGCGCCGGTTTCGGCGCTCGCGGAGATGGAAGGAGTCTTCGCGCTCGAGGTGGGCGGCAGCGCCCTGCAGGACTTCGCATTTCCCTTGCCGGGCATCATGGTGCTGGGCTCCGAAGAGCTCGGCGTCTCCCGGGAAGCGCTCGGCCTCTGCAGCCGAGGCTGCGCCGAAATCCCGCTCGTGGGCTCGAAGGCCTCCCTCAATGTCGCGACCGCGTTCGGCATCGCCGGCTTTGCCTGGCTCTCAAGAAAAAGCTAGTTTCCCGTCATTTTCCAACATTTGTATTGCACGCCGGTAGGACTGATCTTATACTATGACCAAAAGATAAGTATCGTCTGGAGGCCGGAACATGGTGTGCAGAGCCACATCAGACTCCATCAAGGCAGCTGCCTTCGCGCTCGCCATGGTCGCCCTTTGTATAATGAGCCCACCTGTCTAGACAGAAAAGAGCAAAAAATAAGGTGGACTCCATCTCCTCTCATGCTACATTCTTGAGTTTCTTTACGAGGAACTTGCTCCAATAGATCGTATCTGGAGTTTCGTACTCCAGCGATTGATGGAATCGCTCACTGTTGTAAAACCTAAGGTAGCGAGCAAGACCGGCCTTCAATTCCGTCATGGTTCGATAGTCTTTGAGATAAATATCTCCGTACTTCAATGATCGCCAGAAACGTTCTACAAAGATGTTGTCCAGTGCCCTGTTTACGCCGTCCATACTGATACGTATTCCATGAGATTCCAGCACCGACACAAAAGCGTCAGAAGTAAACTGACTTCCCTGATCCGTATTGAAAATGCCAGGTACTCCATAATGGGCAATTGCTTCTTCCAGCGCCGATACGCAAAACTGAGCGTCCATGGTATTAGAAACCTGCCAGGCAAGGATCTTCCTGGAATACAGATCGATAATCGTTACCAGATATACATATCCACCAGAAAGCTTTATATAGGTTATGTCGGACGCCCATACCTGGTTTGGTAGCCAGATATTTATTCCCTTAAGCAAATATGGATACTTCTTCGAACCCTTGGAAGGTTTGGAAAGCTGGAGCCCAGGATAGATCGCCCGCAAGCCTGCTTTCTTCATGATTCTTCTGACGTGCTTTCGGGTAACATCAAGATAATAAAGTTCTCTGGCTATTCTCCTGTACCCATAAAATGGCTTTTCATTGAGCACCTCAAGAATAGCTTCCAGAATTGCCAAATCAGGGTCTTCTGATGATTCTTTGGGTTGGTAGTAAGGAAGATCTGCTGATTCCCAGAATCTCGCATTGCTGCGCTATCGAGAGCTCAGGATGATCGGTTTCTACCATTTCGGCTCGGTCCCGTACAGTTGTTTGTATTTTTTTTAAGGTAATCGTTTTCCACTTGGAGCTGGCCTATCTGTTTGTACAGTGCATCCTTTTGGCGTTCGGCTTCTTCTGATGCCTTATCCTTCCCTTCTTTCTCGAACAGTGTCGATGCATGCTCCAGAACCTGCTTCTTCCAGAGCGCAATCATGTTCGGATGGACCGAGTACGTGATCGCCAGTTCCTGCAAAGTCTTTTCGCCCTTGAGGGCTTCCAAGGCTACTTTGGCCTTGAATTCCTTGTCGTACCGCTTTCTCATACCCAACTGTATGCCTCCATCTTCTTGTCCCGCAAGGAAGAGTAGTCCACTTTATTTCCCGCCTTCTGCTGTCCAGTTATTGCGGCTCATTATAGACAACACATATGGCATCCACTTTCTGGCTGACAAAATTGATCATATATTGGGACATTTTTGTACTGTCACCCTGACAGTCAGCAAGATTAACTTTCCAACCCTTTGCTTTTGCATATTTCGTAAATCCTTGGTAACAAAGGACGTTGGAGTCACCGCCCATGTTCATGGTAACATAGCCAATAGTAACCTGTTTATTCTCGGCTCCGCTAACGCTAAATAAGCTGAAAGAAAAAAGCAAAACTACTAAGAATAGAGATAACTTCTTCATTTTTCTGCTCTCCTTCAAAATTTTTTCTCCACAATACTTATAGCTTCCACACCGATTAAAGGTATTCTCCTAAGTACCCTAGGCACCTCCAGAAATCACCTCCTTTTATTTTATTAAGTTAAGAAATAATTCTTTAATCTTTCGATATATTTTTACTGCTGATGTATTACATTAAGTATGCATAACTAGATTTTTAGTCCGGTATAGTTACGTTAACACGATAACTTCCAGGTTTAGCTGCATGTTCAAAAGCCATTTGTACCTTATCAAGCGGATAACGAGCTTCAATAATATCTTCAAAATTAAGAGCCCCACTACTTATAATATCTACGGCTTCCCGATAATCCGACAAAGCAGACCCTATCGTTCCATAAATCTCCCAAAGCCTGTAATGTACCAAATTAGGATCAATATTCCATTTAGGAGCTGGGAAGTTAGCGGCAAAAATTAAGAATCTACACATCTCTGGTCCGACAGAAAATGCTTGTTCATATGCTTGTGTAACGCCAACAGCAATGATAATAGCAGAAGGTCCATTCCCTCCCGTATATTCTTTTAGTTGCTCTTCAAACCTTCCCTCATGTGGATTGATGATCTTTTTGAATCCCATCTTCTTGGCGACTTCTATCTTCTTCTCCATCAATTCTGAAATAATTACATCAGCACCATAATACTGGGCAAGTTGGGCATTTAACAAACCCATAGATCCAATTCCAATAACTAACACCTTTTCATTGGCTTTTATTCGAATTTTCCTAAGCCCATGAATAGCGGTAGAGACGGGTTCTACAAAACAGATCGCTTCTAGAGGAACGTTTTTATCCACTTTTATCACATGCTTTGCTTTTATGATCTTATATTGTGAACATCCATATGGACCATAATATCCATATTTATCTTTATTATGGACTGGTTCAATTTTATTTTCACACAAACGCATATTTAAACCATTTTGACAATTTCGACACTGCAAACATGGATAATAGATATTAGGGACAACATGATCCCCTGTTTTTAAGTTTTCGACTTCTGGACCTACTGCCACAATCATACCTGCATCCTCATGACCAAAAGCCTGAGGATATGGTTGTTGTGGCCGCAATCCTAGCCATTGTTGATAGTCGAAAGTACAAATATTGCAGGCTACATTATGCATCAGGACTTCATCCGCCATTATTTCTGGTATTTCATGACTATGTACTTCTGCTCTTTTATCTGCAACCAATACTCCAAACCTTGTAGTTCCTTTCATAATATATAGATCTCCTTTTTCATCCCTAATTTAAAAAATAATAGGACAAATCCAGTGAATAGCATAAGAACTTATCTATCTTGTAGTATTTCTAATCCTTGGGTGACAGAGATTCCTTTATGAATAATTTGGTTTATGGCATCACACATTTTATCGGGGCTCTTTGATTGCCAGACATTCCGTCCAATTGCGACACCACGCGCTCCGTCATCTAAGGCATTTTTGACCATTGTCAAGAGATCTTTTTCAGAGTCCGTCTTAGCTCCTCCCAGAACTATGATAGGTATAGGAAGATTGCTAGTTATATTGACAAAAGCATCACGATTATTAGCAAGGTAAGGAGCTTTTATCATATCAGCTCCAAGTTCAAAAGCTACACGACAAGCATTTTCTAATAATTTAGCTTTTCCGGCATCATCAACAGGGCACATTTTCCCCCAGAAAGGCACTTCCATAATATGTGGCACATTATATCGATGTGATTTCTCAGAAAGAGCAGCCAGATATTTCATATTATCAAGCAAAACCGACTTATCCTCACGCCCATAGATGAATAACGACATGATAGCATCTGCTCTAACATTTAGAGCTTGTTCAACATCAACATAACAAAACTGTAATTCTTCTTTCCCCTCAACCCCCGCCAATGTAGATGTTCCCATCATATCAACTCGGATTATCAGCCGCACATGTGGATTCGCATTAAACTCATAACAAAAATTCCTTGCAAAATTAGGAGACACAAGAATCCCATCAGGCTTACCACTTAAAACTTTTTTTAAGGTGACTTCCGGGTTCTTAAAGCCATCTACTGCTCCTGTCATTCCATGGTCCATAGCAACAATACTTATTTTCCCATCACATGGTAAAAATTTTCCAGTAATTCTTGATAACATAAAATGTATCCCTCTCTTCCTTGAGAATTATTGCAATATATATCTATATATTACAAATAAAAGCATAAAAAACCCTTGCTCTTAAAAATAAAACAATCTTTTTCTCTCCTTGAATTATATTACATAATAGCCCTTTTTAAATTTCCATATATGGATATTTAAGATCATAGATGATTATATGCACTGATTATTTTGGTTGTCAAGTTTTTTTTAAGCTTTTTGTCAAGACTCAATAAGAATGTCTTCTGTTGTTGGGGTGCTAAAGGCTAATGTGATATATGCTATACTGGCGTTGTACAGTGTTTAGCGAGCAAATGACTAAGGGTTCAGAGCAACTACTTATGGTAAAGCAAATAAGTGATTGTACGCGTCACACAAAACAATTAAAGGTGTAATACTAGATATAAACTAATATCTATACAAATAAGAATAATTAGTCTATACTATGTATTACTATGAATATACGAACCACAACCTCCGTTCAGGGCTCCAAAACCTACCACTATGTGCAGCTTATTCAAAGCGTGAGAGATGAAAAGACCGGAAAACCAAAAACTATCGTCCTCTACAACTTCGGAAAACCTGAAGATGTCGATGTCGACGCGGTCAGAAAGCTTATCGTCACTTTATCGACGCTTCTTCCTCATGGTGAATTGGGAATTGAACCATCCTTGGGCAGTGCCATTGGCGAGGAAGCGCTCACCTTTCTCGAAGCCCGTGATTTTGGTGGTATCTGGCTTCTGGATGCATTGTGGCGACGTTTGGGGATGAACAAGGCTGTCGAAGGGCTTCTCGACGATAGAGCATATAAAACGCCCGTGGAACGGCTCATGTTTGCCATGGTCTCCTCCCGAATCCTTTCCCCTGGTTCAAAGCTTTCAATTGAACACTGGGTAGAAAAGAATACTTATATTCCAGGGCTCCCGAGCGTGGAGGTGCACCAGCTCTACCGTGCCATGGATCTGCTTGTTGGCTCATCGGAACAGCTTCAACATGCCATCTTTCAGGAAGTATCCAAGAATATGGATCTCGATGTTGATCTTTTGTTTTTGGATACTACGAATACCTTCTTCGAAATCGACCATGAAGACCTTGGCGAAGAAGGAGTGCGGAAACGGGGACATAGCAAGGACAATCACCCTGAGCTGCCGCTTATATCCATTGCCTTTGCGGTAACCCGTGGAGGAATACCGGTACGGTGCTGGGTGTTCCCGGGGAATACCAGTGACCAGAATATCGTGGAAGAAGTAAAGCGGGATCTTGGGAAGTGGAATCTTGGGAACATCATCATGGTGGAAGATGCGGGGTTCAACTCCAGCGATAACCGAAGGGTCCTGCGGCGATGCGCAGGGCATTATATCATAGGTGAGAAGCTGCGAACGGGGAGTGCTGGAGTCAGCGTGGAGGCGCTCCATCGCAAGGGTCGCTATAAGACACTTGCGAATGGCCTTTCGATCAAGGAGGTGATCACCGACGAAGGTACGGCCGCCATGCGTCGATATATTGTGGTCAGGAATCCTGAAAGTGCATCCAGGGACAAGAAGATACGAGATGATATTGTCGTCGTTGTGCAGCAAAAGCTCGATGAGCTTACACAACTTTCAGGCGAGGCGCATACCAAGCAAGCCTGTATATTGCGAAGCCATAGCGCCTATGGAAGATATATTCGACAGGACGAACACGGGAGACTCNTTTTGAATACCGAGAAGATCGCGTCGGAAGAGCTTCTGGATGGCAAGTTTTTGATAAGCACGTCCGACATGACCCTTTCTGCTGAGGATGTTGTTGCAGGATACAAACAATTGTCGGAGGTGGAACGGGTATTCCGCGACATGAAAAATATCCTTGATCTCAGGCCTGTGTATCATCGTCTGGAAGAAAGAATTCGCGCCCATGTGCTTTTATGCTGGCTCGCCATGGTCGTGGTTCGCTATGCAGAAAATGAATCAGGTCTTACCTGGCACAAGATCATTGGCATGATTGATTCGATCCGTCTTGGCAGGATCGGCACGAAAGCCGGGACATTCTGGTACACGACAGCCTTAAGCAATGATTCAAAAACGCTTTTCAACGCGCTGGCGGTGAAAGAACCTCCTATAATGAGCCCACCTGTCTAGACAGAAAAGAGCAAAAAATAAGGTGGACTCCATCTCCTCTCATGCTACATTCTTGAGTTTCTTTACGAGGAACTTGCTCCAATAGATCGTATCTGGAGTTTCGTACTCCAGCGATTGATGGAATCGCTCACTGTTGTAAAACCTAAGGTAGCGAGCAAGACCGGCCTTCAATTCCGTCATGGTTCGATAGTCTTTGAGATAAATATCTCCGTACTTCAATGATCGCCAGAAACGTTCTACAAAGATGTTGTCCAGTGCCCTGTTTACGCCGTCCATACTGATACGTATTCCATGAGATTCCAGCACCGACACAAAAGCGTCAGAAGTAAACTGACTTCCCTGATCCGTATTGAAAATGCCAGGTACTCCATAATGGGCAATTGCTTCTTCCAGCGCCGATACGCAAAACTGAGCGTCCATGGTATTAGAAACCTGCCAGGCAAGGATCTTCCTGGAATACAGATCGATAATCGTTACCAGATATACATATCCACCAGAAAGCTTTATATAGGTTATGTCGGACGCCCATACCTGGTTTGGTAGCCAGATATTTATTCCCTTAAGCAAATATGGATACTTCTTCGAACCCTTGGAAGGTTTGGAAAGCTGGAGCCCAGGATAGATCGCCCGCAAGCCTGCTTTCTTCATGATTCTTCTGACGTGCTTTCGGGTAACATCAAGATAATAAAGTTCTCTGGCTATTCTCCTGTACCCATAAAATGGCTTTTCATTGAGCACCTCAAGAATAGCTTCCAGAATTGCCAAATCAGGGTCTTCTGATGATTCTTTGGGTTGGTAGTAANNGGAAGATCTGCTGATTCCCAGAATCTCGCATTGCTGCGCTATCGAGAGCTCAGGATGATCGGTTTCTNNACCATTTCGGCTCGGTCCCGTACAGTTGTTTGTATTTTTTTTAAGGTAATCGTTTTCCACTTGGAGCTGGCCTATCTGTTTGTACAGTGCATCCTTTTGGCGTTCGGCTTCTTCTGATGCCTTATCCTTCCCTTCTTTCTCGAACAGTGTCGATGCATGCTCCAGAACCTGCTTCTTCCAGAGCGCAATCATGTTCGGATGGACCGAGTACGTGATCGCCAGTTCCTGCAAAGTCTTTTCGCCCTTGAGGGCTTCCAAGGCTACTTTGGCCTTGAATTCCTTGTCGTACCGCTTTCTCATACCCAACTGTATGCCTCCATCTTCTTGTCCCGCAAGGAAGAGTAGTCCACTTTATTTCCCGCCTTCTGCTGTCCAGTTATTGCGGCTCATTATATCCCAAGCTATGGGCTGCGGAGCTCGATAAAACATGAAATAGTTTGTAAGACTAGAAAAAACATGAACCCTAGAGCTTAATACCTTATAGTACTATATTTTACCTGATTTATTCGTAGTACCGACTGTTCAACGCCAGCTATAGTGAAGATATGAATTACTCTCTCCTAAACTTTACTTATAGTGAGTGATTTGTCTTGCAAAAATGGGTACCTAAAATGTCATAGAATATCTTTATGCAATGATAAAAAAAGAAGTGAGATAAAAAACACTGAATCAAGAGAAGCGGGGAAAATACTCTGTTTTCAGAAAACGAGCAAAGAAATCTGAAGCTCAGGCTTTTCTATAGTCAAGAAGATCAGAAAAAAGAAAGAGCCTTTAGATAAGTTCTCAAATAGAGGCCTCATTTACGAGGAATTGAGGTTGTTTTTGATGTGCTCCTTTGTTGGATATGAACTCATGTTCTTTTAGGAACAAGAGGAACGATTTTTTTAGCTATCTTTTATTTAGCTTATCTTGACTTTTCCCCTTCGCCTTCAGATGTAATCATTACTACAGCCCATATCTTTTGATATATTCTTTGCTGCATTAAGAACAGCAGCTTTCATTTTAGCAAATGCAGACGGATCTTTATATAATGTGATATATCCAGTTATTTCAATGGCAGCAATCACCTCATTTGTGTAATCAAATATAGGAGCGGAGAGACAGCCTATACCAGTGGCATATTCTTCATTATCAGTAGCATATCCCATTTCGTTTACTCTTTTTAGTTCTTTATAAAAGGCTCGTTTGGATAGAATGCTATTCTCTGTAGCCTTTATTAGTTTCGTGGCTCCTATAATGTCTTTTTGCTCTTCTGTGCTTTTCCATGCACATAAGACTTTCCCAGAAGAACAGTTATTTAACGGTATAAGCATATGAAGGGGTGCAACAATGCTTAGCGGTTTTTTAGGCAAAACTTGTGCAATATAAATTACCGAATTTCCTTGAAGAATAGCTAGGCTACAAGTCTGATTGGTTTTATCTGTAAGTATCTTCATATGCTTAAGTGCTATTTGTACTACATCTCTCTGTGTAATGATAACTTGAGATAGATATAGAATTTTCATCCCAAGAGAAAATGTTGAAGGTGAGCCCTTATTTTTTTCTATGTAACCTCGTGAGACCAAGTTTTTCATAATTCGAGAGACTGACACTATAGGTATTTTTAATGCTTTGGTTATTTCTTTAATTGTGGCATGGCCTTTTTCGAAGCCAATAAATTCAATAATATCTAAGGCCCTATCAATAGCCGGAACAATATTTTCTTTATACTCCATTTTCTCAACTCTCTAGTTCTATGATTATCGAAATTAAAATTTTATACTATAAATATTATAGTAACTTATTTTTAATAGAAGGTCTAAAATATCAAGACTTGATTATCAACCTCCTCTTTAAACTGATCTTTTCATTAAAATCCCCTTTTATAGTATAGTTTATTTACATATAGCTTGTTTACACACAATTTTTCTATACTATTTCCAATAGTATATCCTTCTCTCCGCGCTTGACCTTAATAACTTTATTACCCATATTCTTGTAATGTATTTCACTATACAAATTCAAGTAAGGGCTACTGAACGATCATTTTTAGCTTTTAAGCAGCTTTGATAACATCTTTTTATTCTCATGTTAACCTTCTGGCTTAAGAATAATATCAATAGACAATATAAAAAGGTTTTCGCCTTTTTCCTCATCAGCATCATCAAATTTGTTATTAAGAAGATCACCATAATGGAACTTTCACTAATATGCCATAATTTGGTGAGCTGCCCTTCATGCACATCTCTTACATGTAGTGATAGATCGTTTCATAGGAAACATGAAGTTCAGGAGAGATTAATAATCCTTTGACATCTCGACAGATCCCTGCACTATGTTTTTTGAGAGTTCATCTGACTATTTTACTTCGAGGCATTTATTGATAAAGAGTTGAGGAGCATCTTGTTTATTACTGATAACGTGACTGTATAGCATTGACATCCTTTCATAATAATATAGCAAGAAGTATCACATTCTGCCAGAGAAGTTGGCACCGTTGCTTCTTTCTCTATTCGCTCTTCAGATGTGAATTGGCGAACACCTACATAAAGCACGTGCTTCTCATATCTCGGGCGCATGCGCGAGGAGGTAGTCTTCCGCCTCCTTGCACCAGAGCCCGTCGTGCTCTGCAGTGATCTGCGCAAGGGCAGCGTAGAATGGGTCGGTCTTCCCGCGCTCCGCGAAGTCGGCGATCGCTACGAGGTCGAGCTTTTTGTGGGTGTAGATGAGCTTCTTGCCGCCGGGGATCTTGTCGAGGTTGATCGTCGTCTCGGCGACGGCGTTCAGGCCGCCGACATGCGTGATCATCGCCTCGGGGCGCAGAAGCCCCTTCGCCATGAGGGCGAGCGATTCGCGGATGTCGTCGGTGTTGCCTCCCGACGTGCCCACCATGTGGTGCGACTCGTAGTGGACGTTGTAGAAATTGAACATCGCCGAAAAGTTCGGGTCGTTCGGGCCCGCGAAGAAATTGAGGCAGCCGTCGTGCCCGAGGAGCTTGTCGGCCAGTTCGACGACGCTGCGGACCGGCGCGAAGACGAAGACATCGTCGAAGAGCTTTCCGCCGTTGAGCTCGCGGAGGGCCGCGACGGGATCGGCGATATCCTTTGTGTTGACGTAGAAGAGCTCGATGCCCTCTGCGCGCGCCGATTCGACGGGGATCAGTTTCTGTGCCCTGTCGAGCCGAGCCTGGTCGATGTCGGTGACGACGATGCGCGCCGGCTTTATGCCTCCGTGGATCGCGTAGTCTATGGCCCCGAGGCCCATGGGCCCCACCGAGGCGAGGAGGGCGAGCGAGCCCCCTCCGCGGATACCCATCTCGTGCACATATGAGCCGGGCTTCGTGTGGTACTGCGCGTGATAGGCGCCGACGATGCAGGACACGGGCTCGGAGAGCGAGCCCATGAAGAAGGCGTCGGCCTTGTACTCGAGGAGGCAGTCCATCTCCATGACTTCGTTCGGAATGATGATATAGGTCGCATCGCCGCCGATGTACTGATATGAATAGCCCGGCGCCCAGAGCGTGCCCATGTAGTTGAGGGCCGGCTGGATCGCGAAGGGCATGCCGGGCGAGAATTTGTACGCCCACTTCTTGCCGACCTTGACTATTTCGCCGCAGAATTCGTGGCCGATGATGACCGGATTCTGCGCGAGCGGCGCGCGGACGCGCTTGTGCGCATCGCCCTGCATGGAGAGCTTGTGGGACGACATGCAGATGGAGTCGCTCACGACGCGGGCAAGAATTTCGTCGTCCTTCAGGCGTGGCAGCTCGAATTCCTCGAGTCTCAGATCGTTCACGCCATATATTCGGACCGCTTTGGTTTTCATTCAAAACCTCCTATATAACATTAATATACTAAATTAGGGCCTGCCAGGCATCCCGGTATGCGTCCAGAATCGTGGACGGCAGCATCGGCGGCACGAGGGCCTTTTCGATGTGGATGAACCGGGACAATTCCAGAGGATCGATGCCCTTGAGCGCGGCGAGTGCCGTCATCGCGGCACCGAAGCTCGTCGCCTCCTGCAGGTCGGTGAGATAGACCGCGTTGTCCGGGAAGGCAGAGGCCAGGAGCCTGTTGTAGTCGGTATTGTTGCGGAAACCGCCTTCCGTGAGGATATCCGCATTTTTTTTGAGGCCGGTTCTTCGGAGGGCGACCTCGGTCTGCAGGACGATTGAGATATTGAGCACTGCCTGGGCAGTCTTTGGGTCGCGCAGGAATGGAGGCACTTTTTCCCCTCTTTCTATGTCGGAGAGCGGGTACTGTGTTCCGTCCCCGGCTGCGCGTGCGGCCGAGCCCGGGAACTGGCCCGAGCCGGGCACGATCTCCGGCAGTATGAAATATTTTTTCTCTCCGAGCACGCGCCCGTAGTCTTCCCTCTCAGGCTGGGGGAGTTCCCGGGGAGTCCTGACCTGGAGATTGGCGATGAGCTGTATCCAGGTCTCGTATTCCTTGCCGCCGAGGAAGATGGCGGTCTTGATCGGCGTGTTCCACGCCGACCGGTTGAAGAAGACGACTTTGCCGAGCTCGTCGGGTTCAAAACCGTATCGCCCGACCGGATGCATGAGAACGCACCAGGTGCCCGTCGAGTTGAGTACAAAGTCGCGGCCGCCGCTCGAGGCGAGGTGCGGCAGGAGCGAAGCGTTCGAATCGTGGATGCCCAGGGTGACGAGGGTGCGGGGAGACAAGCCCGTGCGCGCGGCGATTTCGGGGTCGAGCGTGCCGAGCACATCCCAGGCCTGCCGGATGGGGGAGGGCAGTCTGTCGCGGATGCCGAGCGCATCGGCGACGCTGGAGTAGTCTTCTCTGCGCCAGTCGAAGAAAAAGGTGTGGCAGCCGATGTAGGTGCCTTCGGCCGAGGGTTTGCCCGTAAGCCGCATGCCCCAGTACTGGGGATAGGGCAGGACCCAGCGCGCTGAAGCGAATTCCTCGGGATATCGCTCCCGCAGGAAAAAGATGCCCTTTGCAGAGTTGATCAGCGCGGAGAAGTCCGGTGTGCCCGTCGTGGCCTGCAGTGCCTTTCGCTCGCCGGCGAGCGAAAAGAACCGGTCGTGGAATTCGCGGCTCGGTTCGTGCGTGTAGTAGATGCACGGCGCGACGGGATTGCCCCTTTCGTCGGTACAGACAAAGGTGGCGCCGTGAGTGCTCACCGCAATGGCCTTGATCGCAAATTCCCGCGAATATTCCTGCAGTACCTGAAGGAACCACTCCTCCATTGCAGCGAGATTGTGCGTCTCGAACCCATCGCACATGAGCGGGGGGAATACCCGCCTTTTCTCCGCGATCATCGAGAGCTCGGTGGAATAGAGCACAACCTTTTTATTCGTCATTCCGATATCGAGTACCGCAATCGCATCGGTCATGGTGCCTCCCTCAGCCGATTCTGATCATCAATTCAGCATCACTTGTCCGCCCGTCACGGGCAGCGCCTGTCCCGTCTCGTAGACCTGCTCGACGAGGTAATATATCGCCTTGAGGACATCGGGGCCATAGCAGCCCCGCTTCATCGGGATCTTCGCCTCGTAGTATCTGCGCACATCTTCCAGGGTCTTTGCGCCGGGAACCTTGCCCGAATTGAGGTACTGCACGAAGAGCCCTCTCTGGGGNTCGGACCAGAGCGGTCCGTCGAAGAAATTTCCCGGGCAGATCGCGTTGACCTTGATGCGATACTCGACGAGTTCGAGCGCGAAACTCTGCACCAGCCCTATGCTGCCGAATTTTGAGCCCGCATAGGCGCTGTTCTTGTTCGAGCCCTCAAGGCCGGACTTGGAGTTTATCTGGATGATGTCGGTGTGCCAGTCCGGATCTCCGAGCCACTGCAGTCTGAGGAGCCGCGCCGCATGCTGGGCCACATTGAAAAAGCCCACGTAGTTCACCTCGTTGACGAGCCTGAAATCCCTGGCAGGCTGGTCGAGGATGGAGCCGGCTTTCAGGATGCCCGCGTTCGAAACGACGAGATCCAGTCCGCCCGTCGTCCTGGCGACAAGCTCGAAGGCGCGCTGGACCGAGGTCTCGCTGCCGACATCGATGTCGACGGCGAAGACGGTCTGACTCGCGGTCTCCGCGGCGAGCTTCCGGGCAAAGCTCTGCGCGGCCGGCAGGTTGATATCCGCGATCCACACGACCGCGCCCGACTGTGCGAGGCCCCGCGCAATCTCGGCCCCGAAGCCCTGCGCTCCGCCCGTGACGAAGGCGATCTTGCCTTTCACCACCGAAGCTCTCGCCGCGCTCGAAAGGGGGCTCCCGTCGCCGGAAGCCTGGAGTGCCGCAAGGGGCAGAAGGCGGTATTGGGCGAGCACTCCTCCGTCCCCGCCCACGATATCGACGCAGACCTCTCCGCTGCGGAGCCGGTTGCTGATGCTCCGGGCCTCCTGGGACCTCAGGGCCTTCCTCAACGCCCCTGCAAGCTCTGTATCGTCGATCGCCGAATCCGGAAGGATGCCGTCGACCACGAGCCTGAGATTTTCTTTCGGGCAAGCCTCGTCTTCGGCGCGGGACTTCACCATGCAGGAAAACGAGGATTCGGAGAGGATCAATCCGCGCAGGATGGGAGCAATTGAGCTGGGAGAAACGGTGACATTCATACATTCTTCTCCTGGAGAAGGGTATTCGCTCTTTCTTCGATTGAACGGGGATCGGAGAAGTCGGTCTCCCGCCCCGCCCGGGCGAAAATCCCGATTCTTTGCCGTATGGGAAGCCACGAGAGCGGATTTTCGTTCGAGAAGAGGCCGAAGCGGCGGTCGACCGCGCTGAGGGCCTCGTGGGCGACCATCGCCCATGTCGCGTCGTCGAGGTGTCTGAACTCCGGCTGTCGCAGTTCGGGGCAGTTGAAGGACTGGCGGGGCTGATTGATGTCGACGCCCGAGATCTCCATGAAGCCGTAGCGCTCGCAGAGCCCCTGCAGGCGCAGAAGCTGGGCCTTAGTGTTGCGCGGCGGCATGTAGGTGATCGCGGGAAAACCGAGAGTTTTGAGCGCCGGCATGAGCTCGTCCAGCACCTCGTCTTCGAATTTTTCCGCCTTCTTGTCGCCGGTGGGCGATTCTGCGACGTCCCCGAGGTACGCGTAGGCGGGGATTGCGCCGATGCGCAACGCAAACTCGATGGCATCCGTGACGTCGACACATTCCTCCTCGGGCTGGATGAATATTTTGTCGAGAAAGCCCGCCTTGAGGGTGCCGAGGAGATCGTATATGAGGTAGGGATTCGCCGGGTCCGAGAGCGTCCGGCGCTGGGAGTTGCTGAGCCGCAGGCCCAAGGGGCCTTCGAGCCACGCGGTGAGGGCCGGACCCGGGCTCACGGTCGTGAGTATTGAGCGGGACACCGCGGCGAGGAGGTGGCGCTCGGTGATGGTGCCGCCTTCGGCGAACTTCGATGCGGCCACGACATCGTTCTCGAAGTCGATGCCCGGAAGCCCGAGCGAGGAGAGAAGCGCGTTTGCGCGCTCCACCATGCGCCCGGTACGGGCGTAGCGTGCGCGGCGCACAGGCTCAAGGAAGGTTTCGACCTCCGGGCGCGCCGGGGCAGGCACGCCCTGGATTGTCATGTAGATGATGCCGCTCGAGTCGGGGTTGTTGAGCTTGCGCCCGGTCAAAAGCCGGGCGGTTTTTTCGGGGAATCGGCGGGCCGCGGCTGCGAGCGCCACCCTGAGTTCAAAGCCGGTGACGGCGCCGATTCCGAGCAGCGCACAGGCGGCGCGCATTTCGTCCGCGGCCGCGTACGAGTCGTGGTCCACTGAACCCGCCACGTCGAGGCCGGCCGCGCGCGCCGCGAGCGCCGCCCGGGCGGGCGTGTACGGACTGAAGCTGTAGCAGGTGTGGATGTGGTTGTTCGATTCGCCCGAGCGGCCCGTGGGCCGGCCCAGCGCCCGCGCCACTTCTGCCAGCGCCTCGAGGCGCCGCTGGGGCGGCTGCCCTGCATCGGCAATGATCATCTCGGCATCATTCGGATCGTTCATCGCTTTCTCTTTCCCTCTTCATCATACCCCCGCCCGGTACCGTCGCGCGATCTCCCGGGAGGTCTGCACGGTCGACGGCCTGTGCCCCGGCAGCGGCAGAATTCTCTCATGGATCGTATCGATAATCCATTCGGGCTGCGGGAAGTAGATGCTCTCCAGTTCGGCGGCCGGTATAATCCAGTTGCGTGATCCAACCACCGCGACCGGTGCGTCGAGCCAGTCGAAGGCGAGCTCCTGCACGTTCGACGCGATGGTGTGGAGGGCAGAGCCGCGCTCCACGGCGTCGGAGGCGAGCAGGAGCCTGCCGGTTTTCCGCACGCTCTCGACGAGCGGCTCATAGTCGAAGGGCGCGATGAAGCGCAGGTCCATCACTTCGGCCGAAATGCCGTATTTCTCTTCGAGAATCTGGGCGGCCATCAGGGCACGGTAGAGGGTCGCGCCGTAGGTCGCTATGGTGATGTCCTTCCCAGCCTTTCGGACCGCCGGCCTGCCTTCGGGGATTTCATAGTAGCCTTCGGGCACGCCGCCTTTTTCGAACTGCTCACCCACATCGTACAGAAGCTGGCTCTCGAGGAATACCACCGGGTCGGTGCCGCTCAGGGCGAGGTGCATCATGCCCTTGGCGTCGTAGGGCGTCGCGGGGAAATACACTTTTAGGCCCGGAATGTGCGCCACGAGGGCGGACCAGTCCTGGCTGTGCTGGGCTCCGTATTTGTTTCCGATGGAGACGCGGATGACGAGNGGCATTTTCAGAAGTCCCGCCGACATGGCCTGCCACTTGGAGGCCTGGTTGAATATCTCGTCTCCGGCCCGGCCCAGAAAATCGCAGTACATGAGCTCGACGACGGCCCGCCCTCCGGAGAGCGCGTAGCCGACGCCCGAACCGACGATGGCTCCCTCCGAGATCGAGCTGTTGAAGAGGCGGGGNTAGGGCAGTGCCTCGGTGAGGCCGCGGTAGACCGCAAAGGCGCCTCCCCAGTCGCGGTTCTCCTCTCCCCAGGCCGCCATGGTGGGGTCCTCTTTGAAGTGATAGAGCAGCGCCTCGAAGATGCCGTCGCGGAGCTGGTAGACCTTGTTTTTGGGCAGAGCCTTGCCCTCCGCATCCAGCGCGAAGCGCGCGCGGCGGGCGATCGACTGCACGCGCGGATTGTCGTCGCCGGCCTGCAGCACTTCGGCTTCCCTGTCTTCGAGCTTGAGGATTTTCTTGTTGGAATACATGACCGATTCGATGAATCCGCCGCCGGCGCGCGGGCAGGCTTCCTCGTTCGTGGCGAGCTTGACCGCCTCGAGGATCGTGCCGTGAATTCCCTCGCGCATGGCCGCCAATGCCGCTTCGTCGAGGATTCCGTTCTTCACGAGGTAGTCCGAGAACTCGGCGATCGAGTCGTTTTTCTGCCACTCTTCGACCTCCTCTTTCGTGCGGTAGCTCGAGGCGTCGCTNGGCGAGTGGCCGGAGATGCGGTAGGTGATGGTGTCGAGGAGGACGGGACCCTTTCCTTCGAGGAGTATTTTCTTCTTTCTGAGGACGGCGTCGGCCACCGCGAGCGGATCGAGGCCGTCCACGCGTTCGGCGTGCATGGCCTCGGGATTGATGCCAGCCCCGACACGCGCAAGCACGCCGAAGCCCATGGTCTCGCCGTAGGTCTGGCCGCCCATGCCGTAGAAGTTGTTGAAGAAATTGAAGAGGATTGGAGGCGCGCCGCCAGCGGATTCGGGCCACAGGGTCCGGTACTGGTCCATGGAGGCTATCGTCATGGCCTCCCACACCGGGCCGCAGCCCATGGACGCATCGCCGATATTCGCGATGACGATGCCGGGCTTTTTGTTGATGCGCTTGAAGAGCGCCGAGCCCAGGGCGATGTCGGCGGAGCCGCCGACTATCGCGTTGTTCGGCATCGAGCCGAAGGGCAGGAAGAAGGCGTGCATCGATCCGCCCATGCCCCTGTTGAAGCCGGCCTTGCGCGCAAATATCTCGGCGAGAGTGCCGAACACGATGAAGTTGCGCGCGAGGGAGAATGTATCGCTGTGGGGCATGCGCTTCGCGTACTCGAAGGTCTCCCCGCCGAGCCACGCTTCCATGATCGAGATGAGCTTCGCGTCGTCGATCTTGCGCGCCGCGGAGAGGCATTTGGCGAGGATCTCGCCGTGGCTCCGGTGCGAGCCGAATATGAAATCGTCGGGATCGAGGGCCGCGGCCTGTCCCACCACCGCGGCTTCCTGACCTATGGAGAGGTGNGCCGGCCCCCTGTGGTTGTACTCGATGCCTTCCCACGCTCCCATTGTCTTGAACGTGTTGAGCATCGTTTCGAATTCGCGCACGACGATCATGTCGTGGAGCATCGCGAGCAGGCCTGCCTTGCCGAAGCGGCTCTTCTCGTTCTTGATGTTTCTCTTATATTGATTGATGGGGATTTCGGTGAATTTCAGGGTTCCTGACGTGCGAACCTGGCTGGGTTCGATAGGCAGTGACTTTGGCATATCTATACTCCTTTCGAATGTGCATCGGACTGATGTGCGCTCCATGCAAACCTCACGATGACTTCCGACACGGTGGGGTGGGGGAAGACCATGTTCTGCAGGGCGGAGAGCGGCAGTCTGCGCTCGAGCGCCAGCGCCGCGCCCCATATGTGCTCGGAGGCATACGCGCCCAGCATGTGGACGCCCAGGAGCCTCTGGCTTGTCTTTTCGAAGATTATCTTGATGGAGCCGGGNGAGCTGAAGCCGTTTTCGGCGATGAAGCGGCCGGACACACCGTAGGGNGTCCGGACGACGCTCACGTCGTATCCCTTCGCCTTTGCCTCATCCTCCGTGTAGCCGACGCCGGCTGCTTCCGGCAGGGAAAAGAGGGCCCAGGGGACGGTCTCGGGCACGAACTCCTGGACGCTGTGTCTCCCCCTGCGGGAGNNGGCGAGAATGTCCNNGGCGGCTGCGACTTCGGCCATGCGGTACGCGGCGTGGGCGAGCTGGCTCTTCCCCGTGACATCGCCGATTGCCCACAGGCCGGGANNAAGGTTTGTGCGCTGGTGCGCGTCCGTGGCGACTGCGCGGTTCTTTATCTCGAGTCCGGCTTCCTGTGCACCCCAGCCTTCGGTGTTGGCCTTCCTTCCCACGGACATGAGGATGACATCGGCTTCCACTGCACCCTTTTCGCCGCCGGAGGTCTCATAGACGACGCTGTGGCCGTCGACAGCAGTGACCTTTGCTCCGAGCGTGAAGGTGACCGGCTTGAGCGCATTTCTCAGCATCATGGCCATCTGCCTGTCCATGACCGGGACAATCTCGTCCATCATTTCGATGATGGTGACCTTCGAGCCGAGCGAGGAGAAAAGGCTCGCGAATTCGACGCCGATCACGCCGCCTCCGATGATGCAGAGCCTCTGCGGGACCTCTTTTAGCGCGAGCATGCCGGTCGAATCGAGGACCGCCGGATTCCCCTGTACGCCGGGAATCGGCGGGATGATNGGCGAAGAGCCCGTCGCGACGATGATGCTGTCGGCATCGAGGGTGAGCGGCTCGGCCGTGCCCGTGTCCACCGCAACGCCGCGCGTGCCCGTGAGTTTCCCCCGGCCGCGCAGGATTTCGATCCCTCCCTTTTTCAGGGTGAGTTCCAGCCCGCGGCGCAGGCGGGACACCACTTCGTCCTTCCACGCCACGGCGCGCGGCCAGTTGACGTGCACGCCCTCGGCCTCGATGCCGAAGGCGGCCCCTTGCNNGCGCGCGTGGGCATAGAGTTTTGCGCTGTTGAGGAAGGTCTTTGTCGGCACACAGCCGACATTGAGACAGGTTCCTCCCACATCGGCTTTTTCGATGAGGGCGACTTTCAGCTTCTCCGCGGCGAGGCGCTCGGCGGCCAGATAGCCTCCGGGGCCTCCNCCTATGACAATGACATCGTATTTCATGGTTTCAGCACCTCGCTTTTCTTATGCGAGCACCGCAATGTCGATGTTCGCGATATAGTCGGAAAGGTCCTTGAGGAAGCGGGCGGCGTCGGCTCCATCGACGACCCGGTGATCCACGGTCAGGGAAAAACCGATCCGCATTTCGAACTTTGGCACGGCATCATTCGCCGCGACGCTCTCCGCCGTGGGGCGCGGGACAATGCAGTCCACCCCCAGGATGCCCGTTTCGGGCGAATTGAGGATCGGCGTAAAGCTCTCTATGCCGAAGGCCCCNAGGTTGGTCGCCGTAAAGGTCGCACCCGACAGCTCGTCGGGGGTGATCGTCCCTTCCAGGCAGCCCTTGGCGAGCCGCTTCGATTCCTCGGAGAATTGGCGGAGCGACAGCGTGTCGGCGTTCTTTACGACGGGNACCATCAGGCGCGCGGTGTGGTCGACTGCGAGGCCGAGGTGGACGTGCGCGTAGCTCCGGATCGTGGCGTCGATGACGTGCGCGTTGATGCGCGGATATTTGGCGAGCACGCGGATGGCGGCGAAGCCTACGAGGTCTCCCACAGTCACGCCCGAAAGCCCGAGCGCCGGATCGGAGTTCTTGAGCCGGCTCCGGATGGCGAGCAGCCTGTCCGCGGGGGCGCTCGCGTTGAAGGTGAGCTGCGCGCTCGACTGCAGGGAGCGCATCATGCGTTCGGCGATGATTTTCCGTATGCTCTTGATGGGCGTATCGGTGTAGGGTCCGAGGGCATCGCTGCCGCCCGGTGCGGCTGCAGCGCTCGCACCGACTTCCATGACGACGGGCGCGGCAGGAGTTGGAGTCGCTGTCGCCTCGGCTTTCGGCGCAGCCACGGCCGCCTTCGGTTCGGCCGCGCGCGGAGTTGTGGCCTCAAGTGAAGCCGAGACCACATCGCGCTCGAGGACCCTGCCCTCAGGTCCGCTGCCCTGCGCAATGGCGTCGATGTTCATCCCAAGCTGCGACATCGCGAGCCGCGCGCGGGGGCTGGCATATCTGTCGGCGGAAGTCTCTGCCGCGGCCTTCGGGGCCGCAGGCGAGGACGCGCGGGCGCTCGCCGACGGTTCCGGAGCAGCGGCCGCTTCTGCCTTGCCCACAGCGGAGCCGGGCGCCGGCTCCGCTCCGTCCTCCCACGTCTCTCCCGGCTCTCCAATCACGGCGATAGGCTCGAGGACGGGCACATCGTCTCCCTCTTTGTGCAGGAGGGCGAGCACGGTGCCTTCCACGGTGGCGGGGACGTCCATCGTCGCCTTGTCGGTCTCGATTTCGCACAGGACCGAATCTTTCGCGATGTGGTCGCCAGGCTTCACCTTCCACGAAAGGATGACACTTGACTCAACCGTATTGCCGAGTTTCGGCATAATGATCTTTGTCGCCATACCTTGTTCTTCCTCTCTTAATTATGCGAGAAGCACTTCAAGCCCTTCGGCCTGGAGCGCCTCTATAGCTTCCTTGGACAGACCTGTGTCGGAGATGATGCCGTGCACGGAGTTGAGCGGCTGCACACTGACAAAGCCGGCTCTGTCGAACTTCGAGGAGTCGGCGATGAGCCAGGTGATCTCCGCCAGCTTGCTCATCGCGCGGACAATCTCAGCCCCTTCGGTGAGCTGGGTCGTCATTCCCCTCTGTATGGAGAAACCGTCGGTGCCGACAAACGCGAGGCGCGCATTGAAGCTGCCGAGGCTCTGCACGGCTATCGGGCCCACCAGCGATTCTGTCTCGCGCCTGAAGGTGCCTCCCGTGAGAATCAGGTTTATGAAGGGATTCGTGCGGGAGTATGAAAAGGCCAGCATGGAATTGGTCACTATCTGCACATCCTGTTTCTCGATGAGGTACCTCGATATGAGCGCAGTCGTGGTGCCGGCCTCGATCATGATCCGGTCGCCGTCGCAGACGAGCTCCGCCGCTTTCCTTGCGATGCGCTGTTTTTCTTCCATGTGCAGCTTCTGGTGCTCGAGGATGCTCCTGTGCATTGAGGGTACAGCGCCGCCCCTGGTTCTGAGGAGATAGCCGCGCTCTTCGAGAGTGGAGAGATCGCCGCGTATCGTCACCTCGGAAACACCGAGGGCATTCGCCAGTTCGGAGACGGAGATGAAACTGCGATCCGCGAGCAGCTCGAGGATGGCTTTGTCGCGATCGTTCAGATCAAAAAGCATGTTCACCTCCGAAAGACTTCGTGAATTCTTTCGTAATATCTTCGAAAATACTTCGATTCACTTTCTTAAATATAGCACCAAGTGCGATGGCGTGCAAGGTGCCGGCCGCAAAATTTTATGTAATCGTTTGCATTTTCACTCTTGACAGATTTTAAAAGTGCCCTGAAAATAATCAAAGCAAATGTAAACGTATACATGAAAGCGAGGCAAGAGGCGTGGCAGAACCCATCATCGTCGTGCGAAACCTCAGCAAGGCTTTCCCCGGCGTTCAGGCGCTCAGGGATGTGCAGTTCGACCTTTATCCCGGCGAAGTGCACACGCTCGTGGGGGAAAATGGTGCCGGAAAATCGACGCTCATGAAGATCCTCTCCGGTGTGTACCAGCGCGATTCGGGCGAGATCCTCATTAACGGAAAACCCGCCGAAATCAACAATCCGCGTGCGGCCCAGAGGCTCGGTATTTCCATCATCCATCAGGAACTCAACCTCATGAACCATCTCAGCGCCGCCCAGAATATCTTCATCGGAAGAGAGCCCCGCCGTTCGGGCGGATTTCTGCTCGACGAGAAGGCCATCAATGCGAAGGCCAAAGAGCTCTTCGACATGCTGCATGTGGATTTGGATCCCAGAGTGAAAGTTGGAGAACTCACTATCGCCAAGCAGCAGATGGTGGAGATCGTGAAGGCGCTCTCCTTCAATGCGCGCGTCCTGATCATGGATGAACCGACCTCTCCGCTCAACGACACCGAGGTGGAGGAGCTCTTCGACATCATACGGCATCTGCGTTCGCAGGGCGTGGGCATCATCTACATTTCGCACCGCATGGACGAGCTGTTCCGCATCTCCGACAGAATCACCGTGCTGCGCGACGGGCAGTACATGGGGACGCACCGCGCTTCCGAGACGGACCTCGACCAGATCATTTCCCTCATGGTTGGGCGCAAGATCGACGAGACGGCGCGGCGCGTGCCGAAGGGAAAACCCGGCGAGGTCCTCCTCGAGGTCCGCAATCTGAATCGCGGACGTCTGGTAAAGGATGTTGGCTTTACCGTGCGCAAGGGCGAGATACTCGGTTTTGCGGGGCTCATGGGCGCGGGGCGGACGGAAGTGGCGAGGGCCGTGTTCGGGGCGGATCCCGTAGATTCGGGCGAAATATATATAAGGGGAAGGAAAGTCGTCATTCACCATCCCCGGGATGCGGCGAAACACGGCATCGGCTATCTTTCGGAGGACCGCAAGCGCTATGGCCTGGCGGTGGGCATGCCGCTGGTCGACAACATCTGCATGACCGATTTGCCCACCTTTATGAACGCGCTGGGTGTGCTCAGACCGAAAAAGATGCAAGAAGCATCTTCAGAGCAGGTGGAGGCCCTCTCCATCAAGACGCCGAGTCTTCTGCAGAAAGTGAAATTCCTTTCTGGAGGCAATCAGCAGAAAGTCGTCGTCGCGAAGTGGCTCGTGAAAAACTGCGATGTGCTCTTCTTCGACGAACCGACGCGAGGCATCGATGTCGGTGCGAAACAGGAAATCTATCAGCTTCTGAACGAGTTGGCCTCGCTCGGCAAGGCGGTTGTGATGATCTCTTCGGAATTGCCCGAGATTCTGCGCATGAGCGACAGAGTCGTGGTCATGTGCGAAGGCCGCATAACCGGCGAACTCGACGGGGCGACCGCGACGGAAGAGGCAGTCATGAAACTCGCGACCCAGCGGGAAACAATGGTGAAGACTGCATAATATCAATAAAAAGGGAAGGAATTGTTATGGCGAATAAATCCAACGCGGCCGCTGTCACATCGCCTGCAAAGATGGCGTCAAGAGCGAGGGGCGTTTCTGCCCGCCAGAAACTGCTGGCATTCTCCAGCCTGGTGCTCCTCATCATTGTTTTTTCGATCCTCTCACCGAATTTCTTTCAGCCCTACAATCTCATCGCGATAATGCTGGCGACCGCCGTCAACGGTGTGTTGGCGGTCGGCGTCACCTTTGTCATCATCACGGGCGGCATCGACCTCTCCGTCGGCACCATGATGACCTTCACCGCCGTCATGGCTGCCCAGACGGTCGCGGTGTGGAACCTGCCGGTCATTGTAGGCGTGCTCGTGGCGCTCCTCGTGGGGACGATCTGCGGCCTGGCCTCGGGCGTCATGGTCGCAAAGTTCAGGATTCCACCCTTCATCGCCACGCTCGGCATGAACATGCTCACGAAGGGGCTCTCGCTCATCATAGCCAACTCAAAGCCCATCTATTTCACCAATGCCCCTTCATTCTCCAAGATATCGATGGGCACCATGTTCCCGTTCCTGGAAAACTTCCAGATTCCCAATGCCGTCATCATTCTTTTCGTGCTCGCCATTCTCGCGAGCTTTGTCCTCAACAACACCATTCTGGGGCGCTATACCTTCGCCATCGGCTCGAACGAGGAGGCCGTGCGCCTGTCTGGCATCAACACGGACCGCTGGAAGATCGCGGTGTACGGGGTCAACGGCCTCATCTGCGGCATTGCCGGCATTCTGATAGCATCGCGGCTCAACTCCGCACAGCCGGGACTCGGCCAGGGCTATGAGCTCGACGCAATCGCAGCGGCGGTCATCGGCGGCACATCGCTGTCGGGCGGCGAGGGAACGATTCTGGGGACGATAATCGGCGCCTTCATCATGAGCACGCTGACCAACGGACTGCGCATTCTGTCGGTGCCCCAGGAATGGCAGATTGTGACGACGGGCATCATCATCATATTTGCGGTGTATATGGATATGCTCCGCAAGAGAAGATAACAAAGGGAATACCCGCTTCCGTACGGAAGCGGAAAGTATAAGGAGGAGTAACGCCATGAAAAAACGCACGGTCGTTCTCGCATTCATACTCATGCTGGTCGCGGTAGGTTCGCTCTCTGCACAGCAGTACTACATTCCGCTCATTTCGAAGGGCTTCCAGCACCAGTTCTGGCAGGCAGTCAAGCAGGGCGCCGAGCAGGCGGCCAAAGAGCTTGGCGTGACCATTACGTTTGAGGGACCGGAGACCGAAGCGATGGTCGACAAGCAGATCGACATGCTCGCTGCGGCCCTGGCCAAAAACCCCTCGGCCCTCGGATTTGCAGCCCTCGACAGCAAGGCAGCGATTCCCTACCTGCAGCAGGCTCAGGCCAAGAAGATCCCCGTCATTGCCTTCGACTCTGGCGTCGACAGCAACATTCCGCTCACCACCTGCGCCACGGACAACATCGCGGCCGCAGCCTATGCCGCGGACAAGATGGCTGAACTGATCGGTGGTGCCGGTGAAATAGCGGTCGTGGTCCACGACCAGACAAGCCGCACGGGCATTGACCGCCGCGACGGCTTTGTAAACCGCATCAAATCCAAATATCCGAAGATCACCATCGTCACGGTCCAGTACGGCGGCGGTGACCAGCTCAAGTCGACCGACCTCACCAAGGCCATCATTCAGTCCCACCCCAATCTCAAGGGCGTCTTCGGCGCGAACGAAGGCTCCGCGATCGGCGTGCTGAACGGCGTCAAGGAAATGGGCAAGATTGGCAAGCTCGTCGTGATCGGCTATGATTCCGGCGCGCAGCAGCTCGCTGCGGTCCGCTCCGGCGAGATGGCGGGCGCCATCACCCAGAACCCCGTCGGCATCGGCTATCAGGTCGTCGCCAGCGCAGTCAAGGCCCTGAAGGGTGAGAAGCTTCCCACCTTCGTCGATACCGGATTCTATTGGTATGACAAGACCAATATCGATGATCCGAAAATCCAGGCTGTTCTGTATCAGTGATCCCGTAGTGGCCTGACAATTTCAGGAAAGCGGGCATGAGGCCTGCTTTCCTGATTCCCCGGGGATGAATAAACCCGGGCAGAAATACATGGCGGCGGAGAAGAGGAGAGATGATTGCAGCGTGCGGCGAAAGCCTGATCGATATGGTGCCTTCCGAACGTGGGAGGGCTCTCTTTGAGGCCTGTCCCGGGGGCTGCCCCTACAACAGCGCAATCGCTGCTGCGCGGCTCAGCGCACCGACATGGTTTGTGGGAAAGACATCGAAGGATTTTCTCGGCGACAGGATCGTCTCAAAACTGCAGGATTCGGGTGTCGACACTTCCCTGCTTGTGCGGAACGACCAGGCGGTGACCCTGGCCTTTGTCGAGCGCGACGGCGCGGGCAACGCGAAATACGCCTTCTACTCGGCAGATGCGGCCGACCGCTTTTTTTTGCCTGCGGACCTGCCGGCGAAGCTTCCCGAGCGCGCAGTGTTTCTTCTCGTCGGCTCCATCTCTCTCGTCGAAGAACCCTCGTGTTCGACGATTTTCTCTCTGATCGAGCGTGAACATGGACAGCGGCTCATAAGTTTCGACCCGAATGTCAGACCGAGCCTCATTCAGTCAAAATCTGAATACCGGGCCCGATTTGAGTGGGTGTGCCGGCGCAGCGCAATTGTAAAGGCGAGCGACTCGGACCTCGAATGGGTGTACGAGATGCCCGCCGAAGCAGCAGCGGCGAAGGTGCTGGCATTGGGGCCGGAACTTGTGGCGCTCACTCTGGGGGAGCGCGGTTCCATCATTGTGACGAGGCGGCACCGCCTCGAATTCCCTGCGGTGCGGGTGAAGGTCGTCGATACGATCGGTGCGGGCGACAGCTTCCACGCGGCGCTTCTANCGGGTCTGGGCTGGCTCAAGGTGCGCGACCGCGACAGCCTCGCCTCTTTGAGCGAGGACAATCTCAGGGCAGCCCTGCGCCTCGCGACGTCGTCGGCCGCCCTCGACTGCACGAAGCGGNGGGCCGAACCGCCCACGCTGCACGAGCTGGCGGTCTTCGATCCGGAGGCGGTGCGCATCGCCCCGGGATTCATCCCGACATTCAATACAAAGGAGCGCATATGCTGATTGGAATAAAGCCCTGCATTTCGGCGGAACTGCTTTCGGTGCTCTACCGGATGGGCCACGGCGACGAGATCGTTCTTGCCGATGCTTTCTTCTGCGGCGATGCGCTCAATCCGCGCGTGGTGCGCGCCGACGGCATACGCATTCCCGACCTCCTCGACGGCGCTCTGAGGCTCATCAATCTCGACAGCTATGTCGATGCGCCGGTGATCATGATGCAGCCCTCGGAAGGAGATGCTCTTGATCCGAGACCGGGCGCAGATACCGCGAGGTCATCGACCGCTACTGGCCGGACACGCCTCCGATCGCGCGCATGGAGCGCTTCGCTTTTTACGAGAGGGCCAAGAAGGCTTTTGCCGTGGTCATGACGGGCGAAACAGTCCCCTATGGCAACGTTATCCTGAAGAAAGGGTTCCGCCCGTCGTGGACTGAAAAAGGCATTATCGAATGGCACAGAACACCATAACCATAAGGAACGTCGCGCAGAGGGCAAACGTGTCCACGGCCACCGTGTCGCGAGTCCTCAACCACGATCCCCGCGTGCGCGATGAGACGAAGAATGCCGTGCTGGAAGCGATGGACTCGCTCGGCTATAAGATCAATTTTGTGGCCCGCAGTCTCAAGACCAGCCGGACCCATACGATCGGCGTCGTCGCTCCGGACCTCTCGGGCGATTTTTTCATGTTCATCGCGGAGAGCATGAACCGGGAACTGATACTGCGGGGATATTCCCTCGTCGTGAGCACGTCGAGGGACTCTGAGGAAGAAGAGGCGAAGAGCCTGATGCACCTCGCCGAACGCCTCGTCGACGGCATCGTCCTCATCCCCATGGGCAGCTCGAATGCGTATTTTTCGCAGATTTCCGCCCTGAACATCCCTATTGTCTTCGTCGACCGCGCGCTCAGCGGGTACGAGACTGACCAAGTGCTCGCCGACAATGAGGGTGGGGGCTATGAAGCGGTGAAGGCACTGATCAGGGAGGGGCATCGCCGCATCGGCTTTCTGGGCGGAAAGCCTGATGTGACGACCACAAAGGGGCGCTTTGCCGGATACTGCAGGGCGATGGAGGAAGAGGGGCTCGAAATCGAACAGCGCTACGTGCGCTTCGGTCACCCCACGCTCCCCTTTGGCTACCGCACCATGGAAGAGATCGTCAAAGACCCGGATTCGCCGGAGACATGGTTTATCGTCAATGTGTTTACACACCTGGGGGCGACCAACTATCTCATCTCCAAAGGCGGGGAACGGGCAAAACAGTTCACTTTTGCGGCCTTCGACGAGATGCCCTATTCTCCGCTCCTGAGGTACTGCAGGTACGCCGTGCAGCAGCCGATCGCCGAGATGGGCAGGGCCGCCGCAAACCTCATCATGGACAGAATTGAGAGGAAAGGACCGCCTGGACCGCAGATACTTCGGTTCAAGACGCGATTGATACAACACACGCTCGCACGATGAGTGCCGGGATGAATCTATCGGAGGAAAGACATGGAACAGGCAAAAGAGTTTGCTCTGCAGCAGCCCAGAAACAGGCTTAAGGGAAACGCGCCGAAGATCGGGCTTCGCCCCGTAATCGACGGCAGGCGCGGAGGTGTCCGCGAATCCCTGGAAGATATCACCATGGGAATGGCCAAGGCGGCGGCCAAACTCATCTCTCAGAATCTCCGCCATCCGACGGGAGAAGAAGTCGAGTGCATCATCGCCGATTCCACAATAGGGGGCGTGGCCGAGGCCGCGGCCTGCGCCGAAAAATTTGCCCGCGAAGGGGTGGCGGTCACGCTCACGGTGACCCCCTGCTGGTGCTATGGTTCCGAAACAATGGACACGGACCCCCTCACCGTGAAGGGTGTCTGGGGCTTCAACGGCACGGACCGTCCCGGAGCGGTGTATCTGGCGGCCGTCCTCGCCGCCCACTCCCAAATGGGGCTGCCGGCTTTCGGCATTTACGGGCACGATGTGCAGGACCTCAGCGATATCGACAGAATACCGGCCGACGTCGCCGAGAAGATTCTCCGCTTCGCCCGCGCGGGTATAGCCGCGGCGTGGATGCGGNGGAAGAGCTATCTCTCCGTCGGATCGGTGGCCATGGGCATCGCGGGATCGATCGTCAACCCCGACTTCTTCCGCGAATACCTCGGCATGCGCAACGAATATGTCGACATGAGCGAAATAACCCGCCGCATCGAGGAGAAGATATATCCGGAGGCCGAATTCCGCCGCGCGATGGAGTGGATCAAGACCTACTGCGCGGAAGGGCCCGACAACAATCCTCCTGCGCAGCAGCACTCCCGCGCCCGGAAAGACAAGGTTTGGGAGATGAGCGCGAAGATGGCCATCATCGTGCGCGACCTGATGGTCGGCAACCCCGATCTGCGCCGCAAAGGGCTCATCGAGGAATCGCTCGGCCACAACGCCATTCTCGCCGGCTTCCAGGGACAGAGGCAGTGGACCGACCATTTCCCCAACGGGGATTTTCTCGAGACAATCCTCAACTCGAGCTTCGACTGGACAGGCATACGCCAGCCCTACCTCGTCGCCACGGAGAACGACTCTCTGAACGGCGTCTCCATGCTCTTCGGGCATCTTCTGACGGGAAGCGCCCAGATCTTCTCCGATGTGCGCACCTACTGGAGCCCCGAAGCGGTGCAGCGTGTCACGGGCTGGAGGCCCTCGGGGATCGCCGAACACGGCTTTATTCACCTCATCAATTCGGGGGCGACCTGCCTCGACGGCACGGGCTGCCAGCGCCTGGGCGGCAAGCCTGCGATGAAACCCTGGTGGCAGGTGGAGACCGAGGAGGCGAAGGCCTCGCTCAAGGCGACACAATGGCGCTACGCGAGCCTCGGCTACTTCCGCGGCGGCGGGTATTCGTCCGATTTCATGACCGAAGGCGGCATGCCGGTCACCATGACCCGCATCAATCTCGTGAAGGGCCTCGGGCCCATGATCCAGATCGCGGAAGGGTTCACCGCGACGCTGCCCAAAGAGGTCCACAATACCCTGGACCTGCGTACCGATCCGACCTGGCCGACGACCTGGTTTGCGCCGCGCCTCACCGGCAACGGTCCTTTCAGAGACGTCTACTCCGTGATGGCAAACTGGGGGGCGAACCACGGTGCGATTTCGTACGGACACATCGGCGCCGACCTCATAAGCCTCGCCTCGATTCTCCGGATCCCCGTGGCGATGCACAACGTGCCCGCCGAGAAGATTTTCAGGCCGAGCTGCTGGAACGCGTTCGGCATGGACCCCGAAGGGGCCGATTACCGGGCCTGTTCGGCGCTCGGGCCTCTGTATAAGTAAGACAAAGGACGATGTCGGGGCAGCGCAGCAAGGGCCGCAGACCGCGGTTCCGCTGCGCTGCCTTTTTATTGGGCAATATATCCAATAAAGCTTGCACATTTACTGAAAGCCAGTATAGAATAGGAAGCTTTTGTGATTTTGGATAAGCCCGCCAACGGGGGCGAATGAGGCATTCAGGCTACCTGAGAATTTTTGATTCAAAGTATGACAAAAAAATCAGTTCAAAACGACTATCTGCGTACGATTCTGGGCTACCTCTCGCGCTACAGAATGCTCGCCCTGCCGGGGCTGGCGGTGATGATACTCATCGCGCTGGGCCAGCTCGCGGGGCCCTTCATACTCAAGCAGATTATCGATGTCGCGGTTCCGAAGGAGAATACGGGGCTTCTTCTGACATACGCCTTTGCCTTTCTCGGCATCGTGTCGGTGACGGGCCTGCTGAGCTACGTCGGCATGATGCTGCTGGCCCGCCTCGGGCTTTCGATCGTGACACTGATAAAACAGGACCTTTTTTCGCATCTCCTGAAACTGCCGATGTCGTTTTTCGACAAGCACCCCGTCGGCGAGCTCATGTCGCGGACAGAGACCGACACCGAGCGCGTGCGGGACATGTTCTCGAACCTGGGTGCAAACCTCATCGTGAATATCCTCACCATGATCGGCATCTTTGTGGTGACCTTCGCCCTGGTGCCGAGGCTGGCGCTCATAATGGCAGGCGTTTCCGTCCTGCTCCTCACTTTTCTGATCGTATTCTTTTCGAAGATTTTCTCGATGTACGAAAAGGCGCGCTCCTTCTACGCCGCGATCGTGGCGAAGGTGACGGAGTTCATCCAGGGCATCGAGGTGCTGAAGGCCTACGGGCGGACCGGCTGGGCCGAGGCCGAACTCGATGTCGGAGCCAAACAGCGGGTATCGCTCGAAGTGCGCATCTCGCTCATCGAATATACGATGATGTCGGTGCTGGAGTCGCTGATCGGGCCACTCTTTATTGTCGCGCTGCTCCTGCTCTATGCGCCGCAGGTGCTCAGGGGCACGATGACGCTCGGCATGATCCTGCTGTTCGTCGAGTACGGCGCCAGGCTCCTGCGGCCCATCGCGGAGATCGCGGAGAGCCTCCGGAGCCTCCAGCAGGCGCGGACCTCGCTCTCGAGGATTCGGAAGATCATGGCGATTCCGGAAGAACCCAACCGGGGCTCCGGCAAACCTCCGTCCCTCGACCACGAAATCCGCTTCGACCATGTGTGGTTCGCGTACGAGGGCGAAGAGTGGATTCTCCGCGACCTCTCGTTTGTCATACCGAAAGGCAGCTTCGCCGCCATCGTCGGCGCGAGCGGTTCAGGAAAGTCCACGATTATCAGCCTCATCTGCGGATTCGCCCATCCCCAGAAGGGCCATATCCTCATCGACGGGGTACCCCTCGACGAAATAGACATCAGCGCGTGGCGCAAGCACATCGGCCTCGTGCTGCAGGAATCCTTTCTGTTCCCGGTTTCGGTGCTCGAAAATACGAGGCTCTATCATGAAGAGATAAGCGAGGCCGAGGTGCGCGACGCGATATCGGTCGTCCACGTGGACAGCGCGATAGACGCCTTCCCCGAAGGACTCGCGACAAACCTCTGGGAGAGGGGAGGGAACCTCTCTTCCGGCGAGCGCCAGCTCGTCTCTTTTGCGAGGGCGCTCGCAGCCAATCCGGGGCTCATTCTGCTCGATGAGGCGACGAGCAATGTGGACATGACGACCGAAAAGCACATCAAAGAGAGCATGGACATCCTCCGCAAGGGCAGGACGATGATCGTCGTCGCCCACCGCCTCTCTTCGGTGCTCAGGGCCGATACGATTTTCTTTCTGAGTGGAGGGCAGCTGATGCGGAGGGAACACACGAGAGTCTCTATCAGAACTTGCCCGCATACCGCCTCCTCGTGGATCAGCAGTTTCCGGCCAGGAAGAGGGCACACGCATGAAATCACTGCGCAATAAGAACCTGAAGAAGAGCTCTGTTCCCGGATCAGCCGCCCGGCCGGCCGAAGACGCCCCGCAGGTCCCGGTCCGCCCAAGGTTTTTCCATATCCGCTGGATCCGCGAAGTGTGGCGCGAACGCCAGGGACTCATCTGGCTCCTTCTCTTTTTGACGCTCCTGTCGAGCGCGGTGGCTGTCGCCTTCCCGCTGCTGACCAAGCAGCTCTTCGACCTGTTGGAGCATGCGATCGACAGCAAGATGAGCGAAGATGTCGCCATGGCACAGGTGAGGCGCATCGCGCTGTATTTTGTGGCGATCGGCGTTGCGGGTTTTATCTCGGGCACCTTTCCGNGGGTCCGGGGCGCCCTGAACATCGTCTTCGATTACTTTGTCAGAAAAAAATACTTCGGCGAAGTCGTCGGGAAAGACATGCGCTTCTTCGGCAAATTCCGATCGGGCGATGTGATTACGCGCCTGACTTCGGATATCTCCGATTTCCCGAAACTGTCCTGGTTTCTCTGCTCGGGCATTTTCAGGGCGGTGGAGTCTGCGAGCAAAGTCACCTTCTGCGTCGCCGCGATGCTCAGCCTCGACTGGCGGCTTGCGCTCGCATCGCTCGCATCCCTGCCCATCATGCTCTTCGTCTTCGCCAGGACACAGGCCGCCATCTACGACCGCGTCAACAAGAACGAGCAGGCGATCTCCGCGATCAACAACCAGCTCGAGATGAGCTTCTCGGGCGTGCGCGTCATAAAGGCCTTTGCGAGCGAAGAGAAATACACGAAATTTTTCCGGGATGCCCTCGGGCGACGCTTCGAGACGGAGATGGGAGTCATCAGGCTCGAGACCGTGATGCAGCTCATCTACCAGTATATAGACTATGTGGCCCAGATCGCCCTTGTGTTTGTCGGCGGGCTCATGGTCACAAGGCACACAATCTCGATCGGGACCTTTTACGCCTTCTATAACTATCTCAATATGCTCATCTACCCGGTCCTCGACATCCCGCAGCTCTTCGTGTTCGGAAAACGGGCCTTTGTGAACATCGACCGTCTGGAAGAGATGCGCGACTATACGCCGGAAGAGAAGGCGGGGCACAAAGGGAAAGCGGGCCGACCCGCGGAGAGTGCCGGTCGGACTGTGTCGGCGGAGCCCCCGAGGGACGTATCGGGAGCGCCGGAAGCCAAGGCGAAAGCGCCCTTACAGTCCCTCAGGTTCGAAAAGGCGACCGTGTATTACGAACACAAGAGCAGACCCGCGATCACCGATGTCAAGTTCGAGATATTCCCCGGCGAGAAAATCCTCGTCATCGGACCTGTCGGCTCAGGCAAGACCACACTCGTCAAGACAGCGCTCGGCCTCCTGGAGCCCCGAAGCGGGCGCGTGACCATCAATGAAAAGTCCGTGCGCGCCCTGGACCCCGAGGAGCGCCGGNGGCTCATCGGCTATGTCCCCCAGGATCCGCTCCTCTTCAGCGGANCGATCCGCGAGAACATCCTGTTTGGCTGCCGCGAGGGACAGAGCTTGCCCGAGAGCGAGCTCGCGCGCCTGGTCGAGGTGGCGAGACTCACCGATGAGATCGCGGCCTTCCCCGATGGCCTCGAGACCAAGCTCGGCCAGCGCGGCACCAGCGTTTCGGGAGGCCAGAAGCAGAGAATCGCCATCGCGAGGGCGCTGGCAGGCTATCCGGCCCTCCTTCTGCTCGACGACATGACCGCATCCCTCGACACCAACAACGAAGAGGCGCTCTGGCGCTCGCTCGCGGAGATGCCCGAATTTGCCCGGGCGGCGGTGATCGCCGTCTCCCACCGCCTCTCGAGCATCCAGTATGTCGACCGCGTCCTCTTCCTGAAAAACGGGCGTATTACCGGATTCGGGGCACATTCCGAGCTCTTGGCGAACAACGCCGTCTACCGCGAATTTGTCGCCGAGCATGTGCAGATGCCGGGGGAGTGAAAAATAATTATTAATGGAGGCTCTTTCATCTATGAGAAAGGTCAAGCGGCATGGGAGTATTTTTCAAGCCGCTTGGCTTTTTTAGTTTTATGCAAGATGACAAAGATAAGGTTTCCTCCTCAACTGCATTGCCGAAGGCATCTGTCAGTTTTCTGAAGTCATTCAAACCCAGTAAGTCCTCTAATGTTTTTTGTGGATATTCAGAATAGCTTATTACTACATCACTTTTCCCTTCTAGGGCTTCCTTATATATTCTGAAATAATTCTCGAGCGCCGATTTCCAAAATTGTTCAGGCAATTTGAAAGAGAATTCTGCATTGATTATTGTATCCAATGTCGTTGAGATATAGTCGGGTATCGTGACAGGGATATAATCATCCATTTTCAATAGGCATAGTTCCTTCTTCCAGTATTTTTGTACGATTATCTGGTCAAGGCATGATTCTATCAGCAAGTGTGTTTTCAATGTGGGCGAGTGTGATTTTATTATGGGATGCAGTCTATTATCAAGCGAAAAATGAGTATGATACCCGATGTATACCGGGAATAGTTTTTCATCGCCAGCCAGTTTCTCGAGCAGCAGAGCGTCACCATCATGCATTTGGCCAGACAGCGACGGGAACATGAATCCTATAATATCAGGCCCCTGTGATCCGAAATACAGAAGACTCTTGTCGAGGTTCAGGCCAAGGCGCCCCGCGACAATATCGGCAAAGACGATATGGGCATATACATCAGGCATGGACTATATCCTTCTATTCTATCTTTTTCTGGAGGCTGGTTATGAGGAGCAATGCGGAAAGCGAGATATATACCAGAAATGCCGCCATTGCGCTTGCTGCCCGAAAATCATCTCTTAGTTGCTGAAAAAGTACTAGTGGCAGTGTCCGGGTATTGAAACCGGCGATCATGCTGGTAACTTCGAATTCGCCTAAAGAGATCGCAAAGACAAGGAGAGAGCCGGAGAGAATTCCAGGCATGATATTCGGAATGATGATATGTCTCATTCTCTGGAAAAAACCGGCGCCGAGACTGGCGGCCGCTTCGGACAGAGTGATTTCATCGATTGTCCTTAGAGAGGCATCAACATTTCTGAACATGAAAGGGAATCCCAGGAGCGCATGGGCAATTATTACGATATAGATAGTACCTGAAATCTGAAAAGGGTGTCTGTTGAAACTCTGCATTAATCCCAGACCAATGATAAGCGGGGGGAAAATAAGCGGCAAAATCGAGAAAAGTTGTTTCAAAAGCGATTTCAGCCTGATGTTTTTGATGTAGTTGATCGCGTACGCCCCGGGAACCACAATGAATATGTTCAGTACCACGGCGCTGAATGCGACGATAAATGAGATAATCAATGAAGGGAATATTTTAGGGTTACGGTAAAGAAAGGAATACCACTTAAAGGTGAGCCCGCTTGGAAGAAGCCCCTGCCAATATGTGCTGAAGGAATAAATGACCAGCATTGTCAGGGGTATAACAACGTAGAGTACCGCGAGAACGGCTATAATCTTATTTGCAGCTTTCGCTTTCATATATTCAGTCTCCCAAGAGTTTCTTCTCGAGTTTTAAAAAAGAGAAAAGCGAAATGTAGATGATGATGGCCAGAAGGGTGGCCATGGCATCAGCCTGAGGAATATTGAAATTACTCTCTGATGCGGTCGACCAGATAAGGAGCGAAAGCAGTATTTTCGACAGACCAGTCAATGCAAGGGCGGTGCCGAACGCTCCCATCATGCTCGCAAAAACCAATGAGAGCGCCGATATGAAACCGGGAGCGAGATTGGGGATAATCACATAGAACCATGTCTGCAGCTTACTTGCCCCCAGGTTTTTCGAGGCTTCCACAAGACTTATATCCAGATTTCTGAAAACGCTCATCATTGTCATAGAAAAAAGAGGAATATTGTAAAAACAATAGACGGTGAGCAATCCCTTCCATGAATAAAGATTGAAGCGCATGAAATTGGCGTCAAGCGAAGAAATCAGGGTATTATAAATACCGCTTCTGCCGAGCAATACTATGAACGAAAAGGCGACGACGAGGCCGGAAAGTGTCATGGGTATCGAGAAGATCGCCTTTAGCTTCCCGATGGTTTGCTCGGAAAACCGCAGTGATATCCAGCCGATTATAGTTCCGAAAAAAGCCGCGATGAGGGTTGAAGCACCGGCAAACAACAAGGAATTTTTTACGGCGTTGAGATATTGTGGGAGCGCGAAAAGATTCTTCCAGTTCAGAAAAGTGAATTGTCCGCTGGTATTTGATTTAAAACTGTTGATAACAATTGTAATGTAAGGATATATGATGAAGAGGACAATAAAAGCGATAATCGGCGCGATAAGAATGAAAATGAATTTTCTATTGAGCATACCCTGATTCCTTCCGAATCAGGGAGGGAATACTCCCTCCCTGGCGTGACGTTACTTGCTGCCCATTACCTTGTTGTAATATTCCTGCAATTTTGAGGTTGCTTCCTGCTCTTTCTGATAATCAATGAACCTTACATCTTTGTATTCAGAAGCTGGAAGCAGTTTACTTTTTACTTTTTCCGGTATAGAGGCATCAGGAAGAACGGGGCTGACATACCCCTCATAGAATAGACTCTGCCCGTATTTCGAGAAAAGAAACTCCATAAAAAGCTTCGCGGTATTGGGATGAGGCGCGTTCTTGGCCATGATTACGGCGCCGCCGGAAGCGATGGTCCCGTCTTCGGGAATCACGACTTCCGCGGGGACTCCTAGTTCGTTCTTCCATTGCATTNNGAGGTTGTAATCGAAATTCACCAGGATTCCCGTTTCCCCTATCTGAATTTTCGCGACCTGGGTTTTGGGCTCGACCGAAAGTACGACTTTCATATCATGAAGTTTTTTAAGGAAATCTATACCGGCCTGATAATTGTAGGGATCATGGCTGACAGCGTAGGAAACGGCTTCAACGGTGGTGACTCCCGTTCCGGTAGCCCTTGGATCAAGATATTCCAGAAGATCTCTGTACTGAGGATCGGCCAGGTCTTGCCATTTCCTGGGNATTTTCTTTACCATGTTCTTGTTCACAAGGAATCCGAGGACACCCTTGTAAGCAGCCTGCCATACACTGCCATTCGTTGTCTGCCCCTTTTGGTTTTCAGGNATAGTCTTCCAGTTGAGCGATTTGTAATCTGCGGTGAGGTTTTTGTCCGCGAGTATCGCGGCGAGCGATGGTTTTAGATCGGCGATATCGTTCTTGCTGGCATTCTCTTCGGTCATTCGCGCGAGCACGATTGAGCTGCCCATGTCGATATCNGTGTGCTCAATCCCGAAAATACGCTTGAAATCACCGAAAATGCCCCCATAGTTCGCCCATACGTCAGGCATTCCATAGGAATAAATAACTTGCCCCTCTTTCATCGCGGCTTCCCACAGCGAACGGATATAAGGAGTGTTGAGATCCCCGGGCACATTTTTCGAGACCTGTCCCCAGTTCGTATCCGCCGCATACAATGAAGCGGTCAGAAGCAATGAAAGGAACACATACAGCATTGCTTTCTTCATAACTTTGCCTCCTGTAAAGAAATGTGATAATTGATAGAAAAGAGAATCACGATTGTATATAAGTCTATACTCCTCCTTTCTCTTGAGAATTCAGAGAATTGCAAGAAAAAGATTTTCATGAGGTTCCTCTCTCAGATTCCAGAAGAATGAGATCGCGCGCGTTGAACCTGACAAAAAGGTTCTTCGACAGATCCGCCCTGTAAAAGTCATCCTGGGTCATATCGACGATGAAGGCCATTCCTTCGCGAATTTCCGTTTCCACTCTCACGATCGGGCCGAGAAAATTGACGACTGAAATCTTCACAGGAAAACACGTTTCNATCGAATTGGAGGATTCATGATTGCTCAGACTGGACTTTTCAGGCCTTATGCCGACGACAATATCGCGGCCTTTGAATTTTTCATCAATATTCGGCTGACAGGCAATTTTTTTACCGAGAATGTTCATTTCTTTTCCATTTTGAGACACGCTGCCTTGTATGAAATTCATGATACCTACAAAATGCGCGACAAACAGGTTGGCGGGTCTATTGTATATCTCAGTAGGATCGCCGATCTGCTGAATGACCCCTTTGTTCATCACCNNCACAATTCTGTCCGATATCGAGAGCGCTTCCTCCTGATCGTGCGTGACATATACTGTCGTCGCACCGATTTTCTGCTGTATTTTTTTTATTTCAACTCTGAGTTCCAGCCTGNNAACTTTCGCGTCCAGAGCCGCCAGAGGTTCATCCAGCAGCAAGACCTTCGGATCCCTCGCGAGAGCCCTCGCCAATGCCACTCTCTGCTTCTGGCCGCCGGAAATCTCCGTAATTTTTCTCTTTTCAAAGCCTTCCATTTTGATCAGCGCAAGAAGTTCTTTGACCCTTTGGTCTATCTCCCCTTTATCTTTTTTTGCGATAAGCATGGGGAAGGCGATGTTCCGTTGGATATTCATATTGGGGAATAGTGCATAATTTTGAAATACCATTGAAATATCTCTTTTTNNTTCCGGCGGTATGTTGTTGGCTATCTTCCCAAAGATTTTAATGTTTCCATCATCAGGCTTCTCGAAATTTGCGATCATCCGGAGCAGCGTGGTCTTGCCGCATCCGCTCGGTCCCAGCAGCGTGATGAACTCTCCGTTTCTGATTTTCAGGGACACATTGTTTACCGCGGTGGTATTGCCGAAATGTTTTGTTATATTGACTATTTCAATCGCGTCGTACATACTTGTCCCTCGTTTTCTCCGATGGTATAAAGCAGTGAGGCATAAAAGGCTGTGTGCCTCATCGCTGCATCCTGAATTCTTTTACGGTGCTCATGAATTCCTCGACTCTGTATCTATCCACCTGCTCGAAGAAAGAGCCCATTTTCTTGAAGGCCGTNGCGACAATCGCTCCGTCCGCAATCGACAGCTGACGTCTCACGTTGTCTTTATTTACGCCGGTATTTACAAAGATCGGCGTATCGGATACCGCCGCTTTGACCGCCTCAAGCATGGGAAAGGAGGTCTCCGCGCCTGCGGTGATTCCTGAAATGCATAATGCATCGGGTTGATCATTGAATACGGTAGTCTTGGCGATTTCCACGATATCGCGGCTGGCCAGGTACTTTGCTGCCTCAGGCACGATATTGAACAGAAGCCTTACATTTTCCCCGCTGATTTCATGCTGGTGCCGCACTGTCTCACCGCAGTTGGTATTCCATAATCCGAAATCGCTCGCATAAACCCCTGTAAAAATCTCTCTTACAAATGAGGCACTCACGGCGACCGCAAGATCCAGCGAAGCACTTGAATCCCAGAGCACATTTACTCCATACGGCACTTTAATTTCTCTCTTGAGCCGGGAAATGACACTTGCCATGGAAGTAGTGGTAATGGGTTTGACACTGGTCAAATAAGGAAGGCTGAACTCATTCGAAAACATCACGCCGTCGACACCGCCTTCCTGGAGAGTCTTGAGGTCCTCATAGGCTTTTTCGATAATCCAGTCCATGCCTTTGTTGCGATCGTAGCGCGGATCGCCNGGCATCGCCTGTAGATGACACATCGCAATGATGGGTTTCTTAACGCCAAATAGATCATCCAGCCAACTCATGTTTTCTCCTTATATCCTTATTGGTCAATTTTTAAGAAATCCTCAGAGCCCTCGGCCAGCTGGGCACTGATGCCGGCCCCTGAGGCCATTATTTCACCCTCTCTGAGGAAGAATTCTCCGGATTCGAAATCAGAGACCCGCGCCCCTGCTTCTTGTGCGATCACGGCTCCTGCGGCGATATCNCATGAGTCGAGTCCTTCTTCGAAGTACCCGTCCAGGACTCCTTCTGCGACAAGGCAAAGCGCAAGTGCCNNCGCGCTGCCAAAAGTTCTGATATCCTGGCTGAGGTTTCGTATTTTTCCAATGCGGTACACGTTCCGTTCGGTCCGTGAACGGTCATAGGGCCAGCCGGAGCCGATGAGGGAAAGGCCNAGCGCAGTCACGTGAGAGCTCCTTATCGGCGCTCCATTTTTGTAAGCGCCATGACCGGATACAGCTGTGTAGCAGTTGCGGGAGATCGGATTATATACGACACCGGCAAGCGCGCTTGCGCCTTTCCAGAATCCGAGGGAAATGGCGAATTCCGGATACCCGTGTACAAAATTCAGGGTGCCATCAAGGGGGTCCAGAAAAAAGCATTCAGAATCCGTCGCTTCCCCGCCAGATTCCTCGCCGACCACATGGACACCGGGAAGTACNCGTTCCAGCAGCTCAAGAGCGATCTCCGTAGCTTCGATATCCGCCTTTGTCACCAGATCNGCCGGGCCAGACTTTTCACGGATATTCAGATCTTTGTGNAGGAAAAGCTCCCGCAACCGCTCACCCGCCGCAAGCGCCACGGCAAGCATGCCGTTATGGATGGTATCAGTGGACACAGGCGCCACCTGTCACGTTTATGCCTTGGCCTGTCATAAAATCCGCGTCAGGTGAGGCCAAAAAATTCACCACATTGGCGACATCTTCGGGCATGCACAAGCGTTTGAGTGGCGTCATGGCGATATATTCCTGACGGACCTTTTCTGGATCATCGATGCCGCGCAATTTCGCCTCCCACACAATCTCGCGGTCTTGCATGCTTGTGGCGACAAAACCGGGACAGACAGCATTTACGGTTATTCCATATTCCGCGAGTTCCTTCGCGACTGCCTGGACAAAACCGAGGACACCGAATTTCGACGCCGAATAATGGGCGAGCAGCGGAGCGCCCAGTTTGGACGCCATGGAGGCTGTGCAAATTATTTTACCGCATTTTCTCTTTATCATAAGTGGCACGATTTCTTTGTGNACCCTCCAGACACCCTTCAGATTGACATTCATATTCAAGTCCCATTCTTCCTCGGTCAGGTCGGTGATTCGATTCATCGTCGATACACCCGCATTGTTCACAAGGATATCTATGACACCGAACGTGCTTATGGCGTTTTTCACTGTCGCGCGGATTCCCTGCGGGTCTGTGACATCCATGACCCAGGCGTGGCTTTTTGGAGAAATTTTCTTTATTTGGTCAAGCGATGCATTGAGTTGGGACTCATTCCGATCGGTCATGGCCAGGATCGCCCCATCCCGCGCCAGTCGCTTTGAAATGGCGAGGCCGATTCCCGAGGCCGCGCCGGTGATAAATGCCACCTTACTTTCGATCNNGTTTTCATGAGACATCTCCTTTGTGCATATCTGCGCCAGATCGACGAAGAGAGGTTTTAAGGTTTCATACAATTTTCTATATAATTCATAAAACCTCAAATATTGATAATGATTCTCCTCAGAGAATCTAATAATCTCTCCTTTTGAAAGGAATTTGCGCAACGTGTTCCAGTTTGGATCGACTCCCGTGCTGTGCAGGGCGATCAGTGCGGCTCCCATGCTTGAACCCGGATGGTCGGGGATATATATTCCTGAATATCCGATGACATCCAGAACTATCTTTTTCCAGAGAGGACTCCTGGCTCCTCCGTTGGACAGGAAGACACGTTTTATTTCACATCCGCTCTCCTGCAGCGTTTCTATATGATGCTGAAAACCATACGCAACCGCCTCGAGCACCGCCCGGAACAAATGAGCTCTGCGATGGCTCAGATTGAGACCGAAATAGACGCCTCGCGCCTGTGTATCAAAAATAGGGGTTTTCTCTCCCAGAAAANNATAGGGCAGAAGAATCAATCCTTCAGAGCCTGGTGGAAGCCTTTCCGCCTCGGGAGTAATGCCGTCAAANAATCCTGCAGGCCCATAGTTNTCCATAAGCCACTTGACAATGGAGCCGCTGGAAGCCATGCAGCCGTTCAGAAGATATGTTCCCTCGATGGGGTGGTAATCGATGAACAATTTTCTGTTCAGAGTGAGTGTCTTCGTCGCGTACAGAATGTCACCCGCCCCGCCAATTTTCAGAAGCAGATCGCCTTCTTCCTGTACTCCCGCGGAAAAGGCAGAAGAGACATGATCGGCAATGCCGGTGGTGACAGGTACGCCTTCGGGAAAACCTGTCATGTTTTTTATTGTTGTGCTTGTATATCCCAAAATTTCAAACGTCTCTTTTACTGCGGGGAAATAGTCTTCGTTGAGTCCGGCCGCATTCAACATATCCGTATCCCAGCATGAGTCATGGATACGCCACAGCCCGCTTTCCAGCGCCCAGTTCTTATCAAGACTGAGCTCACCGGTAAGAAGAAACGCGGCATAATTATATGAACCGAGAATCGTCCGCGTATGTCGCCAGATTTCGGGGTGTGTTTTTTGGAACCAGGAAATTTTAGGGAAGAGTACCTGTTGATTGACCGTATTGCCCGTTAAAAAGAAATAGGCATTTTCATCTATTTTATTTTTCCATTCGGCAATTTCTTTAATGGCCCGCGCGTCGTTCTGCTGAATCGAGTTGTAGAGGGGTATTCCCGACGAATCNCAAAGTATGAGCGTTGGCACCATCCCCGAGACGCATATACCGGCGATCCTGGAAGTATCGAAATTACTGCTTATTTCAGAAAGAATTGAATAGAGATTCTTTTCCCAGCAGGATGGGTTTTCCTCCGCGTATCCCGCCGCGGGGCTGATGAGGTCATGATATCGGGTTGTTTCGAAAACAATACAGCCATCGCTGTCAGAAATGACGGCTTTTACCGAAGTAGTCCCGATATCGATACCCAGTCCCGCATCCTTCATGTTTTGATCTCCTTTGTTGCAGGTTTTTAGAAAAGAATCAATCATATATAGATTGAATAGATGCCATATCAATCATAATAAGATTATTTGATAATTTTGTCAATCAAAATATGAACGATTTTGTTGTTTTCTATTGAAAATTTCGAGCATAAGAAGTATTATTCAAATATAGTTGAGGTGCGAAGGGGTCGGTAATATGAATCAATCGGAGAGGATTAGGCAGATTCAGTTTTTGCTTAAAGAAAAGGGCACACTTTCGATAAGAGAATTGTGTGAACATCTGAAAATCTCGGAAGCGACCGCCCGGCGTGATATTATCAGGCTCGCCGAGAACGACCCCTCGATTACGCGCTTTCATGGAGGTATGGCATGGGAAAATACATCGGGGAATCTTGAGTATAAATTCGAGCGGAAACTCCATGTGAACCGGGAGCTTAAAAAGCGTATCGCCAGCGCGACGCTTGAGTATATTAAGGATGATGAAAGTCTTCTTCTGGATTCGGGGACGACCTGCCTGTATATTGCCGAACAGCTCTACAAGAAAAAATCGCTGCGTGTGGTGAGCCTTGATATAAAAATTGCCGAAGAACTGGCGAAATATGAAAAGATAGAATCTATGATTGTTGGCGGGACGGTAAGAACGGGGTTTTATACGATCGGAGAAAGCTTTGCCGAGGAAATGCTCACTCAAATTCATGTCGACAAGGCGATCATGTCCGCCGACGCGGTGGATATTGAAAGTGGGATAACCAATTATTCCATTTTTGAGGTTGGTGTAAAAAGGAATATTTTTAAGGTTTCTGATTACTTAATTCTTGTGGCCGATCACACGAAATTCGGGAATGTGTCGCTTTATAAAATTTCCGACCTGAAAAGGTTTAACCTGATAGTAACGACGAAAGAGCTGGGGCAGTCCTACATCGACGCGATCAGGAAATTGAATATTTCTCTTGTGCTTGCGTAGATAAAACATGCGTCATGAACTACATTAGGGAAGGGGAATACATTTTTAGTTTTCCTAGAGGCCTACACTAACCTTTTTGGATTTTATTGTTTCTTTGAAACGACGGAGGTGAACAATGAAATCGACTTGTTTTTTGCTGAAAATGCTATCGCTCGCAAGCGCGACAGCTTCTGTATAACAAAGGATATGACCTATGCTCGATATTTGCATCAAGAGAGTCTATGAGCCGGCTCAGCCGGAGGACGGGATCCGCGTCCTCGTCGACCGGCTTTGGCCGCGGGGGCTGACAAAAGAGAGACTCGGCGCCGAAAAGTGGCTCAAGACGGTCGCCCCCAGCGCAGAAACACGGAAGCTGTGCGAGCACGACCCCGCAAAGCGCGACGAGGCAAGGTGGCAGGAGTTCAGGCGCAGCTACCGTGCGGAGCTCGACTCGAAACCGCAGGAAGTGGCTGAGCTTCTGTCACTCGCGCAGAAGAGGCGGCTCACGCTCCTCTTTGCGTCGCGCGACTCCGAATTCAACCAGGCGGCAGTGCTCCGCGATTATCTACTCGAGAGGGAGAAGGCCGGGCAGGTGTAGCGTTTCTCCAAACGCCGTCTGCATGGGCCGTTTTGAGCGTGGGCGCGCAGCCTGCACGTGGGCGCCTTTGGATTGTTAGTCATGTCTATTCCTCAGACGGGCGCGGGGCTTTTAGGCATGGGTTTCCCCTCTATCCGGGAGCACCCGCAAGCCCGGGTGTCCACAGAAAAAGCGGGCTGCCATGTGGGCAGCCCGTCGCATATTCGACTCGATTTCTTTGTGGTTTCAGTCTTTGCAGAGAAGGCCCGTCATGCGCCGTAGACCCTCTGTTTTCCCCGTGCCAGGAGGCCGTCGAGGAGGTCCGCAGGGCTGGCGAATTTGCCGAGGAGAACCATCGCCGCGATGATGTAGGGCTTGTAGCTCGCCTCCCGGTAGGTGTCATCGCGGTAGCGGTCGAAGACGCTCGCGGCGACTTCGCCTGCTTCGCATGAGACATCGGTGATGTCCGCGGGCAGGCAGTGCATGTAGAGGGCCTTCCCGTTCCTGGTCAGCTTCATCTTCTCTTCGGTGCACTCCCAGTCCATGAACTTGGCGTTGTTGGCGAGCGCCTCTTTTTCGAGCGCCTTGAGCCCGTCCCTATCGCCGGCGTGGAGTAGGGGTACGCGGCGGAGCATGACCTCGTAGGGCGCCCAGCTCTTCGGATACACGATGTCCGCATCTTCGAACGCCTCGTCCATGGAGTCGGTGAAGGCGAAACTTCCGTCCGATGCGACGGCCTGCCGCTTCGACATCTCCACGACCTCGGGGATGAGGTCGTAGCCCTTCGGATGGGCCAGAACGATGTCCATGCCGAAGCGGCTCGCGAGCCCGATGATCCCCTGGGGCACCGAGAGGGGCTTGCCGTAGGAGGGGCTGTACGCCCAGCTCATGGCGATTCTCTTGCCCTTCAGCCTGTCCAGCCCGCCGAAGTGGTGCGCGAGATGCAGAAAGTCGGCCATCGCCTGCGTCGGGTGGTCGATGTCGTTCTGCAGGTTGACGATGGTCGGCCTTGACGGCAGGACTCCAGCCGCGACGCCGTCGTCGAGGGCTTTGCTGACTTCGCGCTGGTAGCGGTCGCCTTCGCCGAGGTACATGTCGTCGCGGATGCCGATCGCTTCGGTGAGAAAGCTGATCATGTTCGCGGTTTCGCGGACGGTTTCGCCGTGGGCGATCTGGCTCTTGCCCTCGTCGAGGTCCTGAATGTAGAGGCCCAGAAGGTTGCAGGCGGATGCGAAGGAAAAGCGCGTGCGGGTGGAATTGTCGCGGAAGTTCGATACGGCGATGCCTGAATCGAAGACGCGGGGGCTGATGTTGCGCTCGCGCATCGCACGCAGGATATCGGCGACAAGGAAGGTGGCCTCGATTTCGTCCGGCGTCTTTTCCCAGGTGAGGAGAAAGTCCCTGCCTGCCATATCGATGCGCTTGCCGCGCAGCCGCCCGATCAGTGAGCGAATCTCGTCCATGTGCTCCTCCGGGGTCAAATTACAGGATACCTGCTTTTTTGTACATGCGCCCGCAGGCAGAGAGCGCGTTGCGACGGATCATCTCCTCGTCGGCCCCCACGAGGAGGCCGCGGCGCACCACTTGTCGGCCGTTGACGATGAGATAGTCGACGCCGTGGCTGTAGCCGGAGAAGAGGAGGGCCGCGAGGGGGTCGGAGAGGGCCCCGGCATACTCGAGCTTCATCACATTGAAGAGTGCGAGGTCGGCGAGCCTGCCCTCGGCGATCGCGCCCGCCTGGTCGAAGCCGAGGATCCGGGCGCCGCCCTGGGTGGCGATGTACATGGCTTCGCCCGCGGTGAGGCCTGCAGCGCCGTACTTGATGCGCTGCAGAAGGAGAGCCTGGCGCACTTCGCCGAGCATGTCCGAGCTGTCGTTCGAGGCTGAGCCGTCCACCGCGAGGCTCACGGGCACGCCGCGGTCGAGCATCTCGCGCACGCGGCAAATCCCGGAGCCGAGGCGCATGTTCGACGAGGGGCAGTGCGCAACGCCCGTGCCGCTCTTGGCGAGGAAGTCGAGCTCCCCGTCGTTGAAGAAGATGCCGTGCGCGTACCAGACGTCGGGTCCGACGAAGTCGCAGTCGCGCATCACCTCGAGGGGTCGGCGGCCGTACACTTCCACGCAGTAGTCGTCCTCGTCGCTTGTTTCGGCGAGGTGCGTGTGGATGCGGGCGCCATATCGACGCGCAAGTGCGGCAGAGTCTCTCATCAGCCTCTCGCTCACGGAGAAGGGGGAACAGGGGGCCAGAGCCACTTTGCGCATGGCGTCGGGCGCGGGGTCGTGAAAGCGGCGCAGCGTCTCTTCGCTGTGGGCGAGGATGGCGTCTTCGTCCTGGACGGTCGTGTCGGGCGGCAGGCCTCCGTCTTTTTTCGAGCGGGACATAGAGCCGCGGGTCGGCGCAAACCTGAGGCCGATATCGGCGGCCGCGCGGAACTGGAGGGAAGGAATATCGCCGCCAAAGCCCGCGGGATAGAGGTAGTGGTGGTCGGTCGTGAGGGTGCATCCGGTCTTGGCGAGTTCGGCCATCGCCAGCATGCTCGACCAGTACACGGCCTCGGGGTCGAGGTATTTCCAGATTTCGTACAGGTAGACGAGCCAGTCGAAGAGCTTTGCGTCCTGAACCGCAGGCAGATTGCGGGTGAGTGTCTGGTAGAAGTGATGGTGCGTGTTCACGAGGCCCGGGAGGACGACGTGGCTGGAGGCATCGATCACCGTGGCGCCCTCGGGAGCTTCGATGCTCGGCGCTATCTTCGCGATGCGCCTGCCGTCGATGAGGATGTCGACTCCTCGTAGGAGGTCGAAGCGGCGGCGCGCGGCCGGGGCGGGGGCTGCGGGTGTCCCACTCGCGCCCGATGTGCCCCGCATATCGGGCGCGCCGGAGAGGCTGCTGGCGCGGCTGGCGCCCGTTTCGGTCGTCCCCGCCGGCACGGCGGCGGCAAAGCAATCCTTCAGGAGGATCACTTCAGCACCTCCGCGTTGAACTCTTCGATCAGCGCGTCGAGCGCTCCGACCTGTCCGTGCAGCCCGCCCCAGTAGGCGCGATAGTCGTCCCACTGCTCGCGGAGTTCGGAGAGGTCCTTGCCGAGCTGTTCGATCCAGGTGAAGTACTTGAGATTGTGCGCGCGGCGCCTGTCCACGTGGCTCATCTCGAACACATAGTCGACGGAGAGCCCCGCAAGCCTGTCGATGTCGCGGTCCGCCTGGCGCTGGTCGTAGGGGCCGCGCTCCGCGGTGAGCTCCGCGAGGCGCGACTGATACATCGCCATCGAATCCGTGAACATCGTGAAGACGATGTCGTCCTCGCCGAGCTCGTAGTATTTGGCGAACTTGATCGCCGCGATGAGGTTGCCGACGCCGGAGATGCCGAGCCAGTCGAGCTTCCCGACGACGGCCGGGTCTGCGCCCGCCCCGATGAGGGCCTTCCTGCCCTCAGGTTCGTTGAAGAGGCGGATGAAGCGCATCGGAAGCTCGTCGTCGACGCCGACCGCCGCATCCGTGTCGCGGAAATTGTGGATCCAGGGGATGTGCTTGTCGCCGATGCCCTCGATGCGGTGGCCGCCAAAACCGTTCTCGAGGATGGTCGGGCACTGCAGGGCCTCGCCGACCGCGAGCTTCGCCCCGGGAAATTTTTCCTTGATGTAGGAGCCCGAGCCGAGCGTTCCGGCTGAGCCCGAGGAGAGCACGACGCCGCCCACATGGGCCCCGGTCCCGCCGATCGCGCGGAAGGCCTCTTCCATCGCCGGTCCCGTGACCGCATAGTGCCAGAGATGGTTGGGAAGCTGATCGAACTGGTTGAAGATGACGACATCGCTGCGGGTCTTCTGCAGCTCGACGCACTTGTCGAAGATCTCTTTGACGTTGGATTCACATCCCGGAGTCGCGATGACTTCCTCGGCCATGGTCTTGAGCCAGTCGAAACGCTCCCGGCTCATCTCCGCGGGGAGGATGGCGACGCTCGGGCAGGCGAGGAGGCGCGAGATGTAGGCGCCGCCGCGGCAGTAGTTGCCCGTGCTCGGCCAGACCGCTTTCTTCGTGCTCGGGTCGAAGCGGCCCGTCACGAGTTCGGGAGCGAGACAGGCGTAGGCCGCTCCCACTTTGTGGGCTCCCGTGGGGAACCACTTGCCGGCGAGCCCCACGATGCGCGCCTTTGTGCCCGTGATCGCCCGGGGAATCTCGATATAGTTGACGGCCCCATAGCCGCCGCCGAATTCCTTCGGCTCATTGTGCCATGTCACGCGGAAAAGATTGCGCGGATGTACGTCCCAAAGCCCGATGTCCGAGAGCTCTTTCCTCACCGATGAGGGAATTCCGGAAGGATCGCGCATCTGCGCGAACGTGGGAAGGAGGATGCCTTTTTGCCTGCAGCGCTCAATGTTTTTTTTACGCTGTGCATCGTGAATATTGAGATCGATCATCGCAGACTCCTTGCAGTAATAGTCGCTGAAATGGCCCACCATCAGTGACAAGAGGGCACACAGAGATGGTCAGTATACCATATCTTCCATTGAATGAGGAGGTGTGGACAATTTAAGGGGGGATTGGCGGCGCCCCGGAATGCTATGGGAACATGCTGTCATAGGACGCCTCCGAGTATCGTGGCAAAGCGCTCTGTGGCGCAGCGACCTGCGCCGCCAGAATTCAAACCGCGAGTCCCACGGCCTTTGCCGCCGACTTGATATCCTTGAGTCCGCTTCCCGTCAGCATGACGACGACGCGGGCGTTCGGGTCGAGCTCCCCCTTCACCTTGAGGAAGCCGGCGAAGGCGCAGGCGCTCGAGGGCTCCGCGAAGAGGCCGGAAGTTCTCGAGAGATAGCGCTGTGCGGCGAGGATGTCCCCGTCGTTCACGACGACGGCCCTGCCCGAATGCCGGCGGAGTCTGTCGAGCGCGAAGTACCCGTTGCGCGGAACATCGACCGAGATCGAGTCGGCGATGGTCGACGAGGGGCGGGGCTCGAAGACGCCGGTTTCGAGGGCGCGGGCGATCGCAGACGAGCCCTCCGCCTGGGCTGCCCACACGGTGGGCATGCGGTCAATCCGGCCCAGGCGCAGGAGGTCTTCGAAGCCGCGGATGACGCCCGCGATGATGACGCCGTCTCCTGTGGGCACGAAGACGTGGTCCGGCGCGAGGTAGCCGGGCACTGCAGGCTGTGCCGTCGCGCGCCCGTGTGCGCCCATGCGGCCCTCCGCCTTTCCGAGATCGCGCGCGATCTCGAAGCTCGCAGTCTTTTTGCCCTCAATGGTGAGCGGATTGTATGCGGTGTTGCGGGAGAGCATTCCCGTCGCCCTGGAGTAGGCGAGCGACTGGTCGAAGGCGAGGTCATAGGTTCCGTCGACCTCGACGAGCTCCGCGCCGTACTGAAGAATCTGTACGCGCTTCGCGATCGGCGCCGATTTCGGCACGTAGACCCTGATTTTGATGCCCGCCGCGGCGCCGACGCAGGCCATGCTCGAGGCGGCGTTGCCTGTCGAGGCGAGCACGACCTCCTGTATCCCGAACTTGCGGGCGAAGGCGGCGACGAGCCAACTCGCCCTGTCCTTGTACGAGCCTGAAGGGTTGCAGGTGTCGTCTTTCAGCCAGAGCTTCGGCAGCCCGAGCTCCGCGCGCAGCCCCTCGGGGGCCCAGAGAGGGGTCTGGCCCACGGGAATAGGCGGGAAGAACCGGTCTTCGACGGGGAGAGGGACAGAGGTCTGCGCGGAGACCTCTCCCTCCCAGGCACACTCGAGCACGCCGCGGAGCGGCTCATCGGGGCGCTGTTCCGCCGCGCAGTCGTCGCAGAGGTAGCGTCCCGGCTCAATGGGGTAGGTCCTGCCACAGGCAGGACAGCGATAGAACCACCGCATTGCCGTGCGCCTATCTGCTGTGCGCTTCGAGGGCGTAGGGCAGGGCTGCATAGAATGCCGCGGCGATCTCGAGATCATCGATCCGCGTGATTTCGTTGGGCGCGTGCGCCTGTGCCTCGTCGCCAGGCCCGAATCCGATCACGGGGATTTTGTGGCGGCCGCAGATCGCGACACCGTTCGTGGAGAAGGTCCACTTGTCCACCACGGGCGCTTTGGCGAAAAGCCCGGTGTAGGCATCCACGCCCGACTGCACAAGGGCGTGATCTGCGGGTATCTTCCAGGTCGGGAAGTAGAGTTCCTGGTGGTACTCGGTGCCCGTCCATGCGGGCCGCCTGTATTCGGGCATGAAGACCGTGAAATTGTCCACGCCGGCCTCTCTCAGGGCATCCTCAACCTGCGCGATGGCGAGCACGTCGGTTTCGCCCCAGGTGAGGCGGCGGTCGCAGTAGAGCATCGCCTGGTCCGGCACGGCGCACTGGCTCGGGCCGTGGACGTTGATCTGGCTCACGGTGATCGTGCCTTTGCCGAGGAAGTTATCGTCGTCGGGGCGGAGGCGTTCATTGAGCTTCTCGATGGCGAGGGCTGCGCGCGCGGCCTTGTACGCCGCGCTGTCCCCGCGCTCCGGAGCGGAGCCGTGGCAGGAGATTCCCTTGATGTCGATCTGTATCTCCATGCGCCCGCGGTGGCCGCGGTAAAGCCTGCAGGAGGTGGGTTCGGTGGAGACGGCGAAGTCGGGCACGAAATGCTCTTCCTCGATGAGATACTTCCAGCACATGCCGTCGCAGTCTTCCTCGATGGTGGTGAAAGAGAACCAGACTTCGAAATCCCCNTTGTAGGCGAGGTCCCTGAGAATGCGGGCGGCGGTGATCATCGAAGCGGCTCCGCCCAGCTGGTCGGACGCGCCGCGGCCATAGACGAGGCCGTCTTTTATGAGCCCCGAGAAGGGAGGAGTCTTCCACTGAGACTCGTCGCCGACAGTGACGGTATCGATGTGCGCATCGAACACGATTTTCCTGGAGCCTGAGCCGACGCGTCCCAGGAGCGAGCCGAGGCCGTCGATCCAGAGGTCTTCCATGCCCGCTTCCTCGCAGAGCCTTTTGAGCAGGGCTATGCGGTCTTTTTCAGTCGTGGAGAATGCAGGCACCTGAATGATCCTGCTCAGGTTCTGTGCGGTGTAATCGCGATACTCGCGCGCCTTCTCGAGAATCTTTTTGCTGTCCATGTCTTACCTCTCTTCCATACGTTTCCAAAGTCTCGATGCCTGTTCGCGGGCCTCGGCCTGGATACGCGCGTCGTCATAGAGCGGGCGGCGGTCCAGAATCCTCAGAGAGCCGGCGACCATGACGGTGCGGGCCGAACGGCTGGACATGCCGAACGCGAAGTGCCCGGCTATATTCTCGCCGACGAGGGGGGTAGGGGGATCGTAGTCCCAGAGCACGAGGTCCGCGGGCGCCCCTGCTTTCACCGTCCCGAAGCCGGGGCAATCGGGCGCGTAGTCGCGGTCGAAATATCGCCCGATGAGCTTGTTGCCCCGGTGCAGCACTTTGAGAAAATCGCCCGGCCACCAGGGCCCCTGGCTCTCCCGGTGGCGGAACACCGCAAATTTGAACTCCTCGAGCATGTCGGCCCCCATGCCGTCCGTGCCGAGCACGACATTCGCGAAAGCAGGCAACAGGTTGTTGTAGCCCACCGCATTGTTCATGTTCGAGCGGGCATTGTGGGCGAGGAAGGCGCCGTGCGCGTTCATGATCTCGGCCTCTGAGGGGCTGAGCCAGAGGCCGTGGCCGATGATGCTCCGGTCGTTCAGCGCGCCGACGGCCTCGATGCGCTCGACAGGGCCTTTGCCAAAACGGTGCCGGGCATCGACGGCGTCGAACTTGTCCTCGGCGAGGTGTATGTGAATGCCGCGGCCGGTCGCGCGCACGGCATCAGCGAGCGCAGTGAGCGTCTCTTCGCCGACGGTGAAGCTCGCGTGGGCGCCGATCGCCGCTTCGGTCAGAGGCTTAGCTCCTGAAGCGCGCGCCGCATCGATTTCCCGGGCGAAGCGGATATTCTCCGCAACGCCGGCGCGGGCGCCGTCCATGCCGTTGCGGTCGGTGGTCTCGTAGCAGAGAATGCCCCGGATGCCCACCGCTTCGTATGCTCCCCGGATGATCGAGAGGCTGCCGTCGATGCATTCGGGGCCGGCATGGTGGTCGACGAGGCTCGTCACGCCAGCCTTGAGCGCATCCGAGCAGCCCGCGAGGGCGCTCGCGCGCAGGATATTCGGGTCGATGGCCCTGTCGAGCCGCCACCAGAGGTGGTCCAGCATCTGGGCAAAGTCTTTCGATGGCCTGATGTCGACCAGCATGCCTCGGGCAAGCGCTGAGTAAAGGTGCGTGTGCCCGCAGACAAGGCCGGCCGAGAGGTAACCGCCCTCGCCCGCGACCTTGGCGCCCGGATATTGTTTTTGCAGATTCGGGCCAATCGCGGCGACGGTTCCGCCTCTGTCCCCTTCACCGGGTTCAAAGACAGCGACATCGATCGGCTCCGAAACCGCAGAAGGCTCGAGCTCCATTATTTTCACATTGCGAAAGAGGATCATTCGTGCACCTCCACGAGATATCGATGCTCCTTCCACACCGCCCGGGCCAGCGCAACCATCTGTCTGTGGTCAGGCAGGGAAATTGCTCCATCCCACGCAAAGTAGGGGAGCTCGATGATTTCTCCCGATTGTTCCGTACGCAGAAGCAGGCGAGGCCGCTCCCGGTTCCCGGTAAACGCGAAACCTGCGTTGTGCGAGGCGCCGAGGTCCCTCCGACTGTCGAAGAGCGTCGGTTTGCCTGTATAGGGTTTGCCCTTCCATGGGCAGAAAAGCCCGCAGTTGCCGCATTCATTGCAGAGACGGTCGATATGCAGAATCTGCTCAGGCTGGTCGAAGGCGCGGTCGGTTTCAATCACCATGTTGGCGCGGTTTGGACAGACCTCGACACAGCGCAGACAGGCCGTATCACAGGAGAGACAGCGCTCAGCCTCGCGCGTGGCGAATTCCGGATCGTCCGGGGACAGAGGAAGAAGAATTTTTCCCCTGGACATGCGCGATGCAGGCGACGATGCCGGGGAGCGGTAATCGACCGCAGCCGGTTCGATGCCCTGCTTTCTCAGAATGGCGAGCGCTGCGGCCCGCCCATCCGCCTCAGAGGCGATGATCGATGAGGGCCCCCGCCGTGCGTCGCCGCAGACGTAGATTCCGGGGACAGAGCTTCCCATCGTCTGCCCATCGACCGTAGGCAGACCGTTTTTCCCGAACTCAATGCCAAAACGCGACAGAAATGCCGCGTCCGGCTTCTCGCCTACGGCGGTGATCATGAGATCGCAGGGTAATTCGAATGTGTCTTCCGTGGGGACAGAGCTGCGGCGACCGGATGTATCTTTTTCGCCGAGCTTCATCCGGCGCAGGGTGGCCCTGCCCGGACCTATTGCCTCGGGAAGCGTGAGTTCGAGGAGGACAGGGACAGAGGATTTGGCAGGGCCGCCAGCACCGCCCTCTGCTGCTCCAGACACCGCGGCGTCTGCATTGAGCGCGTCCGCCTCTTGGACTGCATTGGCGAGCTCTTCGATGTCCGCAGGCATTTCGCGCTTCGTCCGACGATATGACCAGCGCACGGATTTTACGCCGGGGATGCGCGTCGCCATTCTCACCGCGTCGCAGGCTGTGTTGCCTCCGCCGACTACGAGGACCTGCTTCGAACCTTCGAAATGAGAAAGCCCCTCTTTCATGCATGAGCCCAGGAATTCGAGGGCATGGATCACATGGATGCCATTACCCTTGAGCTCGAGCTTTCTCGCGCTGTGCGCGCCATGGGCGATCACGATATTTTCGAAGCCCTCAGCCTTGAGTGCGTCGGACGACGATATTTCGGAACCAAAGCGGAACTCGACGCCGAGCTTTTTGAGGCGGGCGATATCGGCCGCGATGTCTTCGCGCGCGATGCGGAACGAGGGTATGATGTTCGAGGGCACACCGCCGGGGACAGAGGTTTTTTCGAAGACCACGACCTTCTGCCCATACAGTGCCAGGTGCCACGCGCAGGCGAGCCCCGCAGGCCCTGCCCCCACAATAGCAGTCTTCCCCACGGGCCTCCTTGGCCACGCTGCCCTGACCTCCGCGGCCAGCTCTGTCCCCGCAGCGCGCACCGTGGCAAGCTTCACATCGCGGATGTGCACCGCCCCTTCGTAGTCGACGCGCGAGCAGTGTTCCTGGCAGATGTGGTCGCACAGCACTCCCGTGATCGCAGGAAGCGGATTGTCGGACAGAATGATGGACAGACCTCTGTCCGCGCTGCCCGATCCAGTGGCCGCAATATAGGCTGGCACCTTCTGTTGCACGGGGCAAGCCTCGATACAGGGTGCCGCAAAACAGTCGAAGAGCGGCAGCGGCCTGTCGATCGACGCCGTTCCCTCCTTCCACTCCTTGCGGTAGTACGGCTGCGCAAAGACGCCCGCGGCGAGCGCATCCATCGCCTCAGGATCGGCCTTTTCCGGCACATATTGCAGCCCGGCGAGCACATCCTTCACCATGTGGGCCATACGCTGATAGCCGCCCGGCTTGAGAATGTCCGTTGCGATCGTGAGCGGCCCAAGCCCGGCTTTAATGAGGTCTCCTGCATTGAAGGCCGAAACGCCTCCGCAGTACGAGAATCGCGCGGGGAAGTCCGGGAGGGCGTGCGCAAGCTTTGCCGCGAGATGGATCGTTATGGGAAAGAGGGCGCGGCCGGACATGTACCGCTCTCCTCCGGGCAGACAGCTTCCGTCGTTGACATTGGCGAGCGTATTCGAGAGTTTGATGCCAAACCTCCGTCCCCGCGCGGTCGCCGCCTCGGTGAGCTTCTGAATCAGGCTGAGCGCCATATCGAACTGAAGATCGTGTTCGAAGCTCTCTCGCTTGAGGATGATATCGGTCCAGCCGAGCCGCTCGAGAATTTCACGCGCCGCCTCGTAGCCGATGAGGGTCGGGTTGAGCTTGATGTAGGTGTCAAATCCCTTTTCCTCAATGAGGTAGCGGCCTATGCGCTCAATTTCGTCGGGCGGACAGCCGTGCATGGTCGAGAGCGTCATCGAATGGACGGGCCGGACAGGCATGTGCTCCGCAATCGAGCGGGCGCGCTCAAGGGCGGCATGGCCGAAGGCCTGCCCGAACTTTGGCGATTCGATGAATTTTTGGAGCTCCTCAATCGCCTTCTCCCAATAATCGCTCGCTTCGGGGCGGCGCATCCCTTCGATGAATGCGTCCATTTTTTCGCTCTTGATCCCCTCCAGGGTATAGCCGACCGACATGTTGAAAATGAAGTCGTTCGGCTTGTGCGACCACATGCGCGCCAGGAAGTTGATGGCGATCCACGCATTCAGATATTCCATCCGGGCCTGTTCGAGCGTGAGCTCGGTCGACCACTCGACGTTGTGACCTTCGTCGAGAGCATCGATGCATGGCTTGTCGATATCGAGATGGTCGTTTTCCTGGACCGTCTTCAGCTCGAACACGCGGGCGCCCGAGAGGAATGCCGCCACAAGGTTGGGGGCGATCTGCGTGTGCGGCCCTGCGGCGGGCCCGAGCGGGATACTCACATTCGAAGACATGATGCTCAAGCCCGTGCTTTCGGATTCCTGCTCGAAGACATCGAACCATGTGGCTTTTGGTATTTCGAAGATTGTGCGCTTGGCGAGGTACTCGCCCGCGATACGCTCAAGAAGTACCGGCAGCGAGGTCGTCTTCATCACTTTACTCATCGATACCCCCAGGTGAGAAATTTGCCAAAACCAGGCCGCGCGAGGATCATGCCCGCTTCATTCGATAGTATGGGATCGCCTTTTGGGCCGACCGCGGCCGCGAGACGCACCGAGGCATACACCGGTATGCCGCGCACAAAAGTGCCCTCTATGCGCCCGGAGAGCAGCATGCCGGCGAAAGGCGTGATGGTGCTTTTGCTCATCATGTTCGAGGGCGAAAAGCGGCTTGTGTGATCCGGATCGACGAGCACGAAATCGGCATCTTTGCCGGGCAGGAGCGAGCCTTTCGCCTGCCACAGTCCGTACCGCCGGGCTGCGCCCCCGCTGGTCGCTTCGAGGAAGCGGTCCAGAGTAAGGCGCTTTGCGAAGAGCCCTTCGGAGAGCAGATAGGGGAACAAGGTGCCCGTGCCTGGAATACCGCCATATGCAGTGAGCGGATCGCCCGTATATTTTTCATACTCCGGAGCCCCCGCATGGTCTGAAGTCACAAATCCGATCTGCCCCCTGGCAAGGAGATGCCAAAGGAGCGCTTTCTGTTCGGGGCTCTTCACCGGCGGGGCAGTTTTCAGCGCGGCGCCAAAGCGCGCAAAATCGGTCTCATCGAAGGCGAGGTAGTGCGTGCATGTCTCGCAGGTCGCGCCTCTCTCCGATACTGCCACTGCGGCCTTGGCCGTGCCGACATGGACGATGTGGAGGTTCTTCGCATATTGTCCGGCCAGTTTTAGGGCCTTGAGCACGGCTGCAGTCTCCGCGTCCATCGGGCGCGACGCGTAGTAGTCGATCCACTGATGTGGCTGTGAGCCCCGAAGGGAAGCGCGCTCTTTTGTCGCCACTGCGACGACATCGGGGTCCTCCGCGTGCAGAAGAAGGGGGCGGCCACCCTTTGCGCAGGCCTTGGCAGCGGCGGCAAACTGGGCTTCATCGACCGCAGGAAAGGTCTCCATGCCTGAGATAAAATACGACTTAAAGCCCACGACATGGGGCGCAAGCGATTCGACCACGCCCGGAATATCGTCAGGTTTCATGTGGCCGTTGATGCCGCCATAAAAGGCAAAATCGACCAAAGCTCTGTCCCTCACAATTGAGAGTTTCTCTTCCAGCGCCTGCGGGGAAGTGACCGGCGGAAGCGAAGTGCATGGCATATCGATCACCGTGGTGACCCCGCCGCGGGCGGCTTCAGCGGAGCCGTGCATGAAATCTTCGCGGTGAGTGAAGCCCGGCTCATCGAAGTGAACGTGAGGATCGATCGCGCCAGGGAAAGCGAGGAGACCCTTTGCGTCGAGGATTTCTTCGTCGGCGCCCCGGGCCGGATCGGTATTCGACCTGCCTGAGCCCTTCAAGCCCCCGCTTCTCTGATTGCAGCGATCCTGCCTTCCTTTATGACAATGTCGACGAGTCGAAAATCGCGCTCTCCCGGAAGCGCGGCAGCCACATTCGCGATGATCATATCATGTGCCCCTTTCTGAGATTTTCATTTTGGAGCTCTGTCCCTGATGCCCCGATGCGCCGGATTCTAAAGCCAGCAAATCCGAGATCCGCTCCGGAATGAGGGGGAGGTTGTAGCAGCTCAAGGGGCGGCCGAGCGCAGCCCGAATGGCGCTCAGCACGGCGAAGTACCCCGCGATGCCATACTGAAGGGGTGGTTCGCCGACGGCTTTCGAGTTGTAGGGGGTGGAAGGATTTTCAACCGGAGGCATGAACTCGATGTCGATTGTGGGTGGCATGAACGAGACATCGGGCACTTTATACGTCGAGAGGGTATCGGACAGGGGCCTTCCATCCGGCCCGAACCGCAGGTCCTCTAGCAGCGCCCATCCCAGCCCCTGCGCGAGAGCCCCCTCGATCTGTCCCCGGTCCGTCGATGGATCGATACTCTCGCCAATGTCGTGCACAATCGAGACCGAGTCGAGCGAGTAGGTTCCGCGCAGAGTGTCCACTGTGGCCTCGACGAGCGCGGCTCCGTACACATGGTAGGCAAAAGGCCGGCCGCGCTCGGCGGCCATGTCGTATTCAAGGAAGGGAGTGGCATAGAAGCCGTGCGCCGAAAGGTCCTGACGGGATGCATGCATCGCCTCGACCAGAGCCTGCCATGTGAGCGTACTCTGGTCGCCGTTTCGGAGTATCGCACCCTCTCTGATGTCGATTTCTTCGGGTAGAGCATTCAGAAGCTCCGCGGCTTTTTTGAGAAGGCGTCCTCGGATCTCCTGGCAGGCGATCTTTGCCGCCATCCCATTGAGATCGGAGCCCGTGCTTGCAGCGGTCGGTACGGTGTTCGCGACGGTGAGCGTCGTGGTGCGCTGGACGGTGACACTGGCGACAGGCACGCCGAGCGCGCGGGCGACGACCAGTGAAATTTTGCGCGCGACCTGCTGGCCCATCTCGATTGCGCCCGTCGAGACGACCACCGAGCCGTCGGTGTAGATGTGGACGAGAGCCCCGGCCTGATTCATCTGGAGCTTCGTGAAGCTGATGCCGAAGGAGACCGGAATCATGCCTACGCCTTTCTTCTCGAACCGGTGCGTGGCGTTGAATTGGGCGATTCGCGCCTTTAAGGAAGGATAATCGACCTTCGCCAGGAGCCGCTCTACCGCGTCGGATGCGCGCACGCGCTCGAGCGTCATGCCGTAATAGGTCCGGTCGCCTTCCCTATAGAGACTGCGCCGTTTGAGCTCGACAGGATCGACGCCCATCTTCTGCGCGAGAGCATCCATCGCTGATTCGATCACAAAAAACGCCTGCGGCGCCCCGAATCCNCGGAATGCGGTGAACGAAGGGAGATTCGTGCGGCACATGTAGCCCGTCACCCGCACGTTGGGAATGTTGTAGGCGCCCGTCGCATGGAGCACGGTCCGCGCGAGAATCGCCGGCGACAGATCGCAGCTCGAACCTGAGTTCTGGTAATAGTCCGCCTCGAACGCCAGGAGTCTGCCATCCTTGTCCGCCCCGATGCGGAAATCGCTCGAGTAAGGGTGGCGCTTGCCTGTGGCGCGCATGTCATCCTTCCGGTTGAGGTAGAGCTCGACAGGCTTCCCCGTGACCCACGATGCGACAGCGGCCATGCAGGCCCAATTCGCCGCCTGGTCTTCCTTGCCGCCGAATGCACCCCCGAGGCGCCTCGCCTCGACCTCGACCATGTTCATGGACAGCCCCAGAACCTGCGCCACCGCCCGCTGCACCCCNGAAGGCGCCTGCGTGCCGGAGATCACATACATGCGGCGGCCGTCGATCACCTGCGCAATGGCCCCCTGAGTCTCGAGGTACACATGCTCCTGTCCTCCGGACTCGACCTTGCCTTCGACTACATACGCACACTGAGAGAATGCTTCTTTTGTGTTTCCGCAGGCTATCGTGCGCGACGGGAGAATAAAGTCCCCGCGCGCAGCGGCCTCGCGCGGGTCGGTGACCACAGGCAAGGGCTTGCTCTCTATGCGCAGAAGGCCGGCCGCCCTTCGCGCGAGCGGGCGCGTTGCGGCGACCACGATCGCAATGGGCTGCCCCCAGTATTCCCACTCTTCCTCAGGCAGAAGCGGTTCGTCGGGCTTGTTGAAGCCGATCTGGTTCGTCCCTGGGATATCCTTGGCGAGAATGACGCGGACCGAAGAATCGAGCGCGAGCGCCTCTTCCGGATGAATCGCCAGAATCCGCGCGTGAGCACTGTCCGACAGACGGACCACGGCCTGCAGGCAGCCTGCGGGGCGGGGGAGATCATCGATGTACTGTGTCTGCCCGAGAACATTCGGCAGGGATTCAGGAACAATGACAGAGGGATCCACCGATGCCTCTGTCCCTCCAGTTCTGGTTTTATTCATCTCTTGTATATCTTCTGTTTTCATGGGAACAACTCCTCGGCTATGCCGCTCGCTTCAAACAAGCGCACGAAATGGGCCAGTATGAGTTGGTGGACCATCCGCCGCCGATAATCGGCGGACCCCCGCATATCGCCTATCGGCGAGATGGCCGATTCTGCCGCCTGCGCGGCATCTCGGGCAAACCCGGCGAGGGATTTTTTGTCCATGACATCGCAGGCAGCGCCCTCAAGCGCCTCTATCGCGGCGGTGCCGAGCATGGGGACTGGCGCCACGCCCCCGAGGCTGATCCGTACATCCCTGAATCGACCTCCTTCGGTACGGAAGGAGATGGCTGTGTTGACGGCGGCGATATCGAGGTTCCTGCGCTTGCTCGCCTTTTCAAAAGAGAACTGGCGCAATGAAGGATCGGCGAGCGCCGGTATGCGAATCGCTTTCAGAACTTCGCCGGAGCCCAAATTGAGTTTCTTATATCCCAAAAAGAATTGCTCAAGGGGACAGAGGCGCAGGGGCGCATTGTTGTTCCCCGCCTCTGCCTCAGGCACAATCACAAGCTGGGCACCCAGGGCGAGCAGCATCGAGGTGATGTCCGCCACAGGCGAGGCATTGACGATGTTTCCCCCCACGGTGGCGAGGTTTCGGATCAGGGTGCTTGCAAACATCGTCTCAGAGCGTTCGATGCCCGGCACCTCATGCCGTACGGCCGGCGAGGCGAAAAAATCGCGCACGGTCACTGCCGCACCGACTTCGAGCCATCTGCCTCCACGATCAGAGACATACTGAATCTGTCCGAATTCAGGCAGCATTCGGGTTAAGAACGGAGAGAAGCCCTCTTCCGGCTCAGGATTTCTCACATAGTAATCTGTGCCGCCGCCCACAACCGCCGCGGGTGCGGCATTTTCGCCCTGCAAAGAAGGAGTTTTCGGATTTTTTTGAGGGACAGAGCTTTCCTGGTCTGTCGATTCCGCCGCAAACTCCAAGACCGACGGAGGAAGCACTCGGGCTTCGACCAAGGCCCTCAGGCGGGCCATCGGTTCCAGAGGGAGGTTCTTGAAGCGCTCGGCGAGGCGGGCTGCGGCCCTCCGGATGGCTCCATAGCCCGTACAGCGGCAGAGATTGCCGTCGATTGCCCGCAGCGCTCCCGCGAGGTCAGGCACCTGCGGTTCTGCGAGCCACGAAGTCAGCGCGATGATGAAACCCGGTGTACAGAATCCGCACTGGCTCGCATTCTCATCGAGAAAGGCACGCATGACCGGCGTGAGCCCATCCTCCGTCCCTCCCGCCAGTCCCTCGAGAGTGAGGAGATGCTTGCCCCGCAGCGTTCCCAGTGCGAGAAGGCATGAAGGAACAGCCCTGTACCGCACAATGTCGCCGACACGTTCACCCACCAGCACCGCGCACGCGCCGCAGTCGCCCTCGCGGCAACCTTCTTTTGTCGATGTCAGCCCCAGTTCTCCCCGGATGGCATCGAGCGCGGGGGTGCCTTCAGCCGAATGCAATTCTCGCCATATATTGTTGACTCTCAGGTTCAACAAAGCCATTTTTTCTCTCCTGATCACGCAAGTATAGCACGGAATTGGGGAGTGGCGCTTCCAGACACTCGTCATGCAACGCCGACATGCCTCTGCACAGAGGATTCGCGTGTCGCGCCCTGTTCGCGGTGCGTCGCTGTCTCAGCATATCCGCTATCGTTTAATCGACATAGAGAGAGACCTTTTCAAACTTGTCGACGTCGACGAGCCCCCTGTCCGTGATCTTAAGGCTCGGGATCACCGGCAGCGCCATGAACGACAGTGTCATGAGCGGCGAGGTCGCAGTCAGTCCTGCTTCTCTGAAGAGCCTCTCGAAGTCACTGAGCCTCTCGATCACAAAATCCGCCGACTTATCGCTCATGAGACCAGCCACAGGTAGGGGCAGGTCGAGCAGAATTGTATCTCCCACTGCATAGACAAGGCCGCCGCGGATTTTGTTGAGGTGGCGGGCTGCCTTGAATATCGAAACATCGTCGACACCCGCGATGATCATATTGTGCGAATCGTGGCTTATCGTGCTGCCGATCGCGCCGCGCGTAAGCCCGAGCCCCTGAACAAATCCTTTTCCGATATTGCCCGAACCAGTGTGTCGTTCGATCACAAATATTTTGAGAATATCGTGCTTCAGATCGGACACTAAAAAGCCGTCTTCGGCAGGGATCTGCGCGATGCCGTGGCCAGTAAGGAGCGACTCCCTGTGTACCTCGATCACCCGCACGGGTCTGCCCTTGTCAGGAATCGCAAAATCCTCTTTCGTGAGCCACTTGATATTCACCGAATCGCGAATGGCCGTGGGCGCCGTGGGGAAATCCTGGATGAGGGCACCATTTCGGGCCACAATGCTGCCTTTTTTAATGACCACTCTTGTTTCGAAATGTTTGAAGGAAGGAAAGGCTATAAAATCAGCCTTATATCCCGGAGCGATCGCTCCCTGACCGGGGATTCCGAACCACCGTGCCGCATTGCTCGACGCAACACGAATCGCGTCGATTGGATCGATGCCCGCTTCGAGCATGAGCCTGAGTGAGAAATCCATGTGCCCTTCATCGCGCAAGTCGTTGCAGTGCCGGTCGTCCGAGCAGAGCATGAAGCGGGCGGCATTCTCGCGCCGCAGTGCGGGGAGCAAAACGCGCAGGTCCTTTGCAGTGGAGCCCTCCCTCAGCATGATGTACATGCCCTTGGCGACTTTCTCAAGAGCCTCTTCCGGCGTCGTGCACTCATGGTCAGAGCCAATGCCCGCCGCGACATAGGCAGAGAGGTTGGCCCCGCGCAGTCCCGGCGAGTGTCCGTCGATTGGTCGGCCGCTCGATCTGAACAGCGCAATTTTATCCATAAGCTGCGGGTCCTGGGCGAGGACTCCAGGATAGTTCATGACCTCGCCGAGCCCGAGCACCCGGGGGTCCTGCAAAAACTGGTGCATGTCGGAGGCATAGAGCGCTGCACCAGCAGTGTCGAAATCCGTTGCAGGCACACACGAAGGCACCATGAAATACACATCGAGAGGAATATTCTGCGAAACATTGAGCATGTAGCGCATGCCGTCGTAGCCCATCACATTTGCGATCTCGTGAGGATCGGCAATCACGGTCGTTGTTCCGCGGGGGACGACGACTCTCGCATATTCTGCGGGGGTGAGCAAAGAGGATTCGATGTGCACATGGGCATCGATGAGTCCGGGAGCCAGGAACAACCCTTCGAGATCGACAGTCTCCTTCGCGGCGAAACCATCATTTATGCCGACGACATACCCGCCCCTTACCGATACCGTAGAGTTTTCGAGAAAGCGGCCGGAAAGAACATCGACAACCGTACAATTCGTGTAATTTACATCGCACGGTGCTTTCCCCGTAGCCGCATCGATGATGTCTCTGTTCATTTATCTTCCCTCATATACGATGTCCCGAGCGCTGCAGGCGCGCCGACCTTTTTGGAGAGCGCTTCCCACCATGTCATCACCACGAGCACAACTATGGTGCCGACATAGGGAAGCATATTGAGAAAGTTGGCAGGAATGCTAGTGCCCGAGGCCTGCAGACGAAATTGCACGGCGTTGATCCCTCCAAAGAGCAGAGCCCCCCACACCGCACGGGCGGGGTTCCACATTGAAAAAATCACGAGTGCGATGACAATCCATCCTCGCCCTCCGGTGATATTCTCAGACCAGCCTGGAGTATAGGAGAGCGAGAGGTGGGCCCCTCCTAAAGCGATCAGCATGCCTCCGATAACAGTATAGAAATAGCGCGTTTTTATCACATCGATCCCCATCGCATCTGCAGTCTGGGGGTCCTCCCCCACAGACCGCAGCCACAGGCCTGGCCTCGTCTTATAGAGAAAAAACCACGAAAGGGGAAGCAGAATGTACACAATATACGTAATGATATCCTGATTGGAAAACGCGGAGAGAAGCGGGACCTGCCCAATCCATTCGAGATCAAACGGAACAATCCGTTCGGCGCGGAGTCCCACGAGCCTGAAATTATTCGTCGCGGGCCCCAGCCTCTGGCCCAAAAATGAAGAGAACCCAGTGCCGAAGAGCGTGATGGAGAGTCCCGACACAACCTGATTCGCCCTCATCGTCGTGGTCAGAAAGGCATGCAGGAGCGCGAGGAGCCCTCCGATGCCGATTGCCACCAGAAATCCAAGCACGATACTGTGAGTATAAAAGACAGTGGCAAATGCGGAGAGGGCTCCCATGAGCATAATCCCCTCGACGCCCAGATTGAGAATGCCACTGCGCTCAGTGAGGATTTCTCCAATCGTCGCAATCGTGAGGCTCGTCCCTGCGCGGATGGTGATCGTCAAAACCGAAGTGAGAAAATCCATACACTACTCCTCGACTGGGTCAGGGCAGACAGCTTTTGCCTCAGGCCTGACCACTGAGAGCCTATACTCAGTGAAGAGAGAGCCTGCGAGCATCGGGAAAAGAATGAGCCCCTGCATCACGACACCCATCGCCGCGGGGAGGCCCATCACCATCTGCACCTGATCCCCGCCGACCGCAAGCGCAGCGAGCGCGATCGCGACGAAGGGCACTGCCAGAGGATTGAGCTGGCTCATCCACGCCACGATAATGGCGGTATATCCATACCCGATCGAAAGCCCCTGCTGGAGCCGGTGCGAGATGCCCGTCACCTCGAATGCGCCGGCGAGCCCGCACAGCGCGCCGGAGAGCATGATCGCAAGCACAATATTCCTTTCCACCGCGATGCCCTGATACCGTGCCGCTTTCTGGCTGGCGCCGATGATCTGAAGCTCAAAGCCCCACCGTGTACGCTTCATTACAATCCAAAGAATTATCGCAAGCGCGACTGCAACCCATATGCCACCATGCGCGCGCCCCATAATGCGCGGAAGCCAGGCATCCGCCGAGAACATCCGTGAACCGGGGAAACCATATCCCTTTGGATCGCGCCATGGCCCATAGTACAGAAACTCAGAGTAGAGAATCGCGATGTAGTTCATCATCAGCGTGACGAGCGTCTCGTCTACCTTGAGCGAGGTCTTGAGGAGCGCCGGGATCCCGGCCCACAAGGCCCCCGCCAGGAGCCCACCCAAGAGAGCGCCAAGGAGCAGAGAGCGCCCCGGGAGAAAACGCTCCATAAAGAGTGCAATCCCCGCCGCGGCCACACCACCCATGGTGAGCTGCCCCTCGGCGCCGATATTCCAGAATTTTAGCTTGAAGGCGACCGCGACACCGAGCCCCGTCATCATGAGCGGTATAGCCTTCACCAGCGTCTCCGCGAAGCCGTGTGAGGATCCGAAGGCTCCCACAGCCATGGCCGCGAAGGTCCTGAAAGGGTTCGCGCCGAAAATCTCGAGCAATAGTGCGGTCAACACAAGGGAGACCAGGAAAGACACAATTGGCACAAGGATGAGAGCGGGGACAGAGGTTGATTTTCGTTTTTCAAATAGAAGTTTCATGTACCTTCCTCCTCGCCCATCCCCGCCATGAGCATCCCGATGTGATCGATATTGACCGTGTTCGTATCAAAAATGTCCATTATTCTCCCTTCAAAGAGCACTGCGACCCGGTCTGAAATCTGCAAAAGCTCATCCAAATCCTCGGAGAAGAAGAGCACTCCAAGGCCAGCATCCCGCTGGCTCACAAGCTGACGGCGGACTGTTTCTGTAGCGCCGACATCGAGCCCGCGCGAAGGATAGACTGCAATCATCACGGTTCGGGCGGCTCCGATTTCCCGGGCCAAAATCGTTTTCTGGATATTGCCTCCGGAGAGAAATTTGACCTGCGTTGCGGGGGAGGGCGTCGAGATGTGGAATTTCTCGATAAGCGCCCGCGCAAGGTCCAATATCCTTTTGGGCAAAAGGAAAACACCCGCCGCAAGAGGTTTCGATCGGTATTGCTTCATGGCCAGGTTTGAAGCGACGCTCAAATCTCCGACCGCCCCGACCGATGTCCGATCCTGAGGAATATGCGCTACCCCGCGATGGATAATTTCGAGCGGAGACCTATTGGTCATATCCTTGCCTTCGATCTGTAGTTTTCCCTTTGTAGACCGTCTCAATCCAGTCACGACCTCGGCAAGCTCTTTTTGGCCATTTCCCGCCACACCCGCAATACCGAAGATTTCTCCGGCCCTGAGCTGAAAGGATATATCTTTGAGTGCAGGCAAACCTCTGTCCCCGAGCGCTTCAATGTGAGAGAGCTCGAGTACTACCTTGCCTGGATTCGCCGGCTTTTTTTCGATCTGAAACAGAACGTCGCGTCCAACCATCATTCGGGCAAGCTCTCTCGGCGTGGTTTCGGCTGTGTTCGCTTCGGCGACGACTTTTCCTTTTCGCAGGACCATCACATGATCCGAGAATTCCATCACTTCTTCCATTTTATGGGTGATGAAGATTGCGGATTTTCCTTCCCGTTTCATCACATGCACAACCCGATTGAGCTCATGGGATTCCTGAGGAGTCAAAACAGCCGTGGGCTCATCCAGAATCAATATCTCGGCATTCCTATAGAGAAGTTTCAGAATCTCAACCCGCTGCTGTTCACCCACAGAGAGCTGCCAAATGCTCGCATTCGGATCGACATCGAGATGATACTGGTTTGCCAGATCGACAAGCCGATCCCGTACCCGTTTCAAGTCAGGCACAAAGGGCTCATCGCGCAGGCCGAGGATGATATTCTCGAGCACATTCATCGAATCGACGAGCTTAAAGTGTTGATGCACCATACCTATGCCATATTTTTGTGCATCGCGGGGGGAATGAATTTCGGCGTGCTTGCCATCGATATAGATCTCACCTCTATCCGGCCGATATAGACCGCAGAGTACATTCATCAGCGTGCTTTTCCCTGCCCCGTTCTCTCCAAGGAGAGCCAAAACTTCCCCCTTGCGGAGCTTCAGATCGACGCAATCATTGGCAAGGACTCCTGGGAACGCTTTGGAGATATTTCGCATTTCAATTTTCGGGACGGTCGTATCATTCATCGGTATTTCCTATGGTTATTTTACCGGACAACAGGCACAGTGGTTTCAGGCTTAATACAGACAAAGCAGACCTCATCGCCTCTATGCGCAAGCTCACCTCCATAGATACAAAAACGCCGGTATGCGCCCTGGATGAACACATACCGGCAACAGCATGACTCATTGCACCTTGCCGACAACCCCTTCGACAAACCAATCCATAGAAAGCTGTTTATCGTCGGGAATTACTTCGCCGGCCTTGTAAACAACTTTGCCGTTTTGATCCTTTATCGGACCGGTAAAAATACTCCAGCCACCCATGATCTTCTTCTGGGCATCTTCGACTTCTTTTTTGACATTTGCAGACACACGGGGGCTCAGCTCAGAAAGCCTCGCGATATTGTCTTTAAGACCTCCCCAGAACTCATGCGTTTTCCACGTGCCATTCAGGACATTCTGAATGGTAGCGATGTAATAGGTTTCCCAGTTCCAGACGGCGCTGGCGAGCACCGTATCCCCCACAAATTTGCCCATATCGGAATCATAACCGACAGAGAGTTTCCCGCGCTCTTGCGCAGCTTTCTGCGGTTCCGTCGTGTCCTGATGCTGCGCGATGATATCGCAGCCGGCATCGAGCAGGGCGACTGCGGCTTCCCGTTCCTTGACGGGGTCATACCATGTATTTGTCCATACAACTTGGACTTTTGCATTCGGGTTCACCGAGCGGACCCCAAGCGTGAAGCCATTGATACCTCTCACTACTTCGGGAATTCCGAAAGCAGCAACGAATCCAATTTTATTGGATTTTGTCGTGCGGCCGGCAATGATCCCCGTCAGGTAACGGGCCTCTTCAATGCGGCCAAAGTAGGTCGCCATATTGGGAGCGGTTTTGTAGCCAGAGCAATGTTCAAAGATGATCTTGGGGAATTCCTGGGCAACCGCATACGTTGGGTCCATATATCCGAAGCTGGTAGTAAAAATGACATCAAAACCCTGAATCGCATACTGCCGAATGATGCGCTCGGCATCAGGACCTTCCGGCACATTCTCGACATATTTTGTGTCGATCTTGTCACCGAAATATTGCTGCAGGGCAAGCCGTCCGCGTTCATGCTCATACGTCCAGCCAAGATCCCCTGGCGGGCCAATATAGACGAATGCTACCTTTAGAGGTTTTTTTGCCTGTGCGGTGGCGGGCAACACAAGCGAAACCAGCATAAGCATTGCGACGAGACCAAGAATGACCTTTCTCATTGGGGGCTCCTTCATTCTTTATAGAATTCAGACGGATCAAATCCGACAGCACTCCCGCGCTGTAAAAAGTTTAGCTTCCAAATTGTCAGCTGTCAAATAATAAATGGGAATAAATTCAGGGACAGAGGTTGATTTGAATAGCCCTGATTCTACAGAGATTCATCGCACGGGGGACAGAGCTTCATTCATCAGCGTGTTGTCACAAAGGCATCCTGGCTCGCACCCCGCACGGCTTTCACAGTGAGGAGCCATTTTTTAGCTTCATCTGATGAGGCATAGGGGCCAACTTTCACTTGATAATAAGTGCGGCCACCAATCTCTTTCATCGCAATAATTGCACTCATGCCCCGAGAAACAAATTCATTGCGAAGCTTATCCGCCGTTTCTTTTGCTGAAAAACTTCCTACCTGAATCCAATATTCGGAAGTTGGGGCTGAAGTCTTGGGTGGGGACGGAGGATTCGAGGAGTTTTTGACTGCACTTGGACTTGCAGATGGGCTTGAGGGCTGCTTGGCTGTGGTCGTCTTTGGAGAGGAAGAAGGAACAGGCGCCGGTGCTGAGGATGATTTTTCTGATGGTTGCGCAGATGCCGGGGAAGTTTTCGATGCAGCGGAACTTTTGTTTGATTCAGCAATGCTTGTCTGCGTTTTGGCATTTTCCGTTTTTTGATTTGCAGAGGGAGCGGGTACAACAACCACTGGGCCTGTCGACTTTGAAGCATTTGCACTATCAGCTTGAGTATTATCGGGAACCTGAGAACTGTCTCCTGATGATTGAACAACGATACTTGGGAACGCAGAAAAGTCATTGGGGGACAGAGGCTTTGCTGGTGATCGTCCAGTCAGATCGAAGGGCTTCGATTGCGACATCTCATTGGGTGGGAACAGAATAAAAGCAGTCAAAAAGACTACAAGCGCAAATCCGCTTACCGCTACTGCAATCCAAATAATCTTCTTTGAACGATCTGACATCTATAAACCTCTACCTTAATGTTATCGGCAAAAGTCCTCATTCATTAAAGGATGGATTATTTTCTGTCATTACCTATAATTTTATTCAACAACACAGCCGTACTGGCTTCCAATTCAGCATAGGATCCTGAATTCCACAGCATGTATATTGGAATTCCTTCATTTGGCCTCATGTCCCATAGATATTTTTGGTTTTTTATTCTTTCTAGAGCGCCGGTTATCGAAAGACGGTCTCTCTGCTGTGCACGCAGAATTCTCTGATACAGGGGGGATCGTACTTCGATAACTGCTTTGCAAAGCGTAATCTGTGGGAATCGATACAGCAAGGCGGCATTAATGCAAAATTTCTCCGCGTGATTCTTCTGAGCTTCTTCTACCTCCTTGTCAAGCAATGAGAGCATGGCGGGATGTACTCTGGCTTCTAATGCATTCATCCGGTTTTTATCTGAAAAGACCATTGCCCCGAGCTTTTTTCGATCGATGGTCCCGTCTTCTTTCAGTATGGATTCTCCAAAGACTTGTATCAGCTGATCCGACACCTGCAAGAGGGCAGCATGTCCGAGCTTGTCGACATCAACGACTTTCCACCCATATTGAGTGAGGATTTTTGCTACCTCATTTTTCCCCGCACAGTAGCCACCAGTAAGCCCAATGATGCGCATCAACCCATCTCCTTGTTTCAATATGATGATCAGGAATATTAGAGATGCATATCGCCCCAGGAAGTAGCAGCCTCTACGCTGACTCTTAAAGGTATATCGAGCTGTATCGCATGTTCCATTTCATCTTTTATAAGCTCCATCGCTTTGGGGACAGAGGTTTGTGGAGCCTCAAAGATAAGCTCATCATGAACCTGCAAAAGCATCCGCACTTCTGGCATTTTCTCTTGGAGTACCCGATGCACCTTTATCATCGCAATTTTGACAATATCCGCTGCCGTGCCCTGAATGGGTGTGTTGACGGCCACTCTCTGTGCTGCCTGCTGTTCAGTCTTATTTCTTGAGTCAATTCCGAGAATCCTCCGTCTTCGGCCGAACAGTGTCGACGATGTTCCACTTTCCTGAGCATGTTTGACTGTCTTTTTTATGAATTCGGCAATACCGGCATATGTCGAGAAGTAGGAGTCAATAAATTCTCTCGCAAGGGTATTTGAGATTCCCAGATCTCGCGCCAGTCTGAAAGCGCTCATGCCATAAATCACACCAAAATTTATGGTCTTGGCAATCCTGCGCCGGTCTGCATCGACTTGATCCTCGGTNATCCCAAAGATGAAGGAAGCTGTCCGCTTATGAATGTCAACACCTTCTTTGAAGGCCTTCATCAGATTGGGATCTTGGGAAAGATGAGCCATGACGACAAGCTCGATTTGGGAATAATCTGCAGAGATGAGAGAATTACCCGGCTCGGCGATAAATGCTGCCCGAATCTTCCTTCCCTCTTCTTCGCGAATGGGAATATTCTGCAGATTTGGATCCCTGCTCGAGAGTCTTCCCGTCGCTGCTCCAGTTTGAACGAAGGTGGTATGTACTCGACCCTGTGTCTCTGCAAGATCAGCAAGAGGCTCAATATAGGTATTTTTGAGCTTTGTCAAAAGCCTGTGCCGTAAAATGAGTTGCGGAACAGGATCGAGCGAGGCCAGTTCTTCGAGTACAGATGTGTCTGTTGAAAATCCTGTTTTTGTTCGCTTTTGTACAGGGAGTTTGCGTTCATCGAAGAGCACCTCGGAAAGCTGCTTCGGAGAAGCCAGATTAAAATCATGGCCAACCAGTTGATACACCTTTGCTTCGGTGTTGGCCAGCTCTCCTTGAAGCTCTTTCCCATATGATCTTAGCCGATCTGCATCGACGCGAATCCCTCTGCGCTCCATTTCTGCGAGTATCGGCAAAAGAGGCATCTCTATATCGAAAAATACATTGTGAAGACCTGAGGACGCGATCTCCTTTGATAATGCCAAGTAAAGTTGAAAGGAAAAATCGGCATCCTCGGCGGCATATTGAGTTGCCCGTTCAAGCGGTACATCGACAAAAGTCTGTCCCTTTGACACCACGTCGTCGTACTCAAGACCGGAGAGCCCTAAAAACCGGGCCGCAACCGATGAGAGCGAAAAAGAAGGCGCTTCTGCATCCAAAACCCATGCGGCGATCATCGTGTCAAAGCAGGGCACCGTAACCTCTGTCCCTGCCGTGGCGAGTACATTAATATCAAATTTAAGATTATGTCCCACAAGTACCATATTCTTTGCATGAAGAAGCCTCGACAGAGAGGAAAGGGCTTGACTTTTGGGGATGCATTTCGCATCCGGACTTATCAGTGGTACATACCATGACGATTTTGACTCAAATGAAATGGAGAATCCGACAATTCTAGCATTATGAACATCCAGAGAGTCAGTTTCCGTATCGAAGGCGCAGACCCCTCTCGCAATAGCAGCATCGACTATTTCGTCGAGCTTTTTCCCATCGAGAATGGATTCATACTTTACTGTTTTTCCTCCTGTTTGAGATATTTCAGGTGCATTTTCAGAGCCAGCTTCCGTCTTTTCTAGGACAGAGCTTTTTTGTCCCTCCATTTTAAGGGCTGGAGAGTCCGATGCTGAGGATGTTGGGGGGACAGAGGATTGAAAAGTCCTTTGCTTTCGCAGCTCTTCAGGAACTAAGCTTTTAATATCTTCATGCAAGAAAAGTGGGGCCGCTGCCGCAAGATCGAGTGAGAGCCGCAGAGAAGGGATGTCGTTTGGGCAGTTGGGGACATTGTAACAGAGAGAGACAAGCTCCCTCGAAATGGATGCGCTTTCTCGCCCCTCTTCGAGTTTTTTGCGAAGGGATTCTGGCTCAATATTCTGCAAATTTTTATAAATTGCCTCGAGCGATTCAAACTGAGCGATCAGTTTTTGCGCTGTTTTGTCTCCAATCCCTTTAACTCCAGGAATATTATCTGAAGCATCGCCCGTAAGCGCTAGATAATCACCGATTTGCTCTGGCTTTACCCCNCACTCCTCCAATACCCCAGTGGCATCTGTTTCACGAAAAGAGAAATTCTCAGAGGGACGGAGGGCCTTCGTTTTGTTCCCCACCAGCTGGAGGAGATCTTTATCACCAGAGACGATAAAACAAGGCCGCCCTTCTCCTGCACAGTGGCTTGCAAGTGTCGCGATGATGTCATCAGCTTCATAGCCTTCACATCGTAAGGTTGGAACACCCAAGGCCTGAAGAATCGATTCAATTTTAGGGATTTGTGCGGTTAAGTCTTCTGGAGTTTTCTGACGTGTGGCCTTGTAAGCCACGAATTGGTTATGCCGGAATGTAGGGCCGATAGAATCGAGCGCGGCGGCAAACAGAATCGGCTTTTTCTGCTGAATAAGAGAAAAAAGAAATCTAAAGAAGCCGAATACTGCAGAGACATTTTCACCTCGCGAATTGCGAAGAGGTTTGCGAATGAAAGCAAAATAAGAGCGATAAATAAATGCATATACATCAAGAATATACAATGGTTCTTTGTCTTCCATTTCGATACTCCATTTACAGTATACAGGTTTTTTGAGCATGAATGATAGATACAATACAAAATTTGTTGACGGTTACCCCAACAAATTTCAGCGTATTATTTAGATATATCAAGAACCAGTCAGGCATTTGACCAAATATGTCATTCAAATATTGGACAGGAAACATCACAATAAAGATTTTACTTGTAAAAAGCTCTCATCTTGCGTTTGCTGCTCGAGATGCTTCCCAGGTTTCTATCAGTTGGTAAGCAGTATTAATCTTTGCGCTTATCACTGTGGCCTTCTGCAAGTTTTCTGGAGAATCAGTATGTCGATCAGGATGGTGCTTTTTCAGAAGTTCTTTATAACGGATTTTTACCATAGGGAAAGGTGTATATGGCTCAAGCCCNAAAAACCGGTACGCATCCTCAACGGCATGACGCTGAATATCTTCCTCATGATTGTGATTGCCGTACGACCGTCGACTCGAAGAAGCTCGGCGGCGGTGGACCTCAGCTTCACGCTCAGACTCAGTTTTTGAAGGATCAAGATAAGATTCCAGCTCTTCCCATGCATCAGCAAGATCCTGGTCTTCAAATGTTCCTGCATCCTGATAATGTGTGCGCCCCCCACCTTCGCCAAATGCCGATGACATCCAAGCCCGAACCAATTTCTCAAGCCTGTCAAATATCTGATCCACCGTATACCTCGCTCATGCTGCTTTCAAATGTTACTATACCATATTCGTGAGAGATGGTGGAGGGGAGCTCAGTGTTGCAAACAGATAAGAAAACAAAGCCTTATTGCGTTGTTGTCGGTGGAATCAATATAGATGTTCAGGCCTTTTGCCATTCTGAATATATTGAAAGAGACTCGAATCCTGGCTATATAAAAAGAAGTTTAGGAGGGGTGGGGCGAAACATCGCCGAAAACCTGGTACACCTCGGTCTACCCACCGAAATGATCACTGTATTGGGCGATTCTTCAGGATGGGAGAGGCTCATTTCCCATATCGAACATGCAGGAATAGGCCTGAGCCATAGCCCGCGTCTTTCTGGAGTACCTCTGCCAACATATCTTTGTATTCTTGAGGGGGACGGAGGTTTGGTTGGCGCTGTTGCTGATATGCGTGCAATCGAACAAATGCAGGTTGACCAGCTCGAAAAGCAAAAGCCTCTCCTGGATGAAGCAGCGGCCATCATCGTCGACGGCAATATACCTCAGACTTGCATTGAATGGCTTGCTGAAAGATATAGAGCGAAAGGGGACAGAGGCTCTTTTAATATTAATGCCGCAAAGCCATTACTGGTAGCGGATACAGTCTCCTCTGCAAAAGCTAAAAAATTCAAAGCCTGTTTTGGCAAATTTGATATTGCAAAACCCAATATTGCTGAAGCAGCGGTTATCGCAGGAGTTGATAAAGAAACGTCACTTCAGAATATTATTTCAGCCATGCTTAAAACATCTAGTCTTCCTAGAGAACTGTATATTTCCATGGGGGAGAATGGCATGGAAATCATAGAGGCCAATTCTGTAATAAATATATCATTGCCTTCCCCTCAACGCCGTCCACACTCCGTAAATCGTTCTGGAGCTGGAGACGCTGCATGTGCTGCACTTGTTTGGATTTCAATTTACGAGAGACTGATAGTTCGAAAAATGGGATCTATAGACCTCTGTCCCCAAAGCAAAGCCAAGATGGCTCTTGCAGCGGCGCTCTATGCAGCTTCCTCAAAATATCCTGTAAATCGAAAATTAAATAAGAACAGCCTGTGCGAAACCGCAATAAACTGTTATCCTGAGCTCTCTGAGATTATCGACGATATCCAGAGTGGAGGTGAAATGTGAACCCCTATCTTGATCTTTCAGAAGAAGTTAATGATGCTTTGCGCGTAAGCATGCCTATAGTTGCTCTTGAATCCACCATAATAACACATGGGATGCCATGGCCTCAAAATCTTGAGACCGCTTTGGAAGTTGAAAATGCAGTTCGAGAGGAAGGTGCTATTCCCGCAACTATCGCAATTATTGGAGGTCGGCTAAAAGTAGGCCTTTCCCATGATGAGTTGAGGCGCCTTGCTGATGGCTCGCTTCATCCTATTAAAGCTTCTCGGAGGGATCTCCCGATGCTTGTTGCTCAACATGGGAATGGTGCTACGACCGTCTCAGGAACAATACTTATTGCTGAGAGAGCGGGGATCCGCTTATTTGCGACGGGCGGAATTGGTGGCGTACATCGTGGAGCCGAAAAAACATGGGATGTTTCGGCAGATTTGGAAGAGCTTGCACATTCAAATGTTGCGGTCGTCTGCGCTGGGGCCAAGGCCATTCTCGATGTACCAAAGACAATGGAGTATCTTGAGACAAAGGGAGTACCGGTCATAGGCTTTGGGGCATCAGAGCTTCCCGCATTTTATACACCTCAATCAGATATCAAACTCTCTCAGCATGCCGATACTCCTCAGGAAATTGCCTTGCTTCTGTATGCCAAATGGGCATTGGGATTGAGCGGAGGAGTTGTCATCGCCAATCCTATACCTGCCCAATATGCAATGGAGAGGTCGGTTATTGATGCAGCGATCGAAAAGGCTATTGGGGAATCTGAAGTTAAAGGCTTAAAAGGGGCTGAACTTACTCCATATTTATTAGCTCGGGTTGCAGAGATAACTGGAGGTGATTCATTAGAAGCTAATATTGCACTTGTAAAAAATAATGCACATGTGGCAGCAAGGATTGCCAAAGAATATGAACGAACTAGGCTTGAAGCAGAGACATAAGCAGCAACACCTCTGTCCCTAAAGCATACGGGTTACATTACTTATCCTGCATGTTCTATATGAATATATATTTTTATATATTCATTGATTGTATTCGATTAGGGCTTATGATAGTATACAATTCCATAAAATCAGGGAAAGTATTTCTATATGTCAAGATAGAGAAAGAATATGAGAATTATACGTTGTGCATATAAGGGAACGTTGTTTTATGGGAGAGTGGATGGTGATAATGTTGTATTGTCCTATAATATCCCAAAGATCCAAATAAGTTATGGGAAAAAGGAAGTCCTTTGGGAGACTGAAGCAAAACCCGTTCCATTGTCAAAAGTACGGCTTGAAGCTCCTTGTACTCCCTCAAAAGCGGTCTGTGTCGGTTTGAATTATAGAGACCATGCCAACGAATTTCGACAGGCAATCNCATCTACGCCTATTCTATTTATTAAGCCATCTACAAGTCTTTTAGGTCCAGGTAAAATCATACAATACCCATCAATGTCAAAAAGAATAGACTATGAGGCAGAACTCGTGGTCGTCATAGGGCGATCGGCAAAAAATGTCACTGCAAATGAAGCCTTTGATTATGTGCTTGGGTATACTTGCGGCAATGACGTGACAGCAAGAGATTTGCAGCCATCAGAGGGTCAATGGACGGTCGCAAAGTCGTTTGATACCTTTATGCCCCTCGGTCCTTGGATTGAAACAGACATTGATCCTTCTAATCTTCGAATTAAAGCTTTGCTGAATGATGAAGTGCGTCAGTCTTCTTCAACAGCGAATCTAATTTTTAATGTTCCCTATTTAATCGCCTATATATGTTTTTTATAAACTAAAACTCCCTGAAATTATCAGGTAGATTTCCCTGGTTGTATCAAGGGGAATTCCCTAGAAAAATCAGGGGCAGTTGAGAATCTGCCCTTGGTAATCCAGAATCCCTTCGTCGAAGGACCAACAACGACAAGGGAGGATCAAGAGAGGTGCTCACTATGCCCCACATACAAGGTATCAGGGAACTATACCGTGAAGGAAGGACCGTGGCCGAAATAGCCAGAACCTATTCCGTAGACCCCAAAACCGTACGCAAATATCTGAAGCGGGAAGACTTTTCACCAAAGCCACCCGAGAGAGCGGTAAAAGAATCCATCCTCGATCCCTACAAACCGCTCATCGATTCATGGCTTACCGAAGACCAGAGTCGGTGGTACAAGCAGCGGCACACCGCCCAAAGGATCCATGACAGGCTTAGCTCCGAGGCTCCCGGGTATGCCTGTTCGTACAACACCGTCCAGCGGTACGTGANNAAACGCATGCTCCAGGAGCAGCGTACCGTGCGGGCGAGCCTTGAACTGGTCTGGCACCCGGGAGAAGGCCAGGTCGACTTCGGCGAGGCGGACTTTCAGGAACGGGGGAATCTCGTTCGTAAGAAGTACCTGACCCTGTCGTTTCCTTACAGCAATAACAGTTTTACGCAGGTGTTCGGAGGGGAGACCGCCGAATGCGTCTGCCAAGGATTGAAGGATATCTTCAGCTACCTAGGCGGCGTTGCATCCATACTGGTCTTCGACAATGCGACCGGTATTGGCAGAAGGGTCGGCGAAGTCATCCATGAAGCGGAACTGTTTTCCCGAATGCGTGCGCACTATGGCTTCTCCGCACGATTCTGCAACCCGGAGTCAGGTCACGAGAAAGGCAACGTCGAGGCCAAGATAGGCTATACCCGCAGAAACCTGTTCGTGCCCGTGCCTGCGTTTGACGATATCGAAGACTACAACAGGACCCTGCTTACGGCGCATTCAGCCAAGGCCCAGGAAATTCACTACAAGAAGCTTCTGCCGATCAAGGAGCTCTTCGAAGAGGATAAAAGGGCATTGCTGCCGCTTCCCCGCTCAGCGTTCGATCCCGTGCGCTATGAGTACCTGAAGGCCGATGGCTACGGCANNAAAGTCAGGATCGATTCCCGGCACTTCTACTCGACAAGTCCCGTGTATGCCCATGCGGAGGTGCTTGTCGCCCTACGGGCGCATTCGATCGACATACTCGATGAACAAAAACGTCTGGTCGTGCGTCATACCCGCGTCTACGGAGAACGAAGGAGTGACTCTTGCGATTACCGCACCTCGCTCTCGGTCCTCATGAACAACCCCGGGGCGTGGAAGAACTCAGGAATCCGGGAACTGGTCCCCGACCTCCTAAAAGCGTTGATGGACCGGCAGGAACGAATCGAACTCCAGGCGACCCTGAAGACTATGCATACGCTCTCGGGCGAGTACGGGTTTGAAATCGCCGTAAAGGCGTTGGAGGAAGGCATACGGCGATCCAGGACCTCCTTCCACGACGCAGCGGTCCTTGCTGCGAGGATCGCAGGATACGGGTTGGATATGGCTCCCGAACGGGGCCAGGATCTTCACGTCTACGACGAGCTTCTGGAAGAGGCGCGCCTATGATCCACACACCCCAGGAACGCGAACGAACGAGGCTTGCCATTGCCTCGATGAGCCGCACGCTCATGCTCTCAAGCCGTGTGGTTGAATTGTGCGAGATCGAAGCTACCCCGCGACAGGAAGAATTCCTGCATAAGGTATTGTCGGAAGAGATCGACAGACGGGAACGCGGCAGGAAAGCCAGACTCTTGAATCGTGCGGGTTTTCCCGTGTTCAAGAGCTTCGAAGAATATGATTTCTCAGAAATCCGCTTCCCGCCAGCACTCAGCAAAGAAGAGCTCCTTCGTGCCGACTTCATTCCCGAGAAAAAGAATCTCGTGCTCTATGGCGGCGTCGGCACCGGGAAAACCCACATGGCAATCGCCCTCGGCATTGCCGCCTGTGAAAAGAGCCTTTCGGTACGCTTCTACACCGTCACCGAACTCGTACTCAAACTCACCGAAAGCTATAAGGCCGGCACGCTCGAACACCTTGTCCGGGACTTGAAGCAGCTGGATCTCCTGATTCTTGACGAGTGGGGGTATGTCCCCGTGGACCGGGAAGGCTCCCAGCTGCTGTTCAGGGTTATCGCCGACAGTTACGAGAGCAAGAGCCTGATCCTCACGACGAACCTTGAATTCTCGAAGTGGGGAGGAATCTTCACCGACGAGCAGATGGCCGCTGCCATGATCGACCGGTTGGTCCACCACGGCCATCTTTTACTCTTCGAAGCGAAAAGCTACCGGATGACGCATGCGCTTATGCGGCAGCCCAGTCCTGCAAAGGCCACGCCAAAGGCGACTGCCGAAGCCGTGGCCCTGGCCAGGGAAGGAGGTGCCTGACCGATACGCGAAAGCGATACAGCGATGATGAAACCAGGGAATTCCTGGTGATGACGATAGGGAAATCCTTATGATAATTCTGGGGAAATTCAGTTGACATTAAACATATATATCTCAGATTATGACACTCGAACCAGGAGATGTGATTATGACCGGCACACCTTCAGGCGTTGGACCAATGAAAAAAGGCGATCATATCGTTGTTGAGATAGAAGGCATAGGGCATCTTGAGAATATTATTGGGTAACAACCTGTTTATAGAAGGTATATATAATAGTTTCTTCAAAGTGCAGATCTATGGTGTGTTTCCTCTACCGCAAGTCGTGATGCATTAATCACATGTGATGATATGTAACAAACTCGTATGGACCTATCTTAGGGACAGAGCTTAGGGTAAGGCAGCTCATCATAGGTCGATAAAAACTTTTCAAAATTTCAATCAGATCTCGTACTGCTAAGCGACATATAAGTATGAGGAAATCAAGACAAATATTACCAGGTGCCCGCTATCATATCATAGCAAGGGCCAATCGATACGAGTTTATCTTTCAAAAACGCGAGATGAAAGAGCTTTTCTTGTCTCTTTTACGTAGAGCAAAGAAGCGTTTCAGATTTGCTATCGAGACCTTTTGCATTATGGACAGTCATATTCATCTTATAATTAGACCTCTTAAAGGGGAAAGTATATCTAAAATCATGCAATGGCTATTATCAGTTTTTGCGATTAGATTCAATAAACATTTTGGATTAGTGGGCCACGTATGGCTGGATCGTTTTAAGAGCTTTATACTATTTACCGATGCGCAGAGAATGAAAGCACACATATATATCTTATTTAATCCAGTAGCTGCTGGTCTTGTGAAACGGCCAACGAACTACCGTTATTCAGCAGCCCACTTAATTTTGTCTGGAGATTTCAGTTTTTTAGAAAAACCCCCACCCAAAATTTTGGAACTATATAGTGATAATAGAACAGATTTTTTGATCCACTTACTATAGTAGTGTTTGATTTCAGAAGAAGTACTAGCTTGAAGATTTCAAACAAAAAAGCCATTCAGCCCTGAATGGCTTTTAAGATTCTTTCTCCCCCGCGGTGGTTCGAACACCGGACCCAGTGGTTAACAGCCACTTGCTCTGCCAGCTGAGCTACAGGGGAATATGACTCAAGAACGGAGAGTAAAATAGCTAAAGAAGGACTTTTTGTCAATATGGAATCGCTTTCTTTCTGCTTACACATAGGAAGTAGTATTTCAATCTTTGATACGAAATTTTCTCAATGTGCACTCGAATGTAATTATTAATGAAGGGGCCCTAAAGTGCCCATCAATCTTCTACTTGACGACCATGCACAGAGCGAGTAAGAATATTAAAAATATAGAAGATGATCTGGATGCCTAGCAGAGTAATTGGTGTTTTTATTCTTTTTCGATAAGGAGTTATTTTTAATAAGAGGGTTTAAAAAATGCAAAAAGCTAAAATTGCGATAACTGCATATGAGCCAGTATTATATACAGAATTTTATCCGATTNTTGAAGAAGCTCCCTTTTTAATCATCGTAGATGAATATAATCGTATCCAGAAGTACTCTCCCGAGATTACTGCAAAAGGAATTACGCGAGGAAAAGCAGAGTGGATAATCGGTAGAGGTGCAAAAATTCTTGTAACAGGATCGATAGATGATGCTTCTTATCAAAAACTGAAACAGGCCGGCATCCCTGTAAAATGGGAAGCCTTTGGGGAGGTAAAAAGCTTAGTAGAAAGAGGAAGAAGATTTGTTGGTTTTTTAATAGAGATGCTAGAAAAGGAAAAACATATCGTGAGAACTAGGTTTGATAGACGTGCAAGACCTAGAAATATTGCTNCCCCTTATATACTTCCATACTTGGGAAATGATCCTGAATATTTGAAAGAATTGGAACAAAAGGCAAAAAGGGCAGGTAAAAAACGATTGCTAAGGCCCAAGGATGAAGAGGAAATCGACGAAGACGATTATGAATCGAGTGGTGACNTTTTTATGGATGAAGAAGACGATGACAAGCTAATTTAGATTCATTGTTTGTGTTTCTTCATGGCTGCTTCTAAAAGGCCGCCTCCATGGGCAGATGCAGGAGTATTGATGTTCTTTTCTTTTTTTTCTAGGGAGGGGACAGAGGAAGGCTTTAGGGGACTAGCATCTTGAGTATTAATGGATGCTAGCCCTTTGCTTTCTTCCGCCTTTGGTTCTGTTTTTTTGTCATCTTTTTGAAGTTTCACAGACTTTTCTTTTATCCTTGATTTCTTTATGGATTCTTGCTGGCTTTCTTTTAATTGTGTGCCTTGCATATCCTCCGTCCCTATATGTTCTGGCTCTTTAAGAGCAACAATAGCCTTGGTGGCAGTTCCAATTGTATTACTTCGCGATCTGTCAATTTTATGCCTTGAGCTTGTCTTTTCCGAATAGGATAATCATTAGCATGAAAAACTTCTCTAATTTTTTTGCTCCTTGGTTTTGGTTTATATTCCAATTGAAATGCATAGGTCTTATCGATAGAAAATCCTAAGATCACTGCTTTTTCCGGTACTAGACTATAGTCTTTCCCTGTAAGCCAGCTGTCAATGGTAGTTCTTTTGATATAAGCACCTTTTTCATTTGAGAACGAATATACCAGTGTAATCACGCTGGCAGACAGGATTTCTTTTGATGCAATGGTGATCCATAATGCATTTTGCCCTGCAAAGAATTTGTCTGGAAGAGATATAACTGTATAGATGCCATTTTCCCTTAGAATTAGAATTTTATCAAATTTGGAGGCCTCTAGGATTTTTTCGCCTGTAACCTCTGTCCCCACGTAGCCTCCACCTGAGTCATATCTCAGAGCAAAATCATGGCGTGCGACAGTTTTAGCTTCGATTTTTTTGAATGATTTAATCCGAGTTCGGCGAGGACAAATACTCTCAATCATCTTACTATATGTTTTGAGGATTTCAATCGCATATTGGACAAGATGATTCAGATGCTCCTCGTTTTGTGCAAGCTGTTGCTGGATTCGTTCCACCTCTTTTTTAGCTTTTTCTATATCATATAGAGAAATTCTTCTAATAGGTATTTTAAGTAATCTCTCTACATCCTCTGTCCCTATCTTCTGACTCAATTCTTTTGTAAATGGCTTAAATCCGTCGAGAACGGCGTTAATAACAGCATCATTGGTTCTCTTGGTTTCTATCGCTTTGTAGATTCTTTCTTCGATAAAAATGCGCTCTAGAGTTCTTGCAAACATTTCCATTTGAAGTTCAGTCCGTTCCAACTCGAGCTCTTGTCGAAGCAGATTGAGCAATTTCCCAGCATGATACCGTATAATATCTGAAACAGAGCTTATGGTTGGCTTACCATCTTTTATAATTAGACAATTGCATGAGATTGACCGCTCGCATTCAGTGAATGCGTACAACGAATCCACGACCTCTTTTGCATATACACCTCTAGCCAGCTTAAGTTCTATTTCTACTTTGTCTGTAGTGAAATCTGCAATTGAAGCAATTTTTAAGTGTCCAGCGCGNACACCTTCTTCTATACTGTTGATAAGGCTTTCTGTTGTTGAACTATATGGGATTTCTTTGATCACGATCTTTTTAGGGTCAGAGCTATCGAGTGAAGCACGAACTCGGACTTTCCCATTTCCATCGGCATACTCAGAGTAATCTATGAAGCCGCCTGTTGGAAAATCGGGAACAAGATCAAAAGATTTGCCTTCAAGGCAAGCAATCTCAGCTCGGATTACTTCCAGGGGATTATGGGGCAATATTTTTGTGCTCATGCCGACTGCGATGCCTTCAGCACCTAGTATTAGAACGACCGGGATTTTTGCGGGNAATACAAGAGGTTCTCTATTTCGTCCATCATAACTCTCAATATATTGTGTTATTTTGGGGTGAAAGAAAATTTCTTTGGCAAATGGAGTGCATCTGCATTCTATATAGCGCGGTGCAGACGCCTCGTCTCCTGTTATTGGATTCCCAAAATTGCCCTGTGTGGCAATGAATAATCCTTTATTTGCAAGACCGACAAGAGCTGAACCAATAGATGCATCTCCGTGAGGATGATATTTCATGCAATGTCCAACAACATTGGCAACTTTATGGAATTTCCCATCATCCATTTCAAAGAGAGTGTGCAAAATTCGACGCTGGACAGGTTTAAGTCCATCATCAAGTTCGGGGATGGCTCTGTCCATAATGACATATGANGCATAATATAGAAAATTGTCATTTAGTAGTTTTTTGATATAGGCCACAACATCCTCCGTCGTTGATCATACATTTGTGAGCTTGCTTAATATTATGCCTTATAACTCAGTGACAAGATTATCCATAATGAATTGTCGTCTTTCTGGGGTGTTTTTGCCCATGAAAAAACAAAGCAGCTCGGGGACAGAGGACAGTGTCTGAATGTCCACCTTAACCAGCCTCATATCTTTTCCAATGAATTGCCCAAACTCTGTAGGGCTTATTTCGCCAAGCCCCTTAAAACGGGTGACCTCTGTCCCTTGTCCAAGTCGTTTTATTGCTTCATCTCGTTCGCGGGTTGAATAACAATACAGCGTTTCTTTTTTTGTTCTTACTCTATAGAGAGGTGTTTCTAGAAGGTATATACGGCCTTGGACCACTAATTCCTCAAAGTATGTCAAGAAAAATGTGAGAAGGAGGTTCCGTATATGAAAGCCATCGTAATCTGCGTCAGTTGCAATGACAATGCGGGCAAATCGCAGGTTTTCAACATTGTTTTCAATACCAAGCGCCATCATCAGGTTATAGAGCTCTTCATTTTTATAAATAGCTGAACGTGGACGATCGAACATATTTTCTGGCTTGCCTCTGAGGCTGAAAATCGCCTGAGTATGGACATCGCGGGCGCTCACCATACTGCCAGCTGCCGATAAGCCTTCAGTTATAAAAATTGTCGATCGATCTCCTGAACCTCCGTCCCCCAAATGTGCTTTACAATCCCTCAAGTTCGGTATTTTAAGCTCGATTCTCCTAGCGGCTTCTTTTGCTTCTTTTCGAACTATGTTGAGCTCTGTACGAAGTTTTTCATTCGTAAGGATCTTTTCTTGCAGAACTTTCGCTGCTTGAGGATTGCGTCGGAGTATCTCATCGACACCTTTTTTAACCTCTTGAAGGATCCAAGGACGGATATCACTATTCCCAAGCTTATTTTTTGTCTGGCTCTCAAAGACCGGATTTTTGATTCTTATTGCGATTCCTGCAGCAAGTCCCTCACGTACGTCTTCTCCGCGGTAAGATGCTTGAAAAAAANNTTCGTTGATCGCTTTTAAAAAACCTTCTCGGAAGGCAGAAAGGTGACTACCTCCGTCTGATGTATACTGACCATTTACAAAAGAGAAATGTTCTTCTCCATATTCTTTTGTGTGGGTAAACGCAAATTCAATGCGATCCCCACGATACCAGCCAATATCATAGAGAGCACTGCCGCCGAGCTCAGTTGACAACAAATCATGGAGTCCTTTTTCAGCCTGAAAGGCTTTGCCGTTGAGCGTTAAGGTTAACCCAGGATTTAAACAGGCATAATTCCACAATCGTTTTTCTATGAACTCGAATACAAAGGAGTACTCACCAAAGATTTCCTCGTCAGGAGTAAATTCAACAAGGGTGCCGGTTTTTTCATGACTATTGCCTTCTCGCGAATCTGTAAGGACACCCCGAGAAAATTTAGCTTCAAAAACTCGTCCCTCTCTGTATGAGGCGACTCGAAATTCTTTGGACAAGGCGTTTACAGCCTTTGTACCAACGCCATTCAGACCAACGGAAAACTGAAAGACATCGTCGTCATATTTTGCACCTGTGTTGATAATTGAGACGCATTCTATGACTTTCCCAAGAGGAATCCCCCGTCCATAATCGCGCACTCTGGCTTTTTTGCCATCGATGGTGATGGCTATTTGGTTGCCTGCACCCATTATGAATTCATCAACTGAATTATCGATGACTTCTTTTAAGAGAACGTAAATACCATCATCAGGGCTCGAGCCGTCACCAAGCCTCCCTATATACATCCCTGTTCTGAGTCTGATGTGTTCCAATGAGGAGAGTGTTTTTATTTTTGATTCATCGTAAATAGATTTTGTTCCCACGCTGTATATTCTAACACGACCCAAAGAATGGGGACAGAGGATCTTGTAGTATCCGCCTTAGGAGAGGACAAAGCCGTTCTTATCCCGAACCATGGAACAGTATGTGTGGGGCGCACACTCGATGAAGCCATGAAAGTAACAGCTGTAGTGGAAAAGACAGCACATATCTATTTGCTCGCCTGTTCCATTGGAGAACCATACGTTCTGTCGCACGAAGAAATTGTTGTCATGCAGGATTTTATGCACAACAGGTACGGGCAAGGGAAATGATATTGAGGCAATCTCCAAATCAAATACGAATGGGCCTTCTTTCCTGTATCGATCTATAGGCTGCGTCAACGACTTGTACAGCATGAAGCCCGTCTTCTCCAGTAATCATAGGCGCGCGATGCTCCCGTACTGCTGTAATAAATTCCTCGATCATCATCTGATTCGCATCCGAACCCCAGAAAAGCCATCGGGGCCCCAATCCTCTGTCCCCGTGGGCACTGCTCCAGTCATGATTAACAGAGGTGGATTGCTGAGCATTTTTTACTCCATCTTGAACAGAGAGAGTGTTGAAGATCGTCAGGTTTTGCTTAAATGCATCGACGTGAATAGCTCCTCTGTCAGTAATAAGATCAAATGAAAGGCCTCCCCAGCTTGGCCATGTACTGGGTCTGGACCACGAGCAGTTGATCGTCGCAAAGACATCATTTTTGAATTGAAGTGAAACCATAGCACCAGTCTCTATCTCTACCTCTTGTGCATGGAAAATTCGATTCGCAACAGCATAAACTTCGACAATCTCCGTCCCCAGGTACCATCTCATGACATCTGCAAGGTGAACCACATGGTCTATGATAGCCCCACCTCCAGCTAACACTGGATCTGTGAACCATGCTCTGTCCCTGGGAGGCAATTGCCCTTGATTTGACGCGTTGAAACATAGGGGTTTGCCAAGCTTGCCCCGCAGTAATTCGTCTCTGACGCTGCGCACGGGGACAGAGAACCGCATGGGGAATGCTGTCATGAGCAGAATCTTAGCTTCATGCGCGAAGCGAACAATTGTTTCTGCATCTTTTACATTTGTTGCCAAAGGTTTCTCGCACAGAATGTGGGCTCCGGCCTTTATTGCTTTAAGTGATAAATCTTTATGATACGCATTTTCACTGGTGATGAGTACGCCGTCTGGCTTTTGAGCGAGCAGGGTATCATAGCTCTCGAAAAATGAAAGTCCGTAGCGAGAGGCGAAGGCTTTTCCTCGTACAGAATCATGATCGGCGATGCCTATTATTTCAACATCTGGCATCGATTGTAGACAGCTGACATACGCATCTGCATGGACATGAGCCGCGCTCATAAATGCGAGCTTCATTTGCTGCCTCCTTCCTGTGGGGAGTAGGGTTTTAAATCCATGGCAGATTGGATATTGAACGAGGTGCTTGAAGAGGACAACGTTACAACTTCTCCTATCCTTGCCGACTCCATGGCTGCGCGTGCAATTTTTAGAGCTGCAAGCCCGTCTTCCGCATGAACGAGAGGCTCTGTCCCTCTCTGAAGACATCTGTAAAAATCAGCGATTTCGAGATCATACGGACTTTCCGCAAGAGGACTTGCAGGCAGTCCCACATCAGGGGCTTCTCCCTTTTCTTGTTGCAGCAATAGTTCGATGGGAGATTCGGCTTCAGAGTCATGCTGAATTAAACCTCCGTCCCCGGCGATTTCGAATCCGGTCCTGAAGACAGGCGGCGGATATGCCCATGCCCCCGAGACATGGCTCAGTGCACCTGAAACATGCGTGAGGATTACCTCTCCATAATCGGAGGGGCTGTCCTTGTTGATGGAAGTCACTTTTTTTGCATAGACGGAGGCGACATCGCCCGCTATCCATCGGGCGATGTCAAAATCGTGGATCATGAGATCGAGTAAGATTCCACCCGACTTTTCTTCATCCAAAAACCAGTTTCCCATGGGCTTCTTAGGCCGGTAACTGAGGCGTCGGTATTCGGCGGTCGCCACTTTCCCAATCTTGCCGGCATGCACCTGTGCTGCCGCAAGGCTGTATTCCGGGAAATATCGTACGACATGGGCTACGAATAGCTTCACATTTGCTGTCCTGCACGCCTGTAGCATCGCTTCTCCCTGTTCGACGGTGAGGGCGAGGGGCTTTTCGCATACCACATGTTTGCCTGCTTGGGCCGCGCGAATCGCCATCTCGGCATGGAGATGGGTGGGCGAGCATATATCCACGACATCTGCGAGGTCGATGAGCTCGCCGAGGTTGAAACAGGCCTTTGTACCATATTGCCTCGCGATTGCTGTTGCTTCGGAGGGAGGATCAGCCAAAAAACCTGCAATATGTGCGCCTGCTTTTGCCCACGCGCCTGCGTGCGTGGTCCCCATAAAACCTGTGCCGATTATTCCAATGTTCATTGTGGTGCTCCATGGATTCAATTATGCCTTGATGGCTCCCGCGGTGACGCTCCGTATCATCTGTTTTGAAAATACTAAATATAGAAGGAGGATAGGAACCATGGCCAGAACCAGCGCCGACAGCACTGCATTCCAGTCACTCACATACTGGCCGAGGAATTGTTGTACGCCGAGGGTGATGGTGGCGGTCTTCGCGCTCGGGGCGACAATCAGAGGGAACCAGAGGTCGTTCCATATGGGGATCATGGTAAATATGCCGATTGCGCCTATCGCAGGTTTCACAAGCGGGAGCACGAGGCTATAGATGCGGTATTCGCTTGCTCCGTCGATTCTCCCCGCGTCTTTGAGTTCGTCCGGAATCTGTGACATAAAACTTGTCAAGATGAAAATCGTGAGGGGCAGCCCCTGGGCGATATAGATCAGGATGAGCCCGATCAGGCTGTTCACCAGGCCGAGAGAGGCCATCAGTTTTAAGAGGCTCACCGTACCGAGGCGGATTGGGATCATGATTCCAATCGAAAGATAGAAGCCGAAGAATGCATTGCCGCGGAATTTATACCCCGAGAGAGCGAATGCAGCCATCGAGCCAAAAAACAGTATGAAGAACAGCGACGCTACGGTGACTACGATGGAGTTTCCGAAATTGACGATGAGGTTTGAGCGCTGTAGGACTGTTTCATACCCGATCAGGCTGAAAGTCGTTGTATTCGGCAGCGCGAAGGGCGCGGCAAATATGTATTTTTTGAGCTTGAATGAATTCATGATGATCAGGACGATCGGGAAAAGTGCAATAAGCGAGAAAAAAATGAGCACAACATGCTGAAAAAGACCGCGGAATCTAAGTCGCCCATAGCCTTTGCCCTTTTCATAACTGGTACGTCTTTACCCGACGCTGGAACAGAAACATATACAGCAGAACCCCGACTAGAATGATGAGGAACATCATTGTTGCGACCGTCGCTCCCATGGAGGGGTTGCCGAGCTGTAGCTGTTGGCCGAAGAAGGTCCTGTAAAAAAGAGTGCCCATGATGTCGGTAGAGTAGGCCGGGCCGGCGAAGGCCCCTTTCATCGTGTAGATGAGGTCGAATGCATTGAAATTGCCGACGAATGTCAGAACCGAGACTATGCCTATGGTCGGCAGTATGAGGGGGAGTTTAATGCGCCAAAATGCTTGGCTTTCGGTACAGCCGTCGACAACCGCCGCCTCGAGGAGCTCGTCTGGAATACCGATGAGCGCGGTGTAGAAGAGGATCATGGGAATGCCTATGAACTGCCACACAGAGATGAGCGCCGTCGTTGGCAGGGCATACTCCGGCAGGCCAAGCCAGGGCTGGAAAAATTTGCCAAGCCCGACTGCGCTCATCATCGACTCGGCGACACCCCAGAGGGGATTCAGAATCAGCTGCCAAATGAACCCGATGATGACAACGGAGAGTACTGTCGGCATGAAAAGCACGGTGCGATAGAACCTCCGTCCCTTGCCCCTGGTGACGAGCAATGAGGCGAGCAGAAGCCCGATGGGGTTCTGGATCAGCATATGGATGAGGAAAAAGATCACATTGTTTTTCAGCGCGCCCCAGAACCTCGGCGCTGTGTCGGAGTCTGTGAACAGTTTTACAAAGTTTGCAAAGCCTGAAAAAATATATGAGTTGTCGGGCTGAACAGAAAAGAAGCTCAAAATGAGAGACTCTACCAGAGGGTACATCATAAAGAGTGTATAACAGACTACCGCCGGCCCGAGGAAAACCACCAGAAAAGCTGGGAATGTGCGCCGCCCACGTAAATCTAGCACCGATGTTGTCCTTTATCAAAGAAGAAAGCCGGAATGCCTCTTTGCCGGAAGCATTCCGGCCCATCAACCCGTGTACAAAACTGATTATTTCTTAGGTTTATACCATTTATCGAGACCGGCCTGCACGCGCTTGCCGGCTTCTTCAGGCGTCATTGTGCCATTGATGACCGCAGCGCTCACTTCCCAGAGCTCATTCTCAAGGTTGGGCGCCCCATATTGATCGCCGCGCGAGAGTATCTGATATGAGTTGCGGATCGTCGACTTGCAGGTTGCTCTCCATGAGAGAAACTCGTTTGCAAGCGGATCTTTCAGGGTGATCTTGTGGTTCGACAAGGTGAAGAACCCCGGCAGTGCATTGGAGTAGAGGCTTGCAAATTCGGCCGTCGTCATCCATTCGAGGAATTTTTTTGCCTCTTCGGGATATTTCGTCTTGGCGTTCATGCCGAGGGCGATATCGGTGTGGTCACTTATATACACCGTATCTCCTTTTTTCTCCACGGGGGGCTGGAAAATGCCGAGGTCGAACGCTGCGTCCTTCTCGAAGATCGAGATCTCCCATGAACCGGTGGGGTAGATTGCGGCCTTTCCCAGCGTAAAGAGCTGCTGGGAGTCCGGATACTTGACCGACTGATAGCCCCGGGGCATATAGGGTGCCCATGACGCAAGTTCTTTCCAGGTCTTGATATAGGGCGCATCAGTGTATTTTTGCTTGCCCGACAGGAGCGCGAGGCGGCCTTCCTCCCCCTTCCAGTTGTTGGGGCCGATGTTCTGGAATCCCATCGTGGCAGCTTCCCACATGTCGGATGTCCCCATTGCAAGGGGTGTATAGCGGCCGTCTTTTTTGATTGCCTCGAGAACCTGCATAAATTCTGCTTTCGTCTGAGGTGCCTTGAGATTCAATTTTTTAAAGATGTCTTTATTGTAGAAAAAGCCGTGGATGACCGAGGCCATGGGCACCGCAAATACATGCTTGCCATCATCGGTGATCCATGCGCTCTTGGCGACATCAGAGAAATTCTTCATGCCGGGCAGAGTGGTCAAATCGGCGAGGTAACCCTTGTTGAACAGCGCGAGGGATGCGTCGAATGGCCGCGCCGTAATGAGGTCCCCCGCAGTGCCCCCTTCGAGCTTCGAATTCAGTACGCCGTTGTATTCTGCGGGTGGAGACGGTGCGAACACCACATGGATATTCGGATTTTTCTTCTCGAAAGCAGGAATGATCTGGTCCTGCCAAATTTGGATATCGTCGTTGCGCCAGCTTTCGATGGTGAGTGTGACTTTCTGCTGGGCAAATGCAGAAATTGCGATGAGTGCGACCATCGCTGCCAACAGACATCTCTTCATAGAGGCCTCCTGTCCCCTGGCGGGGATTCTTTTTTATAACCTGTAAAAAGTATAGGACGGCCCTATGGCGCTGTCAACGAAAAAAGTTCTGGTACCTCAAGGTGTTGCTCAGATGTGCATACCCATTCATTTTTTGTAGCGGTTGTGCACCACACGGCAGGGCTTTCTGCGGTGTATGCTCTGTCTTTTCTTGACGGCAGGGCTATTCAGTGGCAAAATGAACTCTTCATTATGCCTTTTTAAAAGGGAAATAGAATGTTTTCTCAAGAAAAATATCATGCGTATTGCGCGATTCTGCACGAGGAACTCGTGCCCGCGATGGGATGTACGGAGCCTGTTGCGATCGCATATGCGGCGGCCTATGCCCGCGAAGTCCTTGGTCAGATGCCGGAGCGACTGAAGCTGCGCGTGAGCGCAAACATAGTGAAAAATGCGAGGGGAGTGACAGTACCGAATACCGGTGGACTGAGAGGGATTGAGGCGGCTGCTGTCGCAGGAGCCGTGGGCGGCGACGCAGCCCGAAAACTCGAAGTGCTGCAGGCACTGAACCCAGATCACATCGCTGACGTCATCGAGCTTCTGGGACAGGGTATGTGCGAGGTGGAGCTCGCGGAAGGGATAGAGGGTCTCTATATCGAGGTTGAAGCTCTTGGCAAAAATAGAGGGGATACCTCCGCCTCCTCTTCGCGAGTCGTCGTCGAGCATACCCACACGGGCATTACGCGTGTTGAGAGGGATGGAAAAACAGTGTTCAGCCTGCAGGAAGTGGCAAAGGGCAAGCAGGATTCTCTCTCTTCGTCTCCACAGTCCCGGTGGCCGGACGAGTGTGCCGGCTGCGATGCGGCTCCGCGCTGTGTCGGACAGTCGTATATAAGCCTTGATCGGCATGAATATGCCTGGTTGAATGTAGACGACATTCTCAAGTTTGCTGAGCATGTGCAGATCCGCGATGTTGGAAAGCTTTTGCGCGCACAGATTGAGTTGAACAAGGCGATCGCCGAAGAAGGTCTGCGCGGGGACTGGGGTGTGTCTGTCGGCAAAACGCTGATGAAATACCGCGACGCACGGGATGTCCGTGTCCGCGCCAGAGCTCTCGCTGCGGCGGGAAGTGACGCCCGGATGGCAGGCTGCGCCTTGCCTGTAGTGATCAATTCAGGGTCGGGAAATCAGGGGCTGACAGTGTCGTTGCCGGTCATCGCGTTTGCTGAAAGCCTGGGAGTCGATGAAGAGAAGCTCATTCGGGCCCTTGTAGTGAGCAATCTAGTCTCTCTTGAACAAAAAGAGTACGTAGGCAAGCTCTCTGCATATTGCGGGGCCGTGAGCGCTGCAGTAGGAGCCGCCGCGGGGATCGCATATCTGGGTGGAGCGGACTATGGACAGATCTCTAAGGTGATTATCGATTCTGTGGCCACTTCGGATGGCATCCTCTGCGATGGCGCGAAGGGTTCATGCGCCGCAAAGATTGCGGTGGCCCTTGAATCGGCGATGCTTGGTCTCGATCTCGGCATGAAAGAGGGCACGCGATTCCGGGAAGGGGAGGGGCTTACGGGTGCGGGTGTCGAGGAGACACTCCGCAACGTGGGCATTGTCGCGAAAGAAGGAATGCGGCGTACAGACGTCGAAATCATTCGCGTGATGCTTGGAAATCCGGCAGGCGAGGCCAGCTCTCGATAGCCCCGATCCCCCATGCAGGTGAGCCACGCTCAATTCGTGTGCATCTCGATGAATCGGCGCGCAAGCTCTGGGTCGAAGTGCGTCCCCGCGTTGTCGCGGATATATCCGAGCGTTTTTCCCTTCGTCCAACCTTTACGGTAAGGCCTGTCACTTGTGAGAGCCTCATATACATCGACAATCGCAAACATCCTCGCCGAGAGCGGAATTGCTTCACCTTTCAGTCCGAAAGGATATCCAGTTCCGTCATATTTTTCATGATGGTATAAGGGGATATCAATACATTCGTGCAGCGAAGGAATCCGCGAGAGGATTTCTCTTGAAATAAGAGGATGCTTCTTCATCTCAGCCTGCTCTTCCGGCGTTAAAGGCCCCGGCTTGTTGAGAATAGTATCGGAGATGCCAATTTTGCCGATATCGTGCAGGAGTGAGCCAACTCGCAGCTTTTTGAGCTCATTCTCATCCTGGATGAACTTCGAGGCGAAGGACATGAAGAGCGCTGTTACCCGGAGTGTGTGGCCTTCCGTTTCCTTGTCGCGGAACTCAAGGGCGCTCGAAAGACCTTCAAGGATGGATTCGTTTGCGCTTTCGAGGTCTCCATATGTTTGGGCGAGTTCTTCGATGATGCTCTGCATCTGAAGGGCGAGGCCAGTCTGATAGGCTGCGATTTGGCTGAAAGCGAGCCAGGTTTCATCCGGCTTGAAGGGCGCCCTGAAGAAGAGCTCGAGCACCGCGCGCACTTCATTCGCCAATATCACAGGGATGCAGTATTGAGTGACAAATTTTTCGCGCTCGATGAGGGCACGGAATCGGGGCGTATAGCCATCACGATGTATTGCGAGGTCTGCAGCCGCAATAATGCGCCGCTTCTCGGCTGCGAGCCCCACATTTTTTTCGCCGGGCTGGATTGTTTCATTGCTCATGATATCTGACAAAAAACCATCGTAATCCTTGCTGGTCAGCGTGCCATCGGCATTTTGAATAAAGAGGCTTATGCTGTCTGCATGCAATGTTTCTCTTATGATTCGTAATATCTTTAGGACAGCCGCATTGAAGTTCCGGCCCGAGCCAAAGTATTCCCTGAAGATGTCGAGCAGTGAAAGCCGCTGGAGCCATTCCTTGGCCTTTCTCTGTGCAATAAACCGAGAGAGGGGCTGCTCCAGTTTTTCCAGTGCGTAGCTTATTAGGGTATCTGTCCCTTCAATCGGAGTGGCGTTCCAGTCCACAGCGCAGATGGCCTTGGGTTTGCCATCGACGAGCACGGGATATTGCATATGTGCAGCTGCTGAGGAAGAAGCCATATCGTCGCCGATCCAGCGGGAGGCTTTTTTCTCTTGTCTGTCTATTCGGCTGAATCCCGCATGCTGGACTTCGAAGACTCGCTTGAAGTACGAAGCCGATTCTTCGTATATACTTACCTCTGTCTGGCAATTGGCGAGTATCAGCGGCAGCTCTGCATCGATCTCGAGCCTCAGGTGGTAGTGCCTCAATGAGGTGATATCCTGCCGAATCAGCAGATACTGCTGGACGACGTTGTTTGCATCCGACAATTTGGCCATTTGCCGGAATTCCTGATAGCGCGAGCCGTCCTTCCGTGTCGCGGCACCTTCCCATCGATGAATATCCTTATATTTCAACTCCTGAAAGACCTGCCTGCAATCCTCTGGCGGGACCTCGCTGCAGAATCCCCAGAGATATCGGCCCTCCAACTCCTGAAGGGTCCAGCCTGTAAGCGTCTCGTAAGCCTGATTGACCCACTCAAAGGCGCCCTGCACATTGAGAATGGCTATCGCGTTCGGTGAAGACTGAAAAGCTTTATTCTGCAGTTCGATTTGAAGACGCTGTTTCTCCTCTGTCTTTCTCTGCTCGGCCCATTCGAGCGCTTTTGGAATGACATGAGTGAGGAGGCTGGACTGTTCTTTGAACACAAAATCGTAGGCCCCNGCTTTTATCAGGGCGACCGCCGTGGGTTCTCCGATCGCTCCAGATACGACGATAAATGGAATGACCTGCTTTATATTGTGCAGCAGTTCCAGCGCGGCAAGACAGTCATACTCCGGAACCGCCCAGTCGGAGAGTATGACCTTATATTGTCCGGGAGGGGATTGGCTTTCGGCAAATTCCGGCAGCGCCTCGCGGTATTCCCTGAGATTCTGTATATGGGTATAGCGCACCGACTTGAATGTNTTCTTGAGCTGATATACGAGCAGTTCGATGTCGTCCCTGTTGTCCTCGATGATCAGAACGTCAAGATCAGTATTCTCCGGCAATATAGCCATAAAGACTACCTCAGACAGGGCTCTTCTTCGGCTGGAGGTTGGTATCCAGCCAATAATGGCAGACGAGTTCAATTTCATGGAGAAACGTCGAAAAGTCGACAGGCTTTCTTATGAAGCTGTTCGCGCCATTTTCGTAACTCTGAATCATATCTTCTTCTAAAACCGAGGTGGTGAGCACAACTATGGGNACATAGCGCGTGCTTGGCGCCGCGCGGAGCTCTTTGAGCACTTCGAGGCCGCTCTTTCCCGGGAGCTTGAGGTCCAGCAGTACAAGAGTGGGTGTCGTGGCAGGAGCAGTGGCCGATCTCGCAGTAGGGCGTCCAGACACCGGAAGCCGCCGGCCCAGCGCAATCTCGAGCGCTTCATCGGCATTTCTCGCAATTCGATAGGGGGTTTTGATGCCCTTTTGCTTGAGGGCGATCACCGCAAGCTCGGCGTCATCGGGATTGTCTTCAACGATGAGGATTGTCACGTGCGGGTCGTTCAATTCCATAGTCACTCTGCCTCGCCGAAATCGAAATAGAAACTTGTGCCCTTCCCCGGTGCCGACTCTACTGTCACCGAGCCTCCATGTCGCATCGCCACGCGCCTGACAATCGAAAGCCCAATGCCGGTGCCCTCGAACTCGTCACTGTCGTGAAAGCGCTGGAAAGGTGCAAAAAGTCTGTCGCCTGCCGCTTCAACGTCGAAACCTGCGCCATTATCGCGAATATAAAAGACCTCTTTGCCTTCACGCAGTTCCGAGCCGATTTCAATGCGCGCAATGTCTTGTTTCTGCGTAAATTTTATGGCATTGGAGATGAGATTGGCAAGAAGAATCCGTGCGAGGTCGGGGTCCGCATATGCATGGAGATTTTCCTGCACAGCGCAATCGAAGTGCCGTTCTTTCTTGTCTTCTGTCTCTTCGCCGATGATCTCCTGCGCCATCAGACTCAAGTCGATTGGCTGAGGATTCATTGCCCTCGTCCCTACCCGCGAGAGCATCAGCATGTCATTGATGAGCTTTTGCATGCGTTCCGCATTTGCCTGAATGCGCTCGAGCAGGTGGTACACTTCGCTGCCGCGATTGGGGACAGAGCCTTGCTGACCAGTCGCGTTCGGTGGACTTTCGCGCAGCATATCCCCAAGGATCGTCGAAAAACCTGCAATGGCGCGGAGAGGGGCGCGCAGGTCGTGCGAGACCGAATATACAAAGGATTCGTGTTCNCTGTTGAGCTCTGTCAGGCGCTGGGTCTTGGCTTCAAGCTCTTCGGTCCGTTTTTTCACCTGCTGTTCGAGCGTCTCGGTGAGGGCCTTCAGTTCTTTTTCTGCGCGCACTCTCTGTGAATTGTCGTGAATAATGGAGAGCAGCAGTTCCCTGCCATGAATGCTGATGGGGCCGCTGTAGACCTCGACGTCGATGGGCTCGGCATTCGCACGGCGATGCCTGAAGTAAAAGATACTCTTGTTCCTGAGGCGGGCGCGGGCCATTTCGGCTTCGACCTCTTCCGGAGCAAGCGTATTGATCTCCTGTATGTGCATTGTGCTGAGAGTTGCACGGTCCCAGCCATAGAAGGCCTCGGCGGCGGGATTCGCATCGAGGATGACCCCTGTGACGGGGTCGAGGATGAGCATCACTGTGTGGTGATTCTGGAAAAGGCTGCGGTAGCGCGCTTCCGACTCGGCGAGGTCCTTGCCCGCCTGCGCGAGCCGCTCATTGTCAAGAAACAGGAGACAGATGAGCGAAAAAACTATGGGNAAGATGACCAGGAAGGGGAACAGCATGAGGGGAATAGCCTCACGCCATCTTCCTTCCGGCAGAAGAAACTGGGAGAGCACCACGCAGACATGAATGAGGAAGCCCAGAAACCATGTTCCGATTATCGTGAAAAATTTGTGCTTTTCGACTAAGGGNCTATAGCGTGGCCTGAGTTTTGCCGCGATGGTGGACAGCAGCATGGAGAAGATAATGGATAAGGACCCGGGGACTACGCCGGCACCTCCGAGGCTGATGCGGAAGGCAAGAGCAAGGGCGGCTGCGATTGTCCCCGTCAGAGGGCCGCCGAAAAATCCGGCAATGCCGATCACGATGCTGCGCGCATCATAGAAGACCCCCTCTTCAACTTGAAAAGGCGTGAGCATTGCGAGAATTGCGGTTCCCCCTAAAAAAATGCCGCTTATTATCGAAATTGCCCAGGGTTTTCCTTTGAGTAATCTGAAGATAAAGTGATAGAGTACATAGATGAAAATGAGGATAGTCACATTTTGGAAAAGCGCTCCAACCAAAACTTCGTCTTTCTCCTCTATTTATGTATGTTCACATTATAAACTAACTTATTAGAAAATTCAAAAAAAATAGCAAATTCATCGCAGGGCGGTCCATGCCTCTGATGCGAACTTCTCCCGGGCAAGCTGCTCGGCCAGCTGGACTTCGGATTCGGTCGGCGACGAGCTATTGAGGACAAGATCGAGCGCTCTGGTAAAACCTTGATTAAGTGATTGTGTTGTCAAAGAATAGAGAGAATCAAAGCTTGTAAGCCCTCTTTGGGGCACGCAGAGCCTCACGCTCGTGACGCGCGATTTGATGTCTTCGATGAGCTTCCCTCTGGCCTTTTCCTGGGGCACCCTTAGAACGGTGAACATTTGATCCACATCGACGTCGAGGATAATGGTGCCGTGCTGGAGGATACAGCCCAGCTTTCTGGTCTGGGCATTGCCGGAAATCTTCTTCCCCCCTGTGACAATATCGTTTATGGGCACGAATTCAGCCTCGATGCCGAGAACCGAGAGCCCCTCTACGATGCCTCTCAGCAGGAGCCGGTAGGAATCGAGAATGTTCTGGCGGGCAAGGGGGTGGCTGAGCGGCAGTACGATGCTGTAAGTGACTTCATGGTGATGAAATACGGCTCCGCCTCCGGTGATCCGCCGCACGACATCGATGCCGGCGGCCCTGCATGCAGCGCTGTCGACCTCTTCGTCGAGGCCCTGGAAATACCCGATGGAGACTGCGGGAGGAGCCCAGCCGTAGAAACGGAGAGTCGGCAGACTTTTGCCTTCCGCAACCGAGCGCAGAAGCGCTTCATCGAGGCCCATATTGAAGGCTGCGCGGTGAAAATCGGTCTCGAGCAGCCTGAATTCATATGCCATTGCGCAATTCCTTTTGAACGATTTCGTCCAATCCGCGCCCCGTAATTCCCGCGCATTCTAAGCCTTTCTGCCTGACGAGCCCGTCGAAGTTTTTCCCCAGATCTCCAAGCGCGGTGCCTGCAAGCGCATCCTCGATCTCGTCAAAGGCTTCCTCGGGGATTGCGAAGAAGTCACCGCGGATCGAAAGAGAGAGTATGCGCGAAGACGGCGAGAGGGGCGGCTCGATATCGATGGACATGCGCAGCAGTTTGCATCCTTCCGGCTTGCCGATCAGTTCAAGTCTCATGAGCTCTCCCGTGCTGAGCGGCACTCCAGGCCTCCTGGGCGTGGTAACTTGTGCGCGCGAAGGGCGCGGAGATCACCGAGGCAAAACCGAAAGACTTCGCCTTTCTGGCATAGTCGGCAAACTGTGCGGGAGTGACGTACTCGACCACGGGAATCTCCTGGGGTGTCGGCCGCAGATATTGCCCCATCACGACAATGGAGACGCCCGCGTCCCGAAGCTCCTCCAGCGCCTCCATCACCTCCTCTTCAGTTTCGCCAAGACCGAGCAACAGGCTCGACTTTGTGGGAATGCCGGCACTGTGGGCTTCGCGGAGGGTCTGGAGGCTTGTATCGAAAGAGGCGCGGTGATCNCGTACGGGCTGAAGGCGGCGCACCGTCTCTACATTGTGTGCGAGCACATCGGGTTCTGCGGCGATCACGTGTTCAAGCTCTGTCCCTCTATAGTCCGGGATCAGGACCTCAATTCTCGTGTCGGGACTGAACTCTCGAATGGCGCGTATGCATGCGGCAAAATGGCCTGCGCCGCGNTCCGGCAGATCGTCCCTGTCGACAGAGGTGATGACGGCGTACTTGAGGTTCAGTGCCTTGACTGCTTCGGCCAGCTGCNNCCGCGGCTCTGCCGGATCGAGAGGGCTGCCGCGCCTGGCTGTCTTCACCGCGCAGAAGCGGCAGCCGCGNGTGCAGAGGTCTCCCATGATCATGAAANNTGTAGCCGTGCCGGCGCCNCAGCATTCGCCTTTGTTTGGGGCAACGGCTTCGTCACAGACCGTGNNATGAAGGCCATGTGAAGCCAGCACGTCTTCAACATGCCGCCACGTATTCCCTGGGGAAGCTGTAACCTTGAGCCACGAAGGTTTCGGCTTGGATTGTGCGTTCTGCATAGGAAGAGTATAGACGAATTTATAAAAATGTCATGCTCACAGGAAATTGACAGGGCTGTGAGAGGGTTTTAGACTTTTGTCTATTGCAACTTTTTGAAGCAGAAGGATCATTATGATGAATTTCGCAGCGTCTCCCTGGACGATCAAAGAGGANAACTCGTGATACTGGAGCAGACGCGTCTCCCGAATGACGTTGTGTATCTCCGCCTGTCGGGGACAGAGGATATCTGGGAAGCGATCCAANGCCTTCGTGTGAGGGGCGCCCCCGCAATCGGCATCGCCGCTTNNGCATACGGGGCCTATCTTGCCGTCCGCAACGGTGGAGCCGAAAGCCCCGAGGCAGCTGCAGCGCTTTTCAGACAGGCGAAACAGTACCTGGAGACCTCAAGGCCGACCGCAGTCAATCTCTTCTGGGCCCTGAACCGCATGGAACAGCGTCTTGTCACTGAATTGCGGCCGGAGGCGCGCCCCGCCCCAGACGCCCGTTCTCTTGCGCATCTCATCCACGCGCTCAAGGAGGAGGCCGATTCGATCCGCGATGAAGATGCCCACATGTGCCGCGCAATCGGTGAGCATGCTCTGTCCCTCCTGCAGAGAGGCTGGGGGCTTCTTACACACTGCAATGCCGGCGCACTCGCCACTTCCGAATTGGGCACGGCTCTTGCGCCGATATATCTTGGCACGCAGCGAAGTTACCATTTCAAGGTCTTTGCGGACGAGACAAGGCCGCTTTTGCAGGGGGCGCGGCTCACTGCGTGGGAGCTCTCCGAGGCGGGCGTCGATGTGACGCTTATCTGTGACAACATGGCCGCAAGCGTGATGAAGCGGGGCCTGGTGCAGGCCGTGCTCGTAGGCTGTGACAGGGTGGCGGCGAATGGGGACACCGCGAATAAGATTGGGACGCTTGGGGTCGCGATTCTTGCGGAGCACTATGGCATCCCCTTCTATGTTCTCGGGCCGACCTCGACCGTAGATTTGAAATGCCCGGATGGTGCGTCCATTGTCATTGAAGAGCGTCCGGGCGACGAGATCACCACGAAATGGTATGGCTCACGCATGGCGCCTCAGAATGTAAAGACCTATAACCCGGCCTTCGATGTCACCGACGCTTCGCTCATCACGGCGATCATAACAGAGAAAGGTGTTGCCCGTCCGCCCTTTGCCGCATCGCTCAGAGAATTGGCGCAATGAGGGACAGAGCCCGAAAGCAAATGCCCCAGCAGAAGGAAATTATCCCATTGTCCCCAAAGTTTCTCCCTGGGCGAAAAACCTATGTGTTTTCCTGTACTTTGTGTATGTCCACATTGCCCTTGAGTTCGGCCCCTTCCTGCATGGCGAGGGAGCCCGATTTGATATTGCCGTCGATGACCGCGTTGGCGTTGAGCCGGACGACGTTCGTGGCATTCAGATTGCCGGTAATCTTGCTGTCCGCCATGATTCTCTCTGCGGTGATATTGCCGTTCACACTGGAACCCTGCGCTATCTCGACAATCGATTTTGCGATGATGTCTCCGCTGATCGAGCCCGACAGAAGCTGAAATGACCGCGCATTGACATTGCCCTCGATGCGTCCGGATACGATCATGTCGTTCTCGCAGGTGACATCTCCAAGGATGATCTCTCTCAACAACAACAAAATATTTTTATTTTTTTGTTTTTTTTTTTTTTTTTTGAGGTAGGAGGATTTTATTTTTTTTTAAGGAGAATCACTCCTTGGAAATGTCATGTGCGAGAACCGACATGATCGATCCGGACGGCATCGAGGGCATGTCATGCGCGGTCCCATTTAGCTTCGTCGGGCCGATCAGGAGACATCATCGCAAAATCGATTGTTGAGTAGCGCAGGGGTCCAGTGGTGACGGCAATATCACCGCCGAGAGAACATGGGGCGGACAGCAAGATGTTGCAGAATTTACCGGCAATCTGAAGCCACGAACGTTTTCAGTCCGGGTCAACGCCCACGGGTCATCGACGGCAATATTAATGGGCTCCTCGCCATGCCAGGAGGGGCCGAACTTTTGTCAAGGGCAATGTGGACATAACAAAGTACAGGAAAACACATAGGTTTTCGCCAGGGAGAAACCTCGGCCGTGATATTACGGGCGGGTTGGGACTAATGGGATAATTTCCCGTTCTGCTGGGCATTTGGCTCCTTCTTCTTTCGGGGCTCGCTCCCTCATTGCGCCAATTCCTGGAAAGAGCGATGCGGCAAGGGGCGGACGGGCAAACCTTTCTCTGTTATGATCGCCGTGATGAGCGATAGCGTCGGTGAGCATCGAAGGCCGTGGTTTATAGGTCTTTTTTTTTTACAAGGCAGACAAATTCAATTGTTTTAATTTTCGAGGGCCATGCGTGAGCCATAGCCATTTCGTGGATCTCGTTCGCCCGGAGCGCTCTTTCATG
>JADLKI010000004.1 GCA_015657395.1 Spirochaetales bacterium | reverse complement strand
CTGGCGGACGCGACGCTCGCGGGCTATACGATCTCACTGAAACACAGAAGGGACCTCGCGGCCATTCTGCAGGGCAGGCGGCCGCACCTCTTTTCCGAATCGGAAGACCACATCGACACCTACGCGGACATCATCAATTTGCCCCTGAACCATTCCTGTCTTGTCTCGCCGCTCGTCCTCGGCGACGNNACACCGTGGGCCCTTCTCACCTTCGACCACAGGATGTGCAACCGCTTCAATCCGCAGATCATCGGTTTCATAGAGATGATCTCTACGCTCGTCGCGGCGCTGCTGGTCCAGTTCGATGTCTCGAATGAACTCATCGAGCGCACCGAGAGGCTTCTGAATGAGCGCAACAGCCTCCTCGTTTCCGGATCCGATGCCTTCAGGAACCTGATCGGCAACTCTCCCCAGTGGATCCGCGTGCTCGATTCAATCAGGCTCGTCGCGGCCACCGAGGCGCCGGTGCTCGTCCTGGGCGAAACGGGGACGGGGAAAGAGGAGGTGGCCCGTGCGATCCACAGGCTCTCATCGCGCGTCGACAGGCCATTCGTCCCGGTGAACTGCTCGGCCCTGTCGACTTCGCTCGCCGAAAGCGAACTCTTCGGCCATGAAAAAGGCTCATTTACCGGGGCTCTTGCCCTGCGGAAGGGGCGCTTCGAGCTGGCCGACAAGGGGACACTGTTCCTCGACGAAGTGGGCGATTTGCCCATGGAGCTGCAGCCGAAACTTCTGCGCGCGCTTTCGGACGGAATCTTCGAGCGCGTCGGCGGGGAAAAGCCCGTCAAGGTCGATGTGCGGATCATCGCGGCGACGAATATCGACCTGGCGAAAGCGATACAGGTTGGCCGTTTCCGGGAGGACCTTTACTATCGCCTTTCGGTGTTCCCCATCGCCCTTCCTCCCCTGAGGGAACGCACGTCGGACATCGAGATGCTGGCGCTGCATTTCCTCAACTCCATCAAGGAGAGAACGGGAAATTCGGGCCTGCACTTTACGGAGCAGGCTTTCCAGGCGATTTTGGCGCATCCGTGGCCGGGCAACGTCCGCGAGCTGAAGAATGCGCTCGAGCGGGCGGCCATCCTCGCCGGCAGCGGCGAGATCCGCGAGGAGCACCTGGGCCTCAGACTGCATCCTCTGGCGACCCCTGCGGCCCGCTCTTCGGCAAGATCGGTCGCCTTTGCTGAAAAACAGGCAGCATATGCAAAAGGCGGCGATGCGGACGAGAGCGCGCTCCCTCTGCGGGGCACAATAAAGAAGCGCATAGAGGAGGCCCTGGAGACCTCCGGAGGAAAGATATACGGCCCGGACGGAGCTGCGGCCGCCCTCAATCTCAAGCCGAGCACCCTGCAGAGCAAGATGAAAAAGCTCGGGATACAGAGGGAGCGGTTTTTGGCGCCCAGGCGCGAATATTAAGGGCCAACAGGGGCGGCGGCGGAACTTGTTGAGGCCGGTCCCGCCGCCATGTATACTACTACAAGGAGACGGTAGATATGGCAGAACTTCGTATCGCAGTGATCCATGGCCCGAACCTCGACCTGCTGGGCACAAGAGAGAAAGACATCTATGGCACCAGGAGCCTGCAGGACATCGACGACGAAATGCTGCGCGAAGCGGAAAAGCAGGCCGTCAGCCTCGCATTTTTCCAGTCGAACTCGGAGGGCGGCCTGATCGATTACATCCACGGCTGCAGGGGAAAAATCGACGGCATCATCCTCAATGCGGGCGCGTACACGCATTATTCCATCGCCATCCGCGATGCGATAGCCGCCGTGGACATACCGACAGTCGAGGTGCACCTTTCTAATATCTATAGACGAGAGGAATTCAGGCACACATCCGTCATTGCCCCTGTGTGCGTCGGGCAGATAAGCGGTTTTGGGGCGTACAGCTATATTTTGGGGCTTCAGGCTTTGCTCAGTTTATTTAGCGAGAAAGAAATTTGAGCGGTATTCTACCGGCGTCAACCCGGTAATTCTTTTGAAGACTTGGCTGAAGTATCGTTGATTTATGAATCCGACTTGTTCGGAGATCCAGAATATCTTGTTCAGTGGATCTTCGAGCAATTTTTTCGCCTGTTCTATTCTGCGGCGGTTTATGTACTCTATCAGGGTAAGTCCGACCTGTTTCTTGAAGAGATTGGACAAATACGTAGGATGCACGCATACTCTGCTGGACAGCATAGTCAAAGAAAGCGGCTGGGCATACTCTTGATCGATAATCTCGAGCACTTGCAGCACCGGCAAAGAGCAATTGTTTTTAACGGCAGGCAGCGGAGACTCATGTGCGATTATTCTTCCTGTCTGCACCGGATTTGTTGCCCCGGAATCGCGCATGTGTTGGAAGAGTTTTGTATAGGATGTACCTATTGCGTCGATCGTTTCGGCATACGCAGAGCCAAACCATCTGATATTTTGAATATATTCTTTTGCAAAGCATAGAAAGATATTCGGATCGAAATATGAAGAATCCGGCAGGAGGGCGAGAATCACTGTCAGGCCGCTGCCCGCAGGATAGCTGTAGAAAGAGCAATGGAAGGTCTTTTTCGCAGTCTTCAGCAGCTCTGCGAAATTTATGTCATCCTCATCCGCAAGAAGAAGCATGATGGAGTATGTTTTGCCTCCAAGATCGAAATCGTTGCACAGGCCTTGCTTCTGTGCATCAGAAAAATCCTGCGTTCCAAAGATTATTTCATTGAAGTATTCGCGGATGAGGTGGTTGATATTCTCTTCGATGAGTAACTGTTTTTTCCTTTCTGCCTCGCGATCATTCAGAATCGTCTGCGCTTTGCGCAATGCGGCAAAGAGTTTATCAATGGCTACCGGCTTGGTTATAAAGTCTACTGCACTGTTCAGCATTGCTTTGCGGGCGTATTCGAACTGGGCATAACCGCTGATGATGATGACGAGCGTATCCCACTCCCGTTCGCGGAGCAGCTCAATCATCTCAAGTCCACTCATGCCGGGCATGTTGATGTCGAGGAGCAATAAATCGACATTTTCCCAATTGCATGTCTCGAGCGCTTCTTCGGTATCGTGGTATACGGCGATCAATTCCCAGTTGTTTTCTTTTTTAGTGGCGAGCATGTTTGCGAGACCTTCGCAGATGATCGGTTCATCGTCGACTATGACGATTCTCATTGCCTTGATCCCAAATCCATCAATGCTGCCCCATCTTCCGGAACCAAAATGCTGACTTTTGTTCCATATCCATACTGGCTGGTGACCGAAACACCAAAAGACTCGCCATACCTGTTTTTGATCCGTTCGTCGACATTTTTGATGCCGATATGCATCTTTGAAGGGGCTGCCTTATCATTTTGCTGAGGCTTTTCTGCAAAGATGGCGCGGAGTGTTTCGTCATCTATTCCTACGCCATTATCGGCAATTTCGATGCAGTAATTGTTTTTCGCCACAGGGAACGCTCTGATTCGCAGCTCATTCCCGGAGTGCCGCTGCCCGAATCCATGGAGGATTGCGTTTTCTACAAGCGGCTGAAGGGTGAGCTTCGGCAATTGTACTTTTTGACCATCCTCCCGGCTGATGGAATATAAAAAGTCCGGATCTCTGTTGGCTTTTCTCAGGGCCAGATAATTCTCCACATTCTGCAGCTCTTCCTGAAGGCTGACCACCGCTTTTGCCGACATGGAATACTGCAATATCATGCCAAGTTCGACAATAGATTTGCTTATTTCTTCCTGGCCGTTCGCGAGCAGCCTCCAGTTGATCATATCCAGAGTGTTGTATAGAAAATGGGGGTTGATTTGGGCCTGCAAGGCCTTGAATTCGGCCTCCTGGGTAAGAAGCCGCTGTTTATATGTTGTATCGATCAGCTCCTTGATATTGCGCACCATTTGATCAAAAACCCTTGACAGACTGCCTATTTCATCGCGGCGCTCCGAGTTGATCTGGACATCGAAATTGCCCTGCTCAACGAGCTTCATTGTCTTGGATAGATCATCAATCCCGCTCATCATGAGTGAAGCAAAGAGCCATGAAATCAAAATAGAAGGGAAAATCGATAATAGAATCGTCGCGGTCAATGTCCTGATGATATAGGAGAAAGAACGGGCGATGCTGGCCGAAGCGATGGTCGACACGAGCGTCCACCCCATTCCCGCATTTTGGATATATGAGACCAGGGTCTTTTGAGAATCCGCCATGATGATGGTGTCTCTCTCTTTTGTGGCGTCGATTCGTGGAATGATATCCCTGTTCAGGGTGCCGCTTGAACCGGCGACAGGAAGCACAGTCCGGGCACTCGGAGAGAGCATGTACATATTTACGCTTTTAAGTTTTGAATTTGAATAGTCGATGGCCGAGAAAAATCTTCTTTGACGGAGACCATGAGAAGTCCGAGGGTCTTCCCCTGAGTGTAGTCCTTGATCAGAGCCGCCGCCCTGAGGCCCCCCATGTGGTTTGAGTGGAAAATGCTGTCTCCTCCATGGTGGTCGATTATGCTGTTGTCATCGAGCCAAACTAGTGCACCATTGTATGTTTCGGCGATTTTGAATACGTCGGTATCCTGAAGATGAAAATCGTGCGGCAAAAGGTAGGTGGCACGCGTCGAGTAGGTGTTGTTCTGCAAGTCGATGATCGAGAGATCGATCAAATCGTTCGATGCGCTCAGAAACTTTTTGGAGAGAATGGAATTGACTATATTCTTTGCGCGCCCTACCTCAAGTGAGTTCTCTCTGTTGAGGCTGCTTTTGATTTCATTGCTGATGACAATATCGAGAGCGATGGAATTGACCGCCTCAATTCTGCTGTCGAGGTCCTGGTTGACGACATTGAGAAGCTGGATGAGATTCTCTTCCTCGCGGTCAAAAAGCTGTTGTGCATAGATGCGCCAGGTTACAAAGCCAATGATGGCAGCCTGCAGGATACAGACGAAGGTAATGAGAAAGAATATCTCATTCTTTTAAGTGAGTTCGGATATACGAACCAAGTCGAAATCGCTTCATTCATGCAATAACCAATTGTCGAAACGGCCCTCTCATATTTTATTCCTTCAGCCCGGAGGAAGAAATACCTTGAATATAGTATTTCTGAAGCGGCAGAAGAATTGCGACGGGTATCGCGATTGCGACTGTCGTTGCAGCAAAAATCGTGCCCCACTGTATGGTGAATTCGCCGTTGAATTCGGAAATGGCCACCTGAATGACTTTCAGACTTTTGTTGGTCGCTGCGACAAGAGGCCAGAGAAAGGCATCCCATTGCTGGATGAACATCATGAGACTGGCACTGATAATGACCGGTTTGGACAGCGGCACCAGAAGCTGGAAGAAAATGCGCAGCGTGCCCGCGCCGTCAATAACCGCCGATTCGATCAGCGAGTCCGGGATGTCCTGGAAGAATTGCCGATAGAGGAATACTATCATGCCATTTGCTACCATAGGCAATATGAGGGCCGACCGCGTTTCGAGCATGCCCAGCGAACCCACTGTCTTGTACAGTGGCACCGCGATCATTTCGAAAGGGATCATAAAGGAGAACAAGTATATTGTAAAAAGGATGTTGCCGCCTCTGAATTTGAACTTTGCAAATGCAAAGCCCGCCAGCCCGTTGACAACAAAGCCGAGCATGACAGTGACGATGGCCACTATTGCGGAATTCAGAAGCGGCCTGTAAAAGGAATTTTCAACAAAGAGCGAATAATAGCTCCTGAATGAGAAATGCTCTGGTATAAATGTATGCCATGATAAAGTTGAGACGTATTTGAAAATTTCGGCGTCGTCCGCCCGCAGCGATCCGCCTATCGACCAGACTATCGGGAATAGAGTGTACAATATTAAGATTGTTATTACTGCGAAATAGACGATGCTGAGCAACACGGTGAATCTGTTTTTCCGCTGGACCATCATGCCATGCTCCTTTGCCGTGTATGTTTTTTGAGCGCGGCCGCGTCTTTATCGCGCAGGAGATAGAACTGCAGGCCGATGACAATGAATGTCACGATGAGCAGAAAGGTCACGATCGCGTACGAGCGGTTATAGTTGGAGAACTTGAATGCCGCACGGTACGCTTCATACATCAGTGTATCGGTACTGCCTTCGGGCCCTCCGCCTGTCAGCATGTACACGGGCACGAACATGAACAGATTGATCATTGTGTCCGATATGATGACAAATACCAGTGAGTTTTTGAGCATGGGAATAGTCAGGTAAAAGAGCTGGGAGAAGAAGCCGGTTCCGTCGATGCGTCCTGCCTCGTAGATTGAGGACTGATATTCTGCCAACACGATCGGAGTAGATGGAGCTGCAGAGCCCACGCACACTCCAGTAAGGTGAAGACACCTTTCCGCAGCCAGATGAATGAGTTCGCACTCGCCTCGAGTAGGCACCCACGTGTCTATCTCTCTCACCCATGGACATGGAGTGTGTGTTGGAGAGGAAAAGAAGTAGAGGAATAGGCCTTTGTTGATCCTATATTATACTCATCTGCTGTGTAAAGGTGTCCTGTTTTACGCTGGTGTTGTGGATGCTCTCGCGGCGCGCTCTCGCACGCCCACTCTGGATCCAGCCATATATATTCAGTACGCAGGACAGCATGGCGTGTGAACAGATATAGGCTCTATTGTTCTCACTCATAGTATATATCTCACGACGTTCTAGGTCGATCGGAAATTCAGGTGGCTCGCTCCCTCCACTTTGTGTGTGTGGTCTAGATTCGCTCATGCAGTTCGTGCTCGTGTCATCATGGCTGAGAGCAGGCGCGCGCAGGCAGAAGCACTCACAGCGCCTAGTATGATATCACCATGCAGATAGTATGCACCGCTGGCAGAGCCAATTCAAGTTCTGCTCTATACACTGTCGGCCGGTTCTCGTAGCGCGCTACTCGTGACCTGTGTCTGTGCGCTCATCGATTGACATTCATTGTGTCCATCCCGCTGTGCAGTTGCGCTATCATCCTGCGCGGATAAAGACGCCGGACGGGAAACTGACCATACGCCTAGTTGAGAGCAGTGGCATAAGTAGATTCCGTATTCTTGTATTATATAAACTAATGCCACTGGTGATGATAGTATGTCTACGAGTGCATGAGTGCTATCTCGAGATATAATATATTTATCGCGTCGTGTACTTTCCGATCGGTCTGGTCTGATAAGTGTCGAGATGTTACGCTGTCAGTGCGTGATGTGGTGTACGGTGACGACACATTCTTAGTAGAATGTGATAGTCCTGCTCGTCTCAACTTTATCATGGCATACATTTATACCAGAGCATTTCTCATTCAGGAGCTATTATTCGCTCTTTGTTGAAAATTCCTTTTACAGGCCGCTTCTGAATTCCGCAATAGTGGCCATCGTCACTGTCATGCTCGGCTTTGTTGTCAACGGGCTGGCGGGCTTTGCATTTGCAAAGTTCAAATTCAGAGGCGGCAACATCCTTTTTACAATATACTTGTTCTCCTTTATGATCCCTTTCGAAATGATCGCGGTGCCACTGTACAAGACAGTGGGTTCGCTGGGCATGCTCGAAACGCGGTCGGCCCTCATATTGCCTATGGTAGCAAATGGCATGATAGTATTCCTCTATCGGCAATTCTTCCAGGACATCCCGGACTCGCTGATCGAATCGGCGGTTATTGACGGCGCGGGCACGCTGCGCATTTTCTTCCAGCTTCTGGTGCCGCTGTCCAAACCGGTCATTATCAGTGCCAGTCTCATGATGTTCATCCAGCAATGGGATGCCTTTCTCTGGCCTCTTGTCGCAGCGACCAACAAAAGTCTGAAAGTCATTCAGGTGGCCATTTCCGAATTCAACGGCGAATTCACCATACAGTGGGGCACGATTTTTGCTGCAACGACAGTCGCAATCGCGATACCCGTCGCAATTCTTCTGCCGCTTCAGAAATACTATATTCAAGGTATTTCTTCCTCCGGGCTGAAGGAATAAAATATGAGAGGGCCGTTTCGACAATTGGTTATTGCATGAATGAAGCGATTTCGACTTGGTTCGTATATCCGAACTCACTTAAAGAATGAGATATTCTTTCTCATTACCTTCGTCTGTATCCTGCAGGCTGCCATCATTGGCTTTGTAACCTGGCGCATCTATGCACAACAGCTTTTTGACCGCGAGGAAGAGAATCTCATCCAGCTTCTCAATGTCGTCAACCAGGACCTCGACAGCAGAATTGAGGCGGTCAATTCCATCGCTCTCGATATTGTCATCAGCAATGAAATCAAAAGCAGCCTCAACAGAGAGAACTCACTTGAGGTAGGGCGCGCAAAGAATATAGTCAATTCCATTCTCTCCAAAAAGTTTCTGAGCGCATCGAACGATTTGATCGATCTCTCGATCATCGACTTGCAGAACAACACCTACTCGACGCGTGCCACCTACCTTTTGCCGCACGATTTTCATCTTCAGGATACCGACGTATTCAAAATCGCCGAAACATACAATGGTGCACTAGTTTGGCTCGATGACAACAGCATAATCGACCACCATGGAGGAGACAGCATTTTCCACTCAAACCACATGGGGGGCCTCAGGGCGGCGGCTCTGATCAAGGACTACACTCAGGGGAAGACCCTCGGACTTCTCATGGTCTCCGTCAAAGAAGATTTTTTCTCGGCCATCGACTATTCAAATTCAAAACTTAAAAGCGTAAATATGTACATGCTCTCTCCGAGTGCCCGGACTGTGCTTCCTGTCGCCGGTTCAAGCGGCACCCTGAACAGGGATATCATTCCACGAATCGACGCCACAAAAGAGAGAGACACCATCATCATGGCGGATTCTCAAAAGACCCTGGTCTCATATATCCAAAATGCGGGAATGGGGTGGACGCTCGTGTCGACCATCGCTTCGGCCAGCATCGCCCGTTCTTTCTCCTATATCATCAGGACATTGACCGCGACGATTCTATTATCGATTTTCCCTTCTATTTTGATTTCATGGCTCTTTGCTTCACTCATGATGAGCGGGATTGATGATCTATCCAAGACAATGAAGCTCGTTGAGCAGGGCAATTTCGATGTCCAGATCAACTCGGAGCGCCGCGATGAAATAGGCAGTCTGTCAAGGGTTTTTGATCAAATGGTGCGCAATATCAAGGAGCTGATCGATACAACATATAAACAGCGGCTTCTTACCCAGGAGGCCGAATTCAAGGCCTTGCAGGCCCAAATCAACCCCCATTTTCTATACAACACTCTGGATATGATCAACTGGAGGCTGCTCGCGAACGGCCAGGAAGAAATAAGCAAATCTATTGTCGAACTTGGCATGATATTGCAGTATTCCATGTCGGCAAAAGCGGTGGTCAGCCTTCAGGAAGAGCTGCAGAATGTGGAGAATTATCTGGCCCTGAGAAAAGCCAAACAGAGATCCGGACTTTNNTTATATTCCATCAGCCGGGAGGATGGTCAAAAAGTACAATTGCCGAAGCTCACCCTTCAGCCGCTTGTAGAAAACGCAATCCTCCATGGATTCGGGCAGCGGCACTCCGGGAATGAGCTGCGAATCAGAGCGTTCCCTGTGGCGAAAAACAATTACTGCATCGAAATTGCCGATAATGGCGTAGGAATAGATGACGAAACACTCCGCGCCATCTTTGCAGAAAAGCCTCAGCAAAATGATAAGGCAGCCCCTTCAAAGATGCATATCGGCATCAAAAATGTCGACGAACGGATCAAAAACAGGTATGGCGAGTCTTTTGGTGTTTCGGTCACCAGCCAGTATGGATATGGAACAAAAGTCAGCATTTTGGTTCCGGAAGATGGGGCAGCATTGATGGATTTGGGATCAAGGCAATGAGAATCGTCATAGTCGACGATGAACCGATCATCTGCGAAGGTCTCGCAAACATGCTCGCCACTAAAAAAGAAAACAACTGGGAATTGATCGCCGTATACCACGATACCGAAGAAGCGCTCGAGACATGCAATTGGGAAAATGTCGATTTATTGCTCCTCGACATCAACATGCCCGGCATGAGTGGACTTGAGATGATTGAGCTGCTCCGCGAACGGGAGTGGGATACGCTCGTCATCATCATCAGCGGTTATGCCCAGTTCGAATACGCCCGCAAAGCAATGCTGAACAGTGCAGTAGACTTTATAACCAAGCCGGTAGCCATTGATAAACTCTTTGCCGCATTGCGCAAAGCGCAGACGATTCTGAATGATCGCGAGGCAGAAAGGAAAAAACAGTTACTCATCGAAGAGAATATCAACCACCTCATCCGCGAATACTTCAATGAAATAATCTTTGGAACGCAGGATTTTTCTGATGCACAGAAGCAAGGCCTGTGCAACGATTTCGATCTTGGAGGCAAAACATACTCCATCATGCTTCTTCTTGCGGATGAGGATGACATAAATTTCGCAGAGCTGCTGAAGACTGCGAAAAAGACCTTCCATTGCTCTTTCTACAGCTATCCTGCGGGCAGCGGCCTGACAGTGATTCTCGCCCTCCTGCCGGATTCTTCATATTTCGATCCGAATATCTTTCTATGCTTTGCAAAAGAATATATTCAAAATATCAGATGGTTTGGCNTCTGCGTATGCCGAAACGATCGACGCAATAGGTACATCCTATACAAAACTCTTCCAACACATGCGCGATTCCGGGGCAACAAATCCGGTGCAGACAGGAAGAATAATCGCACATGAGTCTCCGCTGCCTGCCGTTNNAAAAACAATTGCTCTTTGCCGGTGCTGCAAGTGCTCGAGATTATCGATCAAGAGTATGCCCAGCCGCTTTCTTTGACTATGCTGTCCAGCAGAGTATGCGTGCATCCTACGTATTTGTCCAATCTCTTCAAGAAACAGGTCGGACTTACCCTGATAGAGTACATAAACCGCCGCAGAATAGAACAGGCGAAAAAATTGCTCGAAGATCCACTGAACAAGATATTCTGGATCTCCGAACAAGTCGGATTCATAAATCAACGATACTTCAGCCAAGTCTTCAAAAGAATTACCGGGTTGACGCCGGTAGAATACCGCTCAAATTTCTTTCTCGCTAAATAAACTGAGCAAAGCCTGAAGCCCCAAAATATAGCTGTACGCCCCAAAACCGCTTATCTGCCCGACGCACACAGGGGCAATGACGGATGTGTGCCTGAATTCCTCTCGTCTATAGATATTAGAAAGGTGCACCTCGACTGTCGGTATGTCCACGGCGGCTATCGCATCGCGGATGGCGATGGAATAATGCGTGTACGCGCCCGCATTGAGGATGATGCCGTCGATTTTTCCCCTGCAGCCGTGGATGTAATCGATCAGGCCGCCCTCCGAGTTCGACTGGAAAAATGCGAGGCTGACGGCCTGCTTTTCCGCTTCGCGCAGCATTTCGTCGTCGATGTCCTGCAGGCTCCTGGTGCCATAGATGTCTTTCTCTCTTGTGCCCAGCAGGTCGAGGTTCGGGCCATGGATCACTGCGATACGAAGTTCTGCCATATCTACCGTCTCCTTGTAGTAGTATACATGGCGGCGGGACCGGCCTCAACAAGTTCCGCCGCCGCCCCTGTTGGCCCTTAATATTCGCGCCTGGGCGCCAAAAACCGCTCCCTCTGTATCCCGAGCTTTTTCATCTTGCTCTGCAGGGTGCTCGGCTTGAGATTGAGGGCGGCCGCAGCTCCGTCCGGGCCGTATATCTTTCCTCCGGAGGTCTCCAGGGCCTCCTCTATGCGCTTCTTTATTGTGCCCCGCAGAGGGAGCGCGCTCTCGTCCGCATCGCCGCCTTTTGCATATGCTGCCTGTTTTTCAGCAAAGGCGACCGATCTTGCCGAAGAGCGGGCCGCAGGGGTCGCCAGAGGATGCAGTCTGAGGCCCAGGTGCTCCTCGCGGATCTCGCCGCTGCCGGCGAGGATGGCCGCCCGCTCGAGCGCATTCTTCAGCTCGCGGACGTTGCCCGGCCACGGATGCGCCAAAATCGCCTGGAAAGCCTGCTCCGTAAAGTGCAGGCCCGAATTTCCCGTTCTCTCCTTGATGGAGTTGAGGAAATGCAGCGCCAGCATCTCGATGTCCGACGTGCGTTCCCTCAGGGGAGGAAGGGCGATGGGGAACACCGAAAGGCGATAGTAAAGGTCCTCCCGGAAACGGCCAACCTGTATCGCTTTCGCCAGGTCGATATTCGTCGCCGCGATGATCCGCACATCGACCTTGACGGGCTTTTCCCCGCCGACGCGCTCGAAGATTCCGTCCGAAAGCGCGCGCAGAAGTTTCGGCTGCAGCTCCATGGGCAAATCGCCCACTTCGTCGAGGAACAGTGTCCCCTTGTCGGCCAGCTCGAAGCGCCCCTTCCGCAGGGCAAGAGCCCCGGTAAATGAGCCTTTTTCATGGCCGAAGAGTTCGCTTTCGGCGAGCGAAGTCGACAGGGCCGAGCAGTTCACCGGGACGAATGGCCTGTCGACGCGCGATGAGAGCCTGTGGATCGCACGGGCCACCTCCTCTTTCCCCGTCCCCGTTTCGCCCAGGACGAGCACCGGCGCCTCGGTGGCCGCGACGAGCCTGATTGAATCGAGCACGCGGATCCACTGGGGAGAGTTGCCGATCAGGTTCCTGAAGGCATCGGATCCGGAAACGAGGAGGCTGTTGCGCTCATTCAGAAGCCTCTCGGTGCGCTCGATGAGTTCATTCGAGACATCGAACTGGACCAGCAGCGCCGCGACGAGCGTAGAGATCATCTCTATGAAACCGATGATCTGCGGATTGAAGCGGTTGCACATCCTGTGGTCGAAGGTGAGAAGGCCCACGGTGTCGTCGCCGAGGACGAGCGGCGAGACAAGACAGGAATGGTTCAGGGGCAAATTGATGATGTCCGCGTAGGTGTCGATGTGGTCTTCCGATTCGGAAAAGAGGTGCGGCCGCCTGCCCTGCAGAATGGCCGCGAGGTCCCTTCTGTGTTTCAGTGAGATCGTATAGCCCGCGAGCGTCGCGTCCGCCAGGGGACCGGCCGCCTTCGTCACGCTGAGCGTCTCCTGGCCATCGTACCGCAATATGACCGCAAGCTCATAATCTATGAGTTTCTGGATAGACTGAAGGATCAATTCAAGCATCGCATCGGAATCCACAACCGAAATATTGGTGTCCACCCCAAGCCTCCACCGAAATTATGGTGATAATATACCAACAATTCGGTGTATTGAAAAGCCTGTATTCTCCTGGGGAACTATCTCTCTTTATTATACATAAATAATATTTTTAAAAATTTGGCACGCTCCTTGCTTTTCTTTTTACGGTAGCTCGCACCATACACAGACTACCACAATCTCAATACTGGAGGTTCACTCATGGAAGAAAAGCGTTTCTCAATGCCGCTGCTCGGCGATGATTTCCCGGAAATGGAACTCGTGACCACGCATGGCGTACTCAAGCTCCCCCTGGACTTGAAGGGCTCCTGGTTCCTGCTCTTCAGTCATCCCGCGGACTTCACTCCTGTCTGTACAAGCGAGTTCGTCGCATTCGAACAGCACTCGAAAGAATTTGAAGAGCTTGGCGTCAAGCTGATCGGCATGTCGGTCGACCAGGTCTTCAGCCACATCAAGTGGACAGAGTGGATCAAGGAAAAACTCGGCGTGAGCATCAGTTTTCCCATCGCCGCGGCGAATGACAGCATCGCAGAAAAACTCGGACTTCTGCATCCCGGCAAAGGGACCAATACGGTCCGTGCCGTATTCATTGTCGACCCGCAGAGCAAGGTCAGGCTCATCGTCTACTATCCCCAGGAGATCGGGCGCAACATAAGCGAATTTGTGCGTGCGGCAAAGGCTCTGCAGATCTCCGACACGGGGGTCGCGCTGCCCGCAGACTGGCCGAACAACAGCCTCATCGGAGACAGGGTGATCATTCCTCCCNCCAAGACGGTCAAGGAAGCGGCGGAAAGGCTCAAAAAATACGAGGGCTTCGACTGGTGGTTCTGCCACAGACCCCTCGAGAAGAAGTAAATCATAGCAAAACGTCGGAATGCTGCGGCCGGACGGGCTTCGTGGGCCGCAGCGCACTTTCCCTGCAGCACATACCTCTGTCTCCGGATCAATCTCCCGGACTGCGGCTTATTTTTGGCCGCATTCAGATTCTTGACCATTTTTATCAATTTTTCTATATTGATAAAAAAGGTACGGTTGTCCATGAAAATTGTGATTATTGGCAACGGTGTTGCGGCGACTTCGGCGGCAGTTTCGATTCGGGAATATGACAGAGAGAGCAGCATCACTATGCTCTCGGATGAGCGCGCGCCATTCTATTCGAGGCCCAGGCTTATGGAATACCTGGCCGGCAAGGCCGCATTCGAGAAGATTGTCATCCGCGACGAGGCCTGGTACGNNAGAAAAAACGGCATAGCGCTCCTGCGTGGCGCGCGCGTGGATTCCGTCGATCCCGCGCGCTGCGAAGTGACAGGCTCGTTTGGCCTTCTGAACTATGATTGTCTATTGATAGCCTCGGGGGCATCGGCTGCCCTGCCCTCTTTCTATGGCTCTCAGCTTGAGCGCGTGTTCACTCTGCGCACAAAAGAGGATGCGGACTCCATTGCAGCCGCGGCCGCACGATCCCGCAGCTCGGCGATAATCGGCGGCGGACTTTTGGGCATCGAGACGGCATATGCGCTGGCTGAGCGGGGGCTGGAGCCGACGGTCATCGAGGTCTTCGACAGGCTTCTGCCCAGACAGCTGGACGATGAATCGGCGCGCATTCTGCAGGACATGCTCGCGCACAAAGGGTTGCGCTTCCTGCTCGCAAAACAGACCGCTTCCCTTTCGAACGACTCCGGGCGAGTGAAGATTCTGTTCAAAGACGGCGCTGTGCTGAGCTCGGACATGGTGGTCATTTCGGCCGGCATACGGCCGAATATCTCATTCCTGAAGAATTCGCAGATCGAGGTGGGGCGCGGGATTCTCGTAGACGCTCATCTCCGGACCAGTATCCCCAACATCTACGCTGCAGGCGACTGCGCCGAGTTCGAGGGCAAAATATACGGCATCTGGCCTGCCGCAAAAGAGCAGGGAGAGCTTGCCGGAAAGGCGATCGCCGGGCAGAAAGTGGCATACCGCGGCAGCCTCATGACCACCAAGCTCAAAGTGGCAGACATCGACATGGCCTCCGTGGGCGATATCACGGCGGGCCCGCAGGCCCGGGCGGAATCCCGGCGCGACGGCGCCTCCTTCAAAAAGCTCTTCTACGAAAATGGCACACTGAAGGGCGCAATTCTCATCGGCGACACCAAAGAGTATTTCAATATACAGAAAGAAATTGCGCAGGGCGCGATCTAAAGCCCTCCGCTCAGGGCGCGATGGGGACGGGCACTCCCAGTTCTTCCCCGATCTGTCTGAGCTGGGCGGCAACTTTTTCGCTGAGCGACACGCCGCCGAGCGCGCTCTCGGATTCGGCCTCGTGCTCTTTGAGGCCCGCATAGTAGACTCGTTCGCATCCTTCCGCGGGTTCGGCGTTTTCGAGCTCGCTTAAAAGGCGGTCCATGTCGGACTTTATGTCTTCGGGATCGCGGAACAGATCGAGGCGGATCGCGGCGAAAAAGTGGCAGACGCGCGCCGATGTCGCCTGGCTGTCTATCACTGACTGACCGAACACACCGCCGCTTAAGACTGCCGTCATGATATCGACGACCTCCGCAAGGCCATAGCCCTTGTACCCGCTGAGGAGCTCGCCCTCCCCTCCCAGCGGCATAATGCCGCCGCCGCGCTGGTAGAGCATGTCTTCGAGGAGGCTGTGCGCATCAGAAGTGCCCACGCCCCTGGTGTCGACAGCCCAACCCGACGGCAACGGCTTCTGCTCCCGGTCGTAGACCTCAATCTTGCCCCTCGTGACGACGGTGGTCGCCATGTCGAGCGTGAACTTTCTTCCGTCATGCGCGGGGATGGAAAAGGCGATGGGGTTCGTGCCGAACATCGCCTTCCGCCCGAATGTCGGGACACCGAGCGCGGCCGTGTTGGTCATGCAGATTCCCATCATGTCTTCCCTGGCCGCCATCTCCGTGTAATACCCCGCAATGCCGAAGTGATTGGAGTTGCGCACCGAGGAGAAAGCCGCACCGCCGGTCTTCGCCTTTCCGATAACGCGCGTCATGGCCCGCTTGCTGAGACTCAGGCCCATGGCACCATTCGCATCGAGGACGAGCGAAAGCGGTGTTTCGCGCAGCACCGTCGCCTGGACGCCCCCGGCCATGATGCCGCGCTGAAGGCCGTTCTTGTACCGCCAGAGCCTTCCCACCCCATGGCTCTCGATGCCTCGCGCATCCGCGGCGACCAGAATTTCGGCCGAATCCTGCGCTTCATCCGGAGGCAGACCGAGCTTCATGAAGACCGCCGCGCAGAACCGTTCGAGCTTCGACCTCTCTATCCTAATCTTTTGGCTCATCTCAAAGCTCCTTCAGCACGCCCCTGCGGAGCTCAACCTCAGCAGGCTGCGGTGATATCCCTGGGCGGGAATTTCAAGCCGGCAATCCAGGCAGTTTGTGGACTCCACACAGACGAACTGTTTCCAGGCATCCCTTATTTCAGGATTTGCGGCGCCGGCCCGCTCTCCCGGATTCCACAGTACTGCAGAATACATGCCTTCCTGTTCAATGCGTATCCTGCGATCACCATCCACAAGCTCCAGAACCGGCGGAACATGCATGAAGGCGTGGACCATCTCGCCTTCAAAGCGGGCGGGCCCCTCCTGCACCGCCCGGCTGTCGCCCTTTGTCCTGTCCATATATTCTATCCCGTCCAATTCCGTCACTTCACACTGTCCGGGGTCTTCCACCCTGAAATAGGTATGGAACCCATCTTCACATAGGATCGGCAGGTTTTCGGGATTCTGAACGGAGAGGGCCATCTCCAGCACCTCTCCGACAGTGACAGAGAGTTCCAGTCTAAAACGATGCGGCCAGGCCTCCGGGGGCGGCTCTCCGTTTTCAACAGAAAAAGCGATCCTTGTCCGCCCGTCGGCGAGAATTTCCGCCGATTCGATATTCCACGGCTCCGTCCGGACAAGCCCATGCAGAGGAAGGTCGTTCCTCCCTTTTCGTGCGCCGAACCAGGGAAAGCAGATCGGAATTCCGCCCCGGATGGGCGAGCCTTCCCTGAAGAGGCCATGGGGGCTCAGCCACAGCAGATCGGCCCCGCCACGGGGCCTGAAACTCACCACGTGCGCCCCATGCACATAGATCGAGCACTCCGCATGGCTGTTCCGCACATGCAGGAGCGGGAGTCCTCCCTCTCCTTCCTCAATCCGGACACTTTCAGGCAGCGCGCAGCGCAGCTGTCCACGAATTTCGATCATTTTTTATCTTGACAACCTCTCAATCAATGATATCATCTATCTTAGATATTAGCAAGACTCAAGGAGGTCCAAAGTGAAGAGAAAATTCGTGTTCTTTGTTGTCTTCCTCTTGATCGCCGGCACTCTGCTTGTCTCTGCACAGACAGAGAAAAAATATGTCCTGAAATTCAACCACGTCCTGACAACGCAGGATCCCTACCATGAGGCATTCCTGAAATGGGCGGAGGCAGTATCGGCGAGGACGAACGGCAATCTGAAGGTCGAGATATTCCCAAGCGCCCAGCTGGGCGTCGAAGAGGACATCCTCGAACAAATCCGCCAGGGCGCGAACGTCGGGCAGAACACCGACGCGGCGAGGCTTGGCCAGTATGTTCCCGCGATCGCGGTCATGAATGGCCCCTATTTTGTCGACAGCCTCGAGGAAGTGGAAAAATTGAATACGCTTCCGTCGGTCGCCGCTTGGAAAGCCGAACTCGAGCGCACCCAGGGGTTCAAGATCCTCTCATTCATGTGGGTCCAGGGTTTCCGCCAGATGATTACGAACAAGCCGATCCGAAAACCCTCCGATCTCTCAGGGCTCCGCATCCGGACCCCTCCCGCACCGATCTGGCAGGAGTCCATCAGGGCCATCGGGGCAACGCCCGTCGCAATGGCGTACGGCGATATGTATTCCGGGCTGCAGACAAAGGCTATCGACGGCCTCGAGCTGTCCTTCACCGCGACCGCGAGCGGCAAGTTCCAGGAAGTGACAAAATACGCCTGTGAGACAAAGCACATTCTGCTCATCAACTTCGAGGTCGTATCGAGCAAGTGGTTCAATTCGCTACCCGCCGAATACCAGAAAATCCTCGAGGAGGAGTGCGACAAGGCGGGGCTTGAAGTCTCCCGACGCTACCTCACCGAGATCGATCCGAAGAACCTCAATGTACTGAAGGCCGCGGGCATGACCATCATCCCCGAAAGTGAAATTGACATGGCAGCCTTCAAGGCCGCCGGCGAAAAAGCATATCAAAAACTCAACCTGCTCTCGGTGCGCGACCAAGTGTACAGGGAACTCGGCAAGAAAAAATAATCGTATCCGGGCGGCGCCCGGCCCGAGGCGCCGCCGCCTTTCCCTGTATTTTCAGGCGCACTGCAGGAGTGGTCCCCATGAAAAAGATTTACCAATTTCTAGGAAAAGCCGAGGTCGTGATTTCGGCAGCATGCTTCGGCATTTCGCTTTTGCTCATATTCCTTGGCGCCATTGGAAGAACATTGAGGCATCCTTTGAACTGGTCGCAGGACATGTCGCTCTTTCTCTTTGCCTGGGGTGTTTTTCTCAGCGCAGATGCTGCCATGAGGGTCGATAAGCTGGTCAACATCGATCTGCTCACAAGCCGCTTACCGCAGAATATTCGCAGGACTGTTGCAATTGCTGTCTATGTCATCATTTTCATTTTTCTGGCTTTCCTGCTCTACTATGGAATCAAGCTGAGTATTTTCTCTCACAAAAGAGTATTCCAGGGCATTCCAGGTTTCAGCTATTCGTGGGTCATCGTGAGTATTCCTATAGGAAGCCTGCTGCAGATGATCACTATCATTCTCAAGATCAGAAATCTCCATAAAAGGGAAGAACACTGATATGTTAATTGTCGCAATTCTGTTGATAATATTCCTTGCAATTGGAATGCCCATCGCGTATGCAATCGGTATCTCTGGTTTCGCATTCTTTCTTCAGCATCCAGAGCTGCCCATGACGATAATTGCCCAGTTGCCGATATCGCAGACGCAGAATTTTTCATTGCTCTCAGTGCCACTATTCATCCTCGCGGGCAATCTCATGAATGCCTCCGGCATCACCAGCAGACTCATCAAGCTCTCTTCAGTGCTCACGGGACATATGCGAGGAGGTCTTGCACAGGTCAATGTCATACTCTCTACACTCATGGGTGGCGTATCGGGCTCGGCCATCGCAGATGCGGCGATGGAGGCACGTATTCTTTGCCCTACCATGATTAAAAAAGGATATTCGCCTGGCTTCACCGCAAACTGTACGGCCTGGACAGGGCTCATCACCGCCACGATTCCTCCTGGCGTCGGTCTCATTCTCTACGGGGTCACCGGAGAAGTCTCTATTGGAAAACTTTTTGCCGCAGGATTGTTTATGGGAATCGTTCTCACGGCGGTGTATATGTTCGTCGTATGGGTCATTTCAGGCCGCGAAGGTTACAAGCCCGAACGGGCCCGGGCATCATTCCGGGAATGCACGCAGGCGGTCATAGAGAATATCTGGGCTCTGCTCTTCCCCGTACTCCTTCTTGTAGGATTGAGAATCGGCATATTTACCCCATCGGAAGTGGGTGCGTTCGCGTGCATCTATGCGATTCTCGTCGGCATATTTGTCTACAAGGAACTCAACCTAAAAAAGATAATGCGAACATTTGCGGATAGTGTGTTCGATGTCGGTGGCATCATGTTCATCATCGCGCTTTCTGGTATTTTCGGGTATGGAATTCCATTCGAGAGAATTCCGGATCTCATTTCCAGCGCAATTCTCGGTTTTTCGACCAATCGCTACGTCGTTATGTTCGTCATACTCTTTATTCTTGTCATTCTCGGCATGTTTATCGACGGATCCGTGGTCATTCTGCTCTTTACACCCATCTTTCTGCCTCTGGCCGTGAAGGTGGGATGGGATCCGGTGCATTTTGGAATTCTCTTCTGCACCATCATTACCATGGGGAATTTGACGCCGCCTGTAGGTCTGGCCATGAGCGCGGTATGTACGGTGCTCAATGTGCCCATTTCCGACTATATCAAGAATATGTGGCCATGGTTTTGGGCAAGCGTGCTCTCTGTCGCTGTGCTGGTTTTCTTCCCTGGCCTCGTACTTGCAATACCGAATCTGCTTTTCTGATAGTGTGAGGAGAACATGGAACTACAAAACAAAGTGGCCGTCATTACTGGCGCGGCAAGAGGCATCGGCCTTGAGATCGCGAGGCTTTTCGCCCGCGAAGGGGCCTGCGTCGTGCTAGTCGACCGGAACGGCGCGGAGAAAGCCGCAGAGGCGCTGAAAAAGCAGCACTACGACGCGATCGCCAGTCCGCTCGACATCACAGATGCAAACGCGGTGAACAATGCCGTCGAAACCGTGGCCGGCGCGAGAGGGCACATCGACATCCTCGTCAACAACGCGGGCATCATCGCCCGGGGCGATATCTTCGACCTGACCCGGGGACAGTGGCTGCAGGTTATGGATGTCAATGTCAACGGCAACTTTTATCTCTGCAAGGCGGTCGTGCCCTTCATGATCCGCCAGCATTCGGGGATCATAATAAACATCACTTCCATTGCGGGGAAAATGGGCGACATCACTGCGGCGCCAGTCTACGGCGCTTCAAAAGGGGCGATCAATACTCTGACAAAATCGCTCGCGCGGCAGCTCGCCGACTACGGCATTCGCGTCAACGCCGTCGCGCCCCACGCCATCGAAACAGACATGAGCGCCGACTGGCCGGAGGAGAAGAGGCAGGAAGTCATCGGGGCAATCCCTCTCAAGAGAATGGGCAGACCGGAAGAAGTCGCGGAGGCGGCCCTCTTCCTCGCCTCGGAGAGGTCTTCCTTCATCACCGGCGAAATCCTGAACGTAAACGGCGGGCAACTGATGGATTGAGGGATGGAGGCGCCGGGCGCTCACCCCACGCTCTCCTGAACGGCGAAAAAACGACCGCTCATGACATTCTGCCTGCTGATGCGCAGATGCCTCTCGATAATCTCGATGGCCTCTGCGGAATGGGCCGCCAGAGCCTCCACCAGGTCTATGTGATCCTTAAAGGTCTGCGAGACATTCGGTTTGATTCCGATATCGTACATATAATCCATGTTGAGGCGGATGTTCAGCTCTTTGTAGAATTTGCTCACGAACTGATTCCCCGCAAGACCGCAGAGGTCCTTATGGAACTGCCAATCGTATTTGATATATTTTTTCAGGTTGACGGGTTCTTCGGTGATGGCCGCCTTCATCTTGCCGATGATCTCGCGCAGGATATCCAGCCGCTCATTTTCGATGGAAGCATAGATTGACTTTACACTGTATATTTCGAACATTTCCCGTGCCGCGATCGCGTCCAGGATCTCCTCTCTGGTAGGTGTCCGCAGAAGGCACATGGACCGGGGCTTTATCTCCACGACCCCCTCCATTTCGAGCCTCTTCAGCGCCTCCCGAACGGGCATCATGCTGATCTGGAGCTCTTCCGCCAGGCGCTTCGTGTTGATCGTGTCGCCATATTTCAGTTTGCCATTGCTGATCGAATTGCAGAGGTATATATAGACTTGCTCGGCCAGACTCCGCTTCTCTATAATGATGTTGTCGGATTCTTCTTCCATGACGGCTCCTCTTGCACAGAATATCGCAATTCTGTATTGAAATCAAGAATATCAGCAACTGATATCTATCATCTATTTATTGCCATCGCGGAGCGCCGTGCGATTCTCGCTGTATCTCTTGATTTGTTCTTGAAAAAGGAATACATCTACACAATAACTCTATGAACTCAGTGTTTTTACACCAGTCGACTGAACAACGGCGCGATTTTATCCTGAACGGTCCGATTTCCTCCACCCTGATATTTCTCGCCGCACCCACGCTGATGCTCGGCGTGGTGCAGGCGCTCATGCCCCTCATGGACGGACTCTTCATCAACAATATCGCGGGAACCCTCGTGGCGAGCTCGGTGACCTTCAGCGAGCCCGTGATCAACATGGCGCTGTCGCTGGCGCAGGGCCTGAGTGTCGCCGCCATGGCCATCATAGGGCAGCTGAACGGCCGCGGCAGTTTTAAAGAGTCAAAGCGCACGTCGACGCAGATTGTCGTCATGGGCTCGATTCTCGGCTGTGTGTCAGCCCCGCTGCTCGTCCTGGCGGCCGCACTCATCTCCGCGCGGGTCAATGCCGAGATTGCGCACAACGTCTTTCTCTATCTTGCGCTCTACGCGCTGGTGCTTCCATTCTCATTCATGGAATCGATCTACAACGGCATCAAGAATGCAAACGGCAGACCCGAGGCTCCCTTCATCAGAATGCTGCTCATGCTCATGCTCAAAATCATCTTCAACTTCGTGTTCATCTATACGCTGCGGCTGGGCATTGTGGGATGCGTGCTGTCTTCGCTCGCCGCAAACATCCTGATCACCGTGTGGATGTTCTGGGAGCTGTTTGTAAAGAAAGGCACAGACAGGCTCGAACTCCGCGGATTCAAGTTCGACAGCGCGATTGCAAGACAGCTTTTCCAGATCGGCGCTCCCGCGATGCTCAATACATTCATCCTGAATCTCGGATTTTTTCTCATCAACACCGAAGTCGAAAAATATGGCCCGGTCGTGCTCAACGGGCAGGGCATTGCGAACAACATCACCCAGGTCGCCTTCATTCTTCCGGGCGCTTTCAGCTCGGCCGTCACGACCATGGTGAGCATGAATATCGGCGCCGGAAATCCGGACAAAGCCAAATCTTCCATGATCAGCGGGACGATCCTCAGCGCCATCACCGCCGCGATCATCATCGCGGTCATCGTCCCCCTGTCGTCGCACATGACAATTCTGTTCACGCGGCGGCCCGACGTCCTCGAGATTGCGAACAACGCGCTGCACATCTATACGTATTCCGTTATCGGCTTTGGAATAACGATTACGATTCAGGGGGCCTTCATCGGGCTCGGGCGCACCAAGATTCCCCTCATCCTCGGCATTCTGCGTGTCTGGTTCCTGCGCTATCTGTTTATTCTCTTCACCGAAAAATATCTCCAGTACTATGCGGTATTCTGGGGCAACCTCTTCTCGAACTATATGGCCTCAATCATCGCGATATTCCTCATTTCGAAGACACAATGGGTGTCGGCGATCCGACAGCCTGAAAAAACGCGTAACAGCGAGTGAAACTTCGCGTTCGGCGTGCTCTTCCATCGACAGGCCGCATACGTCGCGCAGAATGCCCGCANNAAGCCCCTTTGGCACCTCGCGGGCGATAAAATCCGCATCGCGCGGATAGAGATTTCCCTCCTCATCGGTAGCCCGGAACCCGACCGCCGCGCCCACGGCAGCCGCGATGGTGTCGCAGGGAAGGCTGTGGCGCGCCGCGAGGAGGGCGGCGCCTATGAGCCGGTCGTCGCGGCCGAGCTTGCGGTAGAGGTCNCGGCCGACCCGGTAGACGGTGTCGCCGAGGGCCCTGTTGGCAAAGCGCGCGAGGAGGTCGTCGATGTGGGCGCCGAGGGCGCCGGGGCTCAGATCGCGCGGATACTCGAGAGCGAGGGCGGCCGCGGACTCGCCCATGGCCGCGCGAACCTGTGCGGCCACGCCGGGCAGCTCGAGCACTTGCCAGATGCAGCGGGAGTCTGGCGACCGGCTGAAGCCAAAATAAGCGGCGGCCGCGTGTCCAAGGTTGTGAATGAAGAGTTTGCGGTCGACATAGGCCCTGATGTTCCCGACGGGGTTGAGCGTCGGAATGCGCGGCAGGGGCCCCTTAAAGCCGTATCTGTCGACAATGAGCTCGTCATACGCCTCGGCGAAGAGAAGAAGAGGGTCGGCGGCGAGATCTTCCGCGCGCATGAGCGGCACCATTTTGCCGATCGAGGTCTCCACGAGGCCGACGCAGTCCGCAAGCGGAAAATCCGGCGCCAGATGCCGCCCGAGCGTTTCCCTGAAGCAGCGGGCGCCATCGTGGATGTTCTCGGCAATGATGATGTCGAGGGGACGGCCCGGAGAGCGTCGGGCGCGGAGTCCGATTCCCTGTGCGAGCAGGGGGAGAACATCGGGCAGGGCGTCGAGNGCGACGCTCGTCGCGACATAGTCAGCCTCCGCAATCGCCTCGGCGACCGACGCGCGATCGCGGCTGTGGATCGCGCGCACGCCCCGGACGGCGAACTCTTCGTCCGGCGCGCCGTTTCTCTTTATGACGATGCGATAGCCGCGCCTCTCGTTGAGCGCCTCGACGAGGGGCGCGGCGACATCGACGAAGATGACCTCGTAGCCGTTCTGCGCGAAGAGCCCGCCGATAAAAGAGCGACCGATGTTGCCGGCCCCGAACTGCACGAGGGTCTGCATCTAGCCTCCTGCCGAGAGCTGGGCGCGATACAGGTCGTACAGGGCCTGTATCTTCTGGCGTTTCTCCCCCGGAGCGGCTTCCAGATAGGTGCCGCCGACGTAGAAGCATGAAAAACCGCCGGAGACGGCGGCCATCGAGCAGGCATCGACGATGTCGAGGGTTCCCCGCTTCTGGCCCGCTTCGAGCTGAAGCGCGAGGGAGGCCAGCAGGCCGCCGGCAAAGTTGTCGCCGCAGCCTGTCGTGTCGCCCCTTGGCCTCGAAGGGCCTGTGAGCGCACGGCGGACTTCGGCCGAGACCGGCAGGGTCCCNTCCTCCAGCGGCGCAAAGAGCCCTCCATCCGAATAAAAATGAATATCCCGCGCGCCATCCGTGACGACCGCAGCGCCCGTGCCGCGGGAGCGGAAGAACGCGAGGGCCGCGCGGATATTTTCGGTNGCGCTCAGCCTGAGCGCCTCCTCCCTGTCGGCGATGAGCACGTCGATGTGGCGGTATGCCTCATCGCGCGAGCCGAGCGGCCAGCGCGCGCCGGGCGAAGAGGACGAAACTGCAGGCGCCCCGCCGCCGGCCGTTCTCTTCGCTTCGCTCAGGAAATCGTACACCGTGTTGACGAGGACGACCGAACCGCCCCGGCGCGCGCGCCCGCACAGGGTATCAAGGCTGTCGTGTATCTGCGGCACGAGCGCGGTTCCGCCAAAAGCGACAATGTCCGCCTCGAAGAAACCGTCCGGCAGGTGGGCCGGCGCGAACAGGTTCGCCACGCCGCGCTCGTTCACGAAGGTGCGCTCGCCGTGGCCGTGGTCATAGGTGGGATCCGAGAACACCTGCGTAAAAGGCGTATGCCCATCAAAGACAAGGTATCCCGAGATATCGAGCGGCGTGCGCGACACGATATTGAGTATCTCATCGCCGCCCGCATCGTTCCCGCGGGCNCCGAAGAACCGGACCTGCGCCGCCTGCCCTTCGAGCATCTGGGCCGCGTGGATGAGCGAGACGATCGAAGGCCCACCCAGATTCGCCCTGTCGGGCTCTCTCCCCGCGCCGAGCGCGCGGAGAATCGCGGCAAAGGGCTCGCCCGCAAAGCGCTCCAAATCTTCGATGAACACGAGCTTGCCCGGCTCGAGCCCNCCATCGCAGTCATGGCGCGCCCTGTAGCGCAGAAAGACTTCCGAATCGAGCCGGATATCGGCGTAGAGATAATCCATGAGGGCACAGCCCGTGCCCGAAATCCTCAGCATGGGCCGCCCCCGGAGCCGCTGCGCTCGCTGCCGGCCGGGCCGCGGCCCTCTGGCCCCGCTGCCCGATCGAGTACCGGCGGATTTTCCCGGCAAGCGTCTTGCGCGTGATGCCGAGCGCGCGCGCCGTCCGGCTCTTGTTGCCCCGNGCGAGGGCGAGCGCCGACTCGATGCGCTGGCGCTCATAGAAGGCGGCGGCGGCTTCGGCGACATCCTTGAGGGAGGCGTAGCGCTCAGGCTGAAAAGCGGTGGCGCAGGCCCCGGCAGGAACGGAAATGGCAGGAGCGGGCCCGGTTGGGTTGGGAGCATCCTGGCCGGGCGCCGGCCGCGCCTCGCGGGAAGAATTCTCTGGAGCCCCTTGGCCGGACGCCGCCTGGCAAGGCGCCGCTGCGCTCTGCGCCGCCAGCACCGTATCGATCTCGATTCTGCTCCCGGTGCACAGCAGCACCGCCTGATGGATCACATTCTGCAGCTCACGGATGTTGCCCGGCCAGTCGTAGGACAGCCAGCGCTGCATCACGGCGGGGCTTATGCCGTCTATGCGCTTGTGGTAGCGCTCGGCGTACAGATCGATGAAGAATTCGGCCAGATAGGGAATGTCCTGCGCGCGCTGCCGCAGCGGCGGCAGACTGATCTCCACCGTCGCGATGCGGTAATACAGGTCGCTGCGGAATTTCCCCGTGCGGATGAGCTCATGGAGATCGTGGTTTGTCGCCGCGACGATCCGTATGTCGACGCTGATGCGCTTCGTTCCGCCCACGCGCTCGAAACAGTTCTCCTCGAGCACGCGCAGCAGCTTCGCCTGGATCGCCGGGGACATGTCGCCGATCTCGTCGAGAAAGAGCGTGCCGCCGTGCGCGAGCTCGAATTTCCCGGTCTTTCGCTCGATCGCGCCGGTAAAGGCGCCCTTCTCGTGTCCGAAGAGCTCCGAAAGCAAGAGGTCCTCCGAGAGAGCCGCGCAGTTGATGCTCACGAAGGGGCCGGCGCTCCTGTTGCCCGTAAAATGGATGTAGCGCGCAAACACTTCCTTGCCGGCACCGCTCTCCCCCATGATGAGGATCGGGGCGGGGCTGTCCTTGACGCTGTCGAGTCGCGCGATGATGTCGAGAATCGCAGGAGTCTTTGTGATGATCTGACGCTGATATTCTTTCTGGTAGAGCTCTTTCTTGAGATACCGGTTGTCGCGTCTGAGCTGGACGACCTCGAGATTGCGGCGGACGAGGGCGAGCAGGGCCTCGTTGTCGACGGGCTTCAGGATATAATCCGAGGCGCCGCGCTTCATCGCCTCGATTGCGGATTCTATGCTCCCGTACCCGGTGATGACGATGGCCGGCAGGTCGCTGTCCTCGCCCTTCAGCCGGGCCAGGAGATCGAGGCCGCTCACCGATCCCTTGAGCNNGCGCAGGTCCAGAATGGCGATATCGATCTTCGTGCCTTTGAAGATCAGTTCGGCGCGCGCCGCATCCTCGGCACTTTCGACCGCGTAGCCTTCTCTCTCGAAAAAGCGCGAGAGCCCATGCCGGATGCCCTCTTCGTCGTCCACAATCAGAATGGTCGCCGTTTTCGCCATCGCTCACGTCCCGGGCCGGGCGACGGCAGGCTGATCGTCACGACCGTGCCCCTGCCCTCTTCGNCTCTCCACTTCGATCCGCCCCTTGAATTTCGATACGAGCCCGTAGACCACCGAGAGGCCCAGGCCGCTGTTCCCCTCGTCGCCCTTGGTCGAAAAGAAGGGATCGAAGACTCTGGGCAGAACTTCTTTCGGAATGCCCCTGCCCGTATCGCTGACTCTGCATTGTACCATGGATTCCGAGGGCAGGAACGCCGTCTCTACCCTGATGGTGCCCGCGGGGCCGATAGCTTCGATGGAATTCTTTATGAGATTGAGAATGATCTGTTTGCATTCATCTTCGCCTATGGCCGCGGGCGGAAGTTTCGGACTCAAGCAGACGACGATGGAAACGCCGCTCTCTTTTTTCAGAGAGTAGTCGACGAGCTGCAGGGTCTTCTGGATGCAGGCGTTGATGTCGTTGCAGCGTTGCTCGGCCGGCGACGACGAAGAGAACTCGAGGAGATTGCGCACGATGCGCGCGATGCGCTTTGTCTCCTGCTCGACGAGCCTGAGGTCCTCGAGCCTGTCGAGCTCTCTCTCGGCCCTGATGAGGTTCTGGACATTGGTCAGAATCGAGCTCAGGGGATTGTTGATCTCATGGGCGACGCCCGCCGAGAGCATGCTGATGCTCGCGAGCTTCTCTGCCTGGCGGATCTTCTCCTCGTAGGCGACCTTTGCGCTGACGTCCTCGATCACCATGATGCAGTGGATCGAGGTGCTCGCATTGTCGTGTTCGAGCAGAGGATAGAACTTGATCTCGAACGAGAGCCCTGGGGAAGCGCGCCGTATCTGGGTATCGTAGGCCTTGCCCCCGGAGATGATGGCGCGGATGCTCTCGTGGACGGGCTCGTCGAAGAGGGCNGAGGACAGCTCATCGATATTGCGCCCGAGCACCATCTTTTCGCTCTGGCCGCAGTACTCCAGGAAAGCCCGGTTGGCCTTCTCCACGGCGAACACCGCATTGATGACGAGGATTTTCTCCTGAATCGAGTTGAATATCTTGTCGTTGTACTCCTTGATGCGCGTGATCTCCTGGATATGGGCGGAAAGAGTCCGCTTGTCCGTCTCGATCTGCGCGGACATGTCGTTGAAGCCGCGGAAGAGGTCGGCGATCTCTCCTGTCTTCGGCCCGCTCACCTTGACGGGCTTCTCGCCGCCCTTGAGGCGGATCATCGCGTTGCGGAGCTGGCGGACGGGGTCGGTCACCGCCTTGCTCAGGCCCGCGCTGAGGAGAATCGTGAAGAGCGCCACGAGGAGCGACACGAGCAGAATCGAACGGTTGATGAAGTTGACGCGGGCCCTGTAGTCCGTCAGGGAAAGAAAGGTGCAGATATAGAGTGTGGCGTCGGTGTTCTGTCCGCCCTCCGCGAGCCGGGCGGTCCCCGACTGCTGAATGACGATGGAATAGGGCAGGTCCTCCTCGACGAGTTCGTCGACGACAGTGTAGGAGGTGTTGAAGGTCCTTCCGCGCATCCACTCCGAAAAAGCCGTGCCCGCGATGGAGCCCACGAGAAAGTGATTGTTCAGCGAGACGAGCGCCCTGACTCTCTGGTTGAAGCTGAGCTGGCGCATGAGCACCTCGTCGACGCGCTTGGCGATGAAGACGTCGAGGTAGCGGCCATTGTCGGCGGTGACGCGCACCGCGCCCGTAAAGTAGAGGATGCCGTCCGAGAGCAGCATCTGGACGTAGGGGTGGGGGCGGTCGATGCTGAAGTCCTGGGCCCGGGGCGCGGGGACGGGCTTTTCGGTGAGGCGCCGCACCTCGGTGAAGGCAGACCAGCCGCTCTTGGCGATGAGAAATTCGCAGCCCGCCTGCGCCGCGGCTATCTTCAGGGCCGACTCGAGCGTTTCGTCGAGCGCGATGTGGCGCTGCGACGAGATCATCTCCCTGATCTGCCCGGATTTGCCGAGATCGACGATCGAGCCCCACAGCACGCGCTTCCATGCGTTGAAGTTGTCGTAGACATTGAGCGCCTCGGCCTTGAGTTCTTCCCTGCTGTCCTCTTCCAGGCTTTTGGCGACGCTCCCCGACACCAGGAGGATGACAAGGACAGCCTGAAGCACAATGACAGAGATAAAGGCATAGAAGGTCTTGGCGAATAATCTCATTGCGATCTTTTTTCGACCGACTCGGCCCCCACGATGAGGCTGACGATCTCTTCGCTCGTCGTGTCCCTGACCAGGCGCTCGCCGGCCTTGATCCCCCGCCGCATGACGATGATTCTGTCGGCCACCGAAAATACATCGTACATCTGGTGGCTGATGATGATGATCGCGATGCCCTGCCTGCGCAGCGAGCTCACGAGTTCGAGCACCTTCTTCTGCTCGGCGATGCCGAGGGCTGCCGTGGGCTCGTCCATGATGAGCACCTTGGCATTCCAGTAGATCGAGCGCGAGATCGCGACTGCCTGGCGCTGGCCTCCGGAGAGGTTCCGGATATTCGACTTCAGCGAAGGAATCTGGATGTCGAGCCTGTCCAGCACTCTGCGCGATTCGCGCAGCATGTGCTCGTGATTCACCACGGGGACCACGCCGAAGGCCTTCTTTGTGCTTTCGCGCCCCAGGAATATGTTCGAGGGNACATCCATGTTCTCGGCGAGGGCCAGGTCCTGGTATATGGTCTCGATCCCGTGGTGGATCGCGTCGATCGGCGAATCGATGTGGATCCTCTCTCCGTTCAGGAATATCTCGCCGACATCGGGCTTGTGGACGCCCGAGATTATCTTGATGAGGGTCGACTTGCCGGCNCCGTTGTCGCCGACCAGGGCCACGACCTCGCCCTCGTCCACATAGAAACTGACATTATCGACCGCGGTGAGGCCGCCGAACCGCTTCGTGATATTCTTCGCTTCCAAAAGATGTGCCATAGTTCCTCCTGCCCCGGTCAGCGGTTCCTGTTCGGGAACACCTGATCGATGATCACCGCAAGGATCAAAATCGCTCCGACCAGAATATAGGTCATGAAGGTCTGCATGCCGATGATGCGCAGCCCCGTCTCGAGAATCGCGATGACCAGCGCCCCCAGAATGGTCCGTCCCACGGTCCCCGAGCCGCCCGCCATGCTCGCGCCTCCGATGACGACCGCGGCGATCGCCTCCAGGAGCATGTTGGCGCCGGCGTCGGGCTTGCCGGTGATGTACTTCATCACATAGCTTACGCCCGCCAGCGAGGCGAAGAGCGACGATATGACATAGGCCTTTACCAGATCGTGCTTTACGTTGATGCCCGAGCGGGTCGCGGCGTCGATGTTGCCGCCGATCGCGTAGAGGTGCCGCCCGAATTTCATCCTGCCGAGAATGAAGGCGAAGATGAGAATGAAGAAAAAGGCGAAGACCACCATGTTGGGCAGTATCGCGATCACTGTCTGTCCGCGCGCGACCTGGGGCCTCGCGAAAAAGCTGAGCGCCCCGTTCGGGGCAATATAGAGAAAGGAGCCGTTGCCGATTATCCCGGCGAGCGAAGGCAGATTCTTCGTCGGAATTCCCTGGGTCATCAGCTCCGAGATGCCGTGGGTCACGCCGAGCATCGAGAATGTCGCGATGAACGCCGGCACCCGGAGGTAGGCGACGAGCCAGCCGTTCACGAGGCCCGGGAAGAGGCCGATGACCATCATCGCGGCACTGCCCGCCAGAATGCTGGCGAGCGGCGAGAAGCCAAGCCCCGCAAACATTACGATGAGTTTCGAGGTCACCACCGTGGAAAAGCCCATCACAAAGCCGACCGAAAGGTCTATGCCGCCGGTGATGATGACGAAGAGCTCGGCGATGCCCAGCAGAAACACTTCGGTGCCGTTGAAGAAGATCAGCTGCGCGGTGTCGATGCTGAAGAAGGCCCGCGAAGAGACAGAAAAGAGCAGCACGAGCAGCAGAATGAATATCGCAATCCAGTTCCGCCCCAGCCTTTCCTGGAGGGAGGATTTCTGATCTGCAGAATCGGTGTGCATGTCCATTCCTCCTCTTTAGAAAAGGTCAGGGAAAGCGCGGTCGATGATGACCGCGATGGTCAGGAGAACTCCGACGCCGATGTAGCGGTAGAACGCCGAAATGCCTGCGATCTGCAGCCCGTTTTCGAGCACCGCCAGCACGAGCACGCCGACGGCTGTCCCCAGGATTCTCCCCTTGCCGCCCGTGAGGCTCGCGCCGCCGATGACGACCGCCGCCACCGCCATGAGCTCATAGTTGGCGCCGGAAGGCGTATAGTTGCCGATCCCTGTCTGGAAAAGGTTGAAGAGGCCCGCGATCCCCGACACGAATGAGGATATCGCGTAGATCATCACGAGGTGCCGGTCGACGTCGATGCCCGCGCGTACGGCCGCGTCCATGCTCCCGCCGATCGCGTAGGTGTGGCGGCCGAATCGGGTGCGGCTCATCACGAACCCCAGAATGAGCAGCACCAGCAGCGTAAGAAACAGCGAATTCGGAACGAGTCGCAGAATGCTCCGGATGTTGGTCATGGTGATGTGCGGCGGCTTCGAGAAGAAGCTTACGGATCTCGAAGGGTCGATGTAGAGAAAATAGCTGTTTCCGATGTCGTTGATCTGCGAGGGGGCGCCCATCACCGGCATGAAGCCGTCGGAGAGAAAGAGGGTCACGCCGTTGCATATTCCCCACATGCCCATGGTCGCGATAAAGGGCGGCACCTTGAAGCGCGTGATAAGGAGGCCGTTTCCCAACCCGGGCAGGATCGAGGCCAGAAGGGCCGCAAGCATGCCGAGCGCAATCACGCCGGGAAGCGCCATGCCGCCCGCTCCGAGGATCTGCATCACCTTGGCGCCGAGGACAGAGGCCAGCCCATACACATAGCCGATGGACAGATCGATGCCGCCGGTGATGACGACCAGCGTTTCAGCGGCCGCGAGCAGGAAGGCCCCTGTGGACAGATGAATGATGTTCTGAAAGTTGACAATATCGAAGAAGCCCCGGCCCGTGAAGCTGAAGACGACGATCATCATGATGAGAAAAATCAGTGCCCAGTTGCGCGCGGAAAACCGCCCGAAGGTCGTCTGGAAGAATCCCCCGCCGGCGCCATCGCCGACCGCGCCGCCCCCCGATGCCAGGCTCCGCGCCGGCCTTACCGCTCGTCTGCCTTGGTCTGCCACCTTGCACCTCTCTCTGATGATCTCATGTCTCCCCTCCTGACGGAAGAGGAGACATGAGCGTTGGTTCTTTAATTTTTTCTATTATTGAGGCTCTTTCAAAAGTCGGATGAGTTTTGAAAGAGCAATCTTTTATTGTAGCATTTGCGTACGGTTTCAACAAAACCGGAGCAAATGCAAAGCCAATTTCAAAAGTAACCTACTTTTGAAATTGGCTCATTATTGATAGATATACTGCTGCATGGCCGGATCGTTCACGTTGTCCTTCGTGAAGAACTCGAAGCCGGGGATGACCTTCTTGGGCACCTGCGCATTCTGGGTGAGATACTTGTAGAGCCACTCGACGCCGAGCGAGCCCATCTCGGCGGGTTTCTGTGCGAGGACAAGGTCGACGACACCTTTCTTGAGGTTGTCGATGTTCGTGATCGTGGCATCNCAGGAGGCGATCTTGATGGCGCCGACGAGGCCCGCGTTCATGACCGCCTGGTTCGCACCCTGCGCGCTGAACACGTTGGTCCCGAATATGCCGACGATGTCCTTATCCCTCTGGAGCGCGGCGAGGGTCTGTTCCTGNGCCTTCTGCTGGACATCGAGGCACCACTCGACGCCGACCAGCTTCATGTTCGGGAATTCGGCCACGCCTTCGGTAAAGCCTTTCACGCGGCCGGCGACCGAGGAGACGTCGGGATTCGTCGCCTCGCAGAATACTTTGCCCTTCTCGCCGATAAGTTTCGCGAGGTGCTCGGCGATCATCTTGCCGCCGAGCTCGTTGTCGGAGCCGATGTAGGAGAGCGGGAAATTGTAGTCAGTGTTGGGTTTGGAATAATCGCCGTCGCCGAGGAAGGTATCGACGGTGATGATCTCGACGCCCTTGTCGTAGATTGCCTTGAGGGGGGCCTTGAGCGCATCGACAGAGGTCGGCGCGATGAGAAGGCCATCAAATCCGCCGCGCTGGGCATAGGCCTGCAGGATCGGCACCTGATATTCAGGTCCCCAGGCCTTCGGGTATTCCGCCACGATCAGGTTGACGCCGAGCTCCTTGCACTTGGCCTGGATGCCCTTCTCCATGGTGGTATAGAAGGGGTCCTGCACTCCGGGCATGAAGAGGAAGGTCAGCTGTTTCTTCGCCTGCCCGAACACGGGGGCGAGGGCCACAAGAATGAGCAGAATGGCGAATACTGCTGAACACCGTTTTTTCATGGAATCCTCCTTGGATTATCCTGCGAAAGAAAATCCCGAAAAAATTGGTTGACAACCAGAGAATGTTCAGCAAAAACCGTGCCACAATGTCCGCCACACCGCAGAGCCTCAAAAGTGACTGAAAATCAGGCCTTATAGGGCGGGCGGACCGCAGGGAGCAAGGCCGCTGCCTCCACAAAGACCTATAAAAGACAGGAGGGTGGATACCTCGGTATCCACCCTCTGTGTACTCCAGTACTCAGGTATGCGGCTCTGCCGGGCGGGGCGATGTCAGATCAACAGGTCCCTGTCTTCGGCGTACTCCGCGCCGCGCGCCTTCTTGAAGAGTTTCACGAGCCCGGCGACGTCCATCTTCTCTTTCTCCGCGCCGCTCAGGTCGGCGATGATCTCGCCCTCGTGCATCATCACCACACGGCCCGCCTGCTCGAGCGCGCGCTTCATGTCGTGGCGTCACGATGAGGGCGGTCAGGCGAAACTCCGCGATGAAGCGGCGCGTGAGCCCGCCCACGATCTCCGCATTGGCGGGGTCGAGCGCCGCGGTGTGTTCGTCGAGGAGGAGCACCGAAGGCCGCGACAGCACCGCCATGAGGAGGGTAAGCGCCTGGCGCTGCCCGCCCGACAGCCGCGAGACGTTTTCGCGGAGTCTGTTCTCGAGCCCCATGCCGAGCTGTGCCACCTTGTCCGCCATCTCGCGCGCGAACTTCGGCGGCGTCGCGATGCGGAAACGCCGGGGCCCTTTGCGTGCGGCGAGCGCCAGATTGTCGAGCACGGTCATGTCGCCCGCGGTCCCCGCCAGCGGATCCTGCCGCACGCGCCCGACATACATCGCGCGCTCCCATTCGGGCAGGCCCGTCACGTCGCTGCCGTCGAGAAAAATTTCCCCCGCGCGCAGAGGCACCGTCCCGCGATCGCATTCAGCAGAGTGCTCTTCCCTGCCCCGTTGGACCGATGATCGACACCGTCTGGCCCCGCTCCACCTCGAGCGAGAGGTCCCTCAGGACGCTGTGCTCCTGTCCGCCGCCCAGATCAAAGCTCACCGCGATGTTGTGCGCGCGTATCATCGGTGTTTCCTCCCGTAGCGGGAGATGGCCACCGAGGCGACGATGAGGAGCGCCGTGAGCAGCCTGAGATCGTTGGGGGTGATGCCCGCGACATAGCCCCACGAGCGGGCGGCATACATCAGCGCCCGGAAGATGACCGAGCCCAGAAAANNGACGCGCGCGAGCTGGATGCCTATGAACTGCGAATGGACGACGAGCTCCCCGAGCATGACGGTGGCGAGGCCGGACGCGACGACACCCTGCCCNAGATTGACATCGGCGAAACCCTGANNATATGCTGCCGCCATGGCTCCGGACAGCCCGGGCAGGGCATTGGCGAGCATGATCCCCCAGGTGCGAAGCCGCTTGGGCTGAATGCCCGCCTGAACGACGGCGTTTTCATTGTCGCCGAGCGCTCCCATCGCGATGCCGATCTCCGTATGAAAGAAAAGATCGAGGAGTCCGAAGAGAAGAAGGCAAACGAGGATGCACGATGCCAGGAGCGACCATTCGGGCGACAAAAGCCCGCCCATGAAAGAGCGGGCGAGCCTGAGCATGGGGTTGTTCGTGATGAGCGGCAGGTTGGGCTTTCCGCCCAGAATCCGCAGATTGATCGAATAAAAGCCCGTCATCGTGACAATCCCCGCGAGGAGGGGCGGCACCTTGAGCCTGTGGTGCACCGCTGCGGTGACAAAGCCTGCCGCTCCCCCGGCGAGAAAACCGGCCAGCATTCCCGCGGGGACGGCGAGCGCCTTCACAAGGACATTCGGCGAAAGGTTCGCTGCCTGCGCGACGATCGCGCCCGCCGCCGCCCCTGCGGGAAAGGACCCCTCTACCGTCAGGTCCGGAAAATCCAGCACCCGAAAACTGACAAAGACGCCGAGCGCAAGAATACTGTAGATGAGCCCTTCGACGAGAATTCCTTCGATCATCGATTACTTCCGGGTCAGCTGGCCGTCGGAAACAATCACTTTTGCCCTGTCGACAATCGACTGGTCCACCGCAACGCCTATGCTCTTCGCCGTGTCGAGGTTGAGCACAAAGGTCATATCCTCGCTGTCCTTGGGCAGGAAGGCGGGGATGTCCGCAGTTTTCTCTCCATTCAATACGCGCACCACGATTTTGCCCGTCGCCACGCCCATGNNGCGGTAGTAGTCGTAGCCGAGTGCCGCGAGCACGGGGATTGTCTCTGCCGACGAGGGGTCGGCCGTCACCACGGGAATCTTCTTCTCGAGCGCCACCTCCGCGATGCCGCTCAGCGCGGAGAATACCGTGTTGTCGTTGCCGAGGTACAGGCCGTCGATGCGCCCCGCGATGGAGAGGAGCGCCTGCTTGGCCTCCGACGAATTCGTGATGGTCGATTCGATATATTCGAGGCCGTTCTCCTGGCAGTACGACTTCACGATCGCGGCGAGCGCCACCGAGTTGGCCTCGCCGGAAGCGTAGATGTTCCCGACACGCTTTATGTCCGGCTTCAGGGAGCGGAGCAGGTCGAGCTGCTCGCGCACGGGGGTCATGTCGGAAGTGCCGGTGATGTTGGCGCCGCCCTTGTCCATGCTCTCCACGAGGCCCGCCGATACGGGGTCTGTCACCGCGGAATAGATCACGGGCCGATCTTTGATCTGATTTGCCAGCGCCTGGGCCGTGGGCGTCGCGATGCCCACGGCCAGGGCCACTTTTTCCTGTTTGAAGCGCTGCGCGATCTGGGCAGCAGTGTTCATGTCCGCATTCGCGTTTTGGAGGTCAACCTTATAATCGGATTTGGACGAAGAGAGCTCATCGACGATGCCCTTCTCAATCGCATCGAGCGCAGGGTGTGAGACGAACTTTGCGACACCGACGATCTTCGCGCTCTTCGGAGCACAGGAAAACAGCAACATGCCGGCAAACCCGATTGCGGCGAAGAGCCTGATGGAACGACGCATAAAACCCTCCTTGCGGCCTGCATTGATGCAAGCGAACACCAATGAATGTTTGTTACTATTTATAGTAACGTCGCCTATTCTATCGGTTACAGAAAATTTGGTCAATATACAAAATGAAAAAGAGATTTCTTTCAAAGGGAGTGTTTCAAATATTGAAATGGACGTCCAGGAATTAAAATATTGTGTCATTGATAAATAAAAAGCTTTACTTTTGATAGAAACACCTTGACATGAAGTTTCGGGACATATATTCTTCGCAGAAATTAGCTTCATTCATTATTTATGCGCATGTTTTGTATATGCGAAAGGAGGAATACGAGATGAAGCGACGTAACATGGTGCTTGCGGTGTTCGCCATAGTGGGCCTGCTCGTGCTCTCTGGCACACAGAGTGTGTTTGCGGCTCCCATCAAGATCGGTGTTGCGGGTGCCTTTACCGGCGACCTTGCATCCTACGGGCTGCCGACCGCCAACGCTGCCAAGCTTGTGGTCAAGGACATCAATGCCAAGGGCGGCATCAACGGACAGCTGGTCGAGCTCGTCATCGAAGATGATCAGTGCAAACCCGAACTGGCGACAAACGCCGCGGCCAAACTCGTGAGCGCAAAAGTCGCTGCGGTCATTGGCCACATCTGCTCGGGAGCCACAAAGGCGGCACTTGGAATCTACAAAGATTCCAAACTGGTCACGGTTTCGCCTTCCGCGACAAACCCCCCGCTCACCCAGAGCGGCGAGTATCCGAACTTCTTCAGGACCATCGCTCCGGATGATGCGCAGGCAAAACTCGCGGCCAACTTCCTCACCAAGACCCTCAAGCTGAAGAAGATCGCCGTACTCCACGACAAAGGCGACTATGGCAAAGGCTTTGCCGAGCTCGTCAAGGAGTATGCCGAGGAAAATGGCGTACAGGTCGCCCTGTTCGAAGGCATCAACCCGGGCGCCCCGGACTACTCCGCAGTCGTCAACAAGATCGGCAATGCGAAAGTCGACGGCGTGGTGTGGGGAGGCTATCATCCCGAGGCTTCCAAGCTTGTCCAGCAGATGAAAGACAAGGGCATGAATATCCCCTTCCTCTCCGATGACGGTGTAAAGGACAACACCTTTATCGAAGTCGCCGGCAAATATGCCGAGGGCGTCTATGCGACCGGCCCGACCGACACTTCCAGCAATCCGCTCGCGATCAAGGCCATCGAGGACCACAAGAAAGAATTCGGTTCCGAGCCCGGCGCCTTCTTCCTCAATGCCTATGCTGCCACGCAGGCCCTCCTCAACGCTATTGCAAAAGCCGGTTCTACCGATTACAACAAGATAGTGGCTGCCCTGCAGTCCCAATATGTCGACACTCCGCTTGGCCACATCAGCTTTGACAAGAGGGGCGACATCATAGGATTCGGATTCTCCGTGTTCCAGGTTAAGAACGGCAAGTACGTAGAGTTGAAGTAAGACTCTATTTGCCAGCCCTTTGAAGCCGTTCTGGCATACAAGTCGGAACGGCTTCATTTTTAGAATCCACTTCCCAAGGATCAGCACATGGAATATTTTTTAAAGCTTTTTTTGAGCGGTACGGCAAAAGGCAGCATCTACGCCCTCATCGCGCTGGGATATACCATGGTCTACGGCATCGTTCAGCTCATAAACTTTGCCCATGGTGAAATCTACATGATCGGCGGGTTCACTGCCCTCATTCTGGGCGGGTTTTTCTTTTCAAAGGGCATGCCTGTCGGTCTCGTCCTCCTCTTTTCGGTGCTGCTCTCCATCATGTNNATGGCGGCCGCATTCGGCTTTACGGTAGAAAAAATCGCCTACCGGCCGCTCCGGGGGAAGCCCCGCCTCTCGGCGCTCATCAGCGCGATCGGCGTCTCCATGGTCTTACAGAACTTCGTCCTGCTCTCCCAGACCGAAAAGTTTTTGTCCTTCCCCTCGTATCTGCCTGAATTCAGCTGGCTCCAGCCATATAAAGCATATATCAACTCGACCCAATTGATTATCCTTGCGGTGACCGCCGTCATCATGGTCCTGCTCACACTGCTTATCAAATTCACCCGTACAGGAAAAGCGATGCGCGCGACCGCACAGGACATGCACATGGCCCAGCTCGTCGGCGTCGACGTCAACCAGGTCATCTCGGTGACATTCATCATCGGCTCCGCGCTGGCCGCGATCGGCGCGNTGCTCATCTGCTCCTATATGGGACAGATCAACTACTACATCGGGTTCATCGCGGGCATCAAAGCCTTCGTCGCCGCAGTCCTCGGGNGCATCGGGAGCATCCCCGGCGCCGTGCTCGGCAGCTTTGTGCTCGGCTGGACAGAGAGCCTGGGCACCGGCTATATCTCGAGCGACTATGAGGATGCCTTCGCATTCGTCATCCTCATCGTGATTCTTCTCATCAAGCCCGATGGAATTCTCGGCCGAACCCAGAGACAGAAGGTGTAAGCTATGAAACCACGTTCAATTATTGCAGATATCGGAAAATCGCTGGCAATCGCCGTCTGGTTCATGGTGCTGNCTCTTCCGTTCATGGTGATGAAGGTCAATGTGACGAGAGGCGTCGCCCAGGTCCAGTTCCGCTGGAACTTTCTGCCCCTCGTGGGCATCGCGGCCTTTGTGCTCTCCTACGCGTGGAGAATCGCGCTCGAGTGGAACGAGCGGCGCGGCAGCAACAGGTCCGGAGGCATTTTCGGCAGGGCCAAGGCCGTCGGCGGCGCATACCTCGCAAAGCCGGCGGTGAGGACAGGCTCTCTGGTGGTCCTTCTGGCCTTTGCCATTGCCTTCCCCTTCCTGTTCGGGATGTACCACACCAATGTCATGATCACCGCCTTCATCTACGTGATCCTCGGTCTCGGCCTCAACATCGTCGTCGGACTGGGCGGGCTCCTGAACCTGGGGTACGCGGCATTCTTCGGAGTCGGCGCCTATACCTACGGCCTCATGTGGAAATACGTCGGCCCCTCCTTCGTCGCGGCGGGCATGGACCCGGGCTGGCTGTTCTGGATTTCGCTGCCGCTGGCGGGCATCATCGCGACGCTCTTCGGAATACTGCTCAGCCTCCCCGTACTGAGGCTGCGCGGTGACTACCTGGCCATCATCACCCTGGCCTTTGGCGAAATCTTCCGCATGGTGATGCAGAACTCCAGCGATTTTACGGGGGGAGCGACGGGCATAAGCCTCATCCCTCGGCCCTGGTTCTTCGGCCAGCGANCTGCCCCGACCAAGGCCGCCACCTACATCTACTTCATCGCCATCGTGCTCGTGATCATCACGATCTTCGTCGTGCGGAGGATCGAGGACTCCAGAGTGGGCCGGGCGCTCGAGGCGATGCGCGAAGATGAAGTCGCCTGCGNNAGGCGAATGGGCATCAACCTCGTCAAAAACAAGCTGATAACCTTCGCGCTCGGTGCGTTCTGGGCAGGGATCGCGGGCGTCGTCATGGCGGCCCAGACCACCTACATCAACCCCGACAGTTTTACGCTGTGGGAATCGATCATCATCCTCATGGCGGTCGTCATCGGCGGCACAGGCTCGNATTCCGGGAGTGATCGGCGGAGCAATTCTCCTAAAGCTCCTGCCCGAGTACTTCAGAGTTCTTGCGCAGTACCGCATGCTCATCTACGGCATCGCCATGATCCTCGTCATACTCTTCAAGCCCGACGGCCTCATCCCCAGAAAACGCAAGCAATATACCTTTGCAGAAAAGGAATTTTCCAAATGAGCACCCAACAACTGCAGTCAAACGATGCGATACTGGAAATCGATGACCTCGTCATGGCCTTCGGCGGCCTGCGCGCCATCGACGGTGTCTCGATGCACATCGACGAAGGCGAAATCGCCGCGCTCATCGGCCCGAACGGCGCCGGAAAGACAACAATTTTCAACTGCATAACCGGCGAGTACAGACCGACCGAAGGGCGGGTCAGAATCCGCAACCGCCAGGGCCGGACCGAAGAGATTCATGGTCTCAAGCCCAATGTCATCAACCAGAAGGGCCTCGCGCGCACCTTCCAGAACATCCGCCTCTTCAGCAACATGAGCGTCCTCGAAAACGTCATGATCGGCCGGCACAACTCGCTCAAGGCGGGAATTTTCAAGGCGATCGTGCGCGACGCCTCCACCAGGGCGGAAGAACAGCGGGTGATCGAAGAGAGCTACCTCATCCTCAAGAAACTCAAACTGGACATGTACGTCAACGAGATGGCGAAGAACCTCCCCTACGGCGAACAGCGCCGCCTGGAGATTGCGCGCGCCCTCGCGACCGATCCTTTTCTCCTCCTTCTGGACGAGCCTGTCGCAGGCATGAACGCCCAGGAGACAAAAGAGCTCGAGGAGACCATCAACATCATCCGGGACCAGGAGCACATCACGATTCTGCTCATAGAACACGACATGAGCCTTGTCATGGACGTGAGCGAGCGCATCTACGTGCTCGATTACGGCCGGCTCATCGCCGAAGGCACGCCGCACGAGATCAAGCGAAACCNNCCGATGTCATCAAGGCATATCTAGGAGAGTAATATGGCACTGCTTGAGTTGAGAGACGTCCAGACCTTCTATGGGAATATCCAGGCCTTGAAAGGCATCTCTATCTCTGTCGAGGAAGGCGAGATCGCCACGCTGATCGGCGCAAACGGCGCCGGCAAGACGACGACGCTCATGAGCATATGCGGAATCACACCCATCCGCTCGGGACAAATTGTACTGAAGGGCCAGGAGATATCGGGGCTCAGCCCCAACAAAATCGTCGGCATGGGAGTGTCGCAGGTGCCGGAGGGCAGGCGCATATTCCCCCAGCTCAGCGTCTCGGAGAACCTGGACATGGGCGCCTTTCTGCGCACCGACAAAGAGGGCATAAAGCGCGACATGGAAGAGGTGTTTGCGATTTTCCCGCGGCTCGCGGAGCGGCGGAACCAGCTTGGCGGAACTCTCTCCGGCGGCGAGCAGCAGATGCTCGCGGTCTCCCGGGCGCTCATGGCCAACCCGCACCTGCTCCTCCTCGACGAACCCTCGCTCGGACTCGCACCCCTCGTTGTCCAGAACATCTTCGAAGTCATTCAGAAGATCAACAAAGAGCGCAGGACGACCATCCTCCTCGTCGAACAGAATGCGAACATGGCGCTCAAGATAGCCAACAAGGGTTACGTCATGCAGAACGGAGTCATCAAGATCGCCGATACCGCGGCGCATCTGCTCGAGAACGAGGAAGTGCGGAAGGCATATTTGGGTCTGTAGGAATTCGGAAGTATATTATAACAAGAGACTAATCCTGAAAATATTCCATGGAGGTACACCATGAAAGTAGGCCAACGCATGACGCGGAATCCGATAACCATCACTCCGGACGTGACTGTACCGNAAGCGCAGGCTATCATGCGCCGCGAAAAAATTCAGCGCCTGCCTGTCGTCGACAACAAGGGACAGCTTGTCGGTATCGTCACTTCCCTCGACCTCATCCACGCATCGCCTTCCCCCGCCACGTCGCTCGACATCTACGAAATGCACTATCTGCTCTCGAAGCTGCACGTCGAAAAAGTGATGACGAAGAATGTCATCACCGTGACCGAAGACCTGCCCATAGAAGAGGCGGCGCGCATCATGGTGGACAACAAGATCTCTGGCCTGCCGGTCATGCGCGGCGATATCCTTGTCGGCATCATCACCGAAACCGACCTCTTCAAACTGTTCATCGAGCTCTTCGGCGCTCGGCACAAGGGCATCAGGCTCACCATACTCCTGCCCGAAAAAAAAGGCGAACTGGCGAAAGTATCGAACGCGATAACGAAATGCGGCGGCAACATCGTCTCGTTCGCGATCTTCGAGGGTGAGGATCCGAGCAACGGCTATTGCACCCTAAAGGTGACCGGGGTCGACAAGGCTACTCTGCTCGAAGCGGTCACGCCCGCCGTCGAGAAGATTGTGGACGTAAGGGAAACCTGAGCGCGCCGTAGAGCGGCCCAGGCCTATGGCGGGGCCCGCTCCGCGCATGGCGCGCCTGTTGCGGCTTATCGGCGGCAGCGGCTGCTCTGCGCGCGCCGCGCCTATCGTGTCTATCGCGGCGCCGGCTCCGTATGGACCCCTCTCGCGTCTCGCCTTTGTCCCTTCTATCGATTCACGCTGCCATTCTCTCAGCGATACGCGCTCGAAATCGATGATGAGGCTGAGATCGCGCATGAAGGCGCGGCCGGCTCCATCTGCGGGGGTAGCGACAGGAGCGCCCGCAGAGACCCCAGCGCTGGCTGCGGCGTCTGCGGGGCCGGGCGCGCCGGCATTGGTCGCGGCGACAGCTGTGGCGCCACCATGTTCCACGGCATCATCCGCCCCCACGCGGAGGCCCTCTCTGAGGCTCAGCAGTGCGGCACCCCGCTTTACAATCTCTTCCAGTATGTAAAACAGCTCGGTCGTCGTCCGCGCGAGCCTGTCGAGCGAAGCCACGAGAAGCGTGTCGCCGGGGCCCAAACTGTCGAGGGCGCGCCGCAGCGCCGGCCTGTCAGCTTCTCCCGAGAGAAGCTCTTCCTCGAACAGCGTCTCGGCTCCGGCCGCCTTCAGAACCTCGATCTGGGGCCCGACACCGGCTTCGACGGGCGAAGGGCGGACATAGCCTTTTCTCTCTGCCATTCTTTTCACGCTCCTCTGTCAATACTATACCTGCCTTGCCTTGACCGCGCCACTGCGCCGTCATATTCTGTCATCACCATGCGGCAGACACTCGCAGACAAAGTGGTATGGATCACGGGTGCCTCTTCGGGCATCGGAAGGGCGCTTGCGGCCGAGGCGGCCCGGCGCGGCGCCACGCTCATACTTTCGGGGCGCAACGAGGGAGCCCTCCGCGAGACCGCTTCCCTCTGCGCCGAGCGGCGCCGGAGCGGGGCGCCGCGCCGCCCTGCCGACGCCATCCTCCCCTTCGACCTCGCGGACCCAAGCGCCCGACAACTGGCGGCACGGCAGGCCCTCGCCCTTTTCGGCCGCATCGACGTTCTTATGCTGAATGCAGGCGTAAGCCAGCGCGCCCGCTTCACGGAGACCTCGCCCGAGGTCTTCGACCTCATCATGCAGACGAACTTCGGCGCGGCCGTCGATCTGACGCGCGCGGTGCTGCCGCAGATGCGCGAGCGCAACTCAGGCATGATCGTCTGCGTCTCGAGCGTCGCGGGGCTCATGGGCGCGCCGTGGCGGACGGCGTATTCGGCGTCGAAGCACGCGCAGGCGGGCTTCTTCTCTTCGCTCAGGTCCGAGCTCTTTGGCAGCGGTCTTCAGATTTCGATGGTGTACCCGGGCTTCGTGCGCACCGCCATCTCGGAAAACGCGCTCTCCGGAGACGGCGGGCGCCACGGCGAACTCGATCCGCTTCAGAAAGCCGGCCAGGCCCCGTCGGAGACCGCGCGCATCGTGTGGGATAGACTCGAGGCAGGCGCGCTCGACATTCGGGTCGCGTTCGATTTCAAGGCCCGTCTCGGCGTTTTTCTTGCGCGACATTTCCCGAAGCTCTTCGTGCGCTCGATTTCGAGGCACGGGGGCCTGTAGAGACGAGCCAGACCTGCCCGCTCAGGCGGCAGAAAGGATGTTCATATGGCGGACGTACTTTTGATTCTTTTTGTTGTAGTGTTCCCTGTCGTGCTTCTGTACCTCAAGGAGCGCATCGCCTTTATGGCAAAGTGGAGCACCCTGATCGTATGCTACATCGTAGGACTCCTGCTCGGGAACATCGGCATCCTGCCGCAGTCGGCGACGGGTCTTCTCGATACGGTCTCCAGCGTCGCGGTGGCCATCTCCATTCCGCTCCTGCTCTTCTCCGTCGATATCAAAAAAATGGAAAGAGCTCTCGGGCGGCGCGATTCTGGCATTCCTGCTGGCGGCAGTGTCCGTAAGTCTGGTCGCGGGCATAGCCTACGCTTTTTTCAGGACGAAACACGACGAGTCGTACAAGGTCGCGGGGATGCTCGTCGGGCTCTACACCGGAGGCACGCCGAACCTTGCCGCCATAAAGACTGCGCTCAATGTCGACAAGGACGTATATCTGGCGGTGCACACCTCGGATATTGTGCTCTCTGCACTCTATCTGCTCGCTGTGATGAGCATCGCCAAGCCGATTCTCAAGCACTTCCTGCTCTCAAAAACTGGGACAGCGATGTCGCATCGCCGACAAGCCTGAATTTTACGACGAGGTTCTCAGACTACTTTAAAAAAGGGCCTATGGAAGAAAATCCTCGCGGGATTTGGCCTGGCAGCGGCCATCGTGGGCGTTTCCCTCGGAATCTCCACGCTTGTACCCGCGGATTTCCAGACGATGGTGACAATCCTCCTCATCACGAGCCTCGCGCTCGCCGCCTCCTTCGTGCCGTCGATCAGGGCTCTGCCCATGACCTTCGCGACGGGCGAATATTTCCTGTACGTGTTTGCGGTGGCCGTGGGGGCGATGGGCAACATCGCGCAGATATTCAACAATGCGGGCACCTACTTCATCTATGTGGCGATTGTGCTGTTCGGCTCCTTTATCCTGCACGCCGCGCTCTGCGCCCTCTTCAGGATCGACGTCGACACGATGCTCATCGTGTCGGTCTCCGCGGTCTGCTCGCCGCCCTTTGTCGGGATGGTGGCGGTTCCCTGAAGGCGCGCAGGCTCATCCTGCCCGGCATAACGAACCGGCATCATCGGGTATGCGGTGGGGAATTATCTCGGAATCGCGCTCGCCGAAATATTAAAGGCGTTCGGAGGCTGAAGACGCGCCCAGTTCCCTGAACGCGCTCCGGGCGGCCTCCAGCGTCCGGGCGATGTCCTCTTCGGTGTGGGCGAGCGACATGAACCAGTTGTGGTGNGGATGCATGAACACTCCCCGGTCGGCCATCGCCGCGCAGAACCTCTGGTTCAGGTACAGGTCCGGATCTTCGTCGAAGGTGAGGTAGGGAATCGCGAGCGGCCCCGAGACGCGCGCGCGGAAGCCGGCNTCGAGCCCCAGCGACTCAAGCCCCTCTTTCAGCATTTGCCCGAGCGCGGCGAGGCGGGCCGTGCCCCCNATACGCTCCATCTCGTCGAGCGTCGCCAGCGCGGCGATCATCGGCACGGCGCTCATCCAGTATGTCCCCGTGATAAAAAAGCTCGAAGCCGTTCTCCTGAGCCCGTCCGACCCGAGCAGCACCGAGATCGGGTAGCCGTTGGCGAGCGCCTTCCCCATCGTGACCAGATCGGGATGGGCGCCGAAGGACTTGTGGCTGCCGTGCATGTCGAGCCTGAAATTGGCCCTGATGTCGTCCACAATGAAATACGCGCCCTCGGCGTGGCACAGCCGCTCCACGGCCGCTATGAAGTCCGGGGTCGGCAGCTGCTGGGGTCTGTAGGTCGGATGATGATAGGGAGTGAGGATGATGCAGGCGATCTGCCCTCTGTTCGCCGCAAAANNAAGCGCCTCCAGCGCCTGAATGTCGTTGTAGGGGAAGAAGCGGACATCGCGCTGCTCGGCCTGCAATNNGAACACGGGGAACACGTTGGTGGAGCACCAGTTCGCCGCACCGTGGTACGCCCCCTCCGCGGCGAGGATGATCTGCTTTCCGGTATCGGCGCGGGCGATCGAGGTGGCGAGAGTGGTGGCGTCGGTGCCGTTTTTGACAAACACCGCCCAACCCATACCCTCGACAAGGCCCACGAGGCGCTCGGCGAGCTCGACCATGGCGGGATGCGGCTGGTTGAGCAGGTCCCCTTTCCGCGCCTGCTCGAGGGCCGGGCCGTCGACCGCCGGATTGCCGTAGCCCACGATCTGGCTGCCGTACCCGCAGAGATAGTCGATGAATTCATTGCCGTCGGCGTCGTATATCCTGCTCCCGCGCGCGTGCGAAAGATAATAGGGAAANTGGCCCGGCACGAGAAANCCGGGGCTCTTGGACCCGTAGATGCCGCCGGGAATCACTCTGGCGGCGCGCTCGAAGTACGCCACCGAAGCCGCGAACCGCGAGCCCGCGGCGACCGCGCTCCGACCGCCGGACGGACTGCCCGCAGCACCCGATCTTTCATCAGTCATCCCGCTCATACCTCAACTCCCAGATACCACGAAAGCCGGTCCAGCACCGCAAACAGCCCCTGGACCAGCGGCAAGAGTCCTTCTATGTGCACTTCGCCCGAGCCGAGTGCGACGACCGCCTGCCGCTTCCCCGACAGCACGTCGATCGCGCTCCGATACCCGCGAAGGACAGGAGCGCGTCGGGGCGCGGCGAATCAGAGGCAGGGGCAGGCGCCACATTGTTCTGAATCTGAATCGTCCTTCCCCGTTTGGTGACCCGATATGCGATCTCCCCCGCCCGCACGCCGACCACGCCGTCGGGGACTATCTGCATCCTGCGCTCCAGATAGGATTCGCCGGCGATGGCCTCCAGCCCGTACAGCGTCGCGGCGAGCAGAAGGCGCGCCCTCGTCGCTTCCGACGTTTCCGGGCGCGCAGGAGCTCCGTGGCGCGGCCCGAAGCTTTCCTGAAAAAGGCCAGCGCCGCAAACGCGCCCGCGCCCAGCGGGACGGGGATCACCGTGCCCTTCGCCCCGGAGAGGACGCGGACCGCGGCCTCCGTGTTGGGGAAGAACAGCAGCAGCGATGGCCGCCCGGCGGTGTCGGCAAAATCTGCGAAGTCTGCGGCACCCGCAGGCCCAGGGCAGGCCCCGCCCCGCGAATGCCGAGTTTCATCGAAACGCCGCCCGGCGGGCATATCGTCTGCAGCCCGGCGTCGGAAGCGCTGGCCTCCTCGACCAGATGCAGGGCCAGCGATGCCTTCAGCCGCGCCACTATACTTTTCTCTTCCGGGCTGAGGTGCGCGAAATTCGTTTTCATCGTGTATACCTGTGGTCCAGCATAGTGTGTGAGGGCGCTGCGCGCAAGGCGGGGCCGCCGGAATAAAAAGCCGCCCCGGCACTCTGCCGGGGCGGCCCCTGCCTCACAGGCGGAATTCAATCAGAATATCGAATCCGGCTGATAGTAGTCCTTCGCGTTCTGCTTTGTGATCAGCTCCGCGGCGAGGATGATCTTCGAGGGGATCTTCTGCTGATAGAAGCCGGGGAGCGGCTGGTTGCGCGCGCCGTACACCGCGAGGGAAATACCGGTCCCGATCATCGAGGGCGGATACGTGACATCGGCCTGCACCAGGGGATCGCCGTCCAGGACNTTCTTGATCATGACCTTGCTTCCCGCGCCGCCGAGGAAAATCTTGACATCTTTGCGCCCNGATTCCTTGTACGCCTGGAGGACGCCGACGAGGACATCGTCATCCTGGGCCCACACNGCATCGATCTTTTTGTATTTCTGCAGATAGTTGGTCATAATCTCGAGGCCTTTCTGNGTGTCCCAGTAGGCAGGCTGCGAATCCAGAATCTTGATGCCGGGGTACTTCTTGGCTATGACATCNTTGAAGGAGTCGACACGTTCGCTGTTGATGACGCAGGGAATGCCCTCCAGGACGACGATGTCGCCCTTGCCGCCGAGCGCCTTGCCGAGCCATTCGCCGGAGACGCGGCCCATGCCGGGGTTATCGCCCGCGATGTAGACGTCCTGTACTTCCTCGGTGAGCCCGCGGTCGACCGATACGACATAGATGCCCTTCTCGTAGGCCTTCTTCACCACCGGNGTGAGCGGTGCGGAATCGTGGGCGAGGATCACGAGGGCATCGATGCCTTTCACCATGAGGTCTTCGACGTCGTTGACCTGTTTGGCGGGAGAATCGGCGGTCACAAGGTAGAATTCGATGTTCTTGTCCTTCGCCTGCCAATCCTTGATTGCCTTCTGCGCGTAGTAGTTGATNGCGCCCGTCCATCCATGATCCGCNGTGGGGATGGATACACCGATTTTGACCTTCTGGGCAAAGGATGGAGCTACTATGACTGCAAGCAGCACCATCATGGCGATCAATACCTTTTCATACTGCCTCCTACATTTAAGCACGTTATTATTTCTGTCGGGTTTCCGGCAACGGCCATCCCGAGAGATTCCCGTCATTTTTCCGCGCGTCCGTTCGGGATCCATCGCGCTGGATCGACACCGCGCCGATGATGACAAGTCCCTTCACCAGTCCNTGCAGGTACGGAGAGACGCCGAGCATGTTCAGCATGTTGTTGATGATCCCNAGAATGATCGCGCCGACNACCGAGCCNCAGATGGAGCCCTTGCCGCCGGTCATCGCGGTNGCGCCGATGACGACCGCNGCTATGGCGTCCATCTCGTAATCCTTCCCGGCGTTCGTCGAACTGAGAGAGTTGAGCCGCGCCGAAATGAGGACGGCGGTGATGCCCACATGAGCNCCGACGATGACATAAGAGGTCAGCCTAACCTTGTCCACGTTGATCGCCGAATACCGCGCGACCTTTTCGTTCGAGCCGACCGCGCACACATAGCGCCCGAATCTTGTCCGGTTCAGGACAAAAGAGAGCACTGCGGCGAGAAGGAAGAGAATCCATACGGGCAGAGGAATGCCNCAGTATCACTGACATCCCATGTCTCCGTACGCAGGGCTGACCGACCTGAATTCGCCGGCTTTGCCGATATACAGGGTCAGGGAGCGGAAAATCGCCATGGTGCCGAGCGTCACGATGAACGGCGCGATCCGCCCTTTCGTGACGAGAAAACCGTTCATAAGCCCCGCGACAAGCGCTACCGCCACGATACGGCGGCGGCCGCAAGAATGCTGAGGAGAGTCCCCAGCCAGAAGGGCGAAAGGGTCGCAAGTCCCTGAGTGACGCATTGAGCGTCAAAATGGCGAAGGCCCCGCGAGCGCCGTCATGGAGCCGACCGACAGATCGATGCCTCCGGAAATAATGACAAAGGTCATGCCGAGCGCGATGATGCCCGTATAGGAGACCTGCCGCAGAATATTGAGGAGGTTCTGTAGCTCGATAAAACGCGGATAGAGAATTGTCGAGGCGATCACCAGCGCCGCAAGGGCGATGAGCGGGCCATATTTGTCCAGGGACAGTTTCTTTGGGATGGAAACGGCCATTTAATATCCTCCNTTGATACCTGTGGCAAAATACATGATCTCTTCTTCGCTGAGTCGTTCCGGCGGAAGTTCGCCCACGATGCTCCCGCCGCGCATGATGAGTACCCGGTCACACATNGCGATGATCTCTTCAAGCTCCGAAGAAATGAAAATCACCGAGATCCCNGTATTCGCCAGTTCCCGGACAAAGACATAGATGTCATGCTTGGTTTTGACATCGATCCCTCTGGTCGGCTCATCGACGATGATGATCTTTGGCCGGGTATCGATGCTCTTCGCCAGCGACACTTTCTGCTGATTGCCGCCCGAGAGCTGTTCGAGCCTTGCGGAGAGTGAAGGAATCTTTATGGAGAATCGGTCGACGTAGAATTTCGACTTCTCGGTCTCGGCTCTCTGGCTGATGAAAGGCCTTGCATATTCTTTCAGTGAAGTGAGCGTGATGTTCTTCACCACGTCGAACGAGGTGATGATGCCCGAGCCCTGCCTGTCNTCGGAGAGATAACTCAGCCCNGCCTGCACCGCGTCCCAGGGATTCCGCAGCTGAAGCGGTTTCCCGTGGAGGGTCACCGTGCCGGACTGCACGCGGCGCAGGCCCATGATCGCCTCGGCCAGCTCCGTGCGCCCCGCGCCGATCAGGCCGGCAAAGCCGAGCACCTCCCCCACGTGCAGATCGAAGCTGATATCGTGCAGCAGGCCTCCGACAGAGATGTTGCGGACCGAGAGCGCCACTTCCTCCGAAGCGGGCTTTTTCTCGGGNAATATCCCCTTGAGCTCCCGGCCGACCATGCGCCGCGCCATCTCATCGATACTGATGTTGTCCGTCTCTTCGAGGCTTATGAATTCCCCGTCCCGCAGGACCATGACGCGGTCGCAGATGCGTTTGACTTCCTTCAGTTTATGGGAAATGTAGACAATGGTGACACCGTGCGCCTTGAGCCGCCCGATGAGCCTGAAAAGAATCTCGACTTCCTTGCTGGTCAGCATGGTGGTGGGCTCATCCATGATCAAAAAGCGCGAATCGAAGGCGATCGCCTTCGCGATCTCCACCATCTGCTTCTGCGCGACGGACAAGTCCTGAATCCGGGCGGAGGGGTCTATGCTGGACACATCGAGCTCGGAGAGAAGTTCCCGGGTCCGCGAGACCATGGCCCTTATGTCCAGAAACCCGTTCTTCTGCAGAAGCTCCTCGCCGAGGAATATGTTCTCATACACGCAGAGGTCGGCGACGAGGTTGAACTCCTGTGGAATGAGGCTTATGCCGATCTTTTTCGCATCGGCAGGGCTTTTGATCTCAGCCAGTTTCCCGTCGAACCAGATTTTGCCCGCAGCCGGCTGATAAAGACCGGAGAGAATCTTTATGAACGTCGATTTGCCGGCCCCATTTTCGCCTATGATGCCGAAGACCTCCCCCGCACGGATCTCGACGGAAATGTTGTCGAGCACCCGCACGGAGGAGAACTCTTTTGCGATACCTTCGGTTTTGACAAGTACGGCCATTACTGCTTCATCGCTTTATCGAAGGCCATCGTCGAAGGCGCAAAATCGACATCGCGCACAAATTCCAGCGCTTCCTTTGCACCGTATTCGCGATCCATGCCGGAATCCTCCCACTCGACGGAGAGCGGCCCCTGGTAGCCTGCGGCATTGAGCTCGCGGATGATGTTCTCAAAATCGACGTCTCCGTGCCCGAGCGAGCGGAAGTTCCAGCCGCGGCGCGTATCGCCGAAGCCGATGTGGGAGCCCAGAATGCCCGCCTTGCCGTCGAGGGTCACCGCCGCGTCCTTCATATGTACATGGTAAATTTTNTTGGCATAATCTCTTAAGAAGATATGCGGNGTTACGCCCTGCCAGATGAGGTGCGAGGGGTCGAAATTGAAGCCCAGCGTCGGCCTGTCTTTGAATTCCCTGAGCAGGCGGCCGGCTGTGTAATAGTCGAAGGCGATCTCGGTGGGATGCACTTCGAGCGCGAACTTCACGCCGCAGCGGTCGAATTCGTCGAGGATCGGCGTCCAGAGCCGGACAATCTCCGCAAAGCCATCGTCCACCATCTGATCCGGGGTCTGCGGGAAAGAATACCAGAATTTCCATATCGGGCTGCCCATAAAGCCTGTCACCACAGAGCAGCCCATATTCTTCGCGGCCTGGGCAGTATATTTCATCTCCTGAATTGCCCATTCGCGGATCCTGGCGGGGTTTCCCCTGCATTCGGCCGGAGCAAAACCGTCGAGACGGGGATCCCAGAGGTCTCCCACGCACTGTCCGGCGAGGTGCGCCCCCAGGGCCCAGCACCTGAGTCCGTACTTTCCGAGAATTGCCTTGCGCTCGGCGACGTAGTTCGGGTCAGTGGCGGCCCGTTTCACATCCATATGATCGCCCCAGCACGCGATCTCCACGCCGTCGTACCCGAATGACTTTACTTTTGCGCAGAACTGGTCGAAGGGCAGATCAGCCCACTGCCCGGAAAAAATCGTTACCGGTCGTGCCATAGAATTCCTCCTCTTTTCTGTTTCGATTCAAAACTCAACCCACAGGGCGCCCTTTTTCGAGCTCTCGACACACCTGCCGATAAAGCGCACGCCCTCCGCCCCATCCTCCGCCGTCGGAAAATCGAGGTCATCCTGAGTGAGCTTTCCGCCCGATTTCTGTTTGATGAGGGCAGAAATATAGGTCTTGTAGAGATTCGCGAAGGCCTCGAAGTAGCCCTCGGGATGGCCGGACGGTATGCGCGAATAAGACTGGGCGTGCGGATAGAAACCATCGCGNCCGCGCGAGAGCAGTTCCGTCGGAGCTCCGAGCCTCGAAACGACGAGATAGTTCGGATTCTCCTGCGACCACTGGATGGTTCCCCTGGAGCCGAAGATCCTGAACCGCAGGCCGTTGTCGTATCCGATCGCAATCTGGCTCGCCCAATACAGTCCTTTTGCGCCGCCCTCGTACTCGACCATGATGGTCGCATTGTCGTCGAGCAGTCTTCCCTCGACGAAGGTGTCGAGGCGCGCGCAGAGCGATTTGATCTTGAGACCCGTGACGTAGGAGACCATGTTTTCGGCATGGCTGCCGATGTCGCCGACGCAGTTCGATTTGCCCGCCAGCGCGGGGTTCGTCCGCCAGGAAGCCTGTTTGGAGCCCTCGCGCTCGGAGGGTGTCGCGAGCCACTCCTGAGGATACTCGGCATTGACAAACCGTATCTCGCCGATGTCGCCGCGGCGGATCATCTCCCGCGCATGCTTGACTGCGGGATAGCCCGTGTAGGTATAGGTCACCCCGAAGAGCAGTCCTTTCTTCTTCGCCAGCTCACCCAGTTCCCTGGCCTCGGCTTCCTCGAAGGTGAGGGGTTTGTCGCAGACGACATTGATGCCCGCGTTGAGGAATGCCTTGGCGACCGGATAGTGCAGCGCGTTCGGCGTCACGATCGACACAAAATCGATGCCGTCGGGACGGGCGGCCTCTTTTTCGGCCATCTCGGAATACGAGGCGTAGAGCCGGTCGCGGGAGAGACCGAGGCCCGCCCCCGTTTCGAGCGTGTTGTCAAAGCTCTGGGAGAAGCTCCCCGCAACGAGCGCGGCCAACCCGTCCAGAGCAATCGCACGCCGGTGCACATCGCCGATAAAGGCGCCTTTCCCTCCGCCCACCATGCCATAGCGCAATTTCCCAGAAGTCTTCGCTCCGGCACTCCCTTCTATCATTTTTAGGCCTCCTTACATGCTATCTAATTCATTTTATAATATGGTAATGTCTCGTTCATACTCCCTGCTTCTCACTCCACCCCCAGGACGTACTGCATGATGAGGTTTTCGAGATGCTCCTGCTTGCCGGACGTGCGGCCGACCTTGTCGGCGTCCATGGCTCCGGGCGCGGAGGCGAGGGCGGCGAGCTCTTCGAGGCTCAGGCGCCCCTCTTCGAAGCGCTTGCCGTCGCCGGCATCGAACGAGGCGTAGCGCTGCCGCACGAAGGCGGCGAGTTTGCCGTCCTCGATGATGCGCTGCGCGGCGAGGAGGCCCGCGGCGAAGGCGTCCATGCCGCCGATGTGGGCCTCGAAGAGGTCCGCGGGGTCGACGGAGTTGCGGCGGATCTTGGCGTCGAAGTTGAGGCCGCCCGTGGTGAATCCGCCCGCGCGCAGGATCGCGAGCATGGCGAGGGTCGTGTCGTATGCGTTGATCGGGAACTGGTCGGTGTCCCAGCCGTTGCGGGGGTCGCCGCGGTTTGCGTCGACCGAGCCGAAGATGCCGAGCGCCGCTGCGGTCTCGAGCTCGTGCTGGAAATCGTGGCCCGCGAGCTCGGCGTGATTCGCCTCGATGTTGACGCGGAAGTCCTTTTCAAGTCCGTATGCGCGCAGGAACCCGGCGACGGTCTCGACGTCGAAGTCGTACTGGTGCTTGGTGGGCTCCATGGGCTTGGGCTCGATATAGAACATGCCCTTGAAGCCGTGGGTACGGCCGTAATCGCGGGCCATTGTTAAAAAGCGGGCGAGGTGATCCTTCTCGCGCCTGAGGTCGGTGTTGAGGAGGGTCATGTAGCCTTCGCGGCCGCCCCAGAACACGTAGCCCTGCCCGCCGAGCTCGATCGCCGCGTCGATGGCCGCCTTCACCTGAACGGCGGCCTGCGCGACCACGCCGAATTCGGGGTTTGTGGCGGCGCCGTTCATGTAGCGGGGGTGTCTGAAGAGGTTGGACGTGGCCCAGAGAAGGCGGACGCCCGTGGCTTTCTGCCGCTCTTTGGCGAGGGCCACCATGTGNGCGAGGTTTTTCTCGCTCTGGGCGGGGCTGCCGCCTTCGGGCGCCAGGTCCCGGTCGTGGAAACAGTAAAAATCGGCGCCGAGCTTGGTAAAGAATTCGAACGCCGCGTCGATTTTGTGCTCGTGGGCCTCCATGGGCACGCCCGCATCGGTCTTCCACGGATGAATGTGCGTGGCCGAGCCGAAAGGATCGCTTCCGTCCTCGCCGAAGCTGTGCAGNTAGGCGACGGCGAAGCGCAGATGTTCGCGCATGGTCTTGCCGCCGATTCTGCGGTCAGGGTTGTAGTATTTGAACGCGNNAAGCGGATTATCGCTCTTCGGCCCCTCGTAGCGGATTTTCCCGATACCGGGGAAATATTCCTTGTGTCCGACAAAATACTCTGCCATGTGTTCCTTCCTTTCCATGCACTTATCGGTAGAGGGGGCTCAGCGCCTCCAGATATTTCGCATATTCGGCGTATGCCGCCTCATACCTCGACACCAATGCCATTTCAGGCTCGATGCTCGCGGCGCCCTCGAGGCTCACGTGAGCATCGGTCAGGGCCGCGATATCGACCGTGCCCTCGGCCCCGGCGTTGCGCTCGGCGCACCAGAGCGCCTGTATCGCCGCGCCCAGCGCCGCCGCCTCTTCTTCCTTCGGGACGCGCACGGGCAGGCCGGTCACGTTGGCGACGATCTCGCGCCAGAGCGTACTCTTCGCGCCTCCTCCCACGAGCCTGATCTCCCGCGCCGTAAACCCAAGCCGCCTGAACGACTCGAGTCCGATGCGCATGCCGAAAATCGCGGCCTCCATGGCGGCGCGCGCGATATTCTCTCTCGTGAAATTGGCCGCGGTCGCCCCGAGGATGCTCGCCCTCCCCTGCGGAAGGTTGGGAATCCGTTCGCCGTTGAAAAACGGCAGCACCACGATGCCTTCGGCGCCCACTGGCGCAGACGCAGCCCTCCGGTTCATCTCTTCGATGCTCATGCCGAAGAGCGAGCGAATCTGTTCGCTGGCCACCGTGCAGTTCATCGTGCAGAGAAGCGGCAGCCAGCCTCCCGTCGATGAACAGAATGCGGCCAGATTGCCCTCCGGGTCGACGACGGGGCGGCTGGAATACCCGTAGAGCGTGCCGCTGGTCCCGAGGCTCATGGTCAGAAAGCCGTCGCGGACTGTGCCCGTGCCGATCGCGCTCATCATGTTGTCGCCGCCGCCCGCGGCGACGAGCGCCTCCTCGGGAATGCCGAAGCGCGCGGCTGCCTGGGCATTCACTCTTCCGGCCGGGCAGTCGGACCCGACCAGCGATGGCACATAATCGATGAGATTGGGGTCGATGAGGTCGCAGGTGCGCTGCGACCACCTGCGTGCGCGCACGTCGAAAAGCGCCGTCCCCGAGGCATCGCCATACTCTGTCACCTCATTGCCGGTCAGAAGAAAATTGATATAGTCGTGGGGCAGCAGCACGTGCCGCAGGCGCGCGTAGTTCTCCGGCTCGTGCTTCTTCAGCCACAGAATTTTCGGCGCGGTGTAACCCGGCAGCATCAGAAGGCCGGTCTCGGCCAACAGGGCCGCCTCACCCCCGGCGCGCCCGGTGAGCTCGGCGCATTCGGCGGCGGTAGAAGTGTCGTTCCAGAGCTTGACGGGTCGGATTGCGCGGCCCTGGCCGTCGAGGGGCACAAAGCCGTGCTGCTGGCCGGAGACCCCGATCGCCGCGATTGTCGCGCGCAATTCGGGCCGAATGGCCTGAAAACAGGCGATGAGCGCCGCTTCATACCACTCGGCGCGCTGTTCGCGGGTACCGTCATTCCTGGCAATGATATCGAGCGGAGACTGGGTTTTGGCTAGTATCTGTCCGGCGTCGGGGTCATAGAGAATTACTTTGCAGCTCTGTGTGCCGAGATCGATGCCACACACACTCTTCATGGCTGCCCCCTGCGTTTGAATTTATATTAAGCGTAGGCGGATTTTCCGAAAAGCACCATGCGAGATATTGACAATACATATCTATTATTGACATTCTTATTTCATGAGAATCGACGATGCAGTCTACGTGTATCGACTCATGAGCGGGGAGAGGCTCGCCTGGCACGGCAGGTACCACGCCCACGGCGCCGGGGGGTACGAATTCCACTATTTCATGGAGGGACAAGGAGCTCTGCTCATCAACCGCGCAAAATACGTCATCGACAGCAACATAATCTACTTTGTACAGCCGCGGGAATTCCACTCCATCCTGCCGGAGGCGGTCGAAAAACCTATCAGTTATTATGCTGTTCTCTTCACGCCCGAGCCGGGAAATCCCGTCGACGAAGAGATCGTCGGCCTGATGGAGCATCTCTGGCACGCGCGCAACCGCGCCCTGCCCGGGGACGCCAAGGACCGTTTTTTCCTCGAAGACCTGTACAGACTGTCGAAGTCCTCGTCCGAGTGTTCCCGGAAGGCTGCGGAGCACGCGCTCATAAGCATCCTCTACCGCTGGTTCGATCACTTCAAGGGCGCTTCGCGCTCCATGCGCTCCAGCAGAGAGGCCAAAAACGAACACGTGGAGCGGGCGCTCGGGCTCATGACAAAGCGCGTGCGGGAAAAACTGAGTTCAGACGACCTCGCGGGCATGCTGGGGATATCCGAAGAGTATTTCATAAGGCTCTTCCGGCACCAGCTGGGCATGTCGCCGTTTCAGTATTTTACACGCCTGAAAATCGAGGCGGCTTCGGCGGTGCTTGTGGACAATCAGCTCTCCATCAGCGACGTGGCCTACCGATTTGGCTTTGAAAACCCCTTCCATTTCACGAAAGTCTTCANNAAAAAATGCACAGGTCTGGCCCCGCGCGAATACCGAAAGATATTCTTCGAGGCGGGAAAGCCGCCGCAGACAGCGCCCCTCGCATAACTTGTTTGACACACCTCCTCTTTTTTGCCAAAATGATTAAGTGACTTAAGCATTTTTTTAAAGGCAATCATTATGGACACTACATCAGAGGTAACATTCGATGCGGTCGTGGAAAGCCTCCTGGAGGTTCTGCCCCAGGTATGGGACCGCATACGGTCGAATTTCCGCTCCGCGGGAATAAGCAAGTTCGGCATAAGCATGGAGCAGTTCCACACGCTCCGGCATATCTACAGGGGATATTGCCACTGCGGGGAAATCGCGGAGAAACGCCAGGTCAGCCGCTCGGCGGTGAGCCAGGCGACCGACGCGCTCGCGGCCAAGGGCCTCGTCGCACGCCTGCAGGACAAAGATGACCGCAGACAGGTCCGCCTCGAGCTCACCCCCTACGCGCGCCGGGTGCTCGATGAAAACGCGCAGGAGAACCGCGCCTACATCCGCGGGAAGATCAGCGCCATCGGGCCTGGGGAAAGAGAGACTGTCCTGCGCGCCATGGACATACTGAAAAATACTTTTCTTTCGGCCTGAGCCCGCAGGAGCACCCCATGAACGAATTCAAAAAACTCCTGCACTTTGCCAGGCCATACTGGAAACTCGCGCTCTTTTCCTTTGTGATGCTGCTCGCGATGGTCATATTCGATCTCGCGGTGCCGAGACTCGTGGGCCTCATTATCGACAGAGGCATCCGCCAGAAGGATTTGGCCGTCGTGATATCGACGTCGGCCATCATGCTGGGCATATCGCTGCTCTCCGCCCTCGTCGCCGTGCTGAACAGCGTCTCCTCGATCCGGGTCGGAGAGAACATCGCGCGGGACCTGCGCGAGGCGATCTTCGTCAAAATACAGAACTTCTCCTACGGCAATATCGACAGGTTCTCGACCGCCAAGCTCATGGTGCGCCTGACGAGCGACACGGCGGCGGTACAGCGCGTGTTTCAGATGTCGCTGCGCATCGGCACGAGGGCGCCGCTCTCGATGATCGGGAGCATCGTGCTCATGTTCGTGACGAGCAGAACCCTCGCGCTGAGCATGATGCCCATCTTCGTCGTCGGCGGTATCGTGATTGTCCTCTTCAGCACAAGGCTCGAGCCTTTCTTTAGAATCGTCCAACAGCGACTGGACCGCCTGAACACCGTCCTGCAGGAGAATATCGCGGGGGCGCGCCTCGTCAAGGCCTTCGTGCGGGGAAAGCACGAGGCGGAACGCTTCGGTGAGGCCAACGCGAATCTCGCCCGGGAAAACGTTAAGGTCATGCAGCTCATGGCTTCCATGGGCCCGATCCTCACACTGCTCATCAACATCGGCATCGTGCTCATCGTGTGGCTGGGGGGCCTTCAGACCATCCGCGGGGACCTCACTCTCGGACAGATCGTCGCCTTTACGAACTACCTGATGGCCACGCTTCAGCCCCTCACCATGATGACCCAGCTCTCCAACAACTGGGCGAACGGGCTTGCCTCCGCAAAGCGCATCAATGAAGTGCTCGACGCGGAGCCCGAGGTGGCCGAGCGCCCCGACGCCGTTGCCCTGCCCTCCCCCACTCAGGGAGAGGTTGAGTTCGACCATGTCGGCTTTCATTACAACGGCGATACGGACATGGCGGTGCTCGAGGATATCTGCACCAGGGCCGAACCCGGCAGGACAATCGCGGTGCTCGGGGCGACGGGCTCCGGAAAATCGAGCCTCGTCAACCTCATACCCCGATTCTACGACGCGAGCGCAGGCAGCGTGCGCATCGATTCCCTCGACGTGCGCACACTGAAAGGCTCTTCGATCCTGGAGCACATCTCGGTAGTGCCTCAGGACACGGTGCTGTTCTCCGGCACCGTCCGCGACAATATCCGCTACGGCAGACCCGAGGCGACCGAGGAAGAGGTGGTCGCCGCCGCGACCGCGGCCCAGGCCCACGACTTTATCATGGACATGCCGATGCAGTACGACACGCACATCGAGGAGCGGGGCTCCAACCTCTCGGGCGGACAGAAACAGCGCATCGCGATTGCGCGCGCCCTCGTCTGCAGACCCTCGATTCTCATCCTCGACGACGCGACAAGCGCCGTCGATGTGGAAACAGAGACCAAGATCCACGCCGCGATTGCGGCATCGGCCCGGGGCACCACGGTCGTCATGGTCGCCCAGCGCATCAGCACGGTGCTGAACGCGGACAAGATCATCGTGCTGGACAAAGGTCGGATCGCCGCAGAGGGCACACACAGGGAGCTCCTGAAAAAGAGCCCGATCTACAGGGAAATCTACGATTCCCAACTGGGAGCGGGGGTGCGCCATGGCCTATGAGACAACCCCCTCGATCCAGGAAGTGCGCACCAGTTTTCAGCGGCGGGCGGGACGGCCGGCACGGTTCGAGAAGGCCGCCGACCCCCGCAGGGCGATGAGCCGGCTCTTCGGCTACCTCAAGCCGTTCAAGAGGTCGCTCGCGATGATCGTGTGTTTCGTGCTGCTGCAGTCGCTGCTCGGGCTGGTCGGCCCCTATCTGCTCGGCAGGGCGATCGACACCAGCATCGCAGAAAAGAACATCCGGAGCCTCCTCAGCACGGCGGTAGTGATGCTTATCGCCTATGCCTTAAGCAACGGCTTCAACGTCATAGCGAACTGGTGGATGGCGGGTATTTCACAGAATGCGCTGAAAAATCTGCGCGGCGATCTGTTCGGACACATCCAGTCGCTGCCCATGCGCTTCTTCGACACGAATCCGGCCGGCGGCCTCATGAGCCGTCTGACGAACGACATAGACGCCATCAACCAGACGGTGTCGCAGAACATCATCTCGCTCATCGCGAGCGTCATCACCATGCTCGGCATTCTGGTGAGCATGTTTGTGCTCAACCACTGGCTTGCGCTCGCCTGTCTCATCGTCATACCCGTCATGTACTGGTTCAGCAATTTTGTCGTGAAGTATACGCGCAAGGGCTTCAGAGAGCTGCAGAAAGACCTCGGCGACCTCAACGCCGTGGCGGAAGAGACCATTTCGGGCTTCAAGGTGATCAAGGCATTCCGCCGCAATGACTCGGCGATCGAGACCTTCAGGCAAAAAAACGAGGCGGTGTTCAGGTCGGCCGTATACGCCAACTCCTATGCGATGCTGCTCATGCCGCTGACCAGCGTGCTGGGGAGCTTCTTCGTCATCGTGCTTGCGAGCCTCGGCGGATGGCTGGCCCTCAAGGGGCTCGTGAGCGTCGGCATGATCGCGGCCTTCATCAACTACGCGCAGAACTTCACCACGCCGCTGCGGCAGATATCCAACCTCTACAATTCGATTCAGGCGGCGCTTGCGGGCGCGGAGCGCGTCTTCGAGATCATCGATATGGAGCCGGAGACCGCGGCGCTGCCCGGCACACAGGCTGAACTACGGGCCGCCGGGGCAGATGCGGGTACGCCGGAAACGGAGCCCTTCAGGCTCGACAGCTTCAGGGGCAATGTGAGCCTCAGGAATGTCGTCTTCGGCTATGCGCCGGACAAAACCATCATCAGGAATTTCAGCGTGGATATCCTGGCCGGCCAGACCATCGCGCTGGTCGGGCCCACGGGCGCCGGAAAGACGACCATCACCAACCTGCTCACCCGCTTCTACGACATTCAGGGCGGGCAGATACTGTTCGACGGCACCGACATCCGGCAGATCCCGAAAGAGGATATCCGGCGCTCGATCGGCCTCGTGCTGCAGGACACCTTTCTCTTCGCCGACACGGTGCTGGAGAACATACGCTTTGGCCGGCTCGAGGCGACCGACGACGAGTGCGTCGAAGCGGCCCGGCTGGCGGAGGCCGATCATTTCATCCGCCAGCTCCCGGAGGGTTACCGCACCAACCTCTCGNAGCGCGCGGGCAACCTCAGCCAGGGCCAGCGCCAGCTTCTGTCCATCGCGCGCGCCATCCTCGCCGACCCCCGCATTCTCATCCTCGACGAGGCGACCAGCAGCGTCGACACGCGCACCGAGCTGCGCATCCAGAAGGCCCTTCTGCGCCTCATGAAGGGACGCACGAGCATCGTCATCGCGCACAGGCTGAGCACAATCCGCGACGCCGACAGCATTGTCGTCATCGACGACGGCGAGATCGTGGAACAGGGCAGCCACGAGGCCCTTCTCGAGAAGCGGGGTTTTTACTATCATCTCTATATGAGTCAGTTCAAGGGGAACGAAATATAGACACCCTGTGGAATATGGAGGAACAGACCATGAATCGGAGAGATATTGCAATCGATGATTTTTGCTATGATCCTGCGCAGCTGCGCGACCACTGGCTTGCACTCTTTGCGGGCGATTTTGGTTCGGGCTCCTACAATGCGATGACGATCTCGTGGGGCAGCTACGGGCAGATATGGAACAAGATGTTCTTTCAGGTCCTCGTGCGCCCCACACGCTATACTTTTGAATTCATGGAAAAATACGACACGTTTACGCTCAACGCATTCGGGCCCAAATACAAAGAGGCGCTCTCCATTCTCGGCTCGAAATCGGGCCGCGACGGCGACAAGATCGCCCTCTCCGGCCTCTCGCCCATGGCGTCCCGAAAGGTCGCCGCGCCCTGCTTCAGGGAGGCAAAGCTCGTCATAGAGTGCCGGAAAATGTACTGGCAGGACATCGACAGTGCCCATTTTCTCGACGGCACAATCGAGGACAACTACGCGAAGAAGGACTACCACCGCGCATACTTTGGGGAGATCGTGCATATCGGCGAGGCGTAATAAGCGGCGGGCGTTATAAGGGCGCGGCCAGGGTGTCCGGCAGGCCCCAGCGTGCGCCGATGAGCTGCCGCCGACATAAAAAGCGCGGCCGGCCCGCATGGCGAGAAATGGTGCAGGCGGCCTGGGGCGCCCGGCGCTGCATTGCGGGCCCCGGCGCGCGCCGCCAGTCTGCCCGCCGCCCCCACTTCAGCTTTTGGCGAAAAATTCCCGCATCAGCGCGACGACCCTGTCGATCGCGCGCCTGTCGATCCAGTAGTGCGTGACAAAGCGGCACAGACCGAGCTCGGGCGGGTTGATGAGCACCCCATTCGCCTTCAGGTGCGCGGCGAGGGCCTCGCCGTCGGCACCGGCGGGCAGCCTGAAGAACACCATGTTTATGTCGAGCGCCTCTGTGTCGACTTCGAGGCCGGGCACCGTCCCAAGCTGGCCCGCAAGATAGCGGGCGTTCCTGTGGTCTTCGGCGAGGCGGCGCGTCATCTCCTTCAGCGCGATGAGCCCTGCGGCGGCGAGCACGCCGGCCTGCCGCATGCCCCCGCCCATGATCTTCCGTTTCCGCCGCGCCTTTTCGACAAAGTCGCGGGGACCGGCGAGCATGGAGCCGACAGGGGCGCACAGCCCCTTCGAGAGGCAGAACATCACCGAATCGACGGTGCCGGCAATCTCGGTCGCATCGACGCCGAGCGCGGTCGCGGCGTTGAAAAGGCGGGCCCCGTCGAGATGCACGGGCAGGCCGTGGCGGTGGGCCAGGTCGGCCACTTCCCTCATGTATGAGAGCGGAACGACGCGGCCCGAGGAGTGCGCGTTCTCAAGGCAGACCAGGGATGTCGGCGGAAAATGGATATCGTTGCCGCGGATCCGCTCCTCAATCGCCTCGGGCGGCAGGATGCCGGCGGGCGCGAAGATGGGCCGCGTCTGCACGCCGGCGATCACGGAAGCGGCGCCGGCCTCATGCTGAATGATGTGGCACTGTTCGCCCAGAATGACCTCGCTCCCCCGCGGACACCAGGTGAAGAGCGAGAGCTGATTGCCGAAGGTCCCCGAAGGCACGAAGAGCGCGGCCTCCTTGCCCGTCATGTCCGCCGCGAGCCTCTCGAGCTCGTTGACGGTAGGGTCGTCGCCATAGACATCGTCGCCCACCGGGGCCTCCGCCATGGCCCTGCGCATGGCGTCGGTCGGCCAGGTCACGGTATCGCTCCGCAGATCGATATGGTCCATCAGACCGCCTGCTTCCTCTTTCTCTCGGCCTGAATTTCGTACGCGCGCCGGCAGGCGTGGTAGTGCTCTTCGCCGTCGGGCGTGAGCTCAGGCTCGGGTTCGTTTTTGCAGGCGTCGGTGGCATAGGGACAGCGGGTATGGAAGCGGCAGCCCTGGGGAATATTTGCGGGACTCGGAATTTCTCCGTAGATCGGCAACTCCTTGATGATGTCGATTTTGCCGGTCGCGGGCTCGGGGACAGCCTCGATGAGCGCCTGAGTATAGGGGTGCAGGGGGTTGTCGATGATGTCGTCGGCACGCCCTATCTCGACGATGCGCCCGAGGTACATGACGGCAATCCGGTCCGTAAAGTAGCGCGCCGTGGAGAGGTCGTGCGTGATGTAGAGGTAGCTCAGGCCGAGTTCTTTCTGCACATCCCTCATCATGTGAAGGATTTCGGCGCGCGTGGAGAGGTCGATCATCGAAACCGGCTCGTCGGCGACGAGCATCATGGGGTTCAGTATAAGTGTCCGCGCGGTGGCGACACGCTGGCGCTGCCCTCCCGAGAGCATGTGCGGCCAGCGGCCCATGAACTCGTCCGGAGGCGTGAGCTTGACCTCTTCGAGGGCCTTCACGATCATCCTGGTGCGCTCCTCGATGGTCCCCTTCACCTTGTGAATGATCAGCGGCTCTTCCAGCACATCCTTGATCTTGAACCGAGGATTCATCGAGGCATAGGGGTCCTGGAAGATCATCTGGACCTTGCGGCGGTATTCCTTGAGCTTCTCTTTGTCGAGGTGCGTCACGTCCTCCCCGTTGAAGAACATCTGGCCGCTCGTGGGTTCGAGGAGCTTCATCACGAGCTTGCCGGTCGTGGTCTTGCCGCAGCCCGACTCCCCTATGAGGCCGAATATCTCACCCCGCCGGATGTCGAACGAAATGCCGTCGATCGCTTTTATCAGCTTTTTCTGCCCGCTCCCCGCAATCGACTGCGCAAAACTCTGGTGCGGCTCGAAATATTTCTTCAGGTTTTTGACGCTCAATATGGTATCTGTCATGGTTTCTCTCCTGTTCAGCCGCGGTGGTGGAGCCAGCATGCGGACATGTGGCCCGGCTCGATTTCGATGAGCGGCGGCTCCTCCTGGAAACACCTGTCGAAGGCCTTGTTGCAGCGCGGGCTGAAACGGCAGCCTTTGGGCGGCGCTATCAGATCGGGAGGGGTACCTGGGATAAACTGGAGCTGCTCCACCTTTTTGAAGAGCCTCGGCGTGGCGGCGAGAAGACGCTCGGTATAGGGGTGCTTGGGGCTCTGTGTGCCGTATATCTGCGCGTTCGATCCCAGCTCGACAATCTTGCCCGCATACATGACGCAGATGCGGTCCGATATTTCGGCCTCGAGCGCCAGATCGTGGGTGATGAATATAAACGAGAGGGAAAACTGCTGCTTCAGCTTTTTCAGCAGATTTATGATCTGTGCCTGGACAATGACGTCGAGGGCGGTCGTCGGCTCGTCGAGGATGATGATCTCCGGTTTTAAAAAGAGCGCCGTCGCAATGACTGCGCGCTGCTTCATGCCCCCGGAGAGCTCGTGGGGATATCGCTGTACGATCTCGGGCGACAGGCCCACCAGCCCCAAATACTCTGCGATGAGGCTCTCGGCGTCGGACCGCGACAGATCGCTGTGCTCGTTGAGTGTTTCCATCATCTGCCGGCCGATGGTGTACACCGGCGTCAGGCAGTTCATCGCGCCCTGGAACACCATCGAGATTTTCTGCCAGCGGATGTTCCTGCGCACTTCCTTTTCGGGAAGCGGAATGACATCGACCCCGTCGACAAGAATTTTGCCCGAGACATAGCGCCCCGGCGGTGTCGGCATCCGCAGGATGGAAGTGCCCAGACTCGTCTTGCCGCAGCCGGACTCGCCGACAAGTCCTATGGTCTCGCCGCGCATGAGCTCGAAACTGAGATCGTCGATGGCGCGCACGGCACCCTTGGACGTAAAATAGTGCATTTGAAGATTTTCGACTTTTAACAGGCTGTTCATGTCAATTACCTTGTCTTGAGTTTCGGATGGAGTATCTTGTCCATCGAGAAGCCGAGGAACGCGAAGGTCATCCCCATGATGGCGATGAGGAGCCCCGGCGGCAGAATCCACCACCAGACGCCCTTGAGGATGGCCGCCCCCTGCATGGCGTCGTGGAGAATCTGGCCCCAGGTGACGATCGTCGCATCGCCGAGCCCGAGGAGGCTGACCGAAGACTCATAGACGATCGCGCTCGGCACCGACAGCGCCATCGAAGCAAAGCTGTAGGGGATGAGAATGGGCACCATGTGCTTGAAGATGATCCGGCTCTTCTTCGCCCCGAGCGCCTTGGCGGCCTCGATGTATGTCTCCTCCTTGATCTGGAGGGCCATCGACCGCACCGTCATCACCGAGCCCGTCCAGAAGAAGAACACCATCACCGCTATGAGCACATAGATGCTCGGCCTGAAGATGGCCGATATGACGATGAGCACCGGGAGCGCGGGAATGGAGTTGACAATCTGGTAGACAAACTGCATGACCGAGTCGACGGCGCCGCCGAAATATGCGGAGATAATGCCGTACATGACGCCGATCAGCACCGAGATCGCCGATGTCAGAAGACCGATGAGCAACGCCCATTTGACGCCCGCGACGAGCCCGGAGAACAGGTCGCGCTTGGAGTCGTCTGTTCCCAGAATGCCCGACACCGAACCTGTCACCACAACACGGGGTTCCTCGACCTTGGAGTTCTCGGGGTCCAGGAGCATGGCTTTTACGATGAGTTTATAGCTACCCTTGAGAGGCTTGAACTCCCTGGCCATGCCCTCGCGGGCGACGTTGAAGAGAATATCGCCTGTCCGGAGACTCCTTCCCGAATACCGCTCGAGCGCCTCCGCACTCTCGTAGTTCTTTATGAACGAGAAAGCCGCCTCACGCCCGTCGTTGTCGATCGAGACTCGGATGTCCTGGCCCGCCAGCCCCTGTTCAAAGCGCTGCGCAAGGTCCAGCGTCTCGCCGTCCGGACGTTCGACGGACACCTGGACGGGAATGTCCCCATGTCCGGTGATATGGAATATGACATCGAGAGGAGCCTTGTCGGCGCTGTAGCGATAGTCGAAAGTATAGGTGACGAGCTTGACGCCGCCGTCCAGGTAGGCTTCTTCTTTTTCCCCGTCGTCGAGGCGGACGGTCACCGGCGCCTTCAGTTTTGTAAATGCATTGGTCCACGCGGGAGGCGCGCTCGCCGAATTGTCCTGCCAATAGTCGATGCTCCGCCATTTGCTGTTCGTTTCCTTCCAGGGAAGGATGGCCGGCTCGAAGATCACCACGAGCAGCGACAGGACCAATATGGCGAGGCCGACGAGGCCGGAGCGTTCCTTCCTGAATTCTNNTGACCAGAACTCTGAAAATCTGTATTTCATGTCAGCGAAGTTCATGCTTTGCCTCCCACCTTGATGCGCGGATCCATAAAACCATAGGTGAGATCCAGCAAGATAAGTCCTATCTGATAGAGCCGACGGTGACGGCGAGATCGCCCATCAGCACCGGAATGTCGTTCTGCTGCACGGCGATCCAGTACAGATTGCCGAGGCCCGGCCACGAGAAGATGCCCTCGAAGATGATGGCACCCCCGATCGAGGACAAGAGCTGCAACACCGACATGGTGATGAGCGGAGGGGCGGCCGTGCGCAGGGTGTGGCCGAACAGCACTTTGTTTTCGGGAATGCCGCGGGCGCGCGCCGCCATGATATAATCTTCCTGCAGAATGCTCAGGACAATGTTCCTCACTATATAGGACACCCCCCAAAAGCCTATGACGAGCAGGGTCAAGAGCGGCAGGGTCATGTGCCACAGCAGATCGAGAAAATACATGATCCCCTGGGGCGGCGGTATCGAGTGCATGCCCGCGGAAGGAAAGATTTCAGCTGATACACAAAAAACATGATGAGAATCATCGCGACCCAAAACGTCGGCATGCCATAGACAATCATGGTGATAAGGCTCGTGCTTCTGTCGAGCGAACCGCCGGGTTTCTGGGCCTTTTTGAGGCCAAGGATGATGCCGACCACGATCTCGATCGCGGCGGCGAGCGTAAAAAGAATGAGGGAGCGCGGAAGGGCCTCGCCGATGATGGTGAGCACCTCGCGATCGCCCCGGGATGACTTGATGATGGTCGATTTTCCAAAATCAAAGGTGAGGGTGTTCCAGGTGCGAAACAAAATCCGCTCCATAAAAGGGCGGTCCAGCCGGTACAGATGAATGAGATCTTCCCGGCGCTGCTCCTGGAAGCGCTGAAGGGCCGCGGGCTGCATGTTCTTGAGGCGCACCGACTCGGCCCGCACCTGCTCCTCGATACTCGAACGCATCGTCTGCTCGTTGACGGTATTGAAGAGGACAGACATGATAAAAATGATGATCACATAGGTAATAATGCCTTTCAGCACACGCTTGAGGGCAAACCACTTGTACATAGAGCCACCTGTTCTTTCCGATTACGTATGGAGAGCTGCATAGCCTCTACTTGGGCGCTTCATGCGAAAAGGGAAAAAGGCACGCCGCCGCCCCTGCGGCGACGCACCCTTTTTATTCAATCGTGTCAGAATACCACGAGCGAAGAAGCCTGGACAGCCGGCGATTCAGTGCTCAGTACCGACTGCACGACGAGTGTGTAGGCACCCGCCTTCAAAGCGCCAAGGTCCTTCGCGGGGATCACAGCCTGGAAGCTGCCGGCGCTGCTATACTTTGCGGTATAGACCTTTTCGCTATTGTCGGCGAGGATCAGCGTGACCGTCACTTTGGCCTTGTTGCTGGCGGCTTTCGCCGTATCATCCGGATAGGTGACCTCGGATACTGCAACATCGATCTTGGCATCGGCAGTGCGCTGGACAGTGGCCGGAACCTTCACGTCATCGATTCGGGTAAGAGCTGTGCGGAAGAGGTTCGGGAAGTAGTCGGCGCGGTACGGATAATCTCTGAAGGCAGAGAGTTCGATGTAGTTCGCGCTGTAATCGACCTTGCTGATAAAGAAGGGGCCGTTGGAGATGTAGGCATTGCCGTAGGTGTCGATGAACTTGATCGCGGCATTGTAGCGGGCGACCGCCTGCGTCGGCGTAACCCACTGCTTGATCGCATCCGGCACATACTTGGCGGCCGCGAAATCCTGCAGCTTGGCCTTGATGTCGGCGACGCACTTCGGGTTGATGACGTCCACTTCGGTGATCGAGGGGTCGTAGGCAAAGGTATACTGGGTGCCGGACTTCGAGCCTTCGGCCACGAGCTTGGCCAGCGCCTCGTAGATCTCCCAAGAGACCAGGGTCTGGCGGCCTGGGTTTCCGGCCTTTGGGCTGACAGCGCCAGTCGCTGCGACTCTATCCTTGTCCATCGGCCAGTTGAAATCGAAATATGAAGTGAAAGAGCCGTCCTTGTTCAGAACCACGCCTTTGGAAATGGGCAGGGTGGACTGATACTGGGCAGCATAGGCATCATCGAAGTATTTGNNTTCGTCGTCGCTGTCTTTGTTCGCCCACTCATAGGCGAAGGCGGTCGCATACATGATGTCGGCGATCGTGACGGGCTGGCCACTGTGCCACTTGCCGTAGATGTACTGCATATTCGGAAGCTTGCTGTAGGCCTTTATGGCGCTGTTCTTCACATAGTCGTACGTTCCGCCGCCCACATCCTTGTATTCGACGCCGGTCTCCCACTGCTTGGTCTTGGAGTTGAAGATGAGGGCAGTCTTGTCGACATCGATGAGCCCGACGGGGGCTTCGCCCTCCTTGCCTGCGGCAATTTTCGTCTCGACATTCTTGAGGTCGTATTTTACGCGCAGTGGCGTATCCTTGGCCGCATTGGGGGACTCGAAGGTCGCGGGGTCAGTGCACGCGGGGTAGATCGCTGCGGAATACGTGTCGGAGAAGCCGTCGACGCCGACGGGGTCCCATGAGCTCATGAAGAGGCCGCCGCGCGCCGAATACTGGGTGACATGGAGAACCTTTTCGCCCTTGCTGTCCGGCTTGACGTCCGCGGAACGGACAGTCCAGTCATTGAGTCCGTCGCCGAGGCCGTAGAGCGTGCGCGAATTGAAACGAGCCTTGTTCGCGACATAATACTGGACCTGGCTGCAGACGTAGATTCGGACCGCTTCGTTGAGGGCCATCTCCTGCACCTTCATGTTGTCGTTCCAGTACTCATCGCTGGTGAGGAACCAGCCGTTGATATTTTTCTGGGCGATGCGGTCGATTTCCTTGTTCTCGTAGTTCCAGAAACCGCCTGTCTGGCCGCCCGGCATATAGCCATAATAGGGTGAATACATCTGGCTGATCGTGACATCCCACCACGCGCGGGTCGCGCCTGCGCCCCAGCCTTCCGTGTACATCGACCACTCCCAGGCAGCCGGGTCGCTGGAATAGGCGAGCTGGCCGGCCTTCGAGCGGTCATACTCGAGCTGCTCGACCTTGAGCCCCGCTTTTTCAAGCTGCTCGGAAATGTAGCGGCCCTCGAGGAGACGGCCCGTCGGATCGTCGACGCGGATCATGAAGCGGATGGTCACCGGCTGACCGCTGTAGGTCCAGAATTGTCCGGATTTTACGAGTTTGCCTTTGTTTTCTGGCAGATTTGCCGCTTCCTTCATCGCCGCATCGATGTCGGCGATCGCCTTCTTCTCATTGCCGCGCGCCGTCATGCCGAGCTTGGCGGGGACGAGATTGAAGCGATAGGTTCCCGGCTGTCCCGGAGTCTGGGCCGTAATCATTGGCTCGCCGGCGCCAAGCAGGATCTCATCGACGATCTTCTTGCGGTCGATGAGCCAGTTGATCGCATAGCGGACATCGCGGATCGCCAGCGGATTGAAGATTGTCCGGCCGTCCTTCGCCTGGAAGGTGTAGGGCGCCTTATTGGGAATCGGATTCAGAAGCAGGGACCAGGAGCCGCTGGGCACTGCATAGACAGAAAGCTTGTTCATGTCTGCCTGCTGGATGCCCTTATAGGTCTTNCCGTCGATACCGGTAAAGAAGACATCGGTTTTCCCTTCTGCAGTATCCTTGATGGCGATGGTCTGATCCATCCTCACATCGTAGATAACCTTGTCCGCATAGGGGCCATACTTTGCCTGAGCTGTTGCGCTGAACAGCAGCGCCACGGCAAGAACCGATACAATTAAAATCTTTTTCATGCATACCTCCTTTTCTCAGATTTGCATGGTCTCATTTTATCACGCTCAGTACTCTTGTAAAGAGAGATTTTGTAGTATGCTTTTTAGGGTATTACAAGTGTTTGCACATTCTGATGCATAGTAACAGAAAGGGGCACAACTGTGAATGGAAAACCGATGACGATTGCAGGCGCCTCGTCTGGACATTTCACCGATGAGGCAGGCCGCTGGCTCATGCTGCGCGGCGTGAATCTCGGTGGCAGCAGCAAGGTGCCCGCGCTTCCGGACGGACGCACACACAATACGGAAGGCTTCTATGAAGGGGAAAATGTATCGTTCGTGNGGCGGCCTTTCCCGCTCGGCGAGGCGGACGGGCATTTCTCGAGGCTGGCGCGCTGGGGACAGAATTTTGTGCGCCTCGTGGTGACCTGGGAGGCGATCGAACACGGCGGGCCCGGCCTGTACGACGCGGCATACCTTCAGTATCTCGAAGGGATCGCCGAGTCGGCGGCGCGCCACGGCATATCGCTCTACATCGACCCGCATCAGGACGTGTGGTCGCGGTGGACTGGCGGAGACGGGGCTCCCCTGTGGACGCTCGAGGCCGTCGGATTCGAACCGCGCAATCTCCACGCGAGCGGGGCTGCGATGCTCCACCAGGAGATGNGGGAGCACTATCCCCAGATGCAGTGGTTTTCGAACCATCTGAGGCTGGCCTGCGCGACGATGTTCACCCTGTTTTTTGGAGGCAATGACTTTGCGCCCGGCATCGAGGCCGGCGGAGTGCCCGTGCAGGAATTTCTGCAGAAACACTATATCGAGGCTTTCGGCGCGCTGGCAGAGTGTCTGGCCGCATATCCGAATGTCGTGGGTTTCGGGTCGATGAACGAGCCGGGCGAGGGCTTCATAGGTCTGAAAGCGCTCTGGGCGCCGAGAAAGGACATGGTGCTTCCGGGCCTGGCGCCGACGCCGTGGGAAGCGCTGCGCGCCGGCGAGGGAATCGCCACGACCGCCGAGCACATCGAGGTCAGGGGCGGTGCGCTGCGCTCCGTGNGACGTGTCGCGCTCGGCACGCCTGGGGTACGGGCGTGGAAGGATGGAGAGGCCTGTATCTGGCGCAGGGTCGGGGTATGGGATATCGAGCATGGCGAGGCGGTGCTCAAAAAACCGCAGTGGTTTGCACTGGGCGGCGCAGGACCGGACGGTGCTCCGGACGCGCAGACCCCGAATTTCCACCACATGTTCAACCAGCGCTACCTCAAGCCTTTCGCGGCGAAGTTCGCCGCGCGCATCGGACCGGTCGGAGGGAAACAGAACCGTTTCATGATATTCGTGGAGAGCTCGCCTCTGGGAGAGATGCCTGGCTTTACGGGCGCTTCTCTCGGGGCCGCGCCTCGGGAAAGCGGCGAGGCCGCGGCGCCCCCTGTTATTGTCAACGAGTCGCACTGGTACGATTCGCTGACGCTCACCCTGAAGCGCTGGACGGGCTTCCTCGGCTACGACTCCACGCTTCAGAAAGTCATCATTGGCCCCGGCGCGGTGCGGCGCAACTTTCGGGAAGCCCTGGCGCGCGTCGTGCGGCATTCCCGGGATTTCATGGGGAATGCCCCCGCGCTGCTCGGCGAATTCGGCCTTCCCTTCGACCTCAACGGCCGCAGGGCATACCGCACGGGCAACTTCAGGGTGCACCAGCGCGCGCTTTCCTCATACTACGAGGCGCTCGATGCCAATCTTCTGAGCGCGACGCTCTGGAACTATACTCCCGACAACACGCATGCGCAGGGCGACGGCTGGAACGGAGAGGACCTCTCTGTGTTCTGTGCGGAAGACGGCGGCGGACGGGCCCTTGCGGGCTTTGTCCGGCCCTATGCGCTGGCCGTCGCGNGGAATATTCTCATGATGCAGTTCGACCGGCGGCGGGGCAGATTCGTCCTCGAATATATGCCGGACTTTTCGGTCGCGGCGCCTTCGGAAGTGTTCGTGCCGATGCTGCAGTTCCCCCGCGGCGCCTCCGTCAGCGCTTCGGGCGCCACGTTCGCGGAGCCGTCGCTGAAGATCGAGGAGAAAACACACTCCACGCTTGCCCCGACCGAGCCGGAGCGGTACTTTGTGCTGCGGCTCTCCCCCGAACCGGATGCCCAGCGCTGCCGCCTGACCATCCTGCGCCTCTGAGGTTGCTGCCCTCAGCGCGAATACAGGTTCAGAATCCAGTCGCCGATGTGCTGCAGGGCCTCGGGGGCAAATGTTTCCCGTATCTCGCCATATTCGGAGGGCAGGCCAGTCGTGGCGTGCTGGAAAAGATGGTTGAGNCCTTCAAGCTCGATCAGTGTCGCAGCGCAGTTGCCCGCGGACTCCAGGGCCGCCGCGACCGCCGCCAGATTCTCCCTGGCCGGCACCTGCAGGTCCTTCGAGCCATCGAGGGCGAGCACGGGCACTCCGACTTTTCTCAGATAATCCGAAGGGTCGAGCGCCAGAAATGTCCGCATCCACGGAGAGAGCAACTGGTCCGCCAGAGCCTGAATCTGCGCCTTATAGGCATCCTTCTCCTGCTCCGTCAGATCAGAAGTCGAATCTATCGGATCCTCCATGACCCCGACTACTTTTTCTCGGAGCGCCGGTACATCCCCATCGCTCATGGCGATGGAATACAGCTCGCGGTTGAGCCTGTTCGCCTCGGAGATCTGCTCTTCGCTTACGCCCATGGCGCGCCCCAGCGCGGCACTCTGCATGAGGAGCAGCTCGTCCCCCCGCACTCCCGGCCCGCCCAGCAGCACAATAAAGGCCGCCCGTGCACCCGCTTTCGAATTCTCATCCGCAGCCTGTCCGTCCTCCGCGCCGCGGGCCGCCAGGATCGAGGCTACGATCGCCCCCTCGCTGTGGCCGATCACACCGACCCGGCGGGCATCGATTTCGGGCCTCCCCGCGAGGAAATCGAGCGCGGCCCGGGCGTCGTCCGCAAAATCGAAGGTCGTGGCGGACTGAAAACTGCCTTCTGAGTCTCCCACTCCGCGGTCATCGTAGCGGAGCACCGCAATGCCGCGCCGCGTCAGATAATCCGCCAGCACGAGGAAAGGCCTGTGNCCGAGAATCTCTTCATCGCGGTTCTGCGGCCCCGAGCCCGAGACGAGCACGACTCCCGGGAAAGGGCCCTTCCCTTCCGGAACGGTGAGGGTGCCCGCCAACCGGACGCCCGCTTTTTCATCGCCGAAACCCACATCCTCTGCGGTATAGGGAAATGGGGGCGAGGGTTCGTCGCCGCCGAGGGCCTCCTGGGCGGGCTCCCAGGGCGTCGCTGCAGGCACCTGTGACGTCTGCGCGGGCTGTCTCGCCAGATCGAGGGGAAGGGACAGACCCGACTGCTTCCACGTGCCCTCGATCGATGCTCCGCTTTCACTGAGCGTACCGCTGTATTGGCCGCCTATCGCCGAAACCTCGAAGGTCACGCTCCTGCCGTCGAGGCGGACTGCCGAAACCGGAATGCCCCTCGCCCCCTGGTCCGGGCTGTCCATCGTCGCGGAATACTCCGTCCCCGCGGCGGTGACATGGAACACAATCTTCAGGCTCGCGGCTCCAAATTTGAGCGAACCCGACCAGTCGCCCGCCAGGGTCGGGGCGCCTGTCTGCACTGGCCCATTCGACGGCCCTTTCTGCTGAGCCCAGACGGGAGCGAAGCAGCAGACCCAGAAGATTCCCAGCAGGAGCGCCGGAAGCAACGCAGGCAGGCCCGCCGGCCGTCTTTTTTCGATATGCCCGCGCGCCATCGGCCGCCCGTGCCCCGCTGCGCCGCACCCTGCGGCTCGTATTCCTCTCATACTTGCCCCTCCGTCTCCAGTTCTTTCCGCCACGGCACCGAATCCGCCGCCCCTTTCCGCGTGACGCAGATCGAAGCAGCGCGCGCCGCCAAATCCAGGGATTTTGCGATATCCAGCCCTTCGACGAGCCCCGCAAGAAAATAGCCGGTGAAGGTGTCGCCCGCCGCGGTGGTGTCCACCGCCTGCACCCTGTAGGTCTTCTGCCGCACGATTTCGCCCTTGTGCGCGCACATCGAGCCGGCCTCCCCCAGCGTTATCACGATCCGGGCCTGCGGGAAGCTGCGCATCAGCAGGTTCGCCGCCCTTTCGGGCTCGNNGCTTTCGCCCGAGAGGTCTGCGGCCTCGATCTCGTTCATGATGAAAATGTCCACGAGTTCGAGCGGATACCCCGGCACCAGATTCGAATACGGCGAGGGGTTGAGTACGATGGTCATGCCCCTGGTCTTGGCCTTGGCGATGATGCTCGGCATCGAGGATATCTCGTTCTGGAGCACCAGCATCTCGCCGGGCCCGAAGCCCGCAAGGGCCCGTTCGATGTATGCCTCGTCGATGTCCTGGTTCGCGCCGCCAAACAGAAGAATGCAGTTCCTGCCCCTATTGTCGACCTGGATTATCGCGTGGCCCGTCGCGACCTTGGCGGTCTCGATGCGGCTTGTGTCGACGCCGCCGCCTTTCAGCGTCTTCACCAGAAACTCGCCTTCCGCGCCTATTTTCCCCGCATGGACGACCCTCAGCCCCGCCCTCGCCATCGCAAGGGACTGGTTGAGACCCTTGCCGCCGGCAAACACCGAGAGCGTCTGGGCCGCCTTCGTCTCCCCCGGTTTTACGAACTCGTCGACGCGGTACACGTAATCGATATTCAGCGAACCAAAATTGAGAATCCTCATCTTCGTGCTCCTCTGTCCCCTCTTTTTCATCATACCATATGATTCCGAGTCCTGTATTGACCGCAGACGCGACCTCGGGTGCGCGCCCCGCCCCGAATTCATGCTTTGAACATTGACAATACCGCAGGATCATCCAAATACTTGAACTGTGACACCTGACCCGAAGTCTTCCCTTTTGAACACATGGGAAAACATCCTCGCCCACCTGGACCGGGTGCGCGAAAGCGACAGCGAACAGGCGCAGATACAGCTCCTCATCGAGCTTCTCATCAACCTCAGGCTGATAGGCACCGACAGCGCCATTNCCGACATGCGCATCCAGAAGAGCAACATGGAGGACATCTACGGGCGGGTTGAAAAGAGCACCCGCAGCATGCTGTCCGGCGTCAGGAATCCCTCCTCAAAATTCATCTATTACGCCCGCGAGGTGATAAAAAAATTCCCTGTCCGTCAGGATGCCGAGGAAATGATCGAGCGGATCCGTTCGGACGCAGAGGCCTTCGAAGAGGGCCGTCCGGAAGACGACCCGCTCAGGGGCTTTGCCGGCGATCTCCGCAAAGAGGTGCACCGCCGCCTTTCTCCGCGCATCATCACACACTATCTGAATCCGTACATAGAGCTCGCCGTACACAGGAATCCCGAGCCCATGGTGAATGCGGGCTATGTCGCCNTCCCCTATACATTCTCGCCCGACGATGAAGATGAACAGTTCATCGATCTGGCCACCGACCTCCTCGGGCGGCTGAAGTTCCTCTGGGACTACGAAGAAGGCGATATGGCCGCGGTGCGACAGCATCTGCAGAACAATCTCGATATCTTCGAACGCTGCTTTCTCCGCGCTGAGGTCGAGGGCCTCCTCGGCATTCTGAACCCGGAAAGTCTCGACAGTGCGGACAAGGAGCTCGATGCCTTCAAGCGCCTCGCAAGCGTANAACTCTTCCTGAAAGAATCGTATCTGGAATCGCGCATCGATCTCTATGACCTCATTCTGCTCGACCTGGGGCTCGGGCGCCTCATTTTTCTCCTTGCAAATGACCTCACCAACAACTATTTCGCCGAAGTCTCTCCGCGGAATATCCGCGATGCGCTCGGCGTGATGCGCGAGCTGCTCTCCATTTCGAGCATAAAAGGTCTTGGAATCCGGAATGTCGAACTGCGGCAGAATGAACTGGGAGAGCTGCGCGAATCGTCCGTCTCCGATTTTATCAGGCTCAAGCGCAGCCTCGAGGCAACCTCTTCCGAACTCCAGCAGTATGTCCAATCGGAGATCATCGATGAGATGACGNGGAGTCTCAACCAGATCCTCGAAAACTACCGGGTTCCCACATCCCGGCTTTCCCAGATAAAGACACGGTTTTTCAACAATTTCATCCGCCGCACCCAGATCCATGTGCTGAGCGAATTTGTCGAGAAGGTCTCCGCCGCCGTCAACAGGGAACTGGAGCGGCAGCAGGGACAGGGCCAGCTCTATCTGCACTATCAGCGTCTGCTGGAAAAGAGACCCTTCCCGGAGCACATCGAAGTAAAGGGAATCGACGCGTACATCTCGGTTACATGGCGCAAACCGGAGCAGTGGCTGCGCCCCTTCCTGGGCGGCAAGGGCAACAGCATCATCGACATGGTGCAGATGGGCCTTCGGGTGCCCNCGGCCTTTATTCTCAGCTATCCCCTTCTCGCCGCCATGGCCGGGGCCCCAAACGCCGACCACATCAGAGCCGGAATTATCGCTCACCTGTACGAACTCGAACTGAGGACCGGCTCGCTGTTGGGCAGGGGGGAGAGGCCCCTGCTCCTCTCTGTCCGGTCCGGGGCCCTCACTTCGATGCCTGGCATGATGTCGACAATCATGAATGTCGGCCTCGTGCCGCGGGTGCGGGCGGCCCTGTCCAAAAGATACGGAGCTGATTTTGTCGACACTCTGTACCTGCGCTTTCTCGAGAATTGCGAAAGCGCCTTAGGCGGCGCGGACAAAAACGCGGGCCAAAGTGCGGATCAAAGTACAGATCAAGGCGCGGCTCGCCGCCTGCGGCACAGGAAAACGGCGGCGCTCGAATCTTCTCTCACCGCATCTCTGGGGTCCTCCTTTCTGACTGATGCTGAAAAGCAGCTTTTTGCGTGCATCGGGCTTGTGTACAACTCGCGCACCTCCAAGACTGTTGACCTGTATTCCAAAACCCTCGCCTCCCGGGAGGCTGTCGAAACCGCGGCGGCAATTCAGCAGGTCGTCTTCGGAAACCTGAATGAGAAAAGCCTGAGCGGCGTCGTCATGACCCGCAACCCCATCACCGGTGAGGATACCCTCTTCGGCGAGTTCAAGATCAGGGCCCAGGGAGAAGAAGTCGTCATGGGCACTTCAGATACCCTGCCGATCGAACAGATCGACCCGGAGATCGCCCTCCGGCTCTCGGAGTACAAGAGGAAGCTCATCGAGTTCTATCATCAGGACCTCGACATCGAGTTCACCGTCGAGGACGGCGTCCTGTACCTCCTGCAGGCGAGAGCGGCGAGGCTCGGCTCTTTTGCACAGCTCACGGCCGCCACGGACTTTTTGAAACAGGGAATCATAACGCTCGGTACATACAGAGAGCATATCGAAAGCCTGGAGCTTGCGTATGCAAATATTTCGCTGCCGAGGGCCGATTTCCGCTTCAGACGGTGGGTTCCACCCCTCGCAACAGGCATACCGATCAACGGAGGAGTCGTCTCGGGGACTCTCATCATCACTGTCGAGCGCCTCAGGGAAGCGGAAAAACGCCGGGAAAGCGTCATTTTCTTTGCCGTCAATACAAAACCGACGGATTTCAACATCATCAACCTCTCGAGCGCAATCGTCACCCTGTATCCGGGACGCACCTCGCATGCGGCCATCACCGCCATGACGCTGAACAAACCTTGTATTGTCGGCTGCTCGGACATCGAGATCGACTACGCACACCGCAGGGTCCTCTTCCATGGCGCCGGCAATATCGCTCTGGCCGAGGGAGAGCGGGTCACCATCGATGGCAATGCCGGCGCGGTGTATCGGGGGGTGGCCCCCATCTCCGACACGTACATGCCCGTCGTCGGCATCCGCGAGGCTATCCTGAACGTAGAGTCCGCCGGAGAAGCGGCCCGGATCGTCGAACGGATGATCTCCGCAAAGACGAAGGCGCTCCAGCGCGAATCGAGTCTCAGGAAGAAAAGCCTCGCAGAAGCGGGCGGTCTGCGGGGCCGCCGTGTGCTCGTGCGTGTCGACGCGAACATCGACCTCGGCGGTAAGTTCCAGCCTGAAGTCGCGGACATGCGCATTGCGCTCATGATGCCGGTCATCAGAGACTTGCTGGAACGGGGCGCAACGCCGGTCATCTGTTCGCACCGCGGCGACCCCGGAACCCACAGCATGCCGGGCATCTCCCGCGAGCAGATCTACGAAACGTACAGCCTTCTGCCGATCGCGCAGAGACTGGAGAGCCTCATGGGGAGAGCCGTCAAGTTTCACCATGTGAGCATCGGCTCGTCCGGCATTTTAATCTCAAAGAAGGACATCGTTCCCGGCCAGATCAACATGCTGGAGAATCTCCGCTATGCGACGGGCGAAAGAGACAACGACGAGGCCTTTGCCCGCTCCCTGGCGGAGCTGAGCGATGGCCTGTTCATCAACGATGCGTTCAATGTATGCCTGCGCCGCCACGCGAGCATTGTCGGCGTGCCCCGCTTCGTCCAGACCAGCCTTGCCGGCCCCACCGTCGTGCAGGAGCTCAAAATCCTCGAGAGCGTGCTGGACCTGGACATGGTGGAGCGGCCGTTCATCGCGGTATTCGGCGGCGACGAGATCGAGGCGCAGTATGGCGCGATGGCGTCCATGCTGCCGAGAGTCGACACACTGGCGATTATTCTTCCCGACAATACCGCGCTTCTTGCGCCCTTCGCCCATTCCTACCCTGCGAAGATAATCGTCATCGACCCAAAGGATCCTGCCTGCCTCCGTCAAAGTCAGGCTCTGGCGGCTATGCTCGAAACCGCCCGAACCATCCTGTGGGCAGGCCCCGCCGGCCTGATGTCCGGGTCCGGACAGGTGCCGGAGGCTCTTCCTCCCTATATTCCTGCGCTGCATCGAGCGATGGACAAAGCCTCGATGACCATCATCTGTTCGGAAGCGGAAAAGCATTTCGCGGAGAAATCCATGAGGAATGTCCACATCTCCACGGGCCCCCGCGCCTTTCTGGAGTATCTCGAAAGGCTTTCGCTGCCCGGAATTACCGCGCTTTCGCCCTCCGACATGCAGGACTGACTGCGGAGGCACTGTTTGCGGGGCGCTCTTGGCGCGGGGCAGGACCGACGCGCCGGCGTGGCGGATGTGCTCGCGCGGGGCCGGCATCCGGCCGTCCGGAGCCCCGCAAAATTCCGAAAATGTAACATGTGTGACGGCATGCTCCGTCAGCGATACGTATACTGTAGGTATGAATCATTGAGACGGGAGGTGCACAGATGAAACGGCACGTGAAAGGCAATGTATACTGGGTGGGCAAGATCGATTGGGAACTGAAGAAATTCCACGGCAGTGAATACTCGACCCACAAAGGCTCGAGCTATAATTCCTATCTGATCCGCGAGAAAAAGACAGTGCTCATCGACACTGTCTGGATGCCCTTCGCCAAGGAGTTCGTCGACAATCTCGAGGCCGAGGTGGGGCTGGCCAATATCGATTGTATCGTGCAGAACCACGCCGAAGTGGACCACTCCGGGGCTCTGCCCGAACTCATGCGCCGCAGGCCCGATCTTCCCATCTACTGCACGGCGAACGGCGTCAAGTCGCTGAAGGGGCACTATCACCAGGACTGGGATTTCCACATCGTAAAAACGGGTGACTCAATCGATATCGGCAACGGCAGGAGCCTTGTGTTCGTCGAAGCGCCAATGCTCCACTGGCCCGACACCATGTTCACCTATCTGGCGGGCGAGGCGCTGCTCTTCTCGAACGACGCCTTCGGACATCACTATGCGTCCGAGCTCCTCTTCAACGACCTTGTGGATCAGGACGAGCTCTACGATGAATGCATCAAGTACTACGCGAACATCCTCACACCGTTTTCGCCGCTCGTCACAAAGAAAATCCAGGAAGTCGTGGGTCTCAATCTGCCTTTGGAGATGATCGCGCCAAGCCACGGAATAATCTGGCGCAGGGACCCCCTCCAAATCGTGCAGAAGTATGCCGAGTGGGCCGCGGATTATCAGGAAAACCGGGTTGCCATCCTTTACGATTCGATGTGGGACGGGACAAGGAAGCTCGCGGAGGCGATGGCCCGGGGCATCGCCGACGCCGCTCCCGGCACCGAGGTCCGCGTACACAATGTCGCCAAAACCGACAAAAACGACGTCATCACCGACGTGTTCCGCTCAAAGGCCATTCTGGTCGGCTCACCGACCATCAACAAGGGAATTCTGAGCGCCGCAGCGGCCATCATGGAGGAAATAAAGGGCCTGCGCTTCAAGAACAAAAAGGCGGCGGCCTTTGGCTGTTACGGCTGGTCCGGTGAAGGCAATGCCGTGCTCAACGAGCTCCTGAAAGCCTCGGGGTTCGCGCTTGCCGACGAAGGATTCAAAGCTCTCTGGGAGCCCGATGCCGACACTCTGCAAAAAGCGCATGACTACGGCGCAGAATTCGCGCTGAAACTGTAGAGGGCAGAACGCAATTGGGGGGCGGCGCAGATATTCAGCGTATTTGCGCTTGCGCGAGCAGGCGACCACCGTCTATGATGTGCGTTATGAGAACTTACAGGATGCATTTCTCTCTCGGGCGCGTGGTGTGTCGTCTTTTCTGTGTGTGCCTTTTACTGGGCCTCGCCGCCACATCGCCGGTGGCCGCCGACAGTCCCGGGGCACAGACGGCGCGCCCCAAAATAGCCGTGGTGCTTTCGGGCGGTTCGGCGTTCGGCATCGCACACGCCGGCGTTCTGGAAAAGATCGAAGAGGCCGGCATCCCCATCGACATGATTCTCGGCACGAGCATGGGCTCGATCGTGGGCGGGCTCTATGCGGCCGGCTATTCGCCCCAGGCGATGGAGGACCTCATATCCACCATCGACTGGAATGCCCTCTTCATGGATTCCAGGGAACTGCCCCAGACCATGTTCGAGCGCTCCGTTGAATCGATGTATGCGCTCAGGATCGGTTTCGACTCCAAGGGGCCCAATATCGGCACAGGCCTGCTGGAAGGCCAGAACATACTCTCATTCTTTACGTCCCGCACCATCCACATGGCAGCACAGCCGAACTTCGACGCTTTTCCCGTACCGTACCGCGCCGTCGCCGCGAACGTCCTCAACGGCGACAAGGTGGTGTTCGACCATGGGTCGCTGGCGGAGGCGATGCGCAGTTCGATGTCGATCCCTGTCGTCTTCATGCCCTATGAATACGAGGGCCAGCTCCTGGTCGACGGCGGTGTCCTCGACAATCTGCCCGTCGATGTCGCCAGACAGATGGGCGCCGACATTGTCATCGCCGTGATCTCCAGGGGCAAGGCGCCGGATTCCCTCGACGAACTGAACTCCTCCCTGGAAATTGCGAGCCAGACGGGCAATCTGTTCATCTCTCAGAACATGAAGCCGAATATCGAGGCGGCGGACCTCGTCATCACCCCGGACCTCAAGGAGTTTACGACCGCAAGCTATGCCCGCGCAAAGGAGATAATCGCCCGCGGCGAGGAAGCCGGAGAAGCCGCCATGCCCCAGCTGCGCGAACTCGCCGCAAAAATCGCAGGGCAGAGGGCGCTCGTCACTCCTTCGGAGCAGGGCAACCGGAAAGCCTTCGCCCCGCCTCCCGTGTTCTCCTCCCTGAGGATCGAGGGCGGCACAGCCTCGGACAGAGACAAAATAGGAAAGATTTTCTCACCGCTTGTCGGCAGAGCCTATTCGCGCGAAGAGCTCGAAGGCGCGCTCCATGCCGCCTATACCGCCGGCGATTTTTCGCTCGTCAAGTTCGGCCTCGAGCGCCTGAAGAGCGGCGAAGGGACTGAAGCGCTGCGCGCCGTCATCTCCATTGTCNCCCAAAAGCCCGCGGAGAACGAACTCTTTGCCTCCCTGGCCTATCAGGGCGCCATCTCGAACAACATCTCCAGCAACATGGTGGTGTCCTCGGCGTTTTTGGCCAAAGGGCTCACCGGCCCCGGCTCCGGACTGCTGACTTCGGTATCCTTCGTGAACGCAACCACGGCGAGCATGGAATACTTTCAGCCCCTGGGGCCTTTCTTCGTCATGCCCTGGGCCCGCTTCCGTTTTGAATACGACATGTTCGCCTCCGAATCGCTGCCCATCGCGATAGCGTCAAAATTCAGGACGTACGGCGCCGGCCTGTGGGGCGGCGCCGTGCTGGGCAACATTGCGGATATCATGGCCGGCTACTCCTTCGAAAACGTGCTCACCGGCGACGACTGGATGAGCCTTGCGGCGCAGAACGCGGGCGCGCTGAGGGCCGCGCTGAGGTTCGATACGAGGNACAGGACCGCGTTCCCGCGCAGGGGTCTTGCCCTCACCGCGTACGGCCGCTGGTTCAGCCCGAATTTCGGGGGCCAGTTCTCCTTCGCCCAGATCGAGGCCAACGCTTCGGCGGTCTTTCCGGTGGGACAGGCCGATGCCCTGCACCTGAGCCTCTTCGGAGGAACGGATTTCGCCGGGCTTGTGACGGGGGCCCAGCCCGCGAAGGTCTCCTATTATTCGACGCTGAACCAGCCGCTCATGTTCTATGGTCTGGGCTATATTCCGACCGACTGTTCGGGGAATTCCGTCCTTGCGGGGAGTCTCGAATACCGGCACCGCATCATGGTCATCAACGAATTGACGGGCGGCGACATATATCTCTTCGCGAATGGGAGCGTCGGAGCGGTGGTGGAGTACGACGACCCGTCGACCTATGCGATGTGGCCGCTCAAATGGAGCGCGACGCTCGGAGCGAGCACAAGGCTGACGCAGCACTACGGCATACTCGTCGGCGCAAGTCTGCTCGGGAATGTCGACGATACACAAGTGCTTACACCGTCCTTCGTCATCCAGATCGGCTCCTTCAACCATTCGGGTGTCATCGACAGGCGCTGATCTGAGGAAAAACAAATAATTGTTGACGCCTCTCCTTCTATATGTTATATTTGACAATGTTGTCAGAATAAACTTCGGAGTACAGAGTGCGAGGGGTGCTCATGCCAAAAATCGTCGATCATGAAGAAAGAAAACACGAAATCGCGAATTCGGCGCTCACACTGTTTTCGAGGCAGGGCTATCACAATGCGACCTTCGGCGATATTGCCTCCGCGTCCGGCTTGAGCCGCACCAATATCTACAACTATTTCAGGAACAAGGATGAAATTTTCCATTACGCGGTCGGCGAGCTCCTCGACACCATCAGCGGGAACATAGAAGACATCATCCGGCAGCAGGACCTGAGCCTTGTGCAGAAACTCCAGAAGATATACCAGGTTTTTACCAACGAGATCGGAGAGGGCAAGTACACTTCGATCATCCTCGATCTGGCGCTGAGGCTGAAACGGGAGGATACGACCCTCGCGGAGGCGCTCGACGAGGCTACAAAAGCGCTCCGCAAAAAAATTGAGGCGCTCTTTGCCGGAGAGACTACGCTGCTGCCTTCCCCGCGGATCGCAGCCGCCACGACGCTCTTCTTCTCTCTCGTGGAGAGCAGCATCATGCGCTCTCTTTTCACCGACAGCGCCTTCATCCAGCAAAACATAGGCTCAATCCTGCGCATGCTCGGCACCTGAACTCTGACAATGGAGGAACAAATGCAGTCTGCATTTATTTTGACAGTTCTGTCATTCAAAGATGACGGGATAAGGAGGGGATCATGAATACCATTTCGTATGCGGTGAAAAGGACAGGGTTTAACCTCGGGCTGAAATATCTCAATAAGGATCCTGAAAAAAACATTGCAAAGATCGTGGACCTCCTCATGCCCTTCACCTACCGGGAGGACATGAAGCGCCTGCTCACGACAGGCAAGAAAATCATGCATGACCCCGGTAACCCCTATCGGGGCCTCATCCTGCGCACATTCAGCGAAATCTCCCCCAACGTCCGCAAGCGTTTTCTGTCGAACTTTGTCCTCAATTCAGCGATGATTGGCCAGGACAGAACCTCCATGCTCAAGCTCAAATACAAGTGCAATATTCCCTGGGCCATACTCATGGACCCCACGAACGCATGCAATCTGCACTGCATCGGATGCTGGGCCGCCGAATACAACAAGGGCGATTCCATGGACTATGCCCTTCTCGACCGCATCATCCGCGAAGGGAAGGAACTCGGCATCTATTTCTACATCTACTCGGGGGGCGAACCGACGGTGCGGAAAGACGATCTGGTCAAGCTCGCCCGTGTCCACGACGACTGCGTGTTTCTGGCATTCACCAATGGGACTCTGGTCGATGATGCGTTTGCGAAGGCGCTCGCGGAAGTGGGCAATTTCGCGCTCGCGTTCAGCATCGAGGGCTTCGAAGAGGCCACGGATTTCCGCCGCGGCAAGGGCACCTACCAGAAAGTAATCCAGGGCATGCGAAATATGAAAAAATACGGCGCTCCCTTTGGGTTCAGCGCATGCTATCATTCCCAGAACACCAAAGCGGTGGGCGACGACAAGTTCCTCGACTTCCTGATCGAACAGGGCTGTCTGTTCGGCTGGTATTTCACCTATATGCCCTTGGGCAAGGATGCCGGCACGGACCTGCTCGCCACGCCCGAACAGCGCGAATATATGTTCCACTGGGTCCGCAGGATGCGCGACACGAAACCGATCTTCCTCCTCGATTTCTGGAACGACGGCCAGTATGTCAACGGCTGCATCGCGGGAGGAAGAAGCTACCTGCACATCAATGCCGAGGGGGATGTCGAGCCCTGCGCATTCATCCACTATTCGAACGTCAACATACGGAATGTGTCGCTGCTCGAGGCCCTGCACTCGCCGCTGTTCGAACAGTATGCCGCCCATCAGCCATTCAACAAAAACCACCTCAGACCCTGCCCGCTCTTGGACAACCCCGGCATGCTCGCGGCGATGGTGAAGGCCTCCGGCGCCCACTCGACGCAGCCGGTGGACAAGGAAGATGTCGACGAACTCACCGCGAAGTGCACCTCGGCCGCCGCCAAATGGACGCCTGTTTCGGAAAAACTCTGGGCCGGGGAGCTGCCGCACTACAGCGAAGTCCAAAAGATGAAAGACGAAGAGCAGCAGAGGAACCGCGCGGTCCTCGAAAAGAAACTGAAGAAGACAAAAGACGACGCAAGCCTAGAGGCCGCGTCCTGAAAGGCTCCCGGCAGGAGGGGGCAGGACTAATTCCCAGGGCAGCGGTGCGCGGGCCAGGTCCGGCGCAGTCCAGGAGGCTCCGGCTTCTCTCAGAGCCTCCCGGGAGAAACTCGAGGTGATTCCAAGCACGCGCGCGCCTGCCCGCACTCCCGCTATCGTTCCGTTCACCGCATCTTCCACCACAAGACAGGCTCCGGCCTCGATCTTGAGGCGTTCGGCAGCCTTGAGGTACATTTCGGGATCGGGTTTCTTGCGCGTCACATCCTCAGCCGTGAGCACTGCGTCGAATTCATCCGGATTGAGGCCGAGATAATCGAGGTTGATCATCACCTTGACCCTGTCCGCCGCCGAGGCGAGCGCCGTCTTCAGCCCGCGGGCCCGGCATGCGCGCACATATTCGACGGCGCCCGGCATTGCCCTCATGCCCTCGGCATGCTGATGCGCGAGGCGGCCGTATATCTCATAGGTCCAGGCCTTTGCGGCGACGATGTCGATGGGCACTCCATACTGTTCGGCCACGCCGCCGATGTAGCGGTTTTCGCCCGCCCCGACAAAAGGCGTAAAATCCTCGTACTGCACTTCGAGCCCGTAGCGCTCGGCAAACATTCTCTTGGCAGCCTCGGCGATCAGGCGCTCGGAGTCGACGAGCACTCCGTCCATGTCGAAGAGGACGGCGCGGAAAAGAGACCGGCCAGTCTGCGATGGAGTGTCCGTGTTCATAAGACTATATCGCCATCATTCTTATACTTGACATATTCCTCGCGCGTGGGGCTGAAGGCCTCAACCACGACGGCGTCTTGGAGCACATCGACTTTGTGCAGCGCATCCATGGGAATGCACCAACTGTCACCCGGGTCCAATTCCCGCATACTGCCTGCTATGTGCATCCGGATGTGCCCGGAGACAAGATATCCCGTCTGCTCATAAGGATGTTTGTGCTCGGGCAGCTGTGCTTCTCTGTCGAGCCGGACCTCAACGAGCAGGGTATGTGCGCCATAGCACAGAGTCTTGATGCGGTTCCCCGGCAATGTTTCATGAAAGCCCGCATCCGAATGTTTCCCAAACATGACAAGCCTCCCGTTCAGAACGTGTCAGAACTCGCTGTTTCAGAGGCTACTCTACCGTTTTCCCGCGTCGATTGAAAGCGGTGCCGCCGGCATATTCTTTGTTAGGCATACCTAACTCCTTGACAAAAGTTGCTCAACATCACAACATTTCCACAATGAAACCGATTGAACGCAAGTACGAGCGCCGGGCGGAGATATTCAAGGCACTCTCCAACCCTCTGCGATTAGTCATACTCGAGAAGCTGGAAGAAAAACCATGGTGCGTCTGTGCCCTTGCCGAGGAGCTCGATGTCGACAAGTCGATCGTCTCAAAATACCTGAGCCAGCTCAAATCTGTGNGGCTCATCGAAGATACACGGAAAGGCACGCTGGTTGAGTACAGGCTCATAGCTCCCTGCATTCTGGAGGTTGCGTCCTGCGCCCAGGACACGATTCAGGAGAAGCTGAAAAAGCTGTTCAGCGAGGTATAGGAACACTATGCGCAGAACCCGCGGACCTCTGTCCGCGCTCCGCCAGGACGCGGCGGCGATATTCAGGATGATCTCGCATACTCTCTCGAGGCATCAGGAAGGAGGGATGAAGCAATGGATTTGAACGACACACTCAGGACCATATTCTCCAGAAAAAGTGTCCGGACATATGCGGAAGGCAGTATCCCCAGGGAAAAACTGGAGATGCTCGCGCGGGCGNGCATGGCGGCGCCATCGGCGGTGGATCAGCGCNCCTGGGAATTCATCATCGTCACGGAGCCCGCCAAGCTCAGCGATCTGGCGGCGCGCCTGCCCTACGCCAAAATGACTGCCCGCGCGGGCGCTGCAGTTGCCGTCTGCGGAGACCTGCGGCGGCAGTGGGGCGGCNCCGAGTCCGTAGCGTGGGTCATCGACTGCTCCGCCGCGACCGAAAACATACTGCTCGCCGCGGAGTCCATGGGGCTCGGCGCAGTCTGGACCGCTCTCTATCCTTATCCGGAGCGCATGCAACCTGTCAGAGAGCTGCTCGGTCTTCCCGATTATATCCGGCCCCTGGCCCTCATTCCCGTGGGCATCCCGCGCGGCGGCGAAAAGGCGAAAGACAAATGGGACGCACAGCGCCTGCACTGGGATCGGTTTTGAATCCCAGCGGAGGCGCGCAGGCAACGGGCGGCCGATAGCGCTCTTTCAGAAAATTCAGATGTGAATGGCGTGGCCGAGTGCGGCCTTCGAGGCCTCCATGATCGTCTCCGAGACAGTCGGGTGGGCGTGCACGAGCTCCGCGACATCTTCCACGGTGAGCTCGGCCTTGGAGGCGAGCAGAATCTCGTGGATCGTGTCCGCCGCGCTCTCGCCGACAATCGAGGCGCCGAGAATGGCCTTGGTGTCCGGGTCGAACACAATCTTCACCTGACCTTCGGGCGCTTCCACCGCTACGGCGCGCCCGTTGCCGCGATAGGGGAACCTCGCCACCGCATAGGGGACGGCCTTTTCCTTCGCGCTCGCCTCCGAGAGGCCAAAGGAGGCCACTTCCGGCTCGCAGTACACTGCGCTGGGCATGTGCAGCCTGTCGAGCACATGATCGCGGGGGTCCGGCGTGCCCTTCAAGAGGTGTGCGACCCGCTCTGCGACGATCTCGCCGGCCTTCGACGCGGTGTGCGCGAGCTGCGGATAGGTCGTGATATCCCCCACGGCATAGATGCCCGCGCAGGATGTCTCGTGATATTCGCCGGTGATTATGTAGCCGCGCTCGGTGCGCATGCCGAGTTTTTCAAGGCCGAGGCCGTCGATATTCGTCGTGCGCCCGACCGACACCAGCGCGGCATCGGCCTCAATCTCCAGCGGAGAGCCCTGCGCGTCGCTGAGGTGGACCACCACATGGTCGCCCGCGACCTCTGCGCCGCTGGCCTTTGCCCCGGTATATATGACGACACCGCGGGCACGGAATTCCTTTTCGACAATCTTCGACGCTTCCTCGTCCTCGAGCGGCAGCACCCTCGGCAGAAGCTCGGCGACCGTCACTTCGACCCCGAAGGCGTTCATCACATAGGCGAACTCCATGCCGATCGCGCCGGCGCCGAGAATAAAGAGGCGCTTGGGCAGCTTTTCGCTCATGAGCATGCCGGTGGACGAAAGAATTCTCTTTTCGTCGAACTCGAAGCCGGGGATGAGCCGCGGCCTCGAGCCCGTGGCGAGGAGAACGGCTTTCGCCTTGAGCTGGATGGTGCCATTTGCGGTTTCGACGTCGATGGTGCCCGCGCCCGAAAGCGCCGCCGTGCCCTGGATGAGCTCTACGCCGTTCTTTTTCAGAAGATAGCTTACGCCCTTTGAGAGCCTGTCCGCGGCCAGGCGCGAGGCCTTCCACGCGGGCGCATAGTCGAAACCGCCCAGGTCGACCTTGGCGCCGCACTTTTCGAGCAGTTTTTTGCCCTCGGCGAAGAGGCGGGCGCTGTGAATGAGCGATTTGGAGGGGATACAGCCGATATTGAGGCATACTCCGCCCACGAGATTCTTTTCGACGACGGCGGTCGCCAGGCCGAGCTGCGCCGCACGGATCGCCGCGACATAGCCGCCGGGGCCTGCCCCGATCACTACAAAATCGTATTGCTTTGCTTCCATTTCATCATCTCCTGTTTACACCAGCGCCATGGCAGGATTCTCGAGCATCCCGGCGAGATCGGCCAAAAACACCGCACCCACCGCCCCATCGATGCTCCGGTGGTCGCATCCAAGGGTCAGACTGAGCGTCTGGGCGACGCTGATTGCATCCCTGTCGTCGACGACCGGCTCCTTTACGATCGTGCCCACCGCGAGGATCGCGGAGCCCGGAGGATTTATGATCGCGGTGAACTCGTCGATGCCCAAGGAGCCGAGGCTGGAGATGGTGAAGCCCGCGCCCTCGTACTCCTCCGGGCAAGGCGGCCCGCGCGCGCCTTCTCGATGAGCTGCGCAAGCTCCGCATCGATTTCGCTCACCGACTTCAGGTTACAGTCGCGGACCACCGGCGTGATGAGGCCGTCAGGAAGCGCGACCGCCAGCCCGATGTCGATGCTGTGGCGCTGCTCGAGGACGGGTGCGGGCGGAAGCGGACGTAGAGGAGGACATGGGCCCGCCGGCCGTCTCCGGGGCCGCACCAGCAGCACCTGCGCCTGCAGCGTTCGACGCGCCGGGAGCGCTCTGCCCGCGCCAGTACACATTGATTTCGGGTGGCGGACAAGGGCCTCCGCGACAATTTTCACAAGAAAGGCGTTGAATGAGAGTTTGGTCGGACGGGCGGCATTGGCGGTCGCGCGCAGTGCGAGCAGAGCCTCGGCCCTGATTTTCTTCTTGAGGTAATAGTGGGGGGCGGTAAAGAACGACTCGGAGAGGCGCCGCGCGATCACGAGGCGCTTCATGCTCGGCTGAATGATGTCCGGCTCCCGGCGAAGCTCGCTCGGGGCGGGCCCAGCGGCGCCGGGGAGGGGCGCGGCGCTCTTCGTCCCCTCCGCGAATTCCAGAATGTCGTGCTCCACCACGCGCCCTCCCGGCCCGGAGCCCGGCACGAGGCGGATATCGATGCCTCTTTCAAGCGCAAGCCTGCGCGCGAGAGGACTCGAGGGGGGAAGACGGGCCGGGGCCTGAGGCGCCTGGCGCGGCAGGCTTTCTGCGCTTTCTGCGCCTGCCTGCGGCGCAGGCTGAGGTGAAGGCTGGGCTGCAACGGACGGCGGCTCCTGTTTCGCCTTCTCGGCCGGGCGCTCAGGCTCATGCGCTTTGCCGGCACCGCCCGCTTCAGGGCCCATTCCCTTCAGGAGCGAGGCATAGTCCTCGCCCTTCTGGCCAATCACGGCGATGGGGTCGCCCACATTCGCCGTCTCGCCGGCCTGCAGCAATATCTTCAACAGCGATGCGCTCTGGGGCGCCTCATAGTCCATGCTCGCCTTGTCGGTCTCCACTTCGCAGAGGACATCGCCCGACGAAAATTCCGTCCCCTCACCTATCTTCCATTTGGAAATCCTGCCTTCACTCATCGTCGGAGAGAGGGCGATCATCCGCAAAAGCTCTGCCATACTACAAATCCTCCCGGTAGAGAACCCTGCCAACTGCCGCAATCACCTTCTCGACCGAAGGCTGTGCAGCCAATTCGAGCGTATGATTGTAGGGCATAGGCACATCTTCGCCCGACACAAACTCTACCGGCGCATCGAGCACATCGAAGCACCGCGAATTCACAAGCTGTGCCACTGTGACGCCCGGGCTCGCCATGGGCCAGGCCTCGTCGATGACCACGCAACGGCCCGTTTTTCGGACCGAATTCACGACAGTGCCTTCATCGAGAGGCCTCAGGCTGCGCAGATCGATCACCTCGGCGCGCACGCCCTTCTCCGCGAGGCGGTCTGCCGCTTCTTCGACCATCCGGATCGGCCTCGAATATGTGATGAGCGTCACATCTCCGCCCTCTCTGGCTATCCGCGCCCTGCCGATCGGCACCAGAAATTCCTGTTCGGAGACTTCTCCTTTCCAGGCATACATGAGCTCAGCCTCAAGCATGACGACGGGGTTGTCGTCGCGGATCGCGCTTTTGAGAAGCCCATATGCGTCGGAGGGTGTCGCGGGCGCCACGACCTTGAGCCCCGGCACATGCATCCAGAAGCTGCCCAGGGACTGAGAGTGCTGCGCGGCCAAAAATTCGGCAGGACCGTTCGGTCCGCGGAAGACGATGGGCACGGAGATCTGGCCGCCCGACATCTGCCTCAGCTTGGCGGCGTTGTTCACCACCTGATCGACCGCCAGCAGCGCAAAATTGTGGGTCATCCATTCGACCACGGGCCGCAGCCCGGCGATCGCCGCGCCCACGCCGAGCCCCGTAAATCCAAGCTCCGAAATCGGCGTATCCCGGACCCGCTTCGGGCCATACTTCGCGAGCAGCCCGCGGGAGACTTTATATGCGCCGTCGTACTCTCCGACTTCTTCGCCGATCAAAAAAACCTTTTCATCGCGCGCCATCTCTTCATCCATGGCGCGATTGAGTGCTTCTCTATAGGTGAGTTCAGGCATACAGGCCATCCTTTACGCGTAAATGTCGGTGTAGAGCTCCGAAAGCGCGGGTTCGGGCTCTCTTCCGCAAAGGCCACGGCTTCTTCGATCTGCGCACCGATACGCTGGGTCATATCCTTCCATTCTTCCTCGGAGAGAATTTTCTCTCCGGTGAGTTTGGCGACGAAAGCCTGGATTGCGTCGCGCTTCCGGTATTCATCGATCTCTTCCCGGGTCCGGTATTTCTGAGGATCGCTCATGGAGTGGCCCTTGTAGCGATATGTCCTGGCCTCAACCACCGAAGGCCGGCCAAGGCGCGCCTCTGCCACTGCCTTCTCTATTGTCGTGCGCACCTCGAGCACATCGAGGCCGTCGCAGGAATATCCCTTCATGCCGTACGCACCGGCTGTCGCCGAAAAGTCATCGACCGCCGAGACTTTTTTCCAGTTTGTGCCCATCCCCCACTGGTTGTTCTCGATGATAAAGACAATGGGCAGATTCCATATCTTCGCAAGGTTGAAGGTCTCGTGCACCGATCCCTGATGGAATGCGCCATCGCCGAAGAAGCAGAGAGTCACGCCGCCCGTGCCCTGGTACTGCTGGCTGAAGGCGACGCCCGCCGCAACCGGTATCTGTGCGCCCACAATACCGTTGCCGCCCAGAAAGTGGTGTTCGAGGTCGAAAAGGTGCATCGAACCGCCTTTTCCGTGCGAACAGCCCGTCACCTTGCCGAAGAGTTCCGCCATCGCCTTTTTCGGATCCATACCGCAGGCAATGGCGTGCCCATGATCGCGGTAGGCGGTGACCACATAGTCCTTCGACAGATCCAGAGAGGAAATGGCGCCCGCGGCGACCGCCTCCTGGCCAGTGTACAGATGGCAGAATCCCCCGATCTTCCGGAGCCCGTACATCATGCCGGCCTTCTCCTCAAAAGTCCTGATGGTCTGCATGATGGTGAGTACACGCATCAGCTCTTCTTTTCGATAATGTGCGAGTTCAGTCTTCATAGCCGCACACCTCCGCTTTCACATATTCGCGTATCGATGTGAGGGGAGCGAAGAACTGATATTCTTCGATGGTTGTCTCCAGCACTACAAGTTTCCGGGGCTCCTCGGCATATTTCCAAAACACCCCGAGCCTTGGGCCGATTGCCTCTTCTACTTCCGCCGCCAGCATGGGGTCGTGCACGGTCTCCACCAGACCCCGGACAGTGGCAATCTTATCCAGCCGGGGACACTGGAATATCCAGGACACCTGCGGATTTTTCTCGATCTGCGCCATCTTTCCGAAGCGTTCGGAGGTCACGCAAAAAAGCGAATGCGAGAATCGCGGCAGGAGTACGGGGCTCATCCACCTCTGATGCGGGTATCCGTCCGCATCGACCGTCGCCAGGATGCCGAATTTGACCTCATCGATCAGCGACCGCACCTCGTTCAGTACCGCATATCTGTCCATATATGCTCCTTTTCCAGAATTTCCCTGACCTTGAAATCGAATTGGGCGCCGAGGAACCGCCGCTGGAGGATACCGGCATATTCGACCGAGCCTGGATCATCCGTCTCCAGAGGATGTATTTCAGCTATCCTGCCCTGCGCAACCCTGACTGCGGCCCGCGCCTTTCCATGCGAAACCGATATCGAGAAGGGGGGACTCTGACCAAAAATCCAGTCGGGTGAACCAAACTGATCTCTGAAGGCATCAAANTCCCTGCGTTCGATACAGAAATCGAAATCCTGAAGTGCATCTTCGGGGTCCGAGAATGACAGCTCCCGCGACGGGGCCGCCTCATCCCAAAACCGTGCAAGATCGATCGTCTTTGGCGCCATACCCGAAAGGGAATCTGCCAGCCGTGCAACGACCTCGTCGACCGAAAGAGAGGGAACGAATCGGGTGAGATTGACCGGACAAGCAGGCACCGAAGCGATCGACAGGTCTTCGAATATCCGGATTCCCCCCAACGAAGCTCTCAGCGCCTGAAGGTCCGCGGACACAAGCAAAGTCCCGTGATGCAGCACGTTGCGCGTGCCAAACCGCCTGGCGGTGCCGGAGATTTTGCCCTTCGTTTCGCCGTCTCCCATAGTGACAAAAATCCCCCCTCTGTCGCCGGGACGGGCATAAACGCCGAGCCTGGAAACAGCCTTCGCCATCAGAGAGAGTTCATCATTCTGGGAGTGAAAGGGCCGCGGCACAATCAAAGCCCAATTCAGGTTGCCACTGTCATGGTACACGGCACCTCCCCCGGAGGAACGCCGGTACACCGGTACTCTGCACAAGGGGGATACTTCCCGCCAATAATTCTGATTGCGGCCGATGATCACCGAAGGTGGATTGACGTAGAAGAGCAGCATCATGTTATTGCCTGTCCATGCATTGACCAGACATTCTTCAAAGGAAATGATGTCGAGCGGACTCTCGGCAACCACCCTGTACGCTTGAGCGATCATCTGCATATTCGAAATATATAAAAATATTTATTAAATATCAAAATCAGTCTATGCGGCGCATAACGAGACGGCGCTGTGGCACTTTTTATTCTTGTATGTAAGGATGAGCCAATTCCAAAAGTCGATTCCTTTTGGAAGAACCTCGGATGAAGAAAATAAAAGAGGGGCCGCCCTCTCTGTTCCGGGCGGTCCCTCTCTGGTGTAGGCTTATGCACGACTATTGTCGTGCGAATTTTTCATGCACTGGACTTACTGAGCAGTGAATCCTGCGGCTTCGAGCGTAGAGGTGAGCTCATCGAGAGTGGATTTAACCGTGTTGAGCTGGTCTCTGGCGCCCGCATAATCCCCAGAATCGTTTNNCGCGGCTTTCGCAGTAGTGATTGCCTCGCCGGCAGCAGCGACTCTCGCGTTGACGTCTTTCACGTTGAGCTTTGCCTTGGCGGCTTTCTTTGCATCCTTGGACGCAGCCTGTGCAAGAGCCTGAACATTGGCATACTGTGTGTCAATATCAGTAATGAGCTGAGCTACTTCGCCCTTGACCTGATCCATATTGGTTGCTGCGGCATCTTTTGCTTTCTTCGCTGCATCGGCAAAAGATTTGATCAACTCGTTCGCCTGCTTGTAAGACTTGCCAGAGGTCTTGGCATCCTGAGCGGCGAGTTCTGCATCGAGCGCAGCCTTTGCATCCTGAGCAGCCGTGTATTCATCAGGAGCATACACATCGGCCTTGGCGTTCTGGGCATCGGTAAATGCAGTATTGGCCGAATCGAGGTCCGACTGCGCAAGCTTCGGCGCGCAAGAGAACAGCAACAGCGCGACAAGCACACCACCGATAACCTTTACCAGCTTCATACAATCCTCCAAAAAACGAACACAAAGCGCAGAGCTAGCGCTCCATCGAAGCGCTGCATCTGCTCTCTATTGCGAAATTCTATTCTCATCTGCAAAATATGTCAAGAATATGTCAAGATCTACAAAGTATGGGCAACATTTCATATCTTATTGCATCATATAGCAATATTGCAAAAGACGAAATGTTCTTTCATAATCCTCTCAATTTTTTAATTATTTAGGACTGTACGGGAAATAAAAGTAGGAATTTACTCTACTTTTTAGAAGGAATCGGCCCCAGTCGCACCCTGCCGGACGCACCGCCCCGTCCTCCCTATTCCCCAATGATCTTCACCAGAACCCGCTTGCGGCGCTGCCCGTCGAATTCGCCGTAGAATATCTGCTCCCATGGGCCAAAGTGCAGCCGGTCGCCGGTGATGGCCACCACCACCTCGCGGCCCATGATCTGACGTTTGAGGTGGGCGTCGGCATTGTCTTCGCCCACATTGTGGCGATACGAGCCGACCGGCTCGTGGGGCGCAATCCCCTCGAGCCAGTCGTCGAAGTCGCGGTGCAGACCCGGCTCGTCGTCGTTGATGAAGACACTTGCGGTGATGTGCATGGCATTCACCAGGCAGAGCCCCTCGCGCACGCCCGACTCGCGCAGAGCCTCCTCAACCTGCTCAGTGATATTGATGAATTCCCGCCGCTTCTGCGTCTGGAACCAAAGTTCTTTGGTGTAGGATTTCATGGTNTCAATAGTGAAAGAAAAAGCGCGGATTGTAAAGGATTTAACAGCCTGCTTTTCTGGTACTCCAATGACTGAATATGCATCCTACTGACTTGAATATTGTTTCATACACCCATAAAAGAGCCAGCGCAGTAAAGTATAAGACGACTATATGCGCTGGCTTGGAAAACAAAAAATTTTAATATTCTATTTTTTGTCAGGGAAGGAGATCATTCCATCCCAGCTGTTGAGGACCTTGCCCTTGCGGCCCTCCTCTTCCGAGAACCAGTGCGCTGTGACGCTCTTGAGTTCCGTATAGAAGCGGATACCGTCAGTGCCCATGGCATGGAGATCGCCAAAGAACGAATGCTTGTGGCCTGTAAAGCCAAATACCCCAAGCGGTACCGGTATGCCGACATTGATACCGACCTGGCCACCGTGCGTGCGCTTGGCAAACTCTCGGGCATAGTACCGGCTCTGGGTGTAGATGACGGAACCATTCGCGAACTCGTTGGCGTTCATCAGTTCGATGCCTTCCTCGAAATTCTTGACCCTCTTGATGCAGAGGACCGGTCCAAATACTTCCTTGTCGCCGATGCTCATTCCTGGTTTTACATGGTCGAACAGTGTCGGCCCTACATAGAAGCCATTCTCATATCCCGGCACCACGATGTCCCGTCCATCGAGAACAAGCTCAGCACCTTCCTCCACGCCTTTCTGAATCCAATCAGTGACGAATTTGCGGTGTTCGGCGTTGACCACCGGCCCCATCTTGCTCTCTGGTTCGTATGCGGGCCCGACCCTGAGCTCGGACATAAGCTGTTTGAACTTGGCCACGAGCTGATCGGCAATCTCTTCTTCAACCACGACAACAGGCAGTGCCATGCAGCGTTCACCAGCGCATCCGAACGCCGAGTTCATAATCCCCTGCGCCGTACGCTCGAGCGCGCAGTCCTTGAGGACGAGCGCATGATTTTTGGCTTCGGTGAGGCACTGGACCCGCTTCCCATTGGCCGCGGCAGTTGCGTAAATGTGCCTTCCGACAGTGGTGGAGCCGACGAAGCTAATACCCTTTATCTCAGGATGCGTCAGCAGCAGCTCAGCCTCTTTCCGAGAGCAGGTCACCAGATTGAGCACTCCTGGAGGCAATCCCGCCTCAGCCCACAACTCCATGATGCGCATTGAAGTCTCTGGCGTGAAGCTGGCTGCCTTGATGACCATCGTGTTTCCGGTGGCAATGCACAGGGGNGCCATCCATCCCATAGGGATCATGGCGGGGAAATTCCATGGTGCAATACCGCCGAAGACACCAAGGCTCTCCATATACTGCGTAGTGTCATAGCCATTCGTGCAGTTCATAATAGCATCGCCCTTCGTGAGATGGGTAATGCCGCAGGCGAATTCCACGACCTCCGTTACCTTGAGCACATCACCCATCGCCTCGTCGAGGACTTTCCCATTCTCCTTTGCCACCATGAGGGTCAGCTCATTCAGATGCTTGTCGAGCAGAGCTTTCATCCTGAACAGTACCTGCACTCTCTTGTTGGGCGGGGTGTTGGACCATGCCGGTTTTCCCGATTCCATCTGTCGGCACCAGAATACCGCCACACCGGCCGAGAATCGCTGGGAAACACTGCTGTCCTTTTACTTCGACATCGATGCTCAGGAGCTCAGACTGACTGTGGGCCGCCTTGCTGTTCGACATATACAACCATACAAGGTTTCGATGATCCAATCTTCAAACAGGTGTTGGATAAGGGATAAAGCCAGCTCAGCAGGAAACCTTTGAATGACTCATTCAAATTCTCTGCTGCATTGCTCTATCGAAAAACACGTTTGAGGGTACTATTGATCAAGCAAGATCTTCCCATCTTTTAAAATGGGCTTTTCATCGAGATATATCGTGCTTCCTGGAATCCTTGTATCTTTGATGATGTCCCAGTGAATTGCAGATTTACTGGTGCCACCGCTCGCCGGATAGGCACGACCAAGTGCAATATGCATCGTTCCGTAAATTTTCTCGTCCGACAGGATATCATTGCAGAATCTGTTTACGTTGGGGTTCGTGCCGATCGCCAGCTCCCCAATCTGTGATGAGCCCGCATCCGTATTCAGGATGGACTGCAGAAAAGCCTGCTCGGTGTCCGATTTTGCACGTACCAATTTCCCATTCTCCCAGCTCAGGGCCAATCCGTATACTAATCTGCCGCTCAATACCGCAGGATTTTCGAAATAGATCGTGCCGTTGACCGATTCGCACACTGGTGCCGTCGCTATCTCTCCGTCGGGCATGTTGTTTCCGCCGCAGGCGGGAATCCATGTACGCCCTTCGACCGACATGGTCAAATCGGTACCCTGGCCGACTATGTGTACCTGCCTGCCTTTGTTGAGCGTTTCGCTCCACCGAATCCATTTCTTCTTCTCGCTCTCCCAATCGAGAAAACACGAAGAAAAAAACATCTCAAGTATCGTCTCATAGTCGCATTTCGCCTGCATGGCGTAGGCCACCGTCGGCACCCTGATAAGCACCCAGCGTGTATTTTTCCACCTGCTTGTGGATACCTCTCCCAGCACCTTCTGCTGTGCTGACAGCTTGTCGCTCGCAATGTCGTGCATCTCGTAGAGGTTGTGGGCACCGCGCAGCGCGATATATACGTCCGCCCATTCCATGCCCCACATCTCCATCTCGGGGAGCCATGCTATTTGCTTGTCATTTCCATTCAAAAGCAATGAATGCCGCAACTCTTCTGACAAGAATTGAACTTGTGGATATCCGCCGGCACGTATGACTGAGTCGTAAACACATTTCATTAAGTCATATGTTTCAATTTCGACCATCGCGATCATTACTCTCTGACCAGGCTTCACCTCCGCACAGTAATTCACCAGCAGATCGCCCAGTTGCTTCCACGGCTTGGCATGGCGTGCGAACTGTCATTCAACAACTTCTTTCGTCATGGAGTAGCAGAACAGTGCCGTCGGGATACAAAAGATGTGAGCACCAGCAAATTCCACGATCCCCGTTGCCGTCTTCGTCGTCGCGATGACCCGGCGGCCAAGTGTATACTTTGAGGCCAGCTCTCCGATTCCTGCCAGTTCCTCGGGATGTTCGAGAATGCGGTCCGACCATTTGACTTCCACCGCCGTCATTGGTTTCTGATGTGCGAGGTCCATCTCTACAAGATCGACCTCGCGGTCTTTTCTGCCTTCTTTCCATCGCGCGTAGCACAGAGAGCCGTCCAGCCCCTGTCTATGGAGCCATTGACTCCAGACCGCGGTCTCCGCCACGTTGCCCATCGCCCCGTCACTCTCCGAAAGAATCCCGAACAAAGCTGCGCGCATCGATGGATTGGTAAGGTGAATTTTAAAACTGCGGGCGCGTTTCAGGCGCTGGGCATTTTCGTCAACACGGTGTAGCCTTCGAATGAGATATGCCGCTTCGAGATACTCGATATAGTCGGCAAGCTTCTGTTTGTTGATATCCGAATGTTGGGAGAGTGCCTCGAGATTGAACTCATCCCCTGTATTGTAGGCAAGCACATTAAAAAAGCGGTTGAGCGCCTGAGTGTCTGAGATCCCATAGAGACTTGGGAGGTCCTTGAGCAGTACTTTGTCCACGATGTCCTGACGGAGAAAGCGGGAAGGATTGGCGCGAATACTAGGATTCATGACCGCTTCGGGAAATCCGCCGAAATTGACATAATCGACGAACTCACGGTTCAGCGCATCGATATCGGAACAGCGATATTCTGGACCGATTTCATTGTCAGCTCCGGTTGGCCGTATGAGCGCCGCATCCTTGCCAGTAAATTCCAGAAATTCGGCAAACGTCAATGGCGGAAGAAAGAAGTCGGTGAACCGGCCGGCGCCCGACTCCATACTCTTCATTTTCAGAGCAGCCGCGGCCGAACCGCTCGCGATGAAGCGGATTGTCGGATAGGAATCTACGAGGGACTTCAGATGAATGCTCCAGTCCTTGAAGTACTGAATCTCATCGAAAATAACCCAGAGCGGTGTATTTTCTCGGTGCCCATGCGTCTCCATGAAAAGACGAAGGAGGCTTTCGAGCGAACGCCCTGAATACAGTGGGGTATCCAGAGAGAGAAACAGTATGTCGATTCCCCGTATGCCCTCGTCGAGCAGTTTTTGCACAAACTGGTGGAGCATGACGGTCTTCCCTACCCGCCTGGGTCCGATGAGCACGGTGGCCCGTTTTACCGTTCTATCCTGAGCCAGCTCAAAAAACGGGCGGAAGTAGGATCTGTGAGGCCAGGTCCTTTCCTCAACCTCGACCCCGCGCCCAGCCTGCCACCAGGGGTTGTCCATGGAAAGCCGGCGCCGCACTTCCTGCATCGGAATCTCGAGTGATGTCTTCATACTGCTCTCTCCCGATGTCTATTTTGTACTATTAAGCATAAAATTTCAAGCTTATTATTACAAATAGTTATTATTCCATTCTTTATATACATTTATTTTTGTTTACATTCATCAGTTCTGCTCTGATGCGGCAATGGCTCGGCATCGGAACTATGGGCAGCGAGCAGAGAATCATAGAGAGAGGGGGCCTGGGGAGATACAGACCATCACCCAACAAAAAAGGCTTCCTTTCGGAAGCCTTCCAGTCTATAGCAGGGGGAGGACTCGAACCTCCGACCTCCGGGTTATGAGCCCGACGAGCTGCCAACTGCTCTACCCTGCGGCGCGAGAATAAATTTACAAAAAATCGCAGCAAATGTCAAGGTATGGAAACGAATTCTTTTGAATGCCTGCCAAGCATGTGGCGCGCCGAGTCTCTGGAGCCACTATGGGCCGATCTGTGGGGTGCATTGGGCTTGGCCCGGCGTGTGGCCTTGTCGTGGGCCCTGTTGTGCCCGTTGGGGTGCTCATCGCGCGCTCCATTCGAGGCCGCCGGTTCACGCGTCGGATATGCCCGGTCACTCAGCGGATTTTCGATTCCCTTATCACGCAGGGGGACGATCTTTCGCTCGATCGGTTTGCCCAGTAAGCCTTCGATAATCCTGAGCATTGAGCGGTCCTCGGGAGTTGCGAGCGTCAGTGCGGTGCCGCTGTGCATCATGCGACCGGTGCGGCCTATGCGGTGCGTGTATGCTTCGGCGGTATCCGGCATATCGAAGTTGATGACATGGGAAATGCCGCTGATATCGATGCCTCGTGCCGCAATATCGGTGGCGACCATGATGCGCACTTTGCCGCTGCGGAATTTCTGCATGGCTTTGTCGCGCTGTGCCTGCGAAAGGTTGCCATGGAGCGATGCTGCGAGGTGGCCTTCTTCGGAAAGATGGACCGCGAGTTTTTGGGCGCGATGTTTGGTCCGTGCAAAGATGAGCACCTGGCCGGTCGCGGTATCTTTCAGAATTTCGGAGAGAACTGCGTTTTTGTCGGTCTGTGTGACGGGGTAGACGATGTGGCTGACGGTCTCGACCGGCCGGGAGTTGCTGATTTCGACTCGCGCCGGTTCCTTCTGGAATTCGCGGGCAAGACTCCGTATCTCCGCCGGAAGGGTTGCAGAGAACATCAGCGTCTGATGCTTCTCGGGAAGCGATGCAATAATCTTCCTGATCGAGGGGAGAAAGCCCATATCGAACATCTGGTCCGCCTCGTCGAGCACGAGTGTCTCTATGTCCTCGAGGGTAATCGCGTGCTGTCCCATAAGGTCGAGGAGCCGCCCCGGACATGCGACAATAATTTCCGGCATGTCGCGTTTCAGGGAACGGAGTTGCCCAGAGACAGAGACGCCGCCGTAAATCGAAAGCGCAAAAAGGCCTGTCTCTTTGCCAAGAGTTTCGAAGGCCTTGCGCGTCTGTTCGGCGAGTTCGCGGGTGGGAGACAGGACAAGAGCCCGGGCAGTGCAGCGCTTCCCGGACAAGAGGTGCTGGAGGATTGGCAACGCAAATGCCGCCGTTTTCCCGGTCCCCGTCTGTGCGAGACCAAGCAAATCCTTTCCTTCGAGAATCGGACCGATTGCACGGGACTGGATTGGGGTCGGCTCGGTATAGCCGGCGCGGTCGATAGCATTCATGATGGAGCTGTCAAACGAAAATGAGGAAAAATTCAAGAGAATTCCTTTATATGTATTTGTTGAAAGGCATGAATCCTGATCAATCAAAGTCGGAGATCATTTAGAATGACCGTATGGAGGTTCGGAACGATGGCGCTCGACTGGATGAGCCGATTCATGTAGCGCAAATCGACGAATTTTCTGCAGTGTATGGCAAATGGTCTGTTTATTCAATGGGGGCTCGATCCAGGCTCCGTTTTTTGAGTTCTACAGATGAAAGAGTCTCCGCAGATTGGTCGCCCTGACGACGCGGTAATGGAGATACAGCAAAAAAGCGGCGATCGGCAGCAGGGACATCGCACAGATGGGTGACCAGTCGAAGAATACGGCGCCTCTCGAGAACAGGTCGATAAATATTTCCAGCCCGACGCAGAGGGCGGCGATCGCTATGAGCACATAGGCGATCAGGTTCAATCCTTTCTGTCTGCTTCTGCCGATTGCGAGAAAGACTGCCCCCGTGAGCGACTCGACAAGGACGGCGATGGGCACCGCAAGCCCGAGTGCCCCCGGGGGTCCTTTGTAATAAACCCAAGTGCCACAAGGAAAACCAAAGGTGCAAGGGCACTCAGGAACACCCTGAGAAAAGGTTTTTCCTTCAGCACGAGCAGGGCCGCGCCCTCGACCCACAGCAGCAACATTGAAGCGATGGGATAGAGCGACCAGGAAAATCGCCTCGATTCAAAGAAATTGACCGCGGCCAGCACGAGGATCGCTATGCAAAAGGCCACCGAAAGCACTTCCCACGCCATGGTCCGCTTTTCGGCGCCGCTGAATTCTTCCTGGTCAACCTCCGGCATGAAACGCAGCTCGGAAGATTTCTCCGGACTTGAATCTGCACACGACTTTTCCGTGCCGGGACCAGTCGCCGCTCTTGGGTTCTTGGCACCGCAGAGTGGGCAGTGCGGTGCATCGCCTATCTCGGCGCCGCAATCAGGGCAGTATGGCATGGGTTTCCTCCTCGAGCCGGCATGAGACGCTGACATGCAGTCCCAGGCTCCTCAGGCGCCGAAAGAACAGGCGCTCAATGTCTCGCGACTGTGCGAGGCTTCCGAAATTGACGAGCAGCTCGTCTCCCCAGCTCACCACCGAGGCGTTGGTCAGCGTCGTCAGGCTGGGGGCGGGGATGAATCCAAACCTGTGAATATGGGGAACAAATCCGGGCGGCATCTCCACTGGTCCCAAATTCGAGATAAAGCCCGAGAGCATCGATTCACCGAATTTGGCAAAGAGTATCCGCGCGAAAATATCCTTGATCCACAAGGGCACAAGGCGCACCCCGAGGCTTCTGGCGCTTCCTGCGTTGCGGCTCAGGTGTTTCGCGATGCTCATGCGGTCGTATTCGAGCTTCATCTGATAGTGTGTCCGCTCGACCAGTTCGTCAAAGCTGCGCATGCCGAGCCGCATGTCTTCACTTATGAGCACAAAAAGCGAAAAATTGCGGAATGTGCGCGAAGGGAACAGGGCCCGCAGGTTGATCGGGACTTCCACCGCGACCAGGGGGGTGCGGGGGTGCGGTTTCGTCTCGTGCCAGATATGCTGGAGCGCATCGAGATACACCGCGACCAGGAGCTCGGTGAGAGTGGCATTGCGCCGCTTGGCCTCGGCCAGCACCTGGGCGGTCGACAGAATCCCGGATATCACCCGGTACTGGCCTCCGGGCAAGGGCCTTGAATCAAGATGAAAGGCATTGAGCCCTGTCTCCGGGAAAGGCAGTCCCTTGGGGAAATAGCGCTGGTAGGCATCTTCGAATTCCTCCTGAACAGCGCTTCCCGAGGCGAGGATGTCGCTCCACTCGCCTTCCCCGAGCCGGATTCCGGGATCTATTCCTTTCAGCAAGAAGTAGTGGGCGAGGAGCGTCTTGAAGAAGCTCAGGCCGCCCGTGCCGTCGGTCATGGCGTGCGAAAACTCCGCTGCGATGCGGTTCTGCTCACAGCGGACGCGGAACATGCACGTTCCGCTCCTGTTTATGTCCCATTTCTGACAGGGGCTCGGCGAATCCGGGTAGAGGGGCGGCAGTGTGCTGCAGGGCTCGAAGTAGTACCAGAAAAGCCCTCTCCTGAGGCTCACGTTGAAGTACGGCATGCGCCGCACCGTCAAATCGAGGGCGCCCTTCATCGCCTCGGGGTCGATGGGGGCATCGAGCTCTGCCTCAAACCTGAAAAGTCCCGTCGTAATCTCATTCGTGACGGCGGGCATTATGATCGCGGCATTGTCGAGGGCATACCACACCCCCGCCTCGTCTTCCCGCCGGGTACGGATAAACTGCTGTTCGCGACTCCTGCCGCGTTCCACGTTCATGGTACAATTATAGGAATGAAAGAATCGGCATTACAAGGACGAGCGCCACAATGACGAGGATGGCCGGCAGGAAATTTCCGGTTTTGAAGCTCTTTATCTCCAGAAGTCCCAGGCTGATCATGATGATGAGGGCCCCGCCGGTAGCCGTGAGCTCGGCCAGCATAAGGTCGCTCACATAGGGCCTGATGTAGCCTGAAAGGAGTGTGAGCGCTCCCTGGTACACGAACACCGAAAGGGCCGAAAAAGCGACGCCAATGCCCATCGCGCCCGCAAAAATGATCGACACGAATCCATCGAGGACGGTCTTGGTGAATAAAAGCGAATAATCGCCTTCGGTGCCGGCCTGGAATGAACCCAGGATCGCCATTGCGCCCGTGCAGAACAACACCGAGCCGTTCAGAAAGCCCGCCGCAAAGGCACCTTCGGACCTGCTCGCAAAGCGCTTTTTGAGCCGCTCTCCCAGGCGTTCTATGCCGCCCTCCACGTCGAGCATGGTTCCCGCAAGCCCGCCTATCATCAGCGCAAGCGCAAATGCGAGGATATGGTTCGTCTTGATCACCATCTGGATGCCGATCGTCAGCGACGTCAGGCCCGCCGCCGTGAACACTACTCTGCGGTATTCTTCCTTGATGCCTTTGCGTATAAAAAGCCCGATAAAGGATCCCAGAATGATGGCCCCTGCGTTGATGACTGTCGCGATCATGGTTCGTCTTGACCTCGTTGGGCGAGTATAGCATAATCCTTTTCCGTGAGGAAATCATATGCATAGAAACCTTATTCGAATTGTTGGATTTTCGATGTTTGTGTGTCTCTCCGTGTTGTTCTTCTCCTGCGCCTCGTCTCCGGCACCGGTTCCCCAGGATGCGAGCGCCCAGAAGATCATACAGCTCGCGCAGGAGCGATACGATGCATATGACCTTAACGGCGCAAGCTATTACTACCAGGTTCTGCTCGAACGCTATGGCAGCGACCCGAACTATATGCTGAACGCCAAATACGAGATGGCGTTCATCGAGTACAAGAGAGGCCACAAGGACAAGGCGGTCGCGGCATTCAGAGAGATTGTCGCGCGCTACGATGAGCCGGATGCCTCGAGTCTGTCCCCGACGTGGAAGCTGCTCTCCGAGAAGATGATAGCCGAGCTGACAGGCGCAAAGTAAAGCGCCCCGATCACGCTTCCTCTTCCGCCAGGGACTCCGCAATCTCGAGCCATTCCTGGTTGAGGCGTTCGGTTTCCCGATCGAAGTCTTCCAGCTCGGCGAGGATGCGCCGGGTCTTTTCTCCATCGATATAGGTGCGGGGGTGCCCCAGCTCCTCCTGGAGCCTGGCTTTTCCTGCAGCTATGGCCGCGATGCGCGCGGATACCTCTTCTTCGCGGCGCTTGAGCTTGCGCAGGCGGGCCTTGCGCGCCTTCTCCTCTTCCCAGTCGCGGGTCGAGGCAGAAACCTGGTCGGCGCTCTGCCCAGCGCCCGGCGCATCGGCTTCGCGATCTTTATTCAGGCCCGGCCCGGCGCTGCTCTCCTGTGCCTTCTTTTCGAGATAATAGGCGTAATTCCCATGGTAGAGGCGCGGAGACAGGCCGCAGGAGAGCTCGAGCACTCTGTCCGCGAGCTCATCGAGGAACTGGCGGTCGTGCGAGACGAAGATCACCGTGCCCTCATACTTTCTCAGCGATTCGAGCAGAATATCCTTGCTCGTCAAATCCAGATGGTTCGTCGGCTCATCGAGCACGAGCAGATTCGAAGGCTTCAGAAGCAGCTTCAGCAGGGCGAGGCGCGAACGTTCCCCTCCNGAGAGCACGGAGATCGGTTTCTCGATATCATCGTCGCGGAAGAGAAAAGCTCCCAGCAGGTTGCGCAGTTTGGGGAGCATCCCGAAGGGGCACACGGATTCGGCTTCTTCTTCGACAGTCGAATCCGACTCCATGAGCTCGGCGGATTCCTGGGAGAAATAGCCCGTGAGGATATTGGCCCCAAAGCTCACTTCGCCATCGAACGAGGTCTCGGCCCCCGCGATGATCCGCATGAGCGTCGATTTACCCGCGCCGTTGGGCCCGACGAAGGCCAGCTTCTGGCCCCGCTCCACCTCGAGCGAAAATTTCCCGATGACCTGCATGGCGCCATAGGCCTTTGAAAGCTCGCGTATCCGCACCGCGATCTGGCCCGATCTCGGCGCGGGCGGAAAGGCGAAGTGGATGCGCTTCATGCCCTCGGGAATTTCGATGGGCCTGATCTTTTCGAGCATCTTGATGCGGCTCTGCACCTGGGGCGCCTTGGATTCCTTGTACCGGAAGCGGCGGATGAACTCCTCGATGTGCTGGATCTCCTCCTGCTGGCGCTCCCACGCCTCGAAGAGCGCCGCGAGCTCCTGCGAACGGCGGACCTCGTACTGACTGTAGGTGCCCGCATAGCGCGTGAGCGTGCCATTGAAGAGTTCGTAGACTTCCCGCACCGTGACGTCGAGGAAGTAGCGGTCGTGCGAGACGACGAGGACGGCACCGCGGTAATCCCTCAGGAAATTTTCGAGCCAGGTGCGCGCTTCCAGGTCGAGGTAGTTGGTGGGCTCATCGAGCAGCATGATGTCGGGGTCCTCGAGCAGGACCTTCGCGAGTTCCAGCCGCATCTGCCATCCGCCGGAGAGCTCGGAGGCCGGGCGCCCGAAGTCCTCCGGCTTGAAGTCGAGGCCCCTGAGTACCTCCGCAATTTTTTCTTCACGTCGCCAGTAGCCCGCATTTTCGAGCGTCTCTCCGATCTCATGGTGCTGCTCGAGAAGCCGGGCGGTCTCCTTTTCGCCCAGATGCTCCGATTCGAGGGAGCGCCCTATCGTTTCCTGCTCGTCCAGCAGTCCGCGGTAATAGGAAAAAGCCTCTTCGGCAATATCGTGGACCCTGCCCTTCTCGAAACGGATGCCCGTCTGCGGAAGGTAGACGACGCGCGCGCCTTTGGTGGTGATGACTTCCCCGGCATCCTGTTTGACGAGGCCGGCCGCAATCTTCATGAGGGTGGATTTGCCGGCGCCGTTGGGGCCGGCCAGCGCCGCGCGGGACCCGTCCTGCAGATTGAGCGTCGCATTGCGGATGAGATCGCGGGCGCCGAACGAGAGCGCAATCCCGCTCAGCTGAATAAACGCCATCCTATTTCACCACAAGATAGTACGTCACAGGAGAGAATCGTGCGTCGAGGCTCTCGACAGTGCCGCGCAGTGTCACTGCGCTGGCTTTTGCAATCACAAGCTGACCATTTTCAAAGCGATAGACAAAATCCTTCCTGTCGGCTTTGTCTCCCGCGAGCAGGGAAAATCCGCCCATCCACGCGGAGGAAATTCCTGTGCCCAGGTGGAGCCCGAACCTGATTTTGCCCGTGATGGCGTCCCCCTGCGCATTGGCAGGAAGCTCGGGGGCAAAGCCCGCCGAAAGCTGTTCGGTATGGCTCCACTCGAAACTGCCTTTGAGGTCGATGCTGAGGATGCCCGCGCTGTCGGAGAGGAAGGTGACGACCGATTCGCCGTTCGACTGCGACTGTAACTGCGAACTTCGCTGAAAAAAGGCCTTCAGCTCCGAATCGCGCCGCGAGTTCTCGCCGGAGAGCATGACAGGGATCGAGGCGTCGAGCTGCACAAACCGCGCCGCCTGTCCACCCTGTGCCCAGCCCTCATCGGAAAGAACAGGATCGGTGCCGCTCCAGTCGGCGACAATGCTCGACTCGTTTTCGAAGCGTATGCGCAGCTTGGATTTCTCGAAGACGAGCCAATCGCCGGACTGACTGACCGAGCTGAAGTTGAAGGCATTCGAATACCCGGGCAACTCGATGCGGACCTGCGAATTCTTGGCATCGGCGAAGAGGCCGTATTGAAGGATAAAGAGGTCGGGATCGATGGTGCCGTCATCGATCATGATCTGGTAATAGGCGGGGCGCCATGGTCTTGCATAGATGATGTCGAGCAGGGAAGCGCTCGGCGCGGGCGCCGAAGCGATGACGGGCGCGGTCGTGCCCTCTTTCTCCTCATAGAGGACCATCGTGTTGCTGAAGACATAGCCGCGCGTGCCGTCGGTCGCCTGCACAAAGTACCACTCCCCCGGCAGAGCCTTTCCGCCGGTGAACACCGCTTCGCCCTCGGCCGCATTCAAGACCTTCACGGACTCGCCGAGTCTGAGGCGGTACACCCGCCGGGCGCTCACGCTCGCCTTGTCCCGGACGGGAAGGCCGTCGCGCCCCGCCGAAAGGTACAGGGCGGCATAGGGTGCAAACTGCTGGGCCCGTTTCTCCGCAGCGCCCTTGGATGAGAAGAACTCGAGCGACGGAAGGGGAACCTCGGTTTTCGTCTTGTCCTCGGGCAGGCCGATCACATAGCTTTTGCTGATATTCGACTTCAGGTAGACCGGGACCACCGTTCCGGCTTTTGCGGCAGTTCCCTTGACGGACCAGATGACCACTCCCCATCCTTCAAGTCTCGCACAGCTCAACAACAGTGTGGAAAACAGTATCGCAATAAGGCCGGCAACGAGGAATACCTTCGCTGCAGCCCACTTTCCTTTTCTTACCGGTGAGTCCATACATGCTGAGTGTACAATGCAAGCCCCTTTCTGGCTAGTGATTTCCGGATTCTGAACAGGCACGCCCCTTCAAAGTATGCAGCAATTCTGCATACCATGGAGCATTATAGTGAAAAGATGCTATAATATACTTTATGTCAGATGTACAGCCGCAAAAATTGCAGCAATCCAAAGAGGGCATGCCGGGCTCGGCGGAAGGGCTTCATGCCGCGATAGAAATAGGATCCACCGGGATACGACTCATTGTCGCTGAAATCGATTCCAGGGGAGGACTGAAAATTCTCGACAGGGCTTCCAAGCAATCCCGCCTGGGCCGCGATGTGTTCACCATGGGCAGCATTTCGCGGGACGGCCTGCGCGAGACTGTTGCCATCCTGAGCTCCTTCAGCGAGCTCCTGCAGGGATATGGTCTGCAGCCTTCGGACATTCAGGTGATCGGCACGAGTGCGCTCAGGGAAGCGTCCAACAGAGACACGTTCATCGACCGCATCAATCTTCAGGCCGGTTTTCACGTCCGCATCGTCGAGGACATCGAAGAAACCTACCTCATGTATCTCGCGGTAAAGAAAGCGCTTGAGGATGAACGCTCTTTTCTTACACGCTCGAACGCGATGATTCTGGAGGTGGGCGGCGGCACGACCGAAGTCATGCTCCTCAAAAAAGGCCAGATGGTCTCCAGCCATTCCTTGAGCATCGGCACCCTCCGCATGGACGAGCAGATCCGCGAGTCCGCGCGCCAGCCACCGCAGTTTATCGAGATGTACCTCGAAAGCAATATAAAAACCGCCTGCGATGTGCTCGCGGAGGACCTGCCGCTCGATTCCGTGCGCACCTTCGTGCTCATCGGCTCGGACGCCCGGTTCGCGGCCTATTGTCTCTCGGGGAAGAACTTCAGCCACTACGCGGTCCTCGACCGCGCGCAGTTTATCGAATTCGCCGATTCGATGGCGAACATGTCGCTTGAGGAAAGCATGGCGCAGTACCATCTCTCGTGGAGCGAGGCCGAGAGCTATGCGGCCGGCCTCACCATTGAGCGCATGTTCCTCGAGAAGACGGGCACAGAGAGCATCATCGTGCCCAACGCCTCTATCCGGGAAGGTATCCTCCTCGCGCAGGTCCAGGGCATGGATCAGAAAATCGAGGAGGAGCTCCGCCGTCAGGTCATCGCGTCCGCGCGCGCGCTTGCAAAGCGCTTCCGCTACGATGAGGCGCACGCCACCCATGTCAAAAATCTGAGCCTCGAGCTGTTCGATGCGCTCAAAAAAGAGCACGGCCTCGGAAAGCACGAGCGGATGCTCCTCGAAGTCGCCGCGATTCTCCACGACATCGGGACCTTCCTGCGGACGAGCGGACACCACAGGCACAGCGAATACATCATCGCCAACTCGGAAATCTTCGGCCTCAACAGGGAGGACATCAACATCGTCTCCAATGTGGCGCGCTATCACCGCAAGACCCCGCCGCTCCCCACGCACGTCAACTACATTGCGCTTCCGCGCGAAGCACGCATCGTCGTGCTCAAGCTCGCGGCCATCCTCCGCGTCGCCGACGCCCTCGACCGGAGCCATTCGGGGCGCGTGCGGGACCTCTCCTTCGAGCGCACCGAAGACAGGTTCATCATGCGTCCGCCGCAATCGCTCGATTTTTCGCTCGAAAAACTTTCGCTTGCGGAAAAGGGCGATATGTTCGAAGATGTCTTCGGACTTTTGCCTGTCCTGATGTGAGCCTGAAGGGGTGAGTGCATGAGCAAGCTTCCTACATTGAACCGTGAGCTTTCATGGCTCGACTACAACGCGCGCGTCCTCGCAGAAGGGCTAAAACCTTCCACGCCCCTGCTGGAAAAGCTCGGTTTTATGCGCATATTCTCCTCAAACCTGGATGAATTCTTCATGGTGCGCGTCGCTACCGTCAAGGCTGCGGCGCAGATCGGTCAAACGAATGAAGAATGGGCCGGAATGGAGCCGCAGACCCTCCTCGCCGCAATCAACAGGAAGGTACAGGCGCTCTACGATATGCTCTACGGGCATCTGCACGGCACCGTCCTGCCGGGGCTGGCCGGGCACGGAATTCAGCTCATTCCCGAAAAAGAGTGGACGGCCAGGGAGTGGCGGTATCTCGAGCGCTTCTTTACGGAACATGTCTACCCTCTCCTGACCCCGCTTCGCCTTGAACCGGATTTTTTCCCGTCGACAGGCAGTCTGCAGGTCCATGTGGCCTTCAGGCTCGAAGAGGATGGCTCGGTCGCCGTCGTGCAGGTGCCCAAGAATCTCGACCGCTTCATTGTCCTGCCGCAGGAAAATGCGCTCCGCATCGTCCCGCTTGAGGATGTCATCCTGGCATTCGGCAGCAAACTCTTCTCGGGTCTCAAAGTGCTGCATGGGATCGTCTTCAAGGTGAACAGGGACGCAGATTTCAGCGTCGACGAAGACAGGGACGACGATTTTCTGGCGGCGATGGAAGAGGTGCTCGCGGGACGGCAGAACTCCACGCCGGTGCGCATGGTCTACGCCGGAGAAGACCAGATTCTGCTCAGCGCGCTGATGCAGAGCCTCTCGCTTGGGCCTCTGGATGTATACCACATCGATTGGCTTCTCGATCTGGGGCGCGCCCGGNAGCTCTGCGATCCGGAATTCTACAGACGACATGGCCTCGCGCCGNACCCCTCACTCNTCTTTCCCCTGTGGAAGCCCGCCAGGACCTTCGACGAAAAAAGCGGCAGCATTTTCGACTGGATCGACGAACACGACCGTTTCGTAACCCTGCCCTATGAATCCTTCGATGTCGTCCAGCGCTTTGTCGAGGAGTCGGCGAGCGATCCTGAGGTGCTGGGCATCAAAATAACGCTGTACCGGACAAGCGGCATGAACTCGCCCATCGTGCACGCGCTCGCAAGGGCCGCGCGGAGCGGAAAGCAGATCGTCGTCGTGCTCGAACTCAAGGCGCGGTTCGACGAGGAGAAAAACATATCCTGGGCCGCGGAACTCGAGCAGGCGGGGGTCATCGTGACCTTCGGCGTGGCCCGACTGAAGGTGCACGCAAAGGCGGCCCTCGTCATCCGCAGACGGCAGGATGGCAGCATCGCGCGCTATCTCCATCTCTCGACAGGAAATTACAACGAAAAAACCGCGCGCAGCTATGTGGACTTCTGCCTGTTCACCGCAAACNCCGGGCTCTGCACCGATATCGCCCTCTTTTTCAACATTCTGACCGGATATTCGGGCATCCAGTCGCTCGCGCTCATCGCCGTCGGTCCCCTTGACCTCAAGGAGCGCATCATCGCCCTCATCGACAGGGAGGCGGCGCAGTCCACGCCGGAGTCCCCAGGCTTCATCATGGCGAAACTCAACTCTCTTTCCGATCCGGACATCATCGAGGCCCTCTACCGCGCCTCTTCCAGGGGCGTCCAGATAAAACTCAATGTGCGGGGTGTCTGCACGCTCATTCCCGGATTGCCGGGCCTTTCGGAGACCATCGAGGAGCAGTCGGTGCTCGGGCGCTATCTGGAGCACGGCCGCATGCTCTATTTCAGAAACGGAGGCTCGGAGGAACTGTATCTCTCCAGCGCGGACTGGCTCCACCGCAACATGAAGAAGCGGGTAGAACTTCTGTTCCCCGTGCTCGACTCAGAGATAAAGGCCCGCTGCAAGGACATTCTGAGCGCATATTTCAGCGACAACACGCATTCCTACAGGCTCGGGCCGAACGGCGACTGGACCGACCTCTCCCTGACCCGGCGCTCCGAGGAGCCCGCCGTCTGTGTGCAGGAGAAGCTCTTCAAAATGGCCAAAAAAACGGCACGGAACAAAGAGGAGAGGCAGGAGGTCCTGCAGGTCAGGCGATCCAAGGGAAAACNNCTGTTTGAGCCCAGAATAAGGATGAAACAGAGATGAAAGCGACGGAAAAAGCACTGAAGCATATCCGGACAAAGCGGGCCTTTATCATCGACATGGATGGCGTGATCTATCACGGGAACCTCCTTTTGCCGGGGGCCGCCCAGTTCGTCGACTGGCTCAAGCGCGAGGGCAAGCGCTTTTTGTTCCTGACAAATTCGAGCGAGCGGTCGCCCGAAGAACTGTCCCAAAAACTGGCGCGGCTCGGCATCGATGTCGCCCCCGAACACTTCTATTCCAGCGCCCTGGCGACGGCCGCCTTTCTGGCCAGCCAGAAACCCAACGGCTCATCCTACGTGATCGGCGAACCGGGCCTCATCCACGCGCTGTACCGAGTCGGGTATACGATGAACAATGTCAACCCCGATTACGTCGTCGTCGGCGAAGCGAGCAGCTACAATCTCGACACCCTCATCAAGGCGGTGCGCCTGGTCATGGGAGGCGCCAAGCTGATCGGCACGAACCCCGACCTCACCGGCCCCGGCGAAGGCGGACTCGTGCCGGCCTGCGGGGCGCTGGTCGCGCCGATCGAGCTCGCGACCGGCCGAAAGGCCTACTTTGTCGGCAAACCCAACCCCCTCATGATGCGCCATGCGCTCCGGACGCTCGGCACCACGCGGGAAGAGACAATCATAGTCGGAGACCGCATGGACACCGACATCATCGCCGGCATCGAGTCGCAGATCGAGACAGTGCTCGTGCTCACCGGGGTGACCACCGAGGCAGACCTGCCGCGCTTTGCCTATGCCCCCTCGCATGTGCTGGAAAGTGTCTTAGAAATACCTGAGAGAGGCTAAAAAGCTGAGACTCTTCCAAAAGTAACCGATTTTTGGAATCGGCTCAGCTCTCAGTTCCCCAGACGGATCAGCATGGCGGGCCTGTCCGGCAGTCTGTCTCCCTCTGAAACATGGAGCTTCTCGCCCGACAGAAGATCGGTCCCTTCAAAACCGAACAGCGCGGCGGATGCTGCGGATGGGGCGGTCGTCTCCTGCGCCGGCCCGACCTCGGGCCGCGCGACGAGGAGGTAATTGCCCTCTTTGAGCAGGGCCCGGTCGATGGGAGAGGACAGAGACGCCGCCACGGTGCTCCGGAGGCAGTACACTGTGCGGTCTTTGCCTACAGACCAGGAAAAGAAGGGAGCGCGCCGCTTCGCCTCTTTCGCCGCCCCCATGCTCTCCCGGAAATATCGCTCGAATTCCTGGTCCCCGCGCTCGGGCTGAATCGGGTCGCGCCCGAAGAGATCGGGTCTGTGGTCGAGGGCCCACTCCTGTCCCATGTAGGTCATCGCCACGCCCGGCAGGAACTGGCAGAGCGCAGTCCACGCGCGGAGCCCGGCGCCTCTCGCGAGCCGATGCGCGGCCCGCTCCTGGTCGTGGTTTTCCAGGTATCGCAGCTTTTTTGCGCCCGCGGGATAGAGTGTCTCCTGTACATAGAGGTATTCGAGGTAACGCTCGATGGGCAGCTCGTGCGCCCAGATTTTTTCAAGGCGCTCCCAGCCATCGTAGTCGTAGCTGAGGTCGAACGCAGCCGCATGCAGCTCAGGCTCGCTCCACGCCCCATGTCCGTCCAGCCTCATGCGCCTCAAAAAAGCAGGGTGCACGCTCTCGGCCAGCCACACCAGCGGCGCACGCTCTTTCCGCGCGCCGGGGTCGTACTGGTTCACGCGCATCCGCGCCTGCTTCCAGAAATCCGCGGGCACCAGCGAGGCGACGTCGCAGCGAAACCCGTCCACTCCCCTGTCGCGCCACATCGAAAGCGTGTCGATCAGCTCGACCCACAGATGCGGCGAGGCCTGGTAATCGAAATCGACGACATCGCTCCAGTCCTCGCACTTGCGCCCCGGGCGTCCGTCCGGCCCCTGCAGGAACCAGTCGGGATGCTCCCCGGCCAGCACCGAGTCGGGCGAGGTATGGTTGTACACGACATCGATCATCACCTTCAGCCTCTGAGCGTGCGCTGCTCCGACAAAGGCGGCGAAGTCCTCCTCCGAGCCCAGCTCGGGATCGACCGCCCTGTAGTCATATATGGCGTAGGGGCTTCCGAGCGTCCCCTTGCGCGCCGCTCTCCCGACCGGGTGGATCGGCGTGAGGTAGACCCAGTCGAAGCCCATCTCCGCAACGCGCGCGAGGTGCGGGATCGCGGCGCGAAATGTGCCCTCTCCGGTGAAATTCCGCAGATATATTTGATAGATCGCATCGCTTTCCGGAATCATGTGTGCTCCTGTTCGCCCCCAGCATATCAAAACCCATCCGGACGAACAATCGAGCGGGATGCATGCAAAAATCCGCTCTTCACAGCGCACAATACTTTTGCTATTTTTCAGATATGATCACTATGACGGTTCGCCCTCCGACAAGAGCGTGATATGGAAAACCCGAATGACGCTGCGGAGCCGCCCAATACTGAGGGCACCGGTGCTCCGGCCACAGGCNTCCGTCCCGAAGAGAGCCCCGGCGGGCGGCCACCGGAGAGCACTGTCGACCGCTTCGACGAAGCTTTTGTCGGAGCCGTGCGGGACTACCGCCTCCTTCTGGACAAGGAATACCCCGTCGATGCGAGCCTGAAACTGGTCGGCGACCGTTACCGGCTCTCCCACAACGGGCGCATGATGCTCTACCGGGGCGTATTGTCGCGCGCCGCCTCCCAGACCAACCGCGCGAAGCTTGTGCGCAGCCCGTGGGAGGGCGCGACGCTGGGCATCGATGGCTACAATATTCTCTTTACGCTCACAAACTATATGCACGGTCACCCGATGTTCGTCGCCACCGACGGCTTTCTGAGGGATGTCGGCGGGGCGCACGGCCGCATCGCGGACCACCGCGGCTTCGAGCGCATGGCACAGCTCACCGTCGACATACTGGCGACCCTGAATCTCGATGCAATCACCTTTTTTCTCGACGCGCCCGTGTCATCGAGCGGGCGCCAGGCCGGCTTTCTCAGGGAAGCCTTCGCACAGCGGGGGATCAGGGCCGAGGTGCAGCTGGAAAACGGCGTCGATCACCTTCTGGCATACTGGGAAGGGGAGCTCATCGTCACCGCGGATTCGGCGATCATCGCGCGCACGGGCGCCCATGTGTTCGATCTCGCCCGGTACATTCTCGAGCGGCAGTTCAGCGCCCGCTTCCCGCAGCTCGCCAGTCTCCTGGACTAAAAAGGGAGGGCGGCGCGCGCCCAGAAGCGGCGGCCACACCAGGCGCGCCTGGCACGAACGCGGCCCCCTCCATATCTCCTCTTTATCTACCCTTTGCGCGCTCTCAAAAAGCCGGCACGAAGCTTCCGTTGTATTTGCTGTTCAGATAATCTTTTACCTTCTGAGTCTGTAGAGCCTTCAGGAGCGCCACGATGCGGGGGTCGTTCGCGTCGCCCTTGCGCACCGCCACGATATTCGCATACGGCGACTCGGCCCCTTCGAGCACGAGGCTGTCGCGCGAAGGGATAAAACCCGTCTGCATCGCCCAAGTGCCGTTGATTATCGCCGCCGCCGCATCGTCCAGCGTCCTCGGCAGCTGGGGCGCCTCGATTTCCCTGAATGTTATGCGCTTGGGATTCTCGACGATGTCGCGGATCGTCGCCTTGAGCCCGGCCTTCGGATTGAGCTTTATGAGCCCCTTGTTCTCAAGGAGAATGAGCCCGCGGGCCTCGTTCGTCGGATCGTTGGGCAGGGTTATGACCGAGCCTGCGGGGATGTCCTCGAATTTCTTGTATTTCCGCGAATAGAGCCCCAACGGTGCGACGAAGACCTGCCCCGCCGATTCCAGCTGGAGTTTGCGGTCCGCGCAGAAGTCGTTCAGATACGGCAGGTGCTGAAAGAAGTTCGCGTCGAGCTGCCTGTCCGCCAGGAGGATGTTCGGCGTCACGTAGTCCGTGAGCTCGACAATCTCGAGCCTGATGCCCTGGGCTTCGAGGTCGGGCTTGATGAGCTGAAGCAGATCGCCGTGAGGAATGGGCGTTGCGCCGACCTTCAGGGTCACCAGTTTGCCTGTCTGGGCGAAGGCGCCGCCTGCCACCATCGCCACCAGGAAAAACAGAACGACGCCAGACCTGAGCGCAGCCCGCACGGCATTCCCCGGGCCCGCGCTTTTCGACGCATTGCGGATCACCGAATTTTTCATACAGACCTCCAATGGATACAATATTCCCTGCCTCCATACCGGAGGCTCCGTGTGCGAAGGATTAACTGAGAGATTGTCGGCCCGACGGCAGGCCCGCGCTTCAGTGCTCCGAAGCGCGCCTCACCGGCTCGACCTGATCCGGTTTGCGAGCGCCGTGCCCGCAAACTGAATGAGCTCCACCAGAACGACGATCGCGACGACCGCCACTGCCATGACATCGCCGCGGAATCGCTGATAGCCATACCGGATCGCCAAATCCCCCAGTCCGCCTCCGCCGATGACGCCCGCCATGGCCGAATAGCCGAGCAGACTTATCATCGTCAGCGTCAGGCCGGAGACAAGGGACGGCAGCGCTTCGGGTATGAGTATCGCGAAGACGATGCGCCTCTTCGAGGCGGCGCAGGAGATCGCGGCATCGATCACCCCCGAATCCACTTCGGAGAGCGACGATTCCACGATGCGCGCCAGAAACGGTATGGCGGCGATCGACAGGGGGACAATGGATGCGGTCGTCCCGAGGCTCGTGCCCACGATGAGGCGCGAAAGCGGCAGGACGAGCACCATGAGGATGACATAGGGAAAGGAGCGGAGCATGTTGATCACCCGGTCCGCAACATGCTTGGCGATGAGGGAGCCCCTGCGCCCGCCCGCAAAATGGTCGTTCGACAGCGCAAACAGCAGAATGCCCAGCGCTCCCCCGAACATGGTCGCAAGCAGTGTCGAAGCCAGAATCATCACAATCGTCTGTCCCAGGGGCTGGATCAGCAACTTGAGCGCATCAGTCATTGCGATCCTCCTTGAGAAAGGCCTTTGCGGCATCGGAGCGGGGGTTGGCGAACAGCTCCGCGACGAGGCCCTCTTCGACAAAGTTTCCGTCCTCGATGACCGAGACGGTGTCGCAGGTCCGCCGGACGACTTCCATCTGGTGCGTGACCATGATCACTGTCAGGCCGAGCATCTGGCGCAGGGAGCGAATGAGGTCGAGCACGGACCTTGTGGTCTCGGGATCCAGTGCGCTTGTCGCCTCGTCGCTGAAGAGGATCGCTGGATGATTCGCGAGGGCGCGGGCAATGGCGACGCGCTGCTTCTCTCCGCCGGAGAGGTGCATCGCAGGTCTGTCCGCCTTATCCGAAAGCCCCACGAGTTCAAGCAGTTCCGCCACCCGGCCGCGGATCTTCGCGCGGGGCCAGCCCGCCGCTTCAAGCGGGAATGCGACGTTTTCGGCCGCGCTGCGCGACGCGAAGAGATTGAAGCTCTGAAACACAAAGCCGGCCTTTCGTCTGGCCTCGAGCAGCTCGCGGCCGCGGAGGAGGTGGACCGGAGCTGCGATCCCCTCATACCATACCGAGCCCGAATCGGGTTTCTCCAGAAGACCGGCGATACGGATCAGTGTGGTTTTGCCCGCCCCGCTTTTTCCGATAATGCCGTGAATGCTTCCCTTCGGGACGCTGAGCGAGATGTTGTGGAGCACCGGGGGGCCGCCGAAGGCCTTCGAAATTCCGTCGATGCGCATCACTTCGGGGGGAGAGGTTTGTGGTGAGACTGAAAGGTTTTGGAAAGGTGCCCGTGCGGGCTCGAACAGATCCCCGCGCTGCGGGGTATGATAGGATGGTTGCGCGATTAGCGCCTGGTCTGCGGCCTCCTCAGGCCGCTCTGCATGAAACATACGAAATTGCGTGTCTGGTCCATATAGATTCCTTTTGAGCGGTACAATAAAGCACTCGCCCGACTCTGTCAAGGGAGACTCAAAAAACCCCTTGGCCTTCTTTGGCCAGAATATAGGGGAAAGATTCGAGCCTGTTGCGGCGCTGCACCAGCATACCGACGAGGAGCGACGCTACAAAGCCCACACCGGCGCTTGCCACCGCGGGTCCCTCCGTGGCCGCATGGAAGACGAGGGCCCCGAAACCATACCCCACAAAGAGCATGACGACCGGCAGGCCCAGCACCCAGAATGCGCTTTTTGCCTGTTCGGTCCCGGGCACTTCGATGACCACTGCCTCGCCTTCTCTGACATCGATTCGTTTTTTATTGTAGACGAGCAGATTGCTTTTGCGTATTTTGCACGTGCCGTTGAGGCCGCAGACGCCGCAGCCTTCCTGCATTTGAATCGCAAACGGTCACCATATCGCCTTTAATCTCTTTTACTGTCGCTACTTCCTTCATCTGGAATCTCCTTGCCTCCTATGCGGAACGATTCGATCGAGAGCGCAAGTCCATCGTCATCGAACTGCACGCACACGCCCTGTGCTTCCGGCTGCGCCGAGGCGTCCCTGCTCCAGACCGGCACACCGGTGAGGAACTCTCTCACCTTCGCTTCAGGGTCGAGACCTCCTACAGATAATATACTGCCAGTCCGCCCCAGATCGGTAATGGCGGCTGCCCTTTTCTGCAGAATCCGCGCATCCGCGGTGAGAACCTTGCCCCCTGTTCCGAGGATGGCAGACACTTTGCCGTCGGCATGGCGCGCAAGCGAGAGCTTTTCTGCCGTCGTCGCTGCATGAAAGTTGACGACGATGCAGGCCGTGTCCCGGTGCAGAAAACGGCTGAGCTGATCGACGGCAAGAAATGGGTTGTCGGCGTGGACCCTCGCAAAGCCCGACTGCCCGAGAAGCGCGATCACGGCGATTCTTTTGCCGTCTTTCTGAAATACTCTCCAGCCGCGGCCGGGATCGCCTTCGGGGAGATTGGCCGGCCGCAGAACCCAGCCTGCCTTCGGATAGAACTCCGTCATATCGGGCTTGTAATACGACGCTTCTCCCATGGTGATACCGTCGAGGCCCAGTTTCCGGAGATACACCGCGTGCTGTACGCCCAGGCCGGCGCCGCCAGTCGCGGAATCTGCGTTTGCAAACACAAAATCGGGGTTAAACCGCTGCCGGATCTCGGACATCGTGCTTTTTACCGTAAACACGCCGGTTTTTCCGACAATCTCGCCCAGAAATACTATCGTTATAGCCACAATTCGCTATGCTATACGGAAAAGCGCCTTTTATACAATGGCCGGCGCCGGATCCTGCCACCCTCTCACTGCCTGTTGTACTTCAGCACCTCATCGTGCACGTACTCGAGCTTGATGCCCGCCATTCTGAACATCTCTTCGCTTTCGCTCCCATCGTGGTAGCGGTATTCCGCGACCACGCGCACAATGCCACAGTTTATGATGAGCATCGCGCAGGTTCGACAGGGCGTCATGCGGCAGTACAGCGTCGCCCCGTCGATCGCCACGCCTCTCTTCGCTGCCTGACATATGGCATTCTGCTCCGCGTGGACCGTGCGGACGCAGTGCTCGGTGATGGTTCCGTCCTCGTGCAGCATTTTTCGCATCTGGTGCCCGACGTCGTCGCAGTGCGGCAGGCAGGCCGGCGCTCCCACATAGCCGGTGGCGAGAATCTGATTGTCCTTCGCAATCACGCAGCCTGAGCGCCCACGGTCGCATGTCGCCCTCTTTGCGATGGCGTTGGCCACTTCCATAAAATATTCGTCCCATGTCGGACGACGGTATTCGGACATGCGTTTCTCCTTTTTCCTTTCAGACTGACACCGATTTTAGCACAGGGTAAAAGCCGGGCACACCCTTGCCTCATGCGCCCTCATACCCCATAATATAAGCACATAAAATACCGAGGAGTTTTCAGATGAGGCACCGCAGCGTTTTGTTCGCTCTCCTCCCGCCACTGCTCTCGATTTCGATTATTTCCTGCAATGCTCAGGTCACTCGCNCCGATGGCATGTACGCCACTATGAAAACAGGCAGGGGCGACATCGTCATTTCCCTCGAGTTCGAGAAGGCGCCGATGACGGTCGGGAACTTCGTCGGCCTTGCAGAGNGAACTCTCGACACGACAAAAGGCAAGCCTTTCTATAACGGCCTCACGTTCCACCGCGTCGTCGCCGATTTCGTCATTCAGGGCGGCGATCCCGCGGGCGATGGAACCGGAGGTCCGGGCTACCGTTTCCCCGATGAAATCGTCNCCGAACTCAAGCACGACGGCNCCGGCATTCTCTCTATGGCCAATGCGNGGCCCAACACAAACGGCAGCCAGTTCTTCATCACGCTCGAGGCGGCTCCCTGGCTCGACGGCAAACACTCGGTCTTCGGCAAGGTCATAGAGGGCATGGACGTAGTCAAGCAGATACAGCAGGGCGACCGCATCGAATCGGTCACCATCCAGAGATTCGGGGCAAAGGCCAAGGCCTTCGACAGTTCGCAAGNNAAAGCCTGGGACCAGCGCCTCAGCGCGGCCTACGCCACCCTCAATGCGCTCAGCAAACAAAAGCGCGATGCCGACATAGCGCTCATCGGCCAGAAATGGCCCGACCTCAAGCCTGAC